>CAVPTI010000013.1:10000-156581 GCA_963708775.1 uncultured Alphaproteobacteria bacterium | reverse complement strand
TGTCGCGTTGGCCATGTTCATCGGGTCGCTCGCTCTCATGGAAGTGGGGCGGCGATTAGGGTCACGGCGACTGTCTGATGAAGGCAGCGCAGCAATGGCCGGTCTAAGTGCCGTTGAAGGTGCCGTCTTTGCTCTGATGGGGCTGCTGCTGGCGGTTTCGCTTTCAGGAGCTCTGCAACGATTTGACGAGCGTCGGGCCCACACCATCCACGAGGCCAACGCCGTGAGCACGGCCTACCATCGGTTGGGAATGCTTGATGACCAATCGAAGATCGATTTGAGGGCGAAACTGAAAACGTACCTCACTCAGCGTCTCGAGCTTTATCGACTGCCGATGGGATTTTCGATCATCGAAGATGCCTCCATTTATGATGGAACGCAGCTGGCGAAAATTGCCGAAGTACAAGCAGATGTGTGGGACGGTGCGGTTGCAGCCTGCAGTCGGGCGCCCACAACATCGCCGTGCAACTTAATTCTTCCAGCGCTCAATGACGCTTATCAATCCGCTCGCGATCGATCGGGCGCCGAATCAGAGGCATCCACCACGGATCATTTACATTATGTTGTTTGGCTTGGGGCTCGGTGGGTCACTACTTGCCGGCCTTGGCATGGGCGCCGCAGAAAAGCGAAGCATCGTGCATATGACGACATTCGCAGCCGCAATGTCTCTTGCCCTCTACATTATTACCGACATCGAGTTTCCTCGACAGGGTCTGATCACCGTGGCTCACTTCGACCAGTTCCTTGAGCAGGTGCTTAGCTCGATGAAGTAGACGGAAAGCTCTACCTGGCGAACGATCGGTTAGTCGAGATCCACGACGCGTGTCTGAGCTTCCGCGTCCGGGTAAATGTATCGTTGCGTGGTTCTGAGTGCGCTATGACCGGCCAGCATCTGCATGTCTCGCAGCAAACCGCCAGAGTTCTTTTTGTTCGACGGTGTGACAGTGGATCTTTCCTCAACTGGGCTTGCCCTTTGCGAGCAATGGGCCAACTTATGATCGTATGAAACCTTTGAAGCAGGTAGGTGCGCTTTGCGTTTGCGCAGCCGAACACCAGAAGCCCTTCATTCTCCGTGTGACATCCCGCGGCAAGGGTCGGTGGGTCATTCCTAAAGGATGGCCAGCAAAGCGTCTGAAACCCCATGAGGCCGCCGCGCGGGAAGCCATGGAGGAAGCGGGCGTTGCGGGGAAAGTCGGAACGACGCCGATCGGTAGCTATCGGTACCACAGGCCGCATCAGGACGGCGATCAGCTGCACACGGTCTCGGTTTATCTGATTGCTGTGCGGTCTACTTTCGATCGCTGGCCAGAAGATAAACAGCGTGAGAGGGCCTAGTTTTCCGTTGCCACCGCAGCACGACGGGTTGCTGGGCTAGAACTGCGCAGTCTCATCAGACGGATTGGACAGATTAATGTTCATCCGAAATGGCGCTGCGTTTCATGTTTGGCAAAGCCGCCTGTCGCACGCCTAAACGGAATACCAAGTCAGTATGGGCAGCAAGAAGCGATAACAAATAGGACAGCGGTGAGCCGCATGTGTCGTTAATACAGCCAGGTATCGAGTGTAGGGCCGGAAGTCCCCGTTGCCGCGTGTGCCGCCTTACGCAAGCGGGCAATCAGACCCGGCATGGATTGGTCGGCAGGCACCTCGATGCCCCTCGCACTTTGTCTTCTGTCTAGCGGCGGCTATGCAAAAGCTTGCCGTTGTTCTTTTGAGGGTTACATTCTCGCCGAAATCGACAGGCAAGCGTTTGCAGTTGCGCATAGTGTGGAAGGCAACAAACGGGGCTGGCCGCGTTTATTTGGAGCAAGGAGCCTTTCGAAATGAAACCTACGTCATGCAAACTAACGTTCAGTACGATTTCTTTGCAGCTGTCTTGTTTGCCAGCACAAGGTGCAGAGGAGCAGCCCGCAGAGATCATTGCAGCCCAAATACGCGACCAGGGTTATGCTTGTGCAAAAGCGCTGAGCGCTGAGAGAGAGCACCCGGAATCGGGCGACGCCGTCTGGATTTTGAAGTGTGAAAACGCGACCTACAGGGTGCGGCTATTCCAGACATGGCTGCCGAAGTTGAGCGCCTCAACTGAGTTATGTCGAATTGCTGGCGACTTTTACACCTGTGACGGCGCGACGGTTTCATCATCCTCGACGCGGTCACTTTGAATTGTAGTGGGGCCCGAATTAAAGATTATACCTGTAGCCGATGCCAATCCCTTGATCCTCGGCGATCCCGGTTCCTTCCAAGAGTAGTAATATTTGGCGGAGATGGACCGGCTGTCATCGAGCTTGAAGCTGACGTCGGTCGTGACTTCGGGGGGTGTTGTAGTCGTTGGCAAACAGCAATTTCCTCCCGAATGTCTCGCCAGAGCCACGTCTCAATAGTTGATGGTCGAGTGAATGCCGAGAACAAGTGCGTTTTCAACCGGGAGTGTGCCGCTCACATCTGGTGCGCTTCCACCCGGGTTCCAGAAATATTGAAGATCGGGCTGCACCGAGAAGCCGGGCGCGACGATGGCGGTGTAGCTCACTTCAAGGAGCGCTTCGTAATCGCGGACAATGGAGAGACCCGCTTTGCGATCAGCGATTTGGGCTGCATTAGAGAAACCGGCGTATGCGAAACCGATGCCAAACAGATCGCCAGGGCGGCTTGCGAAGGGACCTGTTACCGTCACGCCGCCTTCAGTATAGAAGTCGACTTCATTGTGATCTTCAGGTGCGCCGACGACACGAGCGAAGACCGCGACGTTGCGCCCTTCGCTACCCAGCTTTGCAATCGTCTGGTCCCAGATCGCGTAGGTACCGTAGCCGCCGCTTTCGATGATCGAGGGATTGGCGAGATTTTCGAAGTCTCCCGAGTGATACCAGCCACCAATCTTGAAGCGCCCGGGCAACGCGCCCGCATTATACTGTAGAAGCCCTCAGCCATAATGAAGGCGCCGTCGCCGAATGGAAAATCGAGGCCATGCGGATTGCACCGCTGCGGATCTTCATCCGGCGGGCAGTCGTCGACGACGTCGCCGTTGAAAACGGCGGCCATGAAACCGGAGTTGTCGTCGGGCGTAATCGCCACTCGGACGCCGGGAGCCGGAAGCGGGTAGGCAGGGCCGCCGTTCGACAGATCGGCGGATATAATTGAGGGCCAGCCCCAGGTTGACTAAACGCCGGCGCCGTCCGAAATAAAGAATTCGAAATTGGGAGCGATTTGACCGGCACGGACCGTGACCTTGTCATCAACCAGAACTCTTTTCCAGGTAGAGCTCGAACAGCGCGTTGCCGGGAGTCGCTTCAATGGAGCTCACAGGCATCAGCGAGCCCACACTTTCATCGGTAATGCGCGACCCATGGATCTGGTAAGCATTGGCGTGGAAAAGTCAAACCCTTCCATCCCACTATCGTTTCGAGATTGGCTTCCATCCCAGATTTCGAGACTACCGTCGTAGTGGCCGTCGCGGTTGAGGCCACCTTGAGAGGTAACGCCGAAGTACTCGCCGATGTAGATCGACTCCGAAAGTGATTACCTGACGCGCAGATAGATCTCGGCGGATGCCTCCCGGGTCTCCAAGAGCAGGCGACAAGCTTTGTTGCGATAGGCTTGATCCGGGATACCCGACTGCTCAGCGCTTATGAGGCAAGCGCTAGCGGAGTGCCCGCATTATACGAACGCAAGTGCGGCGGCGCCCCCAAGGGCCAAGGCGATCGGACTGGCCGCTGCAAGATCTCTTCCCCCCCGCACCAATGCTCTCTTTTGCCCATTTTCCAGCCCAAACTATGCAGTTTGTTAGCAATTGGTGGGCTCACGTGAACGAGCGCCAGTCGTGGCGCAGATCCTGGCTGGCTGATGGAATCGAAAAAATTATTGTTCTATTTGTGGTTCCTAGGATCATCGATCTGATATTGACGTACAGTAAGATATGGGACGCCCATCATCCCTCGAAGACTTAGGCAGGAGCTGCTGACCCTGGATACGTAAATTCCGCCACACGGGCGGTATGGCCATGAGTGATGTGAATATGTCACCTTCCGTCAGCAGTGGACGCTCGAAATTAACCACCGTGGCCAACAAACTCGGTTCGTCTTCCGAAGGGTGGACTTGGCGATTGTCGTCCAAGAGGGGATCGATGAGCGTGACGTCACGAGCAGCTCTGAGGACGTCACCGCGTCCAGCACTGGCGCTTTTATTTTTAGCTTAGCTTTAACTTGATAGCGCAATGAATACGTTATCGTTTGATGAATACTGCAGGGCCATAAAACAGGCTCACACGTCCTTCGTGCTAACGAAGCGCGAGGAAGCACCCTGGGGGCTTTATTTCTTTCCACCGGACCTCTCAACCGTTTTGCAGTTCGGCAGTGACGGCGGGGCGAGTGTGGTCCACGGAACTGTGCACGATGACACTTATCTCCTGATCGGACGCCATCGGCCTTCGGCCGCCTTCATCACGATCAACGGTGAAATCGTCACGTCGCAGGATTTTGTTCTGCTGCCGCCGGGGGGTTAATTTCGTTTTTCTCCGCTGACCGCTCGCGCACGTGGCTGGCCGTCTCGCTGCCGAGCGCAATGGTCGAGGCGCATTGCTTCAGAAACGACAATGTGCGAGGTGCGGCTGACCGAACGCCGGGCATGTCTCGTCCCAATTCCACCAGACGAAAATATCGAAACGTGGTCGTTCAGGCCGAACGCTTGCATGCCCTTGCCTCGGAAGGAGCCGTGCGATGCCCTGACCGAAGCCGCCGAAGCGGAACTACTGGCAACCGCAAGCCGCTTGCTATCGAATGAAACGATCGAGCTTTCGAGCAAACCTTTGGACAAAGTACGGGCCTCAAGGCCAACGACATCGTCACGCGTGCCTTATCGAACTTGGACAATGGAGAAGTCGGCGACGGATGGTACGTCGAAGACATGGCAGAAGCAGCGCACGTCCATCCCCCGTACTCTATTGCGGGCGTTCCATCGGGTGATCGGAATGGGGCCGGTCCGTTATCTGCGTCTTCGGCAATTGAATATGATCAGGCAACACCTTTATTGCGCAATGGGTGAGCGCCTCACCATCACGCACATCATGCAAGCAGCAGGGCGCATCCGATATGGGCCGGCTTTCTGGGTCGTACAAAAAGCTCTTCGGAGAATTGCCCTCCGAGACCCTGCGCGCAGCGCGAGAGCGGCTTCTAAGGGACAAAACTGCGCGCAGTCCCCTGGTGACGGCGCCGCTGTGTCGTAGGTGGCTTGGATCGCTACCCGCAGCTAAACATTGATCGGGTTTACCCATTAGTAATGGTGAGGAGAGGCCGGTATGGTTGGCCAGACGCACCTTGGTCGACTTTGGCTCGAACTCGGGCGCGAGCAGTCGGACCATGCCCCCGAAGACACGCATGCAGTGGTTGCTCACGTTGTTGAAAACGAGCCCCACGATAGCCGGTATGGGTTGATATCCGGTTGGTTGCCGGTCGCCGAACAACGCTCACTCGTTTTCCGCTACCCAGAGCGCTACCCCGAGCACTTTCGGCAGCAACCGAGCGCAAGCCGCAAAACGCGCCTAACCCATTGTTTTTGTTTGGATAATATCTGGTGCTGCCGGAGGGGATTGAACTCTCGACCTCTCCCTTACCAAGGGAGTGCTCTACCACTGAGCTACGGCAGCTAACACTATGAAAAGGCTCTACTCCCTATCGGAGTGAAGGCCCGAACAAGCGACGTGGCGATGGCCATAGGTTCGATAGCTCATCGCACAGCGAACAACGGCATAGCCCGGCTTCGTGGCCGATCGTGTAGCCCAGGCCGTCCGAGCCCGCAACCTCGTTTGTGGACAGCTATTGAAGTCGATCGGGGCGAACTATGAGGTCCGGTTCGGGGTGGCGCGGGAGAGGATGGCCTTCAGGTCGAATGCCTCCAGCCCCTGGCCATAGGTGGAGCGGGCGGGGCCGTCGATTCGCGTCGCGATGAAAGCATCGGCGACGGCGGTATTTCCCTGCGATCGCAGGATCGCGGCGGCGGCGAGTTTGGCCAGGCTCTCGACGAGTTGCCGCGCCCGTCACATCGAGAAGGCGCGGCTCGTAAAGTACCGCCTGCAATCGGTCAAAGGCAGCGGTGAGCGCCGCGTCGCCGGCGCAAGCAGCGCGCAGTTCCTCGGTCACGAATTCGGCGACGTCTGGTTCTTTCTGCAAGACGCGAAGGACGTCGAGCGACATGACGTTGCCTGAGCCCTCCCAAATCGCGTTGACCGGTGCTTCACGGTAGAGTGCTGCGAGCGGCCACTCCTCCACGTAGCCATTGCCGCCGAGGCACTCCATCGCTTCCGCGATCAGCGGGCTTGCGATTTTCGTCACCCAGTACTTCGTCACGGGCGTCATCAGCCGGCGCCAGGCGGCGGCGCGGGGATCGCGGGCGCGATCGAAGGATCGGGCGAGGCGGAACGACAGCGCGATCGCCGCTTCCACGTCGAGCGACAGATCGGCGAGGACCTGCTGCATCAGCGGTTCGTTGATGAGTGCGCGTCCGCCGGAGTGGCGGTGCTCGGCGTGATGGATCGCGTTGGCGACGGCCGAGCGCATGAGCGCGGCGGATGAGACCGCGCAGTCGAGACGGCAGTAGGTGAGCATATCGACGATGGACGCCACGCCGCGGCCTTCTTCGCCGATGAGCCAGCCGGTTGCATCGTGGAACTCGACCTCGGACGAGGCATTCGAACGGTTGCCGAGCTTGTCCTTGAGGCGCTGGAAGTGGAGCGCGTTGGCGGTGCCAGTCGGCAGAAAGCGCGGCATCAGGAAGAGCGACAGGCCGCCCGGCGCCTGGGCCAATATAAGGAAAGCGTCCGACATCGGTGCGGACATGAACCACTTGTGCCCGGCGATCGTGTAGAGGCCCTCGGCGTTGCGCACGGCTTGGGTCGTGTTGGCGCGGACATCGGTGCCGCCTTGCTTCTCGGTCATGCCCATGCCGATGGTTACGCTGGCCTTGTCAACGGCGGGTTCGAAGCGCTCATCGTACGTGCGGGACAGGACAAGAGGCAGCCAATCACGGGCCAATGTCTCGTTCTTCAGGAGGACCGGCACGGCGGCGTTCGTCATGGTCAGCGGGCAGCAGTGGCCGGGTTCCATTTGGGCAGCGAGAAACAGCGCGGCTGCGCGCACGACGTGGGGCGATTTCTCGGGCGTCCCACCGGCCGGACCCAGATGCGCCCAGACTGAGTTGGCTAGGCCTTCCGCAAAGGACCGGCGCATCAGATCGTGATAGGCGGGATGGTAGGTGACGATGTCGAGGCGGCGGCCATAGCGGTCGTGCGTGCTCAGCTCGGGAGGATGCCGGTTGGCCAGGATGGCCAGCTCGCGTGATTCCTCCGAACCGGCCGTCAATCCGAAGGCGTTCAGCGTGCGGGCGGACGCAGCGGCCCCCTCGCGCGTGACCGCATCGTTCAAGGCCGTGTCGGAGGCGAAAAGGTTGACGTCCGTGAGCGGCGGAACCTGGTTCGTCACGTTATGGGTCGCGAAGCGGTCGCTCATGCTCCAAAGGTCTCCTGGGCCGCAAGTTTTAAGCACATTGCAACCTTGAAGTCGCGCCAATTGGGCAGACCTGTGGAAGGCCGCTTGCCCACCTCCGTATCGAGCGCGTATAGACACCGCTTTAATGGCCATATCCGCACAGAAGCAAGCCAAGAGCTTCTCGCATCGCCACCTTCTCTCGACGGAGAAGCTGACGGTGCCCGAAATCGAATTCCTTCTCGACCTCGCCGACAAGAACGCCAATTCGCCTCCGCAAGCGGAGAAGAAGCGGCAGGTTCTGCGCGGGCGAACGCATATCAATCTGTTCTTCGAGAGTTCGACCCGTACCCAGGCTTCGTTCGAGCTGGCCGCCAAGCGGCTCGGCGCCGACGTCATGAACATGAACGTCGCCACGTCGTCGGTGACGAAGGGCGAGACGCTGGTCGATACGGCGATCACGCTGAACGCCATGCGGCCGGACATCATCGTCGTCCGGCATCATGCGGCGGGCGCGGTCGAGCTGCTGTCGCAGAAGGTCGATTGTTCGGTCATCAACGCCGGCGACGGCGCGCACCAGCATCCGACGCAGGCGCTGCTCGATGCGCTGACGATCCGGCGCGCGAAGGGACGCATCGCGGGTCTCTCCGTTGCAATCTGCGGCGACATTCTTCACTCGCGCGTGGCGCGTTCGAACATCGACGTTTTGAACACGATGGGCGCGCGGGTTCGCCTCATCGCGCCGTCCACGCTGCTGCCGGCGCGGCCCGAGCGGCTTGGCGTCGAGGTGTTCACCGATATGTGGAAGGGCATCGAAGGCGTCGATGTCGTGATGATGCTGCGATTGCAGCGCGAGCGCATGGAGAGCTCCTACGTGCCGTCGGTGCGCGAGTACTTCCACTTCTTCGGCCTCGATCACGAGAAGCTGGCGCGGGCCAAGCCCGACGCGCTCGTGATGCATCCGGGGCCCATGAACCGCGGCGTGGAGATCGCCTCGACGATTGCGGACGATCCGCGCAGCGTCATTCGCGAGCAGGTGGAGATGGGCGTTGCCGTGCGCATGGCCGTGCTCGAAGCGCTCGCGATGAACCTGCCCCGACCCGAGACGAATAAATCGTGAGCGGCAAACCCTCCATGAGCCCAACCTCCGCCGCAACCGCGCGCAAACCGACCGGACCGACCGCGTTCATCAACGCGCGGCTCATCGATCCGGAGACGAACCGCGACGAGCCGGGCGGGCTGTATGTCGTCGATGGGGTGATCGCCGATCTGGGTGCGCATCTGCGCCGCAACGCGCCGGAAGGCGCCGACGGTCGTCGATTGCAAGGGACGCATGCTGTGCCCGGGTCTCGTCGATGCGCAGGTGTTTACGGGCGAGCCCGGCTACGAGCATCGCGAGACGTTGAAGACCGCGAGCCATTCGGCGGCGGCGGGCGGCGTGACGACGATGATCGTGATGCCGGATACCGATCCGGTCATCGATCAGGTGTCGCTGGTCGATTTCATCCAGCGCCGCGCGCGCGACAACGCCATCGTGCACATTCACACGATGGCGGCCGTCACCAAGGGCCTCAAGGGCGAGGAGATGACCGAGATCGGCCTGCTCAAGCGGGCCGGCGCGGTGGCGTTCTCAAACGGCAAGACCAGCGTCGCCAATACGCGCGTGATGAAGAACGCGCTGCTCTACGGGCGCGATTTCGGCGCGCTGATCGTGCATCACACCGAGGATCCCTATCTCGCGGGCAGCGGGGCGATGAATTCAGGCGAGGTGGCGACGCGGCTGGGCCTGCCCGGCATATCGAAGGTCGCGGAAATCATCATGATCGAGCGCGACGTTCGTCTCGTCGAGATGACCGGCGGGCGCTATCATGCGGCGACGATCTCATGCCCGGAGAGCCTCGCCATCATCCGGCAGGCGAAGGCGCGCGGGCTGCATGTGACATGCGGCGTGTCGATCAATCACCTGACGCTGAACGAGAATGACATCGGCTCCTACCGCACGTTCTTGAAGGTGCGGCCGCCGCTCCGGAAGGAGGACGATCGTGCGGCGATGGTCAACGCGGTCGCCAACGGCGAGATCGATACGATCGTGTCGAGCCACGATCCGCAGGACGCGGACGTGAAGCGGCGGCCCTTCGCCGAGGCCGCCGACGGAGCCGTGGGGCTCGAAACGCTGCTGGCGGCGGCGCTGCGGCTCTACCATTCCGGCGAGGTCGCGCTTGCCGACGCTGCTGCGTCCGCTCACCGTCAATCCGGCGAAGCTGTTCGGGTTGCCCGGCGGGCGGCTGCAGAAGGGCGCGCCGGCCGACATCATCCTCGTCGATCTCGACGAGCCGTGGGTCGTGAACAAGGATCTCCTGCGCTCGCGATCGAAGAACTCCCCGTTCGACGAGGCCAAGATGCAAGGCCGGGTGCTGCGCACGCTCGTCGATGGCGAGACCGTGTTCGAGTTTGCACCGGGGCGGTAGTCGAACTTCGCGGCACTTTTGAGCGACGGAACGTGCCGTCTCGTCCGTTCACCTCCTTGACGGACGGGGACGAGCACCTTGCGGGACTTGCCCGACGGGGAAAGCGCAGCCACAATGGAGGGGTGTAATGGCTCAATCGCTCGAAAAGCGCATGACCGATATCGAATACATCATCGCGCACCTGCCAGATGACTTGAACGCGCGCTTTGCCGGCGTCGACGTGAAGATTGCGACCATCCGCGAGACGCAGCTTCTGCACACGCAGAGGTTCTCGACGCTCGAACGCAAGATCGACGCGCTGGAGATCCGGATGGACGGGCTGAAGGCCGGATGGAGCGGCTGGAGAGCCGGTTTGATGGGCTTGAGGCGAAGTTTGATCAATCTCGGCACGAAAGTGGACCTGATCCTCGCGCGGCTGCCATCGACCATGACGCCAGCACTGGAGCCTCGCGCCGATGGACCCCTTGATCTCATTCCCGGCTCTGGTGGCGCTCGGCCTCGGCTATTTGCTGGGATCGATCCCGTTCGGGCTGATCCTGACGCGGGCAGCGGGGCATGGCGACGTGCGCACGATCGGGTCGGGAAACATCGGGGCGACGAATGTTCTTCGAACGGGCAACAAGAAACTTGCGGCGGCGACGCTGGTGCTCGACGCGCTGAAAGGCACGGCGGCGGTGCTGATCGGGCACTACTACGGCGGTCTCAATGGCATCGCCATCCTCGCGGGACTTGCTCGCCGGTCTCGGTGCCTTCATCGGGCACGTGTATCCCGTATGGCTCGGATTCAAAGGCGGCAAAGGCGTTGCCACCTACATTGGCGTGCTGTTCGGCGCGGCATGGCCGGCTGCTCTCGTCTTCTGCGGAGTGTGGCTCACTCTTGCGGTTGTGACCCGCTACTCATCCCTTTCAGGGCTCGTCGCGAGTGTTGTCGCGCCGGTCTACCTTTTCGTCACCGGACAGTATTCCGGAAGCCGTTCTCGCGCGCGATCATGACGCCGATCCTGCTGTGGAAACATTCAGCCAACATCAAGCGGTTGCTCGCGGGCGAGGAGCCGCGCATCGGTGCCAAAGTCGTGAAACTCCGATCTGTTCACTCCAGCGCCGCTTCCTGTGGCAATCTGGAGCCGGCACAGCGGCTCGCCTGTCTGCGGCTGATCCGCTCCGACAACGTCGGGCCGGTCACGTTTCGCGAACTCATCAATCACTTCGGCGGAGCCGAGCAGGCGTTGGATGCGTTGCCGGAACTCGCGCAAGCGCGGCGGGCGTACGCTGCGCATCTGTCCGCAGGATCGGGCCGAGCGCGAGTTGGAAGCGGCCGAACGGATCGGCGCGCGCATCATCTTCACCATCGAGCCTGGCTATCCGGCGCTGCTCGCTCACGTCGATGCGCCTCCGCCCGCCGTTTACGTCAAAGGCGACGCGCGGCTGCTGCAGCGGCCGGCTGTTGCGGTCGTCGGATCGCGGCAAGCATCGGCTGCCGGCATCACGCTCGCACGACGTTTCGGATCTGATCTGGGGCGGCGCGGGCTGGTGATCGTCTCGGGGCTGGCGCGCGGAATCGATGCGGCGGTGCACGAGGCGAGCCTTTCGACCGGCACGATTGCCGTTCTCGCAGGTGGCATCGATTACATCTACCCGCCGGAAAACGCGCGTCTGCAAGCGGCTATCGCGGAGACGGGGCTGCCTCGTGACGGAGATGCCGCCCGGGTTCGAGCCGCGGGCGAAAGACTTTCCGCGCCGGAACCGGCTGGTGTCGGGCATGGCGCACGGCGTCGTCGTGATCGAAGCGGCGCGGCGATCCGGGACACTGTCGACGGCGCGTATGGCCGGCGAGCAGGGCCGCGAAGTGTTCGCGGTGCCGGGGCACCCGCTCGATCCGCGCGCGGAGGGCACGAACCATCTTCTGAAGTCCGGGGCGACGCTGGTGACGTCGGCGGATGATGTGCTGGAAGCGCTGGCGCCGGCTCTCGCGGGGACGTCGCTGGTCGATGGAGCCGCACGCCGCTTTCGAAGACGTGCCGCCCGCGCCGCTACGGCCACCGCCGCTGATCGGCACGTCAGACCGGGATCGCGTCGTGGTGGCCATGGGGCCGCAGCCGATCCCGATCGACGATCTGGCGCGGGCGACCGACCTGGGAGCGCGGGAGCTGCGGGTGATCCTGATGGAACTCGATCTGGCCGGACGCATCGAGCGGCACGGGCAAGGCCTCGTGTCGCTCCGACCCGAAGCGGCCGTTTAGCCGTTCGATCAGCACACGCTGGGTTCGCACAGCCGGAACTCGAACTTCTGATGGGGGCGCGGTCGGTTGTAGTCATATTCGCGGCCATCGACGCAGGATATCTTGCCGGAAATTGCAACCTCGTCGCCGATCTTGAGTTCGCTGTAGGTGAGCACCTCAGCAAGATCGCAGTTCTTGTCGGCCTTGACCTGGTCCTTCAGGATGCACCGCCAGCGGGAGTCGGCCGGGGGCTGGATGTCGGGGTTCTCTTCGCCCACTGGCCAGGAAGCGGTACGGCCGACACACACGCCAGGGCCAGCAGGGCCGCAACCGTTCGCTTCATTTGTCGTCTCCTTCGACACATCTCGATTTCGCGTCAACCATGACGTGATACCGTGGGCGGACAACCTTGACGGAGATCAAGGTTGTCCTACGCTGCGTCGCGTTAATGGAGGGCAACGAAGATCTGAAACAAAAAGCCCTGGGGAACGCCATGACCGCCGCTCATTCCACTTCGCCCGTCACACTTGTTGCGGCGCGTCCGCCTTGAACTGGCGCGGGAGCCGGGGCATCCGCAGGGCAGCCACAGGACGGGCTATGAGTTTATCGCTCCCATCGACGATGCCGGTCATATCCTGACCGACGCTTATCATGATCTGAAGGAGCGGTGCCGGGTGCGCCGTTTTGACGAACATGAGCCTGATGAAGTCGGACACGTGGTGCGCAAGCGCGGCGGCGCGTGGGCCTTTCACTATGACATCCACGGCGATCCCGCGCACGACGAGACTGGCTACCGGCTCAACTCGCATCGGTTCGTGCCGGGCGAGTATGTCTCGATCAAGGAGCCGGACGGCGACTTGAAGACGTTCCGCGTTGTCTCCGTGCTCGAACTCGATTGAGTGCGAAACCATACGATTCGGCGGCCATTTCTCATTGCTTCGCTGCAACGAAAGTCTTCCTGATGTACAAGACTGTCCTGATCGCGATTGACGGTTCGGACTTGTCGGAACTGGCGCAGAACCATGGGCTCGCGCTGGCCAAGGCTTTTGGCTCGCGTGTTGTCGTTGTCCATGTGACGCCGCCTTGGTCGAGCCTTGTCGTGGGGGATGCCGTCGTCATGTATCCGCCCGCCGACTACGAGCAGACGATGGAAAAGTCGGCGCAGAAGCTGCTGGCGAAATCTGCCGATGTTTTCAAAGCGGCCGGCATCGAGTCGAGACCGTTCACAATACCGATCCGCAGGCTCACAAGGCGATTGTCGAGACCGCCAAAGACAAGGGCTGCGATCTCATCGTCATGGGCTCGCACGGCCGGCATGGGCTGGCCGGTTTGATGCTCGGGAGCGTCGCGACGAGGACTGTTACGCATGCCCATATCCCGGTGCTCATCGTCCGCACCTAGACGGCGCTTCGGCTTAGCGGCTTTTACTCAGAGCTTCGCTATGGGCGAGCGACAAGAGGCCGGCAAGTGTTGCGTGTCCTTCTGTGGCCGCCATATCCTTAGCTCGAGCAGAAGGTCGGCCATGTAGGCCATTCGAGTGCTCGCTACAGGCATGTCTGGCCCATCTGCGACCGGCTCATCTGCTACTGCCCCATCTGGCGCGAACATCGTCCGGTGTCTTCCAGCATCACCCATTGTCGTCTTC
Source organism: uncultured Alphaproteobacteria bacterium (assembly GCA_963708775.1). GTDB lineage: Bacteria > Pseudomonadota > Alphaproteobacteria > Rhizobiales > Hyphomicrobiaceae > JAGVSR01. Next base: position 142,780 of record CAVPTI010000013.1, on the reverse strand, counting down.
CGCTGCCTGCTCGTGGTTTACTCTGTTAACACAACTTTAAGTAGCGTCTCAAGTCTGTATTCGACCTAGGAGCGAAGCTCGCCAATCCTCCGCAGAGGATCAATAGCGCAATTTAGCTGGTGCGGAACTTGACAGCAGGGCGGCTGCACCGTATCTCCGGCTCGTTAGCACTCTACATCACTTGGCTGCTAACAGAGCCATGCCGACCATATTTCTGGTCGATAGGCAGACCGTTTCCTCCCACTTGGAGCAATCCCAACTATGAAGTTCCGTCCCCTCCACGACCGCGTGGTCGTCAAGCGCGCCGATGCCGAGACGAAGTCCGCAGGTGGCATCATCATTCCCGACACGGCCGGTGAGAAGCCGCAGCAGGGCGAGATCATCGCCGCTGGCCCCGGCGCCCGCGACGAGACCGGCAAGATCGTCCCCCTCGACGTCAAGACGGGCGACAAGGTGCTGTTCGGCAAGTGGTCCGGCACTGAAGTCAAGATCGATGGTCAGGACCTCCTGATCATGAAGGAAAGCGACATCATGGGCGTTCTGGACAAGTAAGCGGCGTTGCCGCCGATCGTCCCACGCTCCCTTTTCTCCCCCACCATTCACAGGAGTTCAGCCCGATGGCTGCCAAAGACGTGAAATTTGCCGCCGATGCTCGCGAGCGCATGCTGCGCGGCGTCGATATCCTCGCCAACGCCGTGAAGGTCACCCTCGGTCCCAAGGGCCGCAACGTGATCATCGAGAAGTCGTTCGGCGCCCCGCGCACGACGAAGGACGGCGTCACCGTCGCCAAGGAAATCGAACTGGAGGACAAGTTCGAGAACATGGGCGCACAGATGGTGCGCGAAGTGGCCTCGAAGACCAACGACGTTGCCGGTGACGGCACGACGACGGCCACCGTTCTGGCTCAGTCCATCGTTCGCGAAGGCCTGAAGTCGGTTGCAGCCGGCATGAACCCGATGGATCTGAAGCGCGGCATCGACAAGGCCGTGATCCAGGTCATCGCCGAAATCGGCAAGAAGGCCAAGAAGGTCAAGGATTCGGCCGAGATCGCTCAGGTCGGCACCATCTCGGCCAACGGCGAGAAGTCGATCGGCGAAATGATCGCCAAGGCGATGCAGAAGGTCGGCAACGAAGGCGTCATCACGGTCGAAGAGGCCAAGAGCCTCGAGAGCGAACTCGACGTCGTCGAAGGCATGCAGTTCGATCGCGGCTATCTCTCGCCCTACTTCATCACCAACGCCGACAAGATGGTCGCCGAACTCGATGACCCCTACATCCTCATCCACGAGAAGAAGCTCTCGGGCCTGCAGCAGCTGCTCCCGGTTCTCGAAGCCGTGGTGCAGACCGGCAAGCCGCTCCTCATCATCGCTGAAGAAGTCGAAGGCGAAGCTCTTGCCACGCTCGTCGTGAACAAGCTGCGCGGCGGCCTCAAGGTTGCTGCCGTCAAGGCTCCGGGCTTCGGCGATCGCCGCAAGGCCATGCTGGAGGACATCGCTGTCCTCACCGGCGGCCAGACGATCTCGGAAGATCTCGGCATCAAGCTCGAGAACGTGACGCTCCAGATGCTCGGCCGCGCCAAGCGCGTGACGATCACGAAGGACGACACGACGGTCGTCGACGGCTCGGGCAAGAAGAAGGACATCGAAGCCCGCGTCTCGCAGATCAAGGCGCAGATCGAGGAAACGACCTCGGACTACGACCGTGAGAAGCTGCAGGAGCGTCTTGCCAAGCTCGCCGGCGGCGTGGCCGTCATCAAGGTTGGCGGCGCCACGGAAGTGGAAGTGAAGGAGCGTAAGGACCGCGTCGATGACGCGCTGAACGCAACCCGCGCTGCCGTCGAAGAGGGCGTGGTTCCGGGCGGCGGCGTCATGCTGCTCAAGGCCTCGGCTGCGATCACCGTCAAGGGCGACAACGAAGACCAGGAAGCCGGCATCCAGATCATCCGCCGCGCGCTCCAGTCTCCGATCCGCCAGATCGCCGAGAACGCAGGCGTCGAAGGCTCGATCGTCGTCGGCAAGGTGCTCGAATCCAAGAGCGCCAACTTCGGCTACGACGCACAGAACGACGAGTACGGCGACATGATCGAGAAGGGCATCATCGACCCCGCGAAGGTCGTGCGCACCGCTCTGCAGGATGCCGCATCGATCGCCGGCCTGCTCATCACCACCGAAGCCGGTATCGCCGAGCGTCCGAAGAAGGACTCGGGCGGCGGCATGCCGGGCGGCATGGGCGGAATGGGCGGCATGGACGGCATGATGTAAGCGCCGTGGCCGCCCCTGCCCGCCCCTTCTTTAATTCTGCCGAAACCCGGGCAAGCCCGGTTTCGGGGGGCGGAATGGGCGGAATGGACGGCATGATGTAAGCCAACAGTTCCTGCACATCACAAAATGAAACGCCCCGGGAGAACATCCCGGGGCGTTTTGCTTTCAGGCGATGGCGCCGAGTTGGCGGAAGAGGCTGTAGGTGTCCAGCACGTCCCAGTGTTCGGCAAGCTTACCGTCTTCGATGCGGAAGATGTCGACGGCATCGAAGCTGTAGGCTCTCCCGGTGGCGGGGAGGCCGAGCCAATCGCCGGCGTGCGTGCCGCTGTAGGCGCCGAAGACCCAGACGCGATCGCCGTCAACGGCAATCTGTTTCACCTCATGCCTGAAGTCCGGAGAGGCCTTGAACCAGGCTTCGAAGAACTGGCGGAAGCCTGCGCTGCCCTGTGCGACCAGCGGATTGTGCTGGATGTAATCGGCACGCACGAAGCGGTCGAGCTGAGAAAAATCCTTCTTACCGAAGACCTCTTCTGCAAATGCTGCGAGGACTGCGGCTTGCGCCTGCGTCTCGGGCAGAGCTTTCTTGGCTGTCGTTTCACGCATCGTGACCATCCTTTCTCGATCCGGTGCTGCTTGGTTGACCGGTCGCGACGAGGTAAGCTCTAATGGTCGCTATTGTGAAGAAGGCACTTTTTAGTAATATTGGTACCTATTAGTAACCACTGTCGGATTTCGCGATGAAATGGAACCCCTACGCCGCCGCCTGCCCGACGCGGCAACTGCTCGACAGGATTTCTGATAAATGGGTTGTGCTCGTGCTCGGGCTGCTCGTCGGCGGCCCGAAGCGGTTCAGCCAATTGAAGCGCGAGATCGAGGGCATCTCACAGAAGATGCTGTCGCAGACGCTTCGTGCGCTGGAAGCGGACGGGCTCTTGATCCGGCGCGCGTTCGCAACCGTGCCCGTCACCGTCGAATACGAACTAACGCTGCTGGGTCATAGCCTCAATGAAGCGCTGGCTCCGATCCGGACCTGGGCCAACGGCAACATGTCGCGTGTTCTGAAGGCGCGGGACACGATGAAAGCGCGTCGGGGCACGGCATAGCGATCCAAGCTCCGCGATCCGGCGTTTTCTCTTCAGTATTTTCACACTTTAAAGGCCGCATGTGGACGCTCGCGTACCGCAACCGAACCATGCTCCGGACGCTGCGCTGTCCCCGCTCGCGCGGCGGTCGCTGGCCCTCGCCTATGGCGCCATCTGCCACGCCATCTTCGGCATCGCGGCGTTGACGATGGTGATCATCATGGGCTCGGGCATGACGCTGGGGTTCGGCCGCCTCCCTGAGCCTTGGAGCTGGGTTGCGAACGTCGCGCTGCTCCTGCAATTGCCGCTCGGCCATTCGTTCTTCCTTTCGGATCGCGGCCGGCGCGTTCTGAAATGGTTCGCGCCGAAGGCGATCGCGAGCGACATGGCGCCGACGGTGTACGTCATCATCGCTGCGATCCAGGTGGGGCTGCTGTTTGCGCTATGGACGCCGTCCGGCGTCGTGTGGTGGCAAGCGGAGGGCGTGCTCTTTTATGTCTTCGTCGCGCTATTCCTGGCGAGCTGGGGGCTGCTCGGGCTCTCGACCCTCAACGCCGGTCTGGAATTGCAGAGCGGGTTCAACGGATGGTCGGCTGTGTTCCTCGGACGGCGCGTGCGCTATCCCGACATGCCGACCACGGGGCTGTTCCGCTTCACGCGCAATCCGATCTACGTGAGTTTTGCACTCACGACGTGGACCGTGCCGATCTGGACGCCGGACCAGCTTCTCGTTGCGATCGGTCTCACGGCCTATTGCGTGCTGGGCCCGATCCTGAAGGAGGCGCGGTACCGGCGGCTCCATGGTGAGCGGTTCGATCTCTACGCGCGCAACGTGCCGTACTTCGTGCCGCGCATGACACCGGCGCCTACCGAAACGCCGCAATCGGGCAGCAGGCGCTAGAGATCGAAGTCGAGCTGCGTCGGTGGCGACTTCTTGCGGCTCTTCTTCTGGCCCGTCATTGGCAATGCCGCTCTTGCGACTGCCATGCTTCTCCTGGACGGCATCGGCGGCGGCGTGAAAGCGGCGGCCCTTGCGTGCTCCGTAGATCCGGTCCTTCGCGGCTTGCGTGCTCGCCTTCAGATCCACGATGGGCGCGGGATAGCTCTGGCCGAGAACGCGGGCGGCTTCGTCCCAGCGCCATGGTTCATGGATGAAGCCGTCCGGTACGGCGGCAAGCTCCGGCACCCAGCGGCGGACGAACACGCCCTCGCGGGTCCTGGTCGTAGCCCTGCTTCACGACATTGTAGATGCGGATCGTGTTGATGCCGGTCGTGCCCGACTGCATCTGCACCTGGCTCCAGTGGATGCCGGGTTCGTAATCGGTGAACATGCGGGCGAGGTGGAGGCCCGTTGCGCGCCAGGGAAGCCAGAGATTGTAGGAAGCAAACGACATCACCATCGCGCGCATGCGGAAGTTGAGCCAGCCGGTGGCGCGAAGCGAGCGCATGCAGGCATCGAGGAAGGGATAGCCCGGTCTCGCCATCGGCCCAGGCCTGGAGCAACGCGGGATCAGCATTGTCAGGACGCAGTCCACGCAGCGAGGGATGGAACTCGCGAAACTCGATTGCGGGTTCGCTCTCCAGTTTCTGAATGAAGTGGCAATGCCAGTGCAGTCGGCCTGAGAACGAGACGAGTGACTCGCGCAACGCGGCGACGTCTCGGCCGCCCTCCGTCTTCAATTCGCGCTGCCGCATCCACGTCGCTTGTGCCGCCTCCCGCATCGAGAGCGTTCCGAATGCGAGATGCGGCGACAGTCGCGAACAGACTTCCGCGCCTTCAAGTGGGTTCGACATGGCGCGCCGATAGGTGCGGCCGCGACCCTCCAGAAATGAATACAAGAGATCGAGCGCGTGGGATCGGCCGCCGGGCTGGCCGGCGCTCAGGCCATCTGGCGCCAATCCCAGTTCAGCGGCGGGGGGCAGCGCATCGCATGCGATGTTCGGCAAGGATGTCAGCGCGCGCGGCGGCTCCGCTATGCGGGGCCGCCATCAACTGTCCCAACGTTTCGCCCATCCGTCGCGCGTGGTCATGCGGCGCTCGACGCCATGCTGGCGGCGCTCGCGCCAGGGAACGCCGATTCTCGCGCGCCCAAGCGCTGACGGCCTTATCGCGCGCGAAGGTCCAGCCGTTGCCTGTCTCTTCGTGCGACCACAGCGCGGCGATACCATGCGTAGCGTGGATCGCCTGCAAGACCTCGACGGCGTTACCGATGCGGATGACGAGTGGCTGGCCGAGTTTGCTCAGTTCATCCGACACATCTCGCAGGCAGTCGCTCAGGAAGGCGTAGTGCCGGTGGGAGACATCGGGCTGCCGCCATAGGTCCGGCTCGACGATGTAGAGCGGGAGGATCGAGGCCAGAGCGGGCGGCCTCGGCGAGCGGCGCGTGATCGGCGACCCTCAAGTCTCGCTTGAACCACACGACGTCGAGCGGTTCTTCGGGATCGACCCATACCGGTTCAAGTAAAGGCCGGCAAGCGGGCGGCCATCGCGGCGCCGAGGCAGAGCACGACGGCCGTGCTCAGTTGGAAGCGCAATCCGGCGTACCAGCCAGGACCGATGCCGGCGCGGATCCGTCTCAGATCATAGGTAAGAAGCAGGACGAAGCCGACGGCGAGGATGACGAGAGCCGCCATCGGATTGACGAAGGAGGTCCGAATGCAACGAGGGCCGGAACCACACTTGCAGCGAAGCCAATCGCATCGGAACTTTTGCCGTCGCCTCTTGTCATTTCGAGGCCCCATTGCACGCCGCCCATGAAGCTTAGAATGATCATGCCGTAGGCGATGAGCGCCTGCAGGATTGCGCCCTGCTCAATCCCTGTGGTCGCCCTGGAATCCATGAGCGTCAGCGCGGAGAGGGCCGCGAACGGAAGAACGCCCGCCCAACCCAGCCAAAATGCCGGCGATGGTATGTGTGTCATTTGGGTTCACGGCTCGCGTTGTTGCGAAGTGTAAACGATCGAGTCGATATGACGGATCAGCGACAGGTCAACGCTAAGCGGCCTCAGGCCTTGGGACGTGCGGCCGCGCAGGGGCGGGAGTCGGCGCCGTCACACCCATCGAAACGTAAACGCTCATCAGTTCATCGACGCCACCCTCGGCGGGCCGGATCCAGGATTGAGGGCACGTAGATCAACGCGCCACCTACGGGTACGGGGGCTGACGGGACCAGAATTCCAACGTACTCCTGGGTGCCGATGGCGACGGGCTTGGCCGAAGGCAACAAGCGAGCACCGCAGCGCCCGGTTCGCCGCCGAAGAAGCACCAGACCGGCGTCATGCTCTTCAGATCACCGCCGTTCTTGGTGTCGACGATCGAGGTAAAGCGCTTGGAGAGATCGTAAACGCTGCCGATGATGGGAATGCGGGTGACCGCCCGGTCCATGATGTCGGAAACGAAATCGCCAATGCGGGACTCGAACAACAATCCGAGAACGTAGATTGCAAGGAGCAACGCCAGCAGGCCGATGATGTACGGTGCAAACGACTGCGCTCCCACCCCGATTCCGAGCGAGACCAGGATCTGGCCGAACCAGCTGCTCGGACCAACGTACTGATTGAGGATCGACACCACCCAGCCGGTGACCGCCACGGTCAAAATCAATGGCAGAAGCGCCAGAATGCCTGCCAAAAAGACCCGCGCGACCCGGTTCATTGTTCCGCCCCTCATGCCCGCCCGGCCCCCCGGTGCGATTCAGTCCACAAGCCGAGCATAGCGATCTGCAGCCGTTCCGGCACCCCCGGATCTGATTACATTGGCTGCTTGGCACGTCTGATCCGGCCGACTTGTCTTTCTCGTTGCGCCGCTGGTCAATGCGCCGAGCCTTCCTTCCAAATGGTGCGTTCCGTTGCGGCTTGGGCATGGCATGGTGCCACGCAAGAAGCTGTCAAACGGCCAATTTGGGGAGGACCGCATGGCAACCGCTTCATTGTCGGGCAAGACCGATCCGGTGTCCGGGCGATCAGCGTGAGCCGACGTGCAAGCCGCGCTGCGAGATGGCATCGCCGATTTCCGGCGAGCGCCGCGCCACGGTCTCGTGCTGGGCGCTGTCTGCGCGGCCATCGGCATCGCCATCATCGCACTGCTGTATGTGCTGGGGCTGCCGTATCTCGCCTATCCACTCGGAGCGGGATTTGCGCTCGTCTGCCCCTTTCTGGCCGCGGGACTTTATGAAGTGAGCCGGCGGTTGGAGACGGGCCAATCGCTCGCTGCGTCCGACATCTGGGCGAAGGTCAAGGGGCGCAGCGAAATCCGATGGATGGGTTTTGCGACCGTCTTCATTCTCATCATGTGGATGTATCAGGTGCGTTTCCTGATGGCGCTCTTCCTCGGATACAGCGGGATGATGGCGACACTGGGTGAGTTTTTGCGCGTGGTACTCACGACGACGGAAGGCCTGACGTTCCTTGCCGTCGGAAATGTCGTCGGCGCGATACTGTCGACGATCCTGTTCTCGATTTCTGTCGTGGCATTTCCGCTCGTGCTCGACCGGGATGTCGACTTCGTCACGGCGATGATCACGAGCGTGAAGGCGGTTGCCGCCAATCCCGTGCCGATGGCGGTGTTCGCGGCCGTCATCGCCGCGATGCTGCTTCTATCGGCGCTCACCGGTTTTCTCGGGCTGCTGGTCGCGCTGCCGGTGCTCGGGCATGCGACGTGGCATCTCTACCGGCGCGTCGTGGTGCCTCTGGCGTGACGCGTCTCAGGTCGCGACGATGTCGACCTCGGCTGACGCAATCCGGCGATAGAGATCGGCGCGACGCTTCAAAGGCCACCAATCGTAAAGGAATGTTTCCATCGGCTTCCAGTTTGCGACCCAGCCCAAGATGATGAGACCTTCCTGCACGATGCGCGTGGCCGGTCCAGTCCCGAGAAGGCTCGGGAGAATTTGGCTCATCAGCAAGCAGACCGATAGAACCAGCAATCCGACTGCAAAATATCGCCAACCCAGGCGGTAAAGTTCTCTTCGGTCGCGGTCGAACCATTGGGCGCGCTCTGCGAAATAGTGGGTCAGCGCCGCCCCCAGGTCACGACCTTGGGCACGGCGGAACTCGTCTGGCGGCATATGAAGGGTGATCCGGATGGCCGCATCCTTCGGCAATTCCTGCGCCCAACCTGCGATGTGGGCTTCTGCATCGTCATCGAGATCACGTTCGTCGAAGGGCGATGGATCGAACGAATTGAAGAGCTGCTCGATGCGCGAGATTCGGACCTCGATGGTCGCTTCGTGCGGTTTGGTTTGCATCATTGTCTGTGTCACGACAGGGAGGGAAGGAGAAGCGTGGCGCCTCCGGCCGCGATCGCAACGGCGGCCGCAGCCATCATACGCTTGCCGAATTCCGCACCACCGGTCATCCAGCCAATCACCGCTTTGGCCACCGTGTTCACGGCAACAACGATGAGGATAGCATTGGCGGCGAGCGTGATGCTCGCGGGATCGGCCGCCTGACGCGACATGGAGAGCGTCATCGCGTCGACGTCGGCAATGCCGGAAAAGAGGGCCAGGACGTAGACTCCTTGGCCGGTACCGATGCGGGCCAGCAGCTTGGTGGCGGCGGTGATGGCCGTCAAAATGAGCCCGAACTTCATGCACCGTCTTCAGTTCGAACGGGTTGGTCAGTTTCAAGCGGCCGCCCTCGACGCCGTTTTTGTTCTGCTTCAAGAAGTAGAACGCGATGCCGAGGAGTGCCACACCGCCCACGCCGATCGGTAAGGCAATATTTGGCAAGATGCTCGTGCCGACGGCGGCCACGACCGCCAGCACGCGTGCTGCCATGGTGGCGGACGCGAACAGCGCGCCGGACGTCAAAGATGCCACCTTTTCGGGATGTTCTTTCGCCATTTCCGCGAGTGTGACCGTAACGGCGGTGGAAGATGCGAGGCCGCCCGCAACGCCGGTCATGACGATGCCGGCTTCATCGCCGACCGCCTTGATGGCGATATAGCCTGCAAATGATATCGCGGCGATCATCACCGTCAGCAACCACATCTCGAATGGATTGATCGTATTCCAGGGATCGATCGTGCGATCCGGCAGCATCGGCAGCAGGATGAATGTCATCGCGGCCAACAGCAGACCGGAGCGCAATTCGAGCCAGGAGATGCGGCCGACCCAGCCGTGCAGCACATCCTTAAAGGCGAGGAGTGCCGCGGCCGCGACACCCATGCCGCCGGCGACCGCCATATCGCCCATGACGGCGAGTGCGCCGAGCGAAAACGTCAGCATCGCCGCGACGACCGTGGTGACGCCGAAGGTCTTTTCGTCGAGAGATTCGCGGTAGCGGAAGAGGAGAATGGCGCCGCTGTAGACCGCAAACGCGAGCGCAATGGCGATGAGACCGTCGTTTCGCGCGTCACCGCCAACGCGCCCCATACGCCACCGAGCAATCCGCCGAGCGCATGCGTTCTCAGTCCTGCGGCTCGGGCGCCTTCAGGTTCGTTGCGCGCTTTCCAGCCGCGTTCGAGGCCGATGAGAAATCCAATGGCGAGCGCCACGCCCAGGCGCTGGAAAAGTTCAAGGGTGTCCATCATCACATGCTAGAGCGTGCCGGGCCTCGGCGAAACGCCGTTAGTTCCCGAACGTGAATGGCACTCAAAAACGACATCGCCGCCCCGAGGGGCGGCGATGGATACTTTCGTAAACACATACGGCGGGCGGAGCCTACTCGCTCTCTTCCGATGCGGCGACGGCTGGCGCTGGTGCGCTTACGACCGGCTCATCGTTGTCTTCGCGACGGGGACGGCGGACCGGACGGCGCAGGAACTCTGGCTGCTCGTGCGCCTCCGCCGGCAAGCGATCACCGGCAGGACGTTCGCGGCGGCGCGGCGGGATGCCTCGGTTCGGTGCGCGGTTGTACGTCGGCTGCCACCTGCGGCTGCGGCGGACGCTCAAAACGCTCTGGTCGATCCGTGCACGATCCGTTCGCTCTGGTCGGTCTGAACGCTCGGGCCGATCCGCGCTCGGGCCGATCGCGATCCAAGCGCGGTTCGCACTCGGTCAGGACGATCGGCACGATCCTGACGATCAAATCGCTCGGGGCGGTCCGTTCGTTCAGGGCGATCGTTGCGGTCGAACTGGCGGTCGGGGCGATCGCCGCGATCTTGACGGTCGCGGTAGCCGCCGCGATCACCCTGGTAGCCACGATCGCGATCGCGGTCGCGGCCCTGGTGTTGGGGGCGATGTTCGTGCGAGCGCTGCGGGCGATCCTCGTAGCGGCGTTCGCCGCCGCCTTCCGGGATGCGCGGCTGCTCGTTGCCGAATTGACGGGCCACCATCGGGGCGTCCGTCTGGCCGTCGAAGCCCTCGTCGCCATCCTCGCTGCCGTAGCCTTCGCCGCGGTTCTGGGGCGTGAAGTTGCCGTTGTAGCCGGGATCGGCACCGCCCTGGCTCACCTGCTGTTCGCGGTAGGCCATGATGATGCGGTTATAATGTTCGGCGTGCTGGAGATAATTCTCAGCCAAAACCGGATCGCCGGACGACTGAGCATCGCGCGCCAGCGACATGTATTTTTCGGCGATGTGGGCGGGCGTGCCGCGCAACTTCACATCGGGACCATTGCTTTCGAAGCTCCGCGTCAGCGGGTTCTGGCCTTTGCGCTGCTGATTATTGTTCTGATTATTATTGTTGCGGCCGCGGCCTCTGCGGTTCTGCTGTCCCTGCCTCATGGGCTCCAATCTCAACCTATGTCACTGGTTATCGGCTACGTGTTTTCGTTTGGCTAAGGCGGCTGCACGGCGCGTCCCAGATGGGGTTTGCGCGTAGCGCAGTTCGTTCCAGGGCCATGACGGGCGTCCTGGTTTCGACCTGGTTTCCGGGGCCTCATGACCAGAAAAGCGGTCTCAGACCCAGAACTTCCCGTTTCGCCGGCCGCTGCGGGTCAAGACCCGTCGCCGGAAACGAAGCGGAGAGTGAACGCACGACTGTGATCAACTGGACAGCTGCTTCATCGTGTCGGAATTGGCTCGATGGCTACTGCGCCTGCCGGAGCGGCGCTCGCCGGGAGCAGTCGGACCCTTGCCGACCGTAAGCCCCATCATGGCATCTGACACCCCGGGCCCCCAGACGGCAAGTTGCCCTCGTTCGTCTGCCGGAGGTGTATTGCTGTTGGGAGAACACTACCCCGCTTGCCTCACGATTCCAATACTTTTCGCGCGCAGGGTTAGCGTTGTGTCAGCAGCGCCACAGTACGGTCATGTCCGCCCAGATCTGCCCGGGTCCACGGGGCGCCCCTCCGGTTTTCCACATTTTCCGTCAGGATGCGGGAGACGTCGGCCGCCTGGCCGGCCCCGACCTCCAGGGCAATGAGCCCGGATGGGACCACCGATCCGGCCCGGGCGGCGATTTGCCGGTAAATGCGCAAGCCGTCGGGGCCGCCATCGAGGGCCATCGCCGGATCATAATCGCGCACCGCCGCCTCGAGTGTCAGAACGTCGGCACTTGGAATGTAGGGTGGGTTGGAGACGAGAATGTCGAACGGGCCGTCGATGCCGTCGAGCGCGTGCGCCAGTTCGAACCGTGCCCGGCCAGCGACGGCATTGCGGACGGCATTGTTGCGCGCGACCTGCAACGCATCCGGCGACACGTCCGTGCCAAGGCCTGTTGCGCGCGGCAGTTCGGCGAGGAGCGTGATGAGTATCGCGCCGGACCCTGTGCCGATGTCGATGATATCGAGTGGCCTGGTCGCGGCCGCCGTTTTCGTCCGCCCATTGTAGGACGAGATCAATCAACGTCTCGGTTTCCGGCCTCGGATCCAGCACGGCAGGCGTGATCTCGAATGCGCGGCCATAGAAGGCGCGTTCGCCACGGATGCGTGACAGCGGCTCATGTGCAAGGCGTCGCGTCAGAGCTTCGGCAAGGCTTTTTGCTTCGCCGCCAGTCAGCAGGCGCGCGTCACCGAGCAACAGTTGTTCCGGCATCAAGCGCCGTTGCGTGTTGCAGCAGAAGGCGTGCCTCGCGTTCGGCTTCGCTGAAACCTGCCTCCGACAGCATCGTTCGTACCGTGCGGCGGACGACCGATAGTGGCTTGCCTTCGAAGCCGGAGATTGCCTCAGGCATTGTTCTCGAAGTCCGACAACAGTTCGGCCTGCCGCTGCGTGACGAGCGCATCGATGATTTCGCCGAGGCCGGTACCCTCCATCACACGCTCGATGTTGTGCACGGTGAGATTGATCCGGTGATCGGTGACGCGGCCTTGCGGAAAGTTGTAGGTCCGGATGCGTTGTGAGCGGTCGCCGGAGCCGACCTGTGATTTGCGCGCTTCGCTGCGGGCGCTATCGACCTTTTCGCGCTCGGCCTCGTAGAGGCGCGAGCGCAGGACCTGCATCGCGAGCTTGCGGTTCTGGTGCTGCGATTTTTCGGCCGACACGACGATGATGCCGGTTGGGAGGTGGGTGATGCGGACGGCGCTGTCCGTCTTGTTGACGTGCTGGCCGCCGGCGCCGGACGCGCGCATCGTATCGATGCGAATGTCTTCGGGGCGGATGTCGATATCGACATCCTCGGCTTCGGGCAGAACCGCGACGGTGGCGGCCGATGTGTGGATGCGGCCCTGGTTTTCGGTGGCGGGAACGCGCTGCACGCGGTGCGACACCACTTTCGTACTTGAGCTTCGAGAACACACCACGGCCGGTGATCGACGCGATGATCTCGCGGTAGCCGCCGAGGTCATTCTCGGACATTGAAATGATTTCGCACGTCCAGCCGTTGAGGTCGGCGTAGCGCTGGTACATGCGGAACAAGTCGGCTGCGAAAAGGGCTGCTTCGTCACCGCCGGTTCCGGCGCGGACTTCGACGATGGCGCTGCGCTCATCGGCGGCATCCTTCGGCAGCAGCAGAATTTTCAGTTCCTGCTCCTGGTCGGCGATGCGCGGGTGCAGCGTTTCCAGTTCTTCCCGGGCGAGCGCGGCCATCTCCTTGTCGGCTGAAGGATCGCGCAGCATGGCTTCGAGGTCGGCGGCTTCGTCGCGGGTGGCGCGCAGGCGGCGGATGGCACCGACGACGGGACTGATATCGGCAAATTCCTTGGTCAGCTTGGCATAGACGGCCGGGCTCGCACCCTGGTTGAGTTCCGCCTGGATGGATTCCCAGCGTTCCAGCAGCTTTTCCAGCTTTTCTTCAGGCAGAGCGGTCATGCGATACTGTCGTTGATGGCGCAGGGCGCGCGAGAGGATTTTTCGCCGGAGAGGCGATCAACGGCGAATGGCGGCCACCCTCGGCAGGGCGCCGCCATGTTTCGGGCCGTCTTATAAACTCAAGAGCGCCGCGAGGGCAATTTATCCGAGCGGCGATCGCGCGGATCGTCGGCTTCGATCCACTTCAGGCCGTCGCGGACGATGATCCGGACATCCTGCGTCTTGGCCGCTGATTTTGCGCCAGAGGCCGGATATCGGCTGAGAAATGCCGCCGACGGACGCTTGCAGGACGCCGGATGGCGCGGCCGAGCCAATGACGATCAGTGCCAGCGCACCGCCGATAACCCACCGCACCGGCGCGCGGGCCTTCCATAGCGATGCCTTCAGACAGTTCGCTGTTTCTGTGAGATGTGCAGCCCATTCGGCGAGGAGGCCCGGCTCGGTCAGCCTCACTCTCTCGCGCGGGCAGCGGCTTCGGCAAAGCGGCCCAGGATGCGGGCCACGGGTGATGCCGCTTCATCGGGAGGCGAAGCATACGAGGCGGCACGCGGTGCGACCGGTGCGGCATGTCTTGCGACGCCCATGAGCAAGGCAAGGCGCTCGAATGCGGGGCGGGGATCCAGTCGTGCGATACCGATGTAGGCCGTGACGACGCGGGCGGTTTCGCTCCAGCGCGGCAGCAAATCGATGCGCCCGCTTCAAGCGCTGCGATCACGTTCGGATGGCTTGCGATGTGGTGCGCGATCTGTGGGATCGGCAGACCAAGGTATCGCCTGAGTTCGGCGAACAGGTTGGCGATTTCAGGATCGTACGCGGGAGGAGTTCCCGGTGCACTGTGGCCCGTGCCAGGCGCAAAACTCACGTGTGCTGTGGGCGCATAAGTCGAACGCATCAACAAACTCTCACCACGCGTATGCTGCAGGCCAAGCCGAAGCTTCAACATGCACAAAGATCGTCAAACGGCGGGCGGAGTCAAAGTCAAAAATCGGCATAAGTCTTCGTGTTGCGAACGTGCCGCAGACGAACTCAAATCTCGATGCCGTTCTGCTCGGCAAAGCGCATCAATTCTGTGCGCAGTGAGCCTTTACCGTCACGCACGAAGCGTTCGACGATCTGCTGCACAGCGCCGACGTGCAAGCCCAGGATCATCGTTTTCACCGGTCCAACGGAAGCCGGCGCCATCGACAACGTGCGGTAGCCGAGGCCGATGAGTGCCATGGCTTCGAGCGGGCGGCCGGCCATTTCTCCGCACAGCGTCAACGGTGTCTTGTGGCGTGCGCAGGCCTTCACGAGTTCCGCGAATACGCGCAAGGGGGCAACCGTCAGGCTGTCGTAGCGGCTACCGACCAGAGCATTGGTGCGATCGGCGGCAAACAGGAACTGCATCAGGTCGTTGGAGCCGATCGAGACGAAGTCGACCTTGGGCAACAATCCGTCGAGTTCGAACAGCAGGCTCGGCACTTCGATCATGGCGCCGAGCTTCAACGATTTGGGCGGCGGGACGCCCTTGCGCAGCATGATGCCGATTTCCTTGTCCACCTGGGCGCGCACGAGATCGATCTCGGCGGCTTCGGAGACCATCGGGATCATCAGGCGCAGTTCGCGCTCGGAGGCCGCGTGCAGGAACGCGCGCACCTGCGTGCGCAGCAGGGCCGGGCGGTCGAGCGACATGCGGATCGCACGCCAGCCGATGGCGGGGTTCTCTTCCTTCTGCTGGCGCAGGTAGGGCAGCACCTTGTCGCCGCCAATGTCCAGCGCCCGGAAGACCACCGGCTTGCCGTTCGCTTCATCGAGGACGGTCTTGTAGGTTTTGAGCTGCTTCTCATGACGCGGGAACGTGCGCGAGAGCATGAACTGCAGTTCCGTGCGGAAGAGACCGATGCCGTCAGCGCCGGATTCCTCCAGATGCGGCATATCGACGATGAGGCCGGCATTCATCTGCAGGTTGATGCGGACACCATCGCGCGTGATCGCCGGCTTTTCGCGCAGGGCCTCATATTGCTTCTGGCGCTTGGCGCGGAAGCGGGCCTTGTCGCTGTAGGCGGAGACCACCTCCGGCTGCGGACGCAGATGCACCTGCCCCGTCACGCCGTCGACGATGATGGCGTCACCCGCACTCGCCCGCTCCACGATGCCGGTCGCGCGGGCCACCGCTGCGAGGCCGAGCGCCTTGGCGACGATCGCGACGTGGCTTTGCGGCGAGCCATCTTCGACGACGAGACCGCGCAGCTTGGTGCGGTCATAATCCAGAAGTTCGGCTGGTCCCATCGTACGGGCGACGAGGATCGTGTCCGGCGGCATCTCGGCAGGTTCGATCGGGCCGCCCGGACGCCCGGCCAGGATGCGCAGCAGGCGGTCCGACAGATCGTCGAGGTCGCGCTGGCGTTCACGCCAGAAGGGGTCCGGCTGATGCATCAGGCGCGAGCGGGTGTTGTTCAACACGCGCTCGACCGCAGCATCGGCCGTCAGACCGCCCTGGACGGCTTCGCGCAAGCGGCGCTCCCAGCCTTTGTCGTGAGCGAACATCCGATAGGCATCGAGCACGTCGCGGTGCTCGCCGGCCGCGGAGAGCTGTTCGTGGGCCAGCATTTCGTCGAGCGAGATGCGCAAATCGGTGAGGCCGTTTTCGAGGCGGCGCAATTCGTGCACCGGATCGTCCGCCATCAGCTTCGTCACGACGATGCGGCTTTCGTGCAGCACGACATGGCCGAGCGCCAGTCCATCGGAGATCGACTGGCCCTTGATGACGGCGGCGAGCGAACTGGAGATCTCGAGCGCGGCGGTGGTGCCGGCGACTGCACCCGAGACGAGCTGCTCGGCCACGACCATGGCCGTCGATTCCAGCACCTCGACATCTTCGTCGGAGTATTCCTTCGTCGTCTTGTTCTGGACGACAAGCACGCCGAGTGTCTGCCCCGAGCGCTGGATCGGGACACCAAGCATCGAGTGGTACAATTCCTCGCCGGTCTCCGGGCGGTAGGAGAACGCGGGATGCTTGGGCGCATCGGGTTCGTTGATCGTGATGTTCAACTCGGCGCAGCGGCCGACGAGGCCTTCACCACGCTTCAGGCGGGTAGCATGCACCGCGGTGGGGAGCAGACCTTCGGTGGCGAAGAGTTCGAGCGTACCGTCCTGGCGCTTCAGGTAGAGGGAGCACACGTCGGCCACCATGACACCGGCAATCTGGCGCACGATCTTGTCGAGGCGCGACTGGCCGTCACCCGGTTCGGCCATGATGTCCCGCAGCCGGCGCATGATGATGCGCAACGCCGGTTCAGACGGTATCACGCGGGGCTCTTCGCCTCTCTTTATGACCATGACCGTGCCCACTCTCCGCCGGGGCCGCGCGGGGGATTGTTTCCCGCCGCGCCGGGTGCTTGTCGTCTAATCCGCGTCTAAACCATAAAGACTATGCAAGGTCCGGACCGCAAGTTCGGCGTAGGCCGCGTCGATCAACACGCTGATTTTGATCTCTGACGTGGAGATCGCAAGAATATTGATGCCTTTCTCCGCAAGCGCGCTGAACATGCGGGCAGCCACTCCGGCATGACTGCGCATGCCGACGCCGATAACAGAGATTTTGGCTATTCCGTCAGACGCTTTGACATCGAAGTGGCCGATATCGGATTTGGCGGCATCGAGAACGGCGAGCGCACGGGTCAACTCGGCGGCCTGGACCGTGAAGGTCATATCCGTCGCTCTTGCCGTCGGCCGCGACGTTCTGGACGATCATGTCGACGTTGATCGAGGCGTCGGCGAGCGGCCCGAAGATGCGGGCGGCGATGCCGGGCTTATCCTCGACCTTCAAAAGCGTCACCTTCGCCTCGTCCTTCGCGTAGGCGATGCCGCTCACGACCTGCTGTTCCACGATCTCGTCCTCGCTGCAAACGGTGGTGCCGATAGCATCCAAATTGTCGAGCCGCACGGGCTGCATTTGATCTGGCGGCACGAAGCTCGACAGAACGCGGGTGCGCATGCCGTGCACCATGGCCAACTCAACCGAGCGCGTCTGCAACACTTTTGAGCCCGACGACGCCATTTCCAGCATCTCCTCGTAGGAGACTTTCGGCAACCGGCGGGCCTTGGCAACGATGCGCGGGTCGGTGGTGTAAACGCCGTCCACGTCGGTGTAGATGTCGCAAACATCGGCCTTGAGCGCGACGGCGACGGCGACGGCGCTGGTGTCCGATCCGCCGCGCCCGAGCGTAGAGACGCGCTCCGTCTCTGGATCGATGCCCTGGAAGCCGGTGATGACCGCGACTTCGCCGGCGTCGATCGAGGCGCGCAGTTTGTCGGCTGGGATGTTCAGGATGCGGGCGGCGCCGTGTGCGTCGCTTGTCTCGATCGGGATCTGCCATCCGGACCACGAGCGCGCCTTCATGCCCATCGACTGTAAAACGATGGCGGTGAGGCCGGCCGTGACCTGTTCGCCGGAGGCGACGACGGCATCGTATTCGCGCTTGTCGTGGAGGGGTGAGGCTTCGTTGACCCAGGCGACGAGCTGGTTCGTCGCGCCGGCCATGGCCGAGACCACGACGGCGACCTTGTTGCCGGCGTCGACCTCGCGCTTGACGTGGGCGGCCACGTTGCGGATGCGCTCCACGTTGGCGACCGAGGTGCCGCCGAACTTCATCACCACTAAAGCCATAGCGTCTCCAGCCCGGCGCTCGTTCGTTGCGCCCGCGGGTCCTTGAATTGATCACCTCTTTCGGAAGTGCCCCCGAACGGCCGCGACCAGCCAAGCCCCTGTTTTGTCAAGGAGCCACGCCGATCTCAAATGTTCGGTTCGGGGTTCTCTTAACGTCAACGGTCGCGGACGGCAACCATGCACTGCCGCATTGACAAGCGACCGCGCGCAGGGCCCTCATCGAGGCCATGACAGCCTCTCATTCCATGCCGCCCGATGCCCCGTCCCCCGCGCGTAACCTCGATGATGCCGAGGTGGAGCGTTTCCGGCGCATTGCGTCGGAATGGTGGGACGCCAAGGGCAAGTTCCGGCCCCTGCATCAGCTGGCTCCCGGCGCGGCTGACGTTCGTGCGTGACGAGTTGGTGCGGCACTTCGGGCTGATGAACCCTGGACTGAAACCGCTCAAGGGTTTGCGTGTGCTCGATGTGGGCTGCGGCGGGGGTCTTGTATCCGAACCGCTGGCGCGGATGGGCGCGTGTGTCGTCGGCCTCGATCCCGGGCGGGAGAATGTGGAAGCCGCGCGGGCGCATGTGGAGGGGCAGACCGGGAGCGGCGGGCTTGATCTCACCTATCGCGTCGGCTTGGTCGAAGAGTTGGCCGCCGAGGGTCTTCAATTCGATGCAGTCGTTTCACTCGAGGTCGTCGAGCACGTGCCGGACGTTGGTGCTTTCGTGAAGACCTGCGCCAGCCTCGTGCGGCCAGGGGGCGCGCTCGTGCTCTCGACCATCAACCGCAATCTCAAATCGTACGCGCTCGCGATCGTCGCGGCGGAGTATGTGCTCGGCTGGCTACCGCGCGGAACCCATCAGTGGGACCGCTTCGTGACGCCGGAGGAACTTGCCCGGCTTCGTTACCGCGGCGGGCATGGCGTCGCCAACGTTCAAGGGCATTGTGTACGATCCGCTGAAGGACACGTGGTCGCTTTCCGATGACACGGACGTCAATTACCTCTGCTTCGCGGACCGAAAGTTAGTGGAATGAGGCTTCAGCCTTTCATGCATCGGTGGTCGCGCACCGCCGAGGCTGTGGCGGATGCTCTCACTGCTAGGGATGCCGGTGAGACTGCAAAATTGAATGTTGCTCTCTCTGTTGCTGCGCGCGAGACTTTTCGTCTCGCACCACGTAATGATCGATCGGGAGATGGATGCGGCACGCATAACCTGACTCGCTGACAACGCGTTCGATGCGGCCCTTCAAATCGCGGATCATGGTTTCAATAAGCCGCGTTCCGAATCCTTTCACGTTTTCCGTATCGGCACCAGAAGTGCGACCCTTCTCTTTCCAGTCGATGACGATTTCATCGCTTTGCAGGCGCCACTGCACGACGAGGAAACCGTCGGCCACCGAAAGGCCGCCATACTTAGCCGAATTGGTCGCCAGTTCGTGAATGATGAGCGCAAGATTTCGCGCCTGCCGGGGGGTCATCTGCACGTGTTCGCCGCCGAGCGCGAAGCGTTCGGTGCCATAGGGCTGAAGTTCCGCCAGCAGTATGCGGTGCAACAGGCACTCGACATCGGCGTTATCTGAATAAATGTCGGGGGAAGCGAAGACGATGCGCAGACGATCGATGAGCTGACTGGCGGTCGCCGTGTCGTGCCGGAGAGTGCGTGAGATAATCGTGTTTGCCACTGAGATGCTGTTCCTGCCGCGATGATTCATTTCTTCGACGAGCAGTTGGCGGCGGCGCTCCGATTCCACAATCGCGGCAATCAACTTGCGCTGGCAATCAGCGATCCAGATGACAAGACCGGAACTCAGGCAAAAGAGCCCGAGATTGATCCCTGTCGCGCGGGCTTTCCAGGCGAATTGGAACTGCGGCGGGATGAATGCATACCAAACCACTCCGAGCGACAGGGCCGTTGCAAAGATGGCGGGAGCCCTGCCATACCACAGCGCGGTGAAGAGAATTGCCGGGAAAAAAATAACAAAAAACAGAACACCGTTATCGAGAAGCCCCAAGAGAAATCGAGCGATTGCCGCGACGGCCACGAGCCCGGTCGCGGCGGCATACGGCTTCACCGCCGACGGCCATGTCTTGGCAACCGCTGGTTCGACATCCGCTACGCCGTGCAGGTGTCCGGTGACGTCCATCATCCCCCTCCGCTGCTACGCCCGAGGAGGGCCACCGCTGATCGGCTCTCCGGGTTGATCCGGATTTATAAGGAGGCGACACCGGGCTTTGCGTTATCAAATGATAAGTCGGTCCGAACCATTTATGGGCTGTGCCGTTGCTGTCCGATGGACAATCCCGAGCTCGGTAATTTGGATGTTTTGGAGCTGTTGGTTGCGAGAGCCGCCTGCCACGGTGCTCTGACTGCTGCGGACAAAGCCGCTATTCGAGCTCTGCCATTCCGGCTCAAGACGATCAACCAGGGGCAGGATGTCGTTCGTCAAGGCGATCATCCCAATGTTTCAGTATTCGTTATGAACGGCATGCTCGCGCGCTACCACACGTTACCGAGCGGAGATCGGCAATACCTATCATTTCATATCGCTGGCGATCTGCCTGACGTCCAGTCGCTGTTTCTTAAGGTCATGGATCATTCGCTGTGCGGGCTCAGCCTATCCACACTTGCGCTTTTTCCCCATGCGCCACTCAACAAGCTCCTTTATCGGCGGCCGAGCATCTGCTTCGCGCTCTGGCGTTTGACATTGACCGACGCGGCCATCTTTCGTCAGGCGATCACCAACAATTCGCGCAGCCACATCGCACGTCTGGCGCATCTGTTCTGCGAACAGTATTTTCGAGCGCGAGAGAACGGCTTGATGACGGCCGGCAGCTGCCACTTTCCTGTCAATCAATCTCAGTTGGGGCAAGCGCTCGGCATGTCCCACATTTCGGTCAACCGGGCCCTGCAACGGCTACGAAAACTAAAACTGTGCGAGTTTCGCCAGGGAACTTTGACAGTGCTCGACTGGCCCGGGCTTGTCCGGGTTGCCGGGTTCGATCCGCTCTATCTGCACGTGGCGGAGTAGCCACACGTCGCATGCATTTCCCCGCAAATGCTCGCGTATGACGCCGGTCAACAGCCTAGGCCGCTGAACTTTGTGGTCGCCGCATGCGCGAGAACGAACGCGCGGCGGTCGGTACGCCTTCGCAGGCTTCCATTGCGTGAACGATCGACGCGTAATGGTAATGGAGCGCCACCTTTATCGCGTAGTTGAACAGGATCGCCGGCTCCAGCGGCCGCGCACGCAGAATGCGCATCAACTGTCGCTGGTAGCGCTGCCGCAATTCAGGATGTTCGACCTGGCGCATCAGTCGCGCAGCCAGGATAGAAAACGCGACATAGTTCCGCGCCATTTTCTGCATGTAACGCCAACGGTTCTCGCGCCAATACGGCAGGTGGTGGGCGGCGTATTTGAAGCGGTTGTCGATATAGAGTGCGTCGATGCGTTCGAAATAGGACTGCGCGCCATAGACCGTCCGGGTTACGTTCCTATATCCGTCGCGCAGGTCCTCCGGCGTCATCTTCACCGGCACCACATTGGTACCGAATAGGTCGGCATCTTCTGCACTGCTGAGGCGACCGTCGCGCTTCAGCCGTTCGTGCAGGGGTGTGGTCGGGATGGCGTGCAAAAGTCCGACCATGGCATTGCCGATGCGCGCCTCTTCAAGAAAATCGGGAATGAGGGCAAAGGCAGATGCGTCGTCATTGTCGAAACCGACGATCATGCCACACCAGACGTCGAGGCCGTTCTCCTGGATGCGATGCACGCGTTCGAGCATGGTGCCTTCGCGTGCGCGTACGTTCTGAAGCTTCTTGGTTTCCTTCAGTGACTCCTCGTTCGGGCTCTCGATGCCGATGAATACGCTTTGGAAGTTTGCACGGCCCATCAGTTCCATGAGTTCCGGATCGTCTGCGAGATCGAGCGACGCTTCGGTGAAAAGCACCAACGGATATCCGCGCCGCTTCTGCCATGCCTCGATGTCGCGCAGGACCGGCTTGATCGCCTTCTTGTTGCCGATCAGGTTGTCGTCGACGACGAACAGGATTTTGAAGCCTGCGCTCACGTAGGCTTCAAATTCCGCGATCACCTGTGCGCTCGTCTTGAGGCGCGGTTTGCGGCCGAACGTGACGATGATATCGCAGAACTCGCAGGTGAAAGGGCAGCCGCGCGAGATCTGCATGCTTCCGAACATGTAGTGTTGTGTTTTCAAAAGATCGAGGCGCGGCAGCGGAAGGGTCGACATGTCCGTTTTTTCGCGCTGCTCGTAGCGGCGCTTGTGCCGGCCCTCCGGCCACTCCCTTAGGAACTCAGGCCAGGTGAGATCCGCTTCGCCGATGAAAATCACATCGGCAAGGTCTTCAATTTCCTCCGGTTCGACGGTTGCGAGAGGACCGCCAACGACTTTCAGCGCCTTCATGTTCCTGACGCGTTCGAGGATTTCGCGCATCCGCTGGCCTTGCACGTTCATGCCGGTGAGGCAGATCAGATCCGCGCGTTCCAGACGCTCGAAGTCGATCTCCTCGACGTTCTCGTCGATGACGGTGACGTCGTGCTCCTTTGGCACAAGAGCGGCCAAGAGCGCGAGGCAGGAGACGGGGAGATTCGCGCGCTTGCCGAGCAGCCCCATGCACTGCTCCATGCCCCAGAAGGACACGCCGAAGCGAGGATTGACGATCACGATATCGGCCATCGAGGGTGCTCCCGCGTGCTGCGCGAGCACCTGCTCGCCCGCCGCCAACGCGGATGCGGCCGGTCAGTTGCACGCCATCAGCACAATTTGCGCGGTGGGGGCGGGAGCAGTACGGGCGCAGCGGGCTCGACAGCGCCAAGCCACAAAAAAAGCGGCGGGGCCTGCGCTCCGCCGCATCGTGTATGCTGCAAACCGGATGGCGCTCAAGCGAACTTCGACTTGAGGAAACCGAGCGCGAGTGCCGTCAGAGCCCCGCTCACACCACCTGTGGCGAAGCCCTGGACGATGGCATTAACGTCGAGGCCGCTCGCCGCTGCCGTGCCGCCCATGCCGAGCACGGAGGCCAACAGAGGTCCGAGCAGTCCGCCACCCAAAGCGCCTGTGATGGTGTTGCCGACCGGGCCGAGGCTCACGTTCTTGGCTGCTGTGCCGGCCGCGTTGCCGCCCAGCGCGCCGCTTGCGGCCTGAATAAGAATGCTTGTCAAATCCATGTCATATATCTCCCGAGGGCGGCCGATCACCGGCGTCGCCCTGTCTTCCCCAAAGTTTGTACCGGCCGCCCAACAGCGACCAGCCGGCGAAGAAGCCGCCGGTTTGTGCATCTTACCCTTATTTGATCACTCTGCGGAACATATTGTCTTGGAATGCTTTCTGCGGGCGGGGAGCGGGCACTTGAAATGGTCTTCCGCGGGCCTGTGCAGCGTGGTTATGTCGGCCGCCTTTCAGAGCCCCAACGCTGGATCCTCACATCATGAAAACCTTCATCCTCTCTTCAAGTCCGCGGCGGAATGGAAACTCCGCGATGCTTGCAGAGGCCGTGCGCGATGGGCTTTTGGCCTCCGGACACACCGTCGAGTTCGTCTATGCCGACGACATGGTGGCTGCGTTCCTGCGCGATTGTCGTCAGTGCCGGACAGCGGACGGAGAGTGCTCGATCGAGGACAATTTCCGTGCGGTGTTCTTTGAAAAGTTTTTGCCGGCCGATGGGTTTATCGCGGCGACGCCGATCTACTGGTATGGGGTTTCGGCGCAATTGAAGGCGTTCTTCGATCGCTCGTTCTGCTACTACGCGGCGTCGTACCCGCGGGCGGGCGAAGTCATCGAGGGTATGAAGGGAAAGCGCATCGGGCTCCTCCTGTCGTCCGAGGAGACGTTTCCCATGGTGTCGGGCGGGATCGTGTCGCAGATCCAGGAATATGCCCGCTACACGCGTGGTTCATTCGCGGGCGTCGTGCACGGTATCGGGAATGCGCGTGGGGATGTGGTGCGCGATCCGAATGATCCTGTCGGGGCAGCACGGCGCTTTGGCGAGACGTTCTTCACGCGGCATGTGAGCGATTATCAGATCGACACGCCGCGTGCGGGCAAAGTCTGGGCGTCGACGTAGCGTTCATTCGCCAGTTTGCGGCGCCCGTTGCCGGCTGATCTCGGCCATCAGCAATTCGACATTGCGGACGTTCGATCGATAGAACACGTCGAACACCGCACCGACGAAGGGCACGAGACCGATGCCGATGTCGAGGGCCGCGTTCCCCGCCATCCGCCGCAACAGTACCCGATCCGCGCCGAGGCGGCGGGCTGTCATAATTATGCGGATAGCGAGGGCCGCAGTGACGAGATCGCCGGCGATGGGTACGAAGCCGACCACGGGGTCCCAGCCGAAGCGGATGTTGGTTAAGGGGACGCGGAACCGCCGGTCGAGGTTTTCGGCCAACTTGTCCACGTCGTGCAGAAGGCGCGCATAGTCCTGAGGGACCGGTTCGCCGGCGCGGGGGATCTTGAATTGCATGGCCAATCACGAAGCCGACGACACCTACGACTACTCCACCTCCATATCATCGATGGCACCTTCGCGTTCAGTTGGTATAATGTTACGTGAAGCCGCCTGCCATTCTGTTGCAGTCCGGTATCTTGTTGGATCTTCGTGTTTACTGAAATTGCCGTCGTCGCCGTTCTGATCATCTTGAACGGCTTGCTCGCCATGTCCGAGCTGGCCGTGGTGTCATCGCGGCCCGCACGCCTTTCGGTGATGCGTGCTCAGGGTTCGGCGGGTGCCGCAACCGCGCTGCGCCTCGCCGAAGACCCCGGCCGGTTCCTCTCCACGGTGCAAATCGGCATCACGCTCGTTGGTGTGCTTTCAGGCGCGATTTCCGGCGCGACGCTCGGCGCTCGCCTCGGTGAATGGCTCAAGACGCTTGGATTGTCAGATCGGGCGGGCGACACGATCGGCGTCATGAGTGTGGTGATCATCATCACCTATCTCTCATTGATCGTCGGGGAGTTGGTGCCAAAGCAGATTGCGCTGCGCGATCCGGAGCGGGTGGCCGTGCGCGTGGCACCGGCGATGTCACTGCTGTCGCGGCTCTCGGCCCCGCTCGTGTGGCTGCTCGATGCCTCAGGCAAAGTGCTGCTGCGCGTCCTGGGTCAGCACGGCGAAGCCGCGCAGCGCATGACGGAAGATGAAGTAAAAACCATCATTGCCGAAGCGGAAAGTGCCGGTGTGCTGGAATCTGGAAGAGAAGGACATGATCTCGGGCGTCATGCGGCTCGCGGATCGCACGGCGACCGGACTGATGACGCCGCGACGCGACGTGGAGATCCTCGATCTCACGGATGAGCCGGAGGAGATCCTCGCCAAGCTGCGCGCAACGAAGCGTTCGCGGCTGCCGGTGCAAGATGGAGAAGCTGATACGATCGTCGGCGTCGTGACGGTGAAGGTTCTTTACGACCGGATGGCGGCGCACGCAGCAGCTGGATTTCCGGACGACATCCGCGCCATCGCCGACATTCAAACGGCGCCCATCGTGAGTGACAACACGCGCGCATTGGACGTTGTGAAGGCCATCCGCGCGTCAACGGTGCACATGGCACTGGTCTTCGATGAGTATGGCCATTTTGAAGGCATCATTACCGCAAATGACGTGCTGGAGGCCATCACCGGCGCATTCCAGGAAGAAGGCGAGGATGAGCCGGCCTTCGTCGTGCGGCATGACGGATCATTTCTCGTCGCGGGCTGGATGCCTGTGGACGAGTTCGCAGAAAAGATCGCGATCCCGCTGGATCCGAATGCCGATTACGAAACGGTGGCTGGATTTGTGCTCAATGCGCTGCACCGGTTGCCCGATGTCGGCGAGACGTTCGAGCACGGCCGCTGGCGGTTCGAGGTGGTCGATCTCGATGGCCGTCGCATTGACAAAGTTCTCGTCAGCCGCGCGGCTTGAGTGACCGCGCGGCTGCCCCCCTGTTATACGAGCGCTCCGCCTTTGGAGGCGTAGGTTGCCGGATCCAGATTGGGCACGAGCTCGCCCGGATCTTTCGACTTCCTGAGGCTGCCTTCGAGCAGAGCGCCTTCCGCCACCGACAGCGATTGATGCAGGATATCGGCATCGACCTGGGCTGTCGGATGCACGATGACGACGGCGGCGCGGATGGCGCCGCGGATGCCGCCGTGCACCTCGATTTTTTCGGCCGAGACGGTCCCGACGACGGATCCCTCGCTGCTGATCGTGACCTGCTTGCCCACCACATCACCGCGGACGTCGCCGTCGATCTGCAGCTTGTTCTGCGAGATGATCGCAATGTTTTGCCCAAGTATCGTGAGGTCGGTACCGATCACTGAAAGGCCCGAACTCTGGTTCACTGACGTCGCAAAGGGCGAGCCCGGTGTCGGAGGCGGCGTCGTTCGAAGCCCCATCCCCATCGACAGCATTCCCGAATTTTGTGCGGGCTGCGGATTCGCCATAGCGTTGAACTCCCTCTCGACATTTCGGCCAACTTGGCGCGGGGCCGGTGCGCACGGGTATTCAACGGCTGCGGGCCTCTCGTTATTCCCAGCTGGGCGACAAATGCGGGCGATCGTCCTCCGCCATTAATCTTTCGAGTGAACCGCCGGCTGGGCGAAGTTTCGGTTTCCGGCTCCGGCCATGTTATGCTGGCCACATTAGGGGTTTTGATCAGGAGGCATTTTCATGACCATGGTAGATCGCACGACCTTGACAGAGGACACCCGCTGGCCGCTCAAGCTTGCTGCATTCATCGCCATAGCGCTCGGCATTCTCGCCTTGTTTTCACCCCTCATCGCCGGGCTTGTCGTTACGCTCGTGCTTGGGGCTAATTTCCTCATAAGCGGCGTGCTTGAGGCATTCGCAGCCTTCAAGAGCGAGCGATGGTCCGGGACGATCGGCCTGATGCTCCTAGCGGTGATCAGCATCGTCGCTGGTCTCGTCATCTTTGCTCATCCGCTGCTTGGGCTCACGACGCTGACGCTGTTCGCCATTGTCGCTTTGTTCGTCGCTGGCATCGCGAAGATCTTCTGGGCCTTCAAGGTCAATGAAGGACGTTGGTTTCTCATTCTGAGTGGGATTTTGTCGATTCTCATCGCGGGCATGCTCTACACCAACTTCCCGTTCTCGGCCGCCTGGGCTCTGGGCGTTCTCGTCGGCGTCAACTTGATTGTCGAAGGTGCGTCGTTGCTGGCGTTTGTCAAAGCCACGGAATGAACGCGAGCAAGCGTTGACGGCTGCGGCTGGGAGTGACCACTCTCGGTTCCGAACGGGACCGGGGCATCCGGCTGCTGTCTTGCTTCAGACCGGACTTTGGTCACGGATCGCAATTTTAGATAGCACCCGGTGGTGTAAACGCCCGTTGGTCCCGAAGTTTATTTCTGCCTCGCGCATACGTCCCATGTCGACGCGAATGACCACCAAACGTAATCATCGATCATTTACCCCCTGAAAAGCCTCGGCTTTTTTAATTTCTATACAGAGCATTGACTTGTCCGTCGATGTGGTCTCAATATGATTGATGTTCAGTTAACCCTGCTAGCCCCGGGCGGATGGCGAGCCAGCACAATCTCTGGCTGTGCGTAGGCGCGCCGTGGGCAGCCGAATTCGGACGCTGCTGAGGGCACCTTGTTCATGTGCGTTGATCCGCAAGTCATCGTTGTGAAGTCGGCTCTCGCCGACGCCCGTCAGGCTTCCCGTTCGCTGCCCTTGCCGCCCAAATGCAATACGGCCGCCAGCGAACCCACCGTACTCATCAACCAAATCTGATCGCATCTCCGGAGGTCCTTCATGGGTAACATCCGCATTGAACGCGTGCCGATTCAGGAGATGGGTCTGTGGCGGATCAGGGCGGATCACCTGATGCTTGTGTACCAGCAGGACCCGCTCGACTACGGCGAGTTTCAAGATCGCTGGTGGGTGATGGAAGGCACGCGGGACTCCAATCCCGATGGCACTGTCACCGTCGGCGTCGACGGTGCCGATGGTGTCACGACGCTGTCGGCCGCGAATGGCGGACTCACCCCGCAAGAGTTGCTGGATGCCATTCAGTATCCGTGGTGGCGCGGATCTCGGATCATCCAGAGCACGGATCCCCTTTCCGAGTGGGGGTTGATGGCCGCGGTGGCGCGTGACATCGAAAGCCAGGGGTATCCCTACTTCGCCTTCAATCTAGAATTCAGCCCGTTGCCGATCGCGAACTCATCCTCGATTGTCGCATCGCTACTCTTTTACATCGGCGTCGACATTGCCGAGAACCTACCGTTCACGTTCCTCACGTTCACCGTCGGGACACGAACTCTCTTTGGCACGTCGGATGATGATCAACTGACCCTTGCGTTCTCGTTCAATACCATTCTTTCAGGCGACGGGGACGACACACTCGAGGGGACGCAGAGCACGTCTCAGACCGAGAAGTTTTACGGCGGACGGGGAGACGACGTTTTTCTTTGGACTGCGGGCAGTCACGTCTACCACGGCGGCCAACCCGGACTGGATTACGACGAGGATGGCACGGACGCAGTCGATTACACCGGCGTCGGTGTCGTAACCTTTGAGGGTGTCGACTCGCCTGTTCCTCATTTGCGTCCGCAATTCATTGCCATTCATGCGACCGGTATCGATAAACTCTTCTCTATCGAAGACATCCGATGGGACGATCGCAGTGACACCCTGATTCTGGGCGAAGGCGTGCGCTTCGAAGAGACCCAACCATTTTTCGATTTGAAAGGCCAGGAACGGCAAAGCAGCGGCGACACGCTTGATTTCTCCGCTCGAACATCGAGCCTCATGCTCGCACCATCGGACCGCGCGGATGTGGTTCTCATCGGGTCCGAAACCGAAGAAGGCACATTTGCAGACGGAGACCGGATCTGGGTCAGCTCGCTGGAACGATTGATCGGATCGGCCGGAGATGACCGCATTTACGCCAGCTCGACGATGACATCGGTGGAGGGGAGCGCCGGCGATGACCTGATCAGCGGACGCTTTGCTACACCGCTATCGGGTGTCAGTCCGCTCGGTTTCGACATTGAGATGTCAGGCGGGGACGGCAACGACACCATCGTGTCGGGCAGCGGGCGCTCGTTCGCCTCAGGAGGTGCGGGCGCAGATACGTTCATACTATCTGCGTCGTCGGGGCCAGACAGAAGCCTCGAATTTGTCATCGCAGACGCCGACGCTTCTGACCGCTTCTTCGTCCCGTACAACTTCCTCACGCCTGAGGGTGGAGCATTCGAGGGATCGCTCCTCCTTCCAGTTCTCGGCGCTGTCACCCCGACCATAGGCGGCGCTTCATTCGATATGCTGCCGCAGAACGGCGGTCCTGGTGCATTCAACGGCACGGCGGCGGCAGGGTACTTCTATCTCATTGGGCAAGTGCCGCTCGACGATTCGGTCGCTGATGCGACTGGGGCCGCGGTCAACATCACCAATCAAATCCTGTTCAATCGCGACGGCGCCGATTTGCTGATTCATATCTACAGCGGGAGTTACGCTTTCGATCCCATGTTCCTGACGCTTGAGGGGCAGGATTTCACTTACCAGGAATACGACTTCGAGTTCGCCACTGAGGCTGTGGTTCGCATTGTCAATTTCCAAGAAGGCATGCTCGGAATCAATTTCTATGAGCTTGGAGACGAGTTGCCGTTTCCATTTCCAGCTGGGTCTGGCACGCCCGATGCCTCGAAACTTTGGAATACGGCTCAGTTCGAGCAAGCGGGCGGGACCTTTCTGAAGGACGCTTTGGAGGCCGAGCCGGAGACGCCCATCTTCGATCGTCCTCCGGAGGGCGAAACCGACACGCGAGATCTCATTTCAGGGACAGACGACGCCGATGTGCTGGCGGTGGCCACTGCGGCTGCACGAACTGCGTTCTCCGGTGGAGCCGACCTGTTCGGGTTTGGAGGCAATGACGAACTAACGGGCGGCCGCGGCCGAGACATACTCGATGGTGGTGCGGGCGACGACATCATGGCGGGTGGTGGCGGCAATGATCGGTATATCGTCGACTCGGCCAGCGATTTGGTCGTTGAACTACAAAACTCCGGCATCGATACCGTCATCTCCTCCGCCGCCTACTCGCTGCCGGATCATGTCGAACACCTCAGCCTTACCGGTGACGCCGCGTTCGGTCAGGGCAATACAGCCGGCAATCGGCTGACCGGCTCAGACAACGCGGATGTTCTCAACGGACTGGGCGGCGACGACACGCTGGTGGGCGCTGGCGGAGACGACGTGCTCGATGGCGGCCTCGGCAGCGACACATATGTTTATCAGGCTGGTGACGGCATCGACGTCATTCTCGCATCGAGTGATGCCTCAGATTGGGATGTGTTGCGCTTCGTCGGGTTTGGCTCGGCAGATGTTGGCGTATTCCAGTCGAGTGATCTCTCGGATGTCGTGCTCAGACTGGCAGATGGCGGGCGAGTGGTCCTCGACAACTTCTTCGCCGGCGGTTCGATCGACGCGGTCGGATTCGACGATGAAACGATCTGGGATTCAGCGTTTCTCACCGTCGTGGCGCTGCAATCCGGACCACTGATCAATGACGCGCCGATCGCAGGCGCCGACGATGGGTTCTTCAGTTACACGCGGGATGTCGTGATCCCCGGTTCGCAACTGCTTGCCAACGATCGGGATGTCGACGGAGATCCGCTCACCATCGTTGCCGCCTCATCGACCACCTTGGGCGCCGTTGTTTCGGTCACCCCCAACGGGGACGTCACTGTTCTGGCTGCCCAAGGATATACCGGTCTCGTCACGTTCACATACACAGTGTCCGACGGGCGCGGCGGACAAACGACAGCGGCGGCTAACGTGACCATCGTGCCGAACGCGGAGCCTGCGCTTACTGGCGCCGCGCTCGCTAACCAGCAGATCAATGCGGGTCAAGATTTCGCTTACACCATCCCCGTCGACACATTCAGCGATGCGGATGGGCATCCACTGTTCTACTCCGCCGATCGTGCGGATGGCAGCGCACTTCCTTCGTGGCTCACGTTCAACGCTGCGACGCGGCAGTTTCAGGGAACGCCGCCTCCCGACTTCAGCGGCAATATCGAAATCCGGGTGACGGCCAGCGATAGCATCGCGTCAACCAGTACGACCTTCGTTGTTTCCGTTACCGGCAACACGCCGGGCGTCACACTCGTCGGCACGGCCGGTCGCGATGTTCTGACAGGTGGGGCGGGCAACGACAGCATCACCGGCGGGCGGGGCAGCGACGATCTCTCCGGGCTCGGCGGCGATGATGTGTTCTTTGTCAGCGGCAATGCAGGATCGGACGCCTACAATGGAGGTGATGGGTTCGATACCATTCGGGGCAGCAGCGGCGATGACATCATCGGACTCCGCGGAAGCACGGGTCTTTTGATCGGGATTGAAGCCATTGATGGCGGCGACGGGTTCGACATCCTGAGGCTTGATGGCTCCGCAAACGTGCTCGACCTTTCTGGCGTCACGTTGACCAGTGTCGAGCAGATCGAAGCCGGCGGCGGCGGGGATCGCATCACAGGATCCGCCGGCGATGACGTGATCCTCGGCGGTGCAGGAAATGACGTTCTCGCTGGCGGGCTCGGCAATGATACGTTCGTGTTTTCGGGACGGCAGGGCAGCGATAGCTTTGACGGCGGAGCAGGCTTTGACACCATAAGGGGGTCGGCCGGTGCCGACATTCTGCTTCTTAGCCACGGCACCGACGACATTATCTCAATCGAGTCCATCGACCTTGGAGAAGGCGTTGATATCCTGCGGACGGGCGGGGGCGCTGATATCGTCGATCTTTCTGCGATCGCCGTCACTGGACTGGAACGCATCGAAACCGGCGCCGGAAACGACCGCATCATCGGAACTGCGGCCAATGAGATTCTTTCCGGCGGCTCTGGGCAGGACGTGTTTGTTTTCCGGGGTCAGTTTGGACATGACATCATCGAAGACTTTCAGTTGCTGCTTGGACCGCGGAGAAATGGGGATGTGATCGATGTCCGCGATCTGGGTTTCCAGTCCTTCTTCGACATTCTCGCAAATACTCAACAGGTCGGGCAGAACAGCGTCATCCGAGACACGGATACAGATTCCTCCATCACGCTTCTGAATATCGCAAAGTCCCTGCTGCAGCCGGACGACTTCGCCGTCTGACAAGGCTTTTCTGACACCGCCTGCACATGCAAATCTCGCAAACGGTTTGGGATGCGAGAGGCGGGACCGGTGGGGGCAAGCTCTAAGCGTAGCGACCTGCGACGCACAGCAATCGCGGCAATGGCTACACTCTGGCTGGCACTTCCGGTGCGCGGCGAGGACTGTCTACAGGGGCAGCTGGAAACTCGAGCCGTTACGCGGGTCGAGGGCGCGGCGGCCTTTACTCTCGACGACGGCTCAAGCTTGAAACTGATGTCGCTGTCCGTGCCCAGCGCGCGTGATGTGGCGGTATCGGTTGAGGAGTGGGCGCCAGAGGTAGAAGCGCGCGCGGCCGTAGACGCACTCGTGAGGGACCGGCGTATCGAGATCGTAGCGTCAGGAGCCTTTCGCGACCGGTACGGCCGCCGAGTTGCGCACGTTTACGGATCAGACCGTGATGCGGGTCGTTTTTGGCTGCAGTCCGCTATCATTGATGGCGGGCATGCGCGGGTTGCACCCTTGCCTGGCGAGACGATGTGCCTTCGAGAGCTCTTTGCGCGGGAGGCCGTCGCGCGCGCGAAGCGAGCGGGACTGTGGGCAAACCCTGCTTACGCCGTGCGCTCCGCGCGGGAGACGCGAGGGCTCGAGAAGCTCGGCGGGACCTTTCAGATCATCGAGGGTTGGGTGGCAGCGGTGGGCATGAGCCGCAACGAGGTGTTCTTGAATTTTGGTCGCGATTGGAAGTGGGATTTCACGGCGGCGGTCGATTTGAAGCGCAGTGATGATCGGGAGGGTCTCGTCGCGCGGCTGAAGAACTTGAAGGGCCGGCTGGTGCGTGTGCGCGGCTTTATAGAACGACGAAATGGTCCCTTCATCTCGCTGGCGACGGCGGAGGCGATCGAAGAACTGCCTGAAGGATCTGCGGGCGGGCGATGAACCAGAAAAAATGCCCGGCACCTGCGGCACCGGGCATTCTCTATTCGGTCTCTCGGGGTAGTCAGGCGGCCTGGACCTCTTCAGGCTCACCACCGCCATTACCATCTTCGGCCATGCGGCGACCCTTAGCGCTCTTCGACAGGACTTCCGTGATGCGCTGAACGGCGCCGCGATCATCGAGCTTTTCAACAGCTGCGATTTCACGCGCCATGCGATCGAGGGCGTCCTCGTAAAGTTGGCGCTCAGAATAAGACTGCTCGGGCTGCGCTTCGGAGCGATAGAGGTCGCGCACGACTTCAGCGATGGAGATCAGGTCGCCGGAGTTGATCTTCGCAACGTACTCCTGAGCGCGACGGCTCCACATGGTGCGCTTGATGCGTGCGCGGCCCTTGAGGATTTCCATGGCGCGCTTGACGATATCGTCATCGGCGAGTTTGCGCATGCCGACGCTCTGCAGCTTGCCCGTGGGCACGCGCAGCGTCAGCTTCTCCTTCTCGAAGTTGATGACGAACAGTTCGAGCGCCATGCCGGCGATTTCCTGCTCTTCAATGCCGATGATGCGGCCAACGCCGTGCGCCGGATAGACGATGAACTCGTTCGTCTTGAAGCCGTGACGCGAATTCACAGGCTTCTTCTCGACGGCCTGCGCCTGGCGCGCAGCTGCGGCCTTCTCAGCGATGGCTTTGGGCGAAGCTGGCGCAGCAGCTACGGGAGCCGAAGTTGGAGCCTGAGCCTGAGCCGGCGCAGTGATCTTGCTATTGGCCGGAGCCTTCGACACGGAAGCGGGCACGGCGCGCGCTGGAGGCGCGGCATGAACCGTGGCCTGGGCAGCCTGGGCGCGATGCGCCGCGAACGCCTGAGCGGCCTTTGCTGCTTCCATGCGCGGCTGCGATGCCACAGCCGGCTTCTTGGCCGGTGCGACTGGTGCGGCGGCAGCCTTCACGGGAGCGGCAGGTTTCACAGCGGCAGAAGGCTTCGCCGGAGCGGTGCTTTTGCCGACGACTACTTTTTGCTGGGGCTTTGCAGCGGCAGGCTTTGTAGTTGTCGTTGTCGTCGCCTTGGGAGCGGCGGCCTTGGGCGCCGCAGCGGGCTTCTTGGCGTCTTTCGCGGGAGCAGCCTTCGCTGCCGGCTTACGTGCCGCAGCGGCCACAGGGCGTGCGTTTGATGCCACAGTGCGAGCGGCAGGAGTCCCGGATCCCGACTTTTTAGGTTGAGCGACGACTTTCGCTGTCTTAGCTTTCACCACAGTCTTTTTCTTCTGGGTCATGCGCGTCGCTCACTCTCAAAGGTCTACTTCGAACCGCCAGATACAAGTGCCCGTCGTTCGATTTCAAAGAAACCGCCGCCTGGATCAGGGCCGCAGGCGGTCAAGCACGGCTAAGGGTCCCCTAACCGCTCAATTTTCCCTCTTTTTGGGCGTCTAGGACGCGCCTTCATCCCCATCCTTGTTGTCGATGGTGTCGCGAACTGCCTAACCGCAGAGCGAACCTCGAAGCGCGTCAAACCACCGAGCGACCTATGTGGATGATTTCACCCGCATTTGTTCTCACTCGGTTCTGGTGCACCCACCAATCTTGAAGACCATAGCACAAACTTCGTGGAAAATGAAGGGCGGCGCCGCGCGGCGCTTTAAACGGCCTTAAGCGCGGTGGCCCACGTGGGTTGCCTGGCGACGCCGAAAGACGCCTTCCGAAAGCCACTAAAAAGCCCAACGTCCTGAAATTGCGGATCTTTGGCTGCCGTCAGTCGCCCTCGCCGGGGCTAGCGGAGAAATACTTCTCGAACTTGCCGGCCTCATCTTTATGGGTATCTGCGTCCGGAAGCGCAGATCGCTTGGCCGTCAGGTTCGGCCATTTGTCCGCATACTCACGGTTCAGCTCGAGCCACTTCTCCAGGCCCGGCTCCGTGTCGGGCTTGATGGCGTCGACCGGGCACTCAGGCTCGCAGACGCCGCAATCGATGCATTCGTCCGGGTGGATGACGAGCATGTTCTCGCCTTCATAGAAGCAGTCGACCGGGCACACCTCGACACAATCGGTGTACTTGCACTTGATGCACTTATCGTTGACGACGTAAGTCATTACGTTCCCGTCCCGTTCCGAACCGATGCCGGCGCCCGCGCTGAGTGTGGCGGTTAGGTCTCTTAGCGGCGTCGCCTGGGCGGCACAATGCGAAAAAAGGTGATGCTCGACCTTGCGCACGGGGACCCTGCGCCGGAGTGCGTTACATCACAATTCTCCCTTCAGGCGATCAATCAAACGTCGGTCGCGCTTGGTCGGACGTCCGCTTCCGCTGTCACGGTGGCCGGCAGGTCCATTGGCTTGGGCATCGGCGGTGCCATCCGCGTTCGCGCCGACGGGGATGGCGGGCGCGGTCAGATCATCGAACAGGAGGCGCGCAATTTCGGCCGAGCCGCGGCGATCGCCAATCGCTTTCACCGCGAGAATACGAACGCGGGGTCCGACGGACGCTGTGATCACGTCGCCGACTTTCACGGCGTGGGCCGGCTTATCTGTTTTGACGCGGTTGATGCGGATCTTGCCGCCGGAGACGAGCGCTGCTGCTTGAGTGCGCGTTTTGACGACGCGCGCGCACCACAGCCATTTATCGAGCCGCTGCGAGGTGGCAACGGAGCCACTCGGCGTATCAGCGCTCTCGCCGTCGTTACCCATTCTCAGCTCTTGTCGCGACGCGCCTGTTCGAGTTGAGAGCGCAGGGCCAGCAGAGATGCGAATGGCGAATCCGCCTCCGCACTCGCCTTGTTGCGCGGGGGCGCGGCGGAGATGGCGCGCGGCTGATTGCGCTCGTCGTTGCGGCGGCGATCGCCTCGATCGCCACGATTTCCGCGATCTCCACGATCTGGCCGGCCTTCGTTGCGCTGCTGCCCCTTGTTGCGGAGCGCGATCGCCGCCGGGCTCTGTCGTTGCGCTTGGCCAGGATCGCGGTTGCCGCGATTGTCGCCACGGCGATTGGGTTCGCGATCTGCGCGGTGCTGCTGGTCGTTGGCGGGTGCGCCGCTCTGGCCTTCGGCGGCAACGGCGGGTGATGCCGCTTCACCTGCGGCAGCCGGGGCCGAAGTTGCTGGGTTCTGATGAGGATGGCCAGGCCGGCGATCGCGGCGGCGATTGTCGTTGCGGCCTGCGCCGCGATTGCGGGTGCTCATTGCGGCCTTCGCCGCGGTGTTCATTGCGGCCTTCGCCGCGGTCGTGGCTTTCGCGATGGTGGCGACGCGGCCGCCAGATTTCTTCGTATTGCACTTCAGCGGGCGCTGCAGATGTTTCCGTCGATATGACAGGTTCCGCAGCGGATGCGGCTTCAGTCGGATGTGGCTTCGGCGACGGTTTCCAGCACCGCTGTTTCGGCCGGTGCTTCCGGAGTGACCGCGACATCCGCGCTGGTGTCTTCGCTGACCGGTTCTTTCGACGGACACTGCGGCGGCGGGCTGGGGTGCCGGCACCTTGATCGGGCGGCGATCGAGCCGGAAGCCCAGCGCCTTTAGAACTTTGCCCAGTTCTTCGGGCGAACAGCCGAGGATCGACATCATCTCCGGTGTCGCGGTGAAGCCGCCATCGCCCGTCGAGCCCTTCGGCGGCTTGGCTTCCGGATCGCGGTTGGAACGCCAGGCGAGCAGCGGCCGGATCATGTCGGCAAGGCGTTCAAGCATGTCGAAGCGGATCACGCGCGGGCCACACACATGGTAGCCGAAGGCGCGGTAGAACGCTTCCGGGAGTTCCGCGGTCGCGGGCGCTGAGGTCAGGCCTGCGCGCGGCGGTTCGGGCATCTTATCCGGGTCAAGACCGGCGGCGGCCGCGTGTCTTCAACGACCAGAGCGCGAGTGTCAATTCCGCAGGGCCAGGCTTCAAAAGTTGGGGGAAATGAATGTTGAAGGCTCCGAACCGAACGCCGTATCTGCGCAACTGCGCACGGGCCGTTTGATCCAGGCTCTTCAAATCGTCGGCGATGGCTTCGCGCTTCAGGACGCCGAAGTTTTCCTTCAGCTGAAAAGCGATGCCGCGCGCGAGGCCTGTGACATCCTCGGCCTTTGAAAGCTCGACAAGCGGTTTCAGTTTATCGGCGATCGTTTCTGTCACCCAGCTTTCAAGCCGCGCTTCGATCTTGTCGCGATCGGGGGCGGACAGATATTCATCGACAAGGAGCTCTATTGACGGCTTCAGCGGATCTTCGCCTGCGTGTAGTTTCGCGATCTCTTCACCGCGCCACAGGATCTGGCCTTTGCGATCGATCTTGAAGGCGTCGGCCTGGGCCGCCGCGACGCGCCGGGCGCGCATCGACAATTCGCCGGAGAGCACATGGGCTGCGGCACTGCGCGCAGCTTTGCCGTGCACGCCCTCGGCCTGAGCATCCGGCGTGAAGCGGAAGCCACGCAGGCGGCCGACGTAATGCTGCTCCACATTGATGGAGCCATCGTCTTTGATTTCTGCGTTCAACTCTTCTTTATCCCGCATGCCCTTCATGAGTGCGCTGGTTCTGCGATCGACAAACCGCTGCGTCAAGCATTCGTGCAGCGCATCGGAGAGGGCATCTTCGATGGCGCGCGTGCGGCCCTGCCAGTGGGCCGGATCCTTCAACCAGTCGGCCCGGTTGGATACGAACGTCCAGGTCCGGATATGCGCAAGCCGCGTGGCGAGGGTATCGATGTCGCCGTCGGTGCGGTCGGCCATTGCCACCTGGCGGGCGAACCAATCCTCTGCGATGCGGCCCGTCGGCCCCATCAGGTCTTTATAGAGCGTGGCGATGAGTTCGGCATGGTTGGCGGATGAAATTTTCCGGTAATCGGGGATCTGACAAACTTCCCACAGCCGCTGAACGGCTGCCGGAGAGGTGGCCAGACGGGCGATGTCGTCGTCGTCGGCGACCGTTTCAAGGGCAATGACATCGTCTGTCATGCGGGCGCGGATGAGGCGCTGCTCGTTGGGGAGCGTCTTCAGGCTCTCGCGCAGGCGATTGAGTGTGCGGAAGTCGAGTTCGCGGTTGCGCCACTGGAGAACCCGCACGGGATCGAAGGTGTGCTGCTCGATGCGTTCGACGATTTCCGGATCGAGAGCGTCGCAGGATCCTGTCACGCCGAAGGTGCCGTCGTTCATGTGACGGCCGGCGCGGCCGGCGATCTGGGCGAGTTCCGACGGTGTGAGATTGCGGAAGTTCTGGCCGTCGAACTTGCGGGTGGCGGAGAAAGCGACGTGATCGACGTCGAGATTGAGGCCCATGCCGATGGCGTCTGTGGCGACGAGAAAATCGACATCGCCGGATTGGTAGAGTGCGACCTGGGCGTTGCGGGTGCGGGGAGACAAGGCCCCGAGCACAACAGCGGTGCCGCCGCGCTGGCGCCGGATCAGCTCGGCGATGGCGTACACGTCGGTCGCCGAGAAGGCGACGACGGCGGAGCGCTGCGGCAGGCGCGTGATCTTTTTCTCACCCGCGTAGGTGAGCTTGGAGAAACGCGTGCGCGCGATGAAGTTGGCACCGGGGATCAAGTCGCCGATGGCGCCGCTCATGGTCTGCGCGCCGAGGAGGAGTGTTTCGGAGCGTCCGCGCGCATGCAGCAGGCGATCGGTGAAGACGTGGCCGCGCTCGGGATCGGCACAGAGCTGGACCTCGTCGATGGCGAGGAAGTCGACATCGACGTCGCGCGGCATGGCTTCGACGGTCGCCACCCAGTAGCGGGCGCGCTCGGGCTTGATCTTTTCTTCGCCGGTGACGAGAGCGACTTTGTCGGCGCCGACGCGGGCTACGATCTTGTCATAGACCTCGCGCGCGAGCAGACGCAGCGGCAGGCCGATCATGCCGCTTTCGTGGCCCAACATGCGTTCGATGGCGAGGTGGGTTTTTCCGGTGTTCGTCGGTCCCAGCACCGCGGTGACGTTGCGGATGCGAGATTCGAGGTCGATGCCCATCAATGGCCCTCTGGCGTGGCGGCCCCGGCTGGCGGGGTGACCTTGGCATTGCACCGCCGGGAAGGGAGATCAAGGCTTTCTTGCGGGCCATCGGCACGAGACAAAAAGCCATCAGGGCCAACCGGACCGGCAAAAGAAAATGGGCGGACCTGAGGGTCCGCCCATTCTTGTGTCCGCACCAGGACGTCGTCAGTCGACCAGAGCAATCTGGGCCAGGCCGGGGGCGTCGATGTCGTAGCGGGTTGCCTCGAGGGAAACACTGCCGGCGATGGTCGGAATGGCGACGCGGTACGGCGCCCAAATCCCGGCTTCGACGATCGGGCGGAATGTGACTTCTATCCCGGTGCTCTCGGCGAGGGCTTGCGTGTCGGCGGTGGCGCGGTAACCGGCGATGGGCGTGTATTTCACCCGGCAGACGATGCCTTGGACGGTGGCGCCATTGCGGCCGGCGGGGACGGCTTCGCGGCGGGACTGGATAAGGGCAATATCGAAGCGCTGTTTACCGTCGAAGAGCGCAAGTTTGCGGCCACATGGCTGGGCGGCGGGGCGGCTCACGGCGACGACGGCGCTCAAGGGATCGATCACGGATTTGACGTGAGCGGCGCGGAGGGGAACGAGGTCGGGCGGGTCGATGGTTTCGGGAAGGGCGGTCAAAGAGGTGACGTTGCCCTTGGTGAAGCCCATCCGGACCGCGCCGGATTTTGAGGTGCCTTCAAACTGAAAATCGTAGCCGGTCGGTTCCATTGAATTGGCGGAGATGCGTGCCGGCTGAGCGGGTCACGCCTTTCCAGCGGAACGCGCCGAGAAGGGCTGAGATTTCGACATGAGAGCTCGCGGAATAGGTGCGGCCGGCGGTGCGCTGGTCGATGCGCACGGTGCCGATGTCGAAGCCATTGAAATATATAGAGTATTGGCCAGAATATCTCGATCGGAGGTTCGGGCGAAGGGTCGGCGAGCGCCGGGGTTTGGTTCCCCAGGACGAATTCCACCCCTACCGCCGCGAGGATGGCGAAGCTGGCACTGGCCCATTTGCGGCCGCGAACGCACGTCACTGACATGATTACACCACTGGTACGCGGCGCCGCGAATTGGGAGCGGCCGCCTTTGAACACGCTACATTTCCGGGCAGAACCCGGCGTTCCGATGTCCCAACGTGGACCAAAATCGTAAAGACTTCGCTTCTTCGCGGCTTCATTCGGGACAAGGGGTGTCCGGGGAGATCAGGCAGCCGGCGCTTGACGCTTTTGGGTGGTCTCAGTATAGAACCGCCACTGCCCCGCTGGGATGACCGGCGGGGCCCTTCATTTTTGGACGAATGCCCGTGACGGGCCCGCGCGACCCCGGATGGGCACCGCGCGATCATCTAGGAGATGCGACCCATGACCCGTCGGTGCGAATTGACCGGCAAGCTGCCGATGGCCGGCCAGCTCCGCAGCCATGCCGAAAACAAGACCAAGCGGACGTTCCGCCCGAACCTCGTCAACGTCACGTTGCTGAGCGAGGCGCTGGACCGTTCGGTGAAGGTTCGCGTGAGCGCACATGGCCTGCGTTCGGTGGAACACAACGGCGGTCTCGATGCCTACCTGTTGAAGGCGAGCACCGAGCAGCTTTCGCCGCAGCTGCAGAAGCTGAAGCGCGACCTCGTCAAGTCGAAGGCAGCGGCTGCGGCTTAAGCGGCTCGGCTGAATGAAATTCGAAGGCGCGGAAGCTGATGGCTCCCGCGCCTTTTTCATGCGCGCTTTCAAGATTGCGGGCGTTCGCGAAGCGTAAACTGCAACAGAAGCGTGCGCTGGATGACAGTGTTGAAGTTGTCATCCGAGATGAGGCTCAGGACGGTGTCGCCGTTCGGTGCGATGTGGACGGCGAGACCTTCCATGTTGTCGATTTCATCCGATAGGTCGGCCTCGATCAGCACTTCGCCGTCGAGGACGGCACCGGGCTTTACGTCTGCGGCTTCGATGCGGCGCAGGCGCATGCGGACACCATCGAGAAAGGTGAAGCGGCGTTCGAGCAGGATCAGCGTACCGTCGTCCAACGACGCGGCGGCGGTCAACGAGAAGCCGTCGTGTGAGATGACTTGCAGTGGCTTTGCGCTGCCGCGGACCCAGATCCAACCGGTGTGACGGCCGTCATCGCGCGCATTTTCGGAGAACGCCACCAGGCGTCCTTTGTTGGGACCGCCTTTCAGAACGGTCATGGCTTCCATACCGTCTTTGGAGAAGCGGCGCAGGCCCGGCGGGGGCTCGAATATTTCCAGCGGTCGTCCGAGACCGGCGGCGGTGACGGCATAGCGGACGATGCGGTTGAAGTTTTCAAAGGAGACGAGCGCTTCGCCGCCGGAAAGTGTTCCGCTCAGCAGGACCAGTTCCTCAGCGTCGAGATCGCGATGGCGGCGCAGCGGTTTACCGTCGCTGCCCATGAGGGAGCCGATCATCGCATCGGCAAGGCCTACGGGGCGATTGCCGGAATACTGCAGGCGCGCTTTCAACCAGCCGCCCGCATCGGAGACAGCCATGAGGTCCTGCCCGTCGGCGGAGAGGACGAGACCGGAATAGCCGCCGAATTTTTCGCTGTCCGTGGAGAGCACCAGCCCGCCGCGCCAGATCAACTTTGCCGACGTGCTGCCGGGCTCGCCCGATCGTGAGAAGGTGGTGATTGGCTGCGCGGTGACCGTGATGGGCAGAGGCTTCGATAATGCCAGCAGCGGCTTTGCACCGGCCGCGAACGTGAGCGCGCCCATAATGTAGCCGACAGTGGCCAGCGCAGTGAGCCCAGTGCCGACGACATTCGCGCCGGATCTTGCGACGAAGCGACATCACAATACTCACG
Organism: uncultured Alphaproteobacteria bacterium; assembly: GCA_963708775.1. GTDB lineage: Bacteria > Pseudomonadota > Alphaproteobacteria > Rhizobiales > Hyphomicrobiaceae > JAGVSR01. Next base: position 100,898 of record CAVPTI010000013.1, on the reverse strand, counting down.
GGACCGATGAGCAGATCAAAGCAACGCCGTTGCATCGCATCAAAGCCTTCAGGATTTCTGCCGCAGGGCGCGGAAAAATGCAAGTTATGCCGGCATCAGCACGGCAAACCCGTCGTCGAGCGTGCGATGGAGCAGCGTGCGGTAACGGGCGAAGTCGGGCTGGCCTTGCGAGATACGGCCAAAAACATATTTCGACGAGGCTTCGATTGGTGTGAGCGCGATGGGCGCGGCCACGGGAGTTAACTGCGCGCCGCGGCCAGACAAGAGCGTGGCGAGAATGCCGTGCATGCTGCCTTGGCTCGTCGGACGCGACAGGATCGCGAGCCTATGCTGCCCGTGTCGGTTGGTGACAAGGTAGATGTGGCCGGTTTGATTGGGCATCGCAATCAAGCCATGCTGCGCAAAAGCGCCGTCAGCGCGCTCGGTTTCGCGAAAGGTGAGGCAGCCGCGCTGGTCGTCCCAGCGGAATTCGGTGCGATAGGCGGAAATAGAGGACCGTTCGCCGAAGCTTGGGATCAGCGTGAGGTAGGAGCCTTCAAGCCATGTGACCTGGGCGCGTGCGTAGTTGCCAAGATCATCGGCGGCGATGAGCGGGCGGTCACCGGAACGTCTGGCGCCGTTGAGACGCGAAGGCCGCAACGCGACGCCGAGCGCTTCCTCCAAGCGGACCAACGTGGCCAGCGTGAAGGTGCGGCGGCCGGAAAGGACTTTTTCAAGGGTCGAGACACTGATGCGAGCGTCGTCGGCCAATCGCTGGCGCGAAATGCGGCGCCGCGCCAACTCTTCGCGAACGCGCGCAATGACGTTTTCGACATCATCACTGGATAGGTGCCGATCGGGCATGACTGCCACGCACTCACAAACTGGAACAGACCAGAGCACATATCCGCACACAAACGGGCAGGATGAGGGCAACGGTTGCTGAACGGGGCGTTCAGAGCCGGTTCATGCGGGAAATGGCTTTATCGCGCTACGCCGGATCGATGGCGCTGACGCGCCGACCAGCACCGGACGAAGATAACGAGGAGACTGACCATGAAGCGCATTTTGACCGCCGCCCTCCTGTCGAGCGGCATTCTTTTCGCAGCCGGCGCCGCGCCTGCTTTCGCCGATCCCGGCTATGGGCGTGGTGACGTTCATCGTGACGGTGGCTATCGCGATGGCGGTTCACGCGGGATCGAAGACGTCGGGCACCGGCACGGGTGGCGACACCACCATGCGCGCCGCCACTGCGGGTGGGAACGCGTCTGCTTCCGCAACCGCTGGGGCGTGAAGCGCTGCCACATGGAACGCGTCTGCCACCCGCGCTGGCGCTAACATTTGAGCGACCAGAGAGAGCTCGGTTCCTTCGGGGAGCCGAGCTTTTTCTATTTGTTGCGCCATCCGACTTCGCTGCGCGGAGCCGGCCGGATGGCGGGGACTTTGTTGCGCCATCCGACTCCGCTGCGCGGAGCCGGCCGGATGGCGGGGAAAGTGGTGACTTAGAATTTTTCCCCGGGCGCGTAGGTTGCCAGGGCGAGGGCATGGAGGCCGCCCGCAAGTTCTTCGGCGATGAGCTGATTGACCATCCGGTGGCGCGTCACCCGCGACTGACCTGTAAATTTGTCCGACACGACGAGCACACGAAAATGACTTTCGCCCGTCCCCGGCGAAGACCGGTGGCCCGCGTGCATCTCGCTCTCGTTGATGACATCAAGCCGCACGGGCTCAAGTCCGACCATGAGCTTTTCACGTAGTGCAGATTCGATTGACATCGTGCGTGTCCTTTAGGGTGCCATGCGACTTCGCTGTCGCGGAGCCGGACGGATGGCGAGATGAGGCGCTGCAACTGCCTAAAAAATCCGGTGCTGGATTTTCGCTATGGCCGCGACGCAACGCATCGGCCTGTGATAAGGTGCTCGGCTTGTTTCCGCCAGCGGCTCTCAGCATACTCGACACATGAAGCTCAACTCGAAGTATTTCGACTCCATCCGCCTCGGCACCAAGCGTGCTCGTGAGGAAGAAGCGCGCACGGGCGGTCCTCGCTGCCAGCGCAAAGGGTGCGATCAGCCGGCGACCCATCGTGCGCCGAAAGGACGCGGGCGAGATGGTGAATACTTCGCTTTCTGCGTCGATCACGTGCGCGAGTACAATGCGACGTATAACTATTTCGACGGAATGTCGGACCGCGAAGTCGCCGACTTTCAGAAAGATGCACTGACCGGGCACCGCCCGACGTGGAAGATGGCGGCCAACTCGTGGGCTCCGGGCATGCGCGAAGGCCGGACCGGAGCACCGCGCGAGACCGCAGACACGGCCGATCCGGCGGCTGCAGGGGATGATCCGCCACCCAACGATCCCAGCGCATTTTTCGCATGGCGGGCCCGTCAGTCGCGCTCGACGCCCGTGGAAAACCGCCGACAACTGCGCCCGCTCGAAAAAAAGGCGATGACCACGCTGGGTCTGAAGCAGGGGGCGACGAAGGACGAGATCAAGGGCCGGTTCAAGGAACTGGTCAAGCTTCACCATCCCGATGCCAACGGCGGCGACACTCGCTCGGAGGAGAAGTTGCGTGAGATCATTCAAGCCTATAATTATTTGAAGCAGGCTGGTCTCGTTTGACGGCGGCGACGTAACCTTTCGGGTCGCCGCGTTCTCGTGAACTTCCCCCTATCGGGCGGCGTTGCTCCCAGCCCCATTTCTCCGGTTGCGCATCCCGATGAGTGCGCCACCGCGCTCCACCTTACGAAGGACTTCCCATGCGCGCGCCTGCCCCCGCTGCCACCAAGGACATCGCCGGCTTGCCCGACCTCAAGGTTTCGGTGCGGCAGGTTTTCGGCATCGAGACGGACATGGAAGTGCCCGCCTACTCGAAGTCAGAGGAGCATGTGCCCGATCTCGATCCGGATTATCTGTTCAACCGGGACGTCACGCTCGCGATCCTGGCCGGGTTCAAGCACAATCGGCGCGTGATGGTGCAGGGCTATCACGGCACGGGAAAGTCGACGCACATCGAGCAGGTGGCGGCGCGGCTCAACTGGCCGTGCATTCGCGTCAACCTCGACAGCCACGTTTCGCGCATCGATCTCGTCGGCAAAGACGCGATCGTGCTGAAGGACGGCAAGCAGGTGACGGAATTCCGCGAAGGTATTCTGCCCTACTGCCTGCGCTCGAATACGGCGCTCGTATTCGACGAGTACGATGCGGGGCGGCCGGACGTGATGTTCGTGATCCAGCGCGTGCTCGAAGTATCAGGCAAGCTGACGCTGCTCGACCAGTCGAAGGTGATCAAGCCGCATCCGGCGTTCCGGCTGTTTGCAACGACGAACACGATCGGGCTCGGCGACACGTCGGGGCTCTATCATGGCACGCAGCAGATCAACCAGGGTCAGATGGACCGCTGGTCGCTGGTCACGACCCTCAACTACCTGCCGCACGACGACGAGGTGAAGATCATTCTCGCGAAGGTGAAGTCGTTCGCCAAGACCGATGCGAAGCGCAAGCAGGTCGGCGCGATGGTGCGGGTGGCCGACCTGACGCGGTCGGCGTTCATCAACGGCGATCTCTCGACCGTCATGAGCCCGCGCACGGTGATCACGTGGGCGGAGAACGCCGACATTTTCGGCGATATCGGCTTTGCGTTCCGCGTCACGTTCCTCAACAAGTGCGATGAACTGGAGCGTCCGCTGGTGGCGGAGTTCTATCAGCGCGCATTCGGCGAGGAATTGCCGGAGAGTGCCGCGAACGTGGCGTTGAGCTGAACGACCGCTGATGGCCAACACACCGCCAACCAAGCGCAAGGAAGCACCGGCCGAGCCGCTGAAGCGGGTCGTCGGACTGACCGTGCGCGCGGTGGCGGGCGACGAGAAAGTGCATGTTGACTTTTCGCCGGGCAAGCCCGGGATCGACGGGCATCACGTGCAGTTGCCGGAGCCGGCGCGCGTGCCTTCCAAGCGCGAAATCGCAGTGGTGCGCGGCTGGGCGGATAGTCTTGCGCTGACGCTGGCGTGTCATGACGCGAAGCTGCATCGCAAACTCGCGCCGCAATCCGGCGAGGCGCGGGCCGTGTTCGAGGCGGTGGAGCGGGCGCGCGTGGAAGCGATCGGCGCCAATCGCATGGATGGCATGGCGGGCAATCTCGCGGCCAAGTGCGAGGACTATTTTGCGCACGGGCGTTACGCCAACGTGTCGTCGCGCGAGGATGCGCCGCTCGACGAAGCATTGGCTTTGATCGTGCGTGAGAAGCTGACGGGGTTGCCGCCACCCGCAACGGCGAAGGCGTTGGCGGACGTTTGGAAGCCTGTTCTGGAGAAGCGCTGCGGCAAGACGCTGAAGCAGCTTGCGGCAAAGACGGGCGATCAGGAGGCGTTCGGGCGGCTGGTGCGAGATCTGCTGCGCACGCTCGAGATGGCCGAGCAGCCGAACGAAGGCGAGCAGGAAGAGAGCGAAGAGGAACAAGAGCAGCAGCCCGAGGGCGGCGAGCAGGAGACGGAGGGCGAGGAAGAGACCAACGAGGGTCAAGAGAGCTCCGGCGAAGAGCAGGAGAGCGAAGGCGAGAGCGGCGATACGGCGGAAGCGGCCGATGCCGGTGAGATGCAGGACATCGAAATCGAGGCGGAGGGCGAGGCGGAGAGCGACACCGCAGAGCCGTGGCGTCCGAACCAGTCCGTGCTCGATGCGCCAGAGAACTTTGGCTACAAGGTTTTTTCCAACAACAACGATGAAGTCGTGGAGGCCGAGAAGCTCTCCACGCCGGAGGAACTCGACCGGCTGAGGACGTTCCTCGATAAGGAATTGCGCGTGCTGGCCTCCACGGTTTCGCGGCTGGCGAACCGCTTGCAGCGGCGGCTGCTCGCCAAGCAGAACCGCGCGTGGGATTTCGATCTGGAGGAAGGCGCACTCGATGCGGCGCGGCTGACGCGGATCATCATCGATCCGATGCATGCGCTGTCGTTCATGCGCGAGCGCGACACGGATTTCCGGGATACGGTCGTGACGTTGCTGATCGACAATTCCGGTTCGATGCGCGGACGGCCGATCATGGTGGCGGCGTGCTGCGCGGATATTCTGGCTCGCACGCTCGAACGGTGCGGCGTGAAGGTGGAGATCCTGGGGTTCACCACAAAGGCGTGGAAGGGCGGGGAGGCGCGCGAGAAGTGGCTTGCGGCCGGCAAGCCGCCGAATCCGGGCCGGCTCAATGATCTGCGCCACATCATCTACAAAACCGCCGATGCTCCGTGGCGGCGGGCGAAGCGGTCACTCGCCTTGATGATGCGCGAAGGGCTGCTGAAGGAAAACATCGACGGCGAGGCGCTGGCGTGGGCGCATCAGAGGCTGCTGGGCCGGCCGGAGCAGCGGCGCATCCTGATGATGATTTCGGATGGCGCGCCGGTGGATGATTCCACCCTGTCAGTGAATACGGGCAGTTATCTGGAGCACCATCTGCGGCAGGTGATCCACGAGATCGAAACGCGTTCGCCGGTGGAGTTGATTGCAATCGGCATCGGACATGACGTGACGCGGTACTATCGCCGCGCGGTGACGATCACGGATGCGAGCGAGCTTGCGGGCGCGATGACGGACAAGCTGGTGGAGCTGTTCGAGGAGCCGGGCAAGTTGGAGAAGAGCGTCGGCGGGCGCCCGGCGCGTGGCCGCAGTTTGCATTAGAATTGCGCCTTCGCGAAGATTGGCTTGTGCCTTCCGACTCCCCGGTGGGGAGCCGGCCGGAAGGCGCGGGATGTGTCAGCCGCTGTCGTCTTCGTCGCGCGGGTTCAGGCGCTGAATGCGCAGGGCGGCAATCTTGTTGCGCGTCTTGCGCAAAATTTCGAAGCGGTAGCCGTAGAACGTGAACACTTGGCCGGGCTCGGGGATCGCCTGGGCTTCGTGGATGACGAGGCCGGCGAGGGTGGTTGCTTCCTCTTCGGGCAGGTTCCAATCCATGTGCCGGTTGAGATCGCGAATAGCCACCGTGCCGTCGACGTTGACGGTGCCGTCGGCTTGCGGGCGGATCGACATCTCATGGGTGTCGTGCTCGTCGGCGATCTGGCCGACGATCTCCTCCAGAATATCTTCCAGGGTGATGAGGCCCTGCACTTCGCCGTACTCATCGACGACAAGCGCCATCTGCGCTTTCTTTTTCAGGAACTGGTTGAGCTGTGTCTTCAGGCTCGTGGTGTCGGGGACGAACCAGGGTTCCTGCGCGAAACTCATGATATCGAGCTTGGCGACATCCCAGCCGACGCGGCCGAGCGCGGTCAGCAGGTCCTTGGTGTGCAGGACAGCGACGATGTTTTCTGGTTCGTCCTTCCAGAGCGGCATGCGCGTATACTGCGAACTGCAGAATCTCGTCGATGATGTCTTGCGGATCGCTGTCGGCGTCGAGCGTTTCCATCTTGGTGCGGTGGATCATGATGTCGGCGACCTGGAGATCGCGCAAATCGAGCACGCCGCCGAGCATCTCCGCATCGTGTTTCAGCACGGTGCCTTCTTTCGCCTGAAGATCGATAGTGCCGCGGATCTCTTCATGCGCGGCCAAGATATTGGCGGCGTCGTCTTCTTTTGATGGCGTGAGCTTAAGGAGCAGGCGCACGATGACTTCGATGGCTTTCGTGAGCGGAGATAGCGTGGACACCACGCCGCGCATAAAGGGAGAAACGAACAGAGCCAGACGGTCGGAAAAGGCAAGCGCGTAGGTCTTGGGTAGCACTGCGCCGAAGATGACGATGAGGACCGTCATGATGACGGTGGCGTAAACGACGCCGACATCACCCACCAGCCGAACGGCAAGACCGGAAGCGAGAGCGGCCGCCAGAACATCGACAAGCGTGTTGCCGAGGAGAATTGCGCCGATCATCTTCTCGGGCGTGCTGAGGAGACGATTGACGGTTGCGGCGCGAATGTTGCCTTCCTGTTCGAGCGCGTGCATGCGGGCGCGGGAGGCAGCCGTGAGCGCGGTCTCGGAGCCGTTGAAGAAGGCGGACAGGGCGATAAGAACCGCAATCGCGGCAAGCGTCAGAACGATCTCGAGTGTCATTGGCCAATCCGTTGCCGTGCGGCCTGATGGGTCGCGGCGTTAGTATAAGGCAGCCTCAGAGGTCGATGCCAACTCGGGCACACTGTTACCCGGTAATCTCGCGTTCGAGGAACGCGCGGACCTTGGCAGGATCGACATCGCGGGCGACAAAGGCTTGGCCAATGTCCCGCACCAGAATGAACGTCAGTTTGCCGTCGCGGACTTTTTTGTCCTGGCCCATCAGACGAAGAAGTGTATCGGCATCCGCTTTTTCGCCTGGAATGTCGGCGAGGCGTGTCGGAAGGCCGACGGCTGAGAGATGAGCGGCAACGCGCGCGGCGGTGCCGGGAGGGCACAAGCCTTCGCTTTCCGAAAAGCGGAATGCTTGTGCCATACCGATGGAAACGCCTTCACCGTGCAAGAGCCGGCTCGAATAGCCGGTCCAGGCTTCCAGCGCGTGGCCAAAAGTGTGACCTAGATTGAGCAGCGCGCGGTCACCGGTTTCGAATTCGTCGCGCGCGACGATATCGGCTTTGGCTTTGACGCTTGTTTCGATGGCGCGGCTGAGATCGGGTCCGGAGTTGCCGAACACGCCTTTCCATTGGCTCTCCAACCAATCGAAGAAAGCGGCGTCACCGAGAAGGCCGTATTTGGCGACTTCGGCATAACCGGCACGCATCTCGCGTTCGGGCAACGTGGCCAGAACTTCGGTATCGGCGATGACGAGGCTCGGCTGGTGGAACACGCCAATCAGGTTCTTGCCCTGGGGCGTGTTGATACCGGTTTTGCCGCCGACGGAACTATCAACCTGGGCGAGAAGTGAGGTCGGGATCTGCACGAAGCGGATGCCGCGACGGAGAATGCCGGCGGCGAAACCCGCAAGGTCGCCGATGACGCCGCCCCCGAATGCGACGACGAAATCGCCACGTTCGAGACCCATTTCAAGCAGGCCTTCGCTGAGCTTTGTGAGTTGGGCGAAGCACTTTGTGGATTCGCCTGGCGGCAGCACAATCGATCCGGCGAAGCGGTTTTCCGCCTTCAGAGACGCTTCGAGCGTCGCGAGATGATGGCGGGCGACATTCTCGTCAGTGACAATACCGCACTTTCCCTTGCCGATGCGCATGGCGATGAGGCGCCCCGTTTCCTGCAGGAGGCCGGGGCCGATCAGCACATTGTAACTGCGGCTTCCGAGCGAAACGGGAACGGTCTTTTCTGCGCGTGTGAGGCCGGTCATGGAGTGGGCAAGCGTGGGCATCAGGGTGGCGTCCCGTCTTGAACGATCTGCGGCTCAGGTAGCCGGAACCAGTGCGAGTTTGGTTTTGAGTGCAGCGATGACTTCATTGACGATGACGTCGTGCGGCACGTCGCGGCTTTCAACGATAATGTCGGCGTCGGCGTAGATCGGATAGCGCTTGGCCATGAGGTCGCGCATTGTCGCTTCCGGATCGCCGCTCTTGAGGAGTGGGCGGGTATCTCGTTTGGAGACGCGGCGCATCAGGACGGGCAGGTCCGCACGCAGCCAGATCGAGATGCCGCGCTCGCGGATGTTGGCGCGTGTTTCGGGATTGATGAAGGCCCCACCGCCGGTGGCGAGCACTTGCGGGCCGGTGGAGAGAAGGCGGGCGATGACACGGCGTTCGCCATCACGGAAATAGGCCTCGCCATGATCGGCGAAGATCTCGACGATCGACTTGGCGGCGACGCGCTCGATTTCTTCGTCAGCATCGACGAAGCCGAGCCCCAAGCGAGACGCGAGGCGGCGGCCAACCGAGGACTTTCCACAGCCCATAAGACCGACAAGCACGATCGACCGTTCGCCCAGGCGGGCAAGCAGCGCCTCGATGCTATTCATGTCTCTCGGCTGATCCATGTTGTGCCGACAGCCTCACCTATCCCCAAATCGTGCAAACATTTCGGGGAATTCCCGTTCGCATGCCTTCGCCCCCGTGTATTGCTCATCGGGCCCGGGATTTCAAATGTCACTTCAGGAACGGCACCAGTTGTGCCGGCGAGGTAGCACTGTTTACCGTTCCGTGCGGTACCGAACATATTGGCGCCAACTTAACCGGACAGAACCGCTCTCAAGGGAACGGACGAACGACATGCCGAGCCTCATCCGTTTTCTGTTCATCGTCGGTGCGCTGGCCGGTCTGTTCACGGCTGGAATGTGGGTGCTGGCGACGAAGTACGAGCCCGTTCAACGGGAAGAGGTCAAGGTCGTCCCCGGCGTCAAAATCCGGAAAGAGTGAGCCTGACGGGCCATGCGCTCCCCCCTCCGCTTGCTCTCCGCCATCGCACTGTGCGCGATCGTTGCTGTTCCGAACGCGTGGGCCGGGGGCATTCCCAGCCCGTTCGCAGAGCCCGAGACGACGCGGCCGAAGGCAGGCAAACCCATTTCACCGCCGCCGCCTCCGGGAGACGATATCTTCACGCCGGCTGAATTATCAGCCGGGGAGAAGGCACCGACGGGCACCATTGAACGCGAATCACTGGCTCCGCTCGATGCCGCACCCGCAGCCGGAGCACCGACAGGAGACGGCCGGTCCGGGGCGGCACCCGTCAATCCGGCTCTGCCGGCAGCGACCGGTCGCAGTGAACAGCCGCCGGGATGGACGGCGTCACCGCGGGGTGCGCTGGACGAGGGAACGGCTGAGCCGTTGCCGCAGCAGCCGCCCGGACTTGGCGAAGGCGAACGCACGGTGATGCGCGACGACCTCTCGCCCGTGATGGCGGGTGACGGATCGGGGCTGCCGTATGAACTCTGGCAAGGCATGACGCTCGAGACGATCGAGAAGGCGATTGCGACGCTCGAAATCCCGCCGCGTTCGCCGGCGCTGCATGCGCTGTTCCGGCGGCTCATCACGTCGGATGTGCCTCCGCCGCGTGGGGGCGCGAGGGACCCGCGGTTCACGGCAGTGCGCGTGGAAGCCTTGGATCGTTCGGGACTGATCGACGAAGCGTCGGCGCTGCTCGCGAAAGACGGCGGGGCCGAGGGCGATCCGGTGCTGGCTCTGCTGACGGCGCGGACGGCCATTGCGCGGGGCGACCGAGACGGGGGTTGCCGCAACGTGGAGGCGATGAACGCAGGGGCGGCGTCGCTGCCCGCATCGCTGAAGGGGCAGTCGATTCTCGTGCGGGCCTATTGCGCCGCTGTGGGGGGCAAGCGGGAATCGGCACAACTGCAAGTCGCGCTGGCGCGTGACGAAGGCGTGGAAGAGAGCGCCGGTCTCGATGCGATCGACGCGATTGCGTCGGGCGGCAAGCCCGTGATCGGCAAGGGTCAGAAGGTCGGGCCGTTGGATTGGCGCATTCTCGAACTTGGCGGGGCGGTGGATGCACGGGTGCTCGTGGAGACGGCTGGACCGGGCGTGCTCGCCATCATTTCGCGCGACACGGCGACGGAGCCCGCGACGCGATTGGCGGCGGCGGAACGAGCAGCTCAACTGAATGCCATTTCGCCCGCCGATCTTGCGCAGGGCTATCGCACGTTTGCGGGTGGTGAGGCCGGGCAGAGGGGCCGGCACAGGCTGCCGTGCAGCATGCGGCGCTGTTTCAATCGGCCGAGGACGAAAAGACGCCGCTCAAAAAGGCGCGGCTGATCCGGTCGTTTCTGGATGAGGCGCGTCGGGCGGGGCTTTATTGGCCGGCGCTGCAGATGATCGCGCCGGCAGCGGCAACGCTCCCGCGCGTGCCGGAGATCGGATGGTTCGCGGAAACGGCGATCGAGACGGCGATGGCGACGGGGGATTTCACCGGCGCACGTTCGTGGGCCGAATTTGGCGGGACGCTCGATGCGCCGGGCAACTCAGGAAATGGCTATCATTCATTGGCTGGCACTCGCCGACCTTGCCGATCCGGCACTCAGCGAAGGGCGCTCTCGGCATCTGGCGGCGCTGGAGGAGATGGCGGCGCGGGGACGTTTCACGCCGGAACAGTTGCACCGGCTGGCGACGGTGCTTGATGCGCTGCAGATCCAGGTGCCGATCCCGCTGTGGGATCTCGCCAGCCGGACACCGCAGCCGAATACGGGCTTTCTGCCGGAGACAGGCGTGCTGAGTGCGCTGGCGGAGGCTGCGAAGAAGAAGGAGTTCGGCCACACGGTGCTGCTCGCGATGCAGTCGCTGGGGCCAAATGGGGCCGAGGGCGCGCATATCATTTCGCTCGGTGACAGTATTCGCGCGTTGCGCAGCGCGGGGCTCGATGCGGACGCGCGCAAGCTGGCGCTGGAGGCGCTGTTCATGGGCTGGCCCCGGGCGGCGGGCTGAGCCATGGCGAGCGACGACCATACGTACATCAACTCTTACCTGGAAATGCTCGCATCGGAGCGGGGAGCCTCACAGAATACGCTCGAAGCGTATCGACGTGATTTGCAGGACTTCGAGGGATTTCTGAGCGGACGCCGCATTGATTTCCGCGCGGCCCGGCGAGACGACATCGCGGCCTATATGGAGCATCTCGGGCGGGAAGGCTTGTCGCCGGCGTCGCGAGCGCGGCGGCTTTCGGCGGTGCGGCAGCTTTATAAGTTTCTCGAAGCGGAAGGCATTGTGGTCGACAGTCCGGCGGCGGGGGCGAAGGCGCCGAAACTCGGGCGGCCGTTGCCGAAGACGCTGTCGGTGGGCGAAGTCGACCGGCTGATGGAAGCGGCGGCCAACAGCATCGTGGGCAAGAGCGGGCGCGAATTGGCGCGGGCGGTGCGATTTCATGCGCTTCTGGAAATGCTTTACGCGACGGGTATGCGCGTGTCGGAACTGGTGTCGCTGCCGCGCAATGTTCTGGCGGGCGATCCGCGCGTTCTGACGATCAAGGGCAAGGGTGGGCGTGAACGGCTGGTTCCGCTCAATCCCTCCGCGCGGAAAGCGCTCGACCGATATCTGGCGCTCGGCACCGATCCTGCGGATGCGTTGGCGCCCATGCTGGTGACGAAGTGGCTGTTTCCGTCACGCGGCGTGGAGGGGCACGTGACGCGGCAGGCCTTCGCGCAGGAATTGAAGGCGTGCGCGGAGGCGGCGGGGCTCGATCCGGAGCGGGTGTCGCCGCATGTTCTGCGGCATGCGTTTGCCAGTCATCTGCTGGATCGCGGCGCGGATCTGCGGACGGTTCAGCAATTGCTTGGTCATGCCGACATTTCGACGACCGAGATCTACACACATGTGCTCGAAGAGCGGTTGAAGAAGATTGTGTTCGAGCATCATCCGCTGGCTAAGCGGTGATTTCAGCGGCCGAAGGTCTGATCGGCGACGGCCGCGATGCCTTCGCGCAAGGCATCGAAGACGCCGGGTTCCGTCATCGCGTGGCCGGCGCGTTCGATGTAGCGCAGGCGGCACTGGGAGCCCCAGGCGGCGGCAATCGCTTCGGCGGCCACGGGCGGGCAGAGAAGGTCGTAGCGGCCCTGGACGAGTACGCCAGGGATGCCGCTCAAGCGCCAGGTTTCGTCGAGCAATTGGCCGGGGCGGAGAAAGAAGCTGCTGGCGATGTAGTGGGCTTCCATGATCGGCGTCGGCGGCGTGCGGGCGCCCTTGGCTGACGCGCGATCCGGCAGCACGGGAGACGCGGGCGCGATTTCGGACAGGGCGCGCTCGTAGGCATTCCAGACTTGGGCAGCGGGGCCATAGACACCGGGATCGGGATCGCAAAGGCGGGCAACATAGGCCGCTAGAGGATCAGCGCGCTCGGCGACGGGCAACTCGTGGACGAAGGCTTTATAGAGTTCGGGGCGGAACCGCTTCGGGCCGTCGATGAAGGCCCACTGTATTTCTTCGTCGGTGCCGAGGAAGATCGCGCGCAATACCAGACCTGCAACACGTTCCGGATGGGCCTGCGCGTAGGCCAGCCCGAGTGTCGAGCCCCACGAGCCGCCGACGACGAGCCAGCGCTCGATGCCAAAGTAGGCGCGGATGCGTTCGATGTCGGCGATCTGGTGGGCGGTCGTATTGGCTTCGCGCGACAGGTACGGATGGCTGCGGCCGGCGCCGCGTTGATCGAAGAGGATGGCGTGGAAGCGCGCCGGGATCGAAGAGTTCGCGATGGGCGTGCTGTGAGCCGCTGCCCGGCCCGCCATGGAGGAAGATCGACCGGGATGCCGTCGCGGTGGCCGCATTCTTCAACGTAGAGCCAGTGCCCATCGCCGACGCTCAGCATCAGAGCGTCGAATGGGCGTTGCGGGGCTCTCGTCTCGCTCACAGGCGGGTCCTTTTCAGAATGTTTCGTTTGGTCGGGAGCGTACCCGATTGCGGAGGCTGCGCCATCCCTTCAGCGCTTCAACGGATCGCGAGGAAGGCGGCCCTCCGTGGTGCCGAGCGCATCGGCCAGACGCGTTTTCGCGGTGCCGGGTTGCAGGGGCTTTTGCTGGCTTTCATGTGGCGCCCATGCGGTCATGGTGAGCAATTCGAATGTGGCCGGCATGCGGCCGTCGGCATCGGCGAAGTTTCTCGGCGTAGATTTCGCTGGCGCGCATGAGGAGACGGCGGCCGACGGGGACACGGCGGCGATCGTCCAGCACATTGCCGGCGCCCATCGCCCGCAGTTCATGCATGAGGGCGAGCGGAGACGGGTATCGAACGCGGACGACATCGGCATCGACGACGGGAAGTGCGAAGCCGGCGCGCTGGAGCAGCCCGCCCAGATCGCGGACATCGGCGAACGGGGCGACGCGCGGGGATGCGCCGCCGGAAATCTCGGCCTCTGCCTCGAGCCATGCGCGCCGCAATTCCTGCAGCGTTGCGCCGCCAAGCATGCCGCCAATGAAGAGACCGTCAGGTTTGAGGCAGCGGCGGATCTGGACAAGCGCGCCGGGCAGGTCGTTGACGAATTGGAGCGTCAAAGGGGCGACGATCAGATCGAAACTTTCATCGGCGAAGGGGAGAGCCTCCTCGTCGGCGAGCACCGCGAGGGAGGCTTCCTTTGGGAGAAGTGCGCGAGATCGTTTCCGTTTCCACGACCACGTGGACGCCTCGACTGGCGAGCAATTCGTCCGATCGCCCCGCCGTGGGCGCCGAGCACAAGGGCAGCCGTGAAGTCGCGTTGAATGAAGGCGAGGCGTTCTTCGACGTCATCGCGAAATCTTTCGAGGAGGAAGGCGTGGCCGGCCATTGCCGCCGCGACGCGGGATCGGCGGCGGCGCAAAAGCGCACGATCGAAAATTTTTAGAAGATCACTCATTTTCGATCGTTGGTCCTTCACCCCTCGCTTCAGCGGCCGTTCGGATTATCATACGTCATGCCGACCCGTGACCTCAAAACCGCGGATGCCGTCGCGTCTTCTTTCCGTCCACGCTTTCGAGCCCGTTTACGGCGGGCGTGGTCGGGTTTGTCCGATCTCATCCTGCCGCCGGTGTGTCTCAGTTGCCGGGAACCGATGACGGCCCACAATACGCTGTGTGCCGCATGCTGGAGCGGAATTGATTTCATTCGGCCGCCCGTTTGTGACCGGCTCGGCATGCCGCTGCCATTCGCGACCGGCGACGTCTCCTTATCGGCTGCAGCGATGGCCAATCCGCCGGTTTACGATCGGGCGCGGGTGGCGGCGCATTATTCGGGCCTGATGCGGCGGCTGATCCATGACCTGAAATTTCATGACCGGGACGATCTGACGGCTCTGCTGGGGGCGTGGCTGACCGAAGCTGGAAGCGAACTCTTGCGCGACGCCGATCTCATCGTGCCCGTACCGCTCAGCCGATCGCGGCTGCTCAGGCGACGGTTCAATCAGGCGGCCCGGCTCGGCGGAGAGATCGGGCGGCGGACGGGCATTGCCATGGATGCGCTGTCGCTGGTTCGGGTGCGAGCCACGGCTTCGCAGGTCGGACTGACCCGGGCGGAGCGAGAGGAGAATGTGCGCGGTGCTTTTGCCGTGCGCGAGGAGCGGCGCGACCGGATCGACGGGCGACGGATCGTGCTGGTGGACGACGTTATCACCACGGGAGCCACGGTCGCGGCAGCGACCCGGGCCTTGCGGCGGGCGGGGGCGGGTAGCGTTTCCGTCCTGGCTCTCGCCATGGCGACCGGCGAAGGGCTTTCGGATTGACGCCGCGCTTGGCCGGAAAGCGGGGGTAAACGCCCCATGCGGCATCCCTGGCCTTTCATCCGAGGGGCTCTGGCACTTATTATGAAATCCCGTTAGCGGAAGATCAGGAGGGCCGCGCGCGATGAACAAGGTGATCATCTACACGGCATCCTATTGCCCGTACTGCCATCTCGCCAAGGAACTGCTGCGCACCAAGGGCGCAACATTCGAGGAGATCGATGTGACAGGCAACGCGCCGCTGCGTTCCCAGATGGCCGAAAAAGCTGGCCGCTCGACCGTGCCGCAGATCTGGATCGGGGACACGCATGTCGGCGGTTGTGACGACCTTCAGGCCCTCGACCGTAGCGGCAAGCTCGACGGGATGCTGGCAGCCTGACACCTTCTGAACTGCTCGCCACCCAAGACCAACAACAAGGCAACCATGTCAGACTTTTCTTCAGGGCGGGGGTTCCGCGCCGCTCTCGTGCAACTCTGTTCCGGCCGCAGCGTCGACAAAAATGTCGATGATGCGGTGGCGCTCATTCGTGAGGCGGCGGCCGGCGGCGCGCAGTATGTGCAGACGCCGGAAGTCACGACATTGATGGAGCTGGAGACGGCGAAGCTGTTCGCGGCGGTGGAGCCGGAGGAGGGGAACGAGGCCCTGCAGCGTTTTCGTGATCTGGCGGCGGAACTCAAGATCTGGCTGCACATCGGTTCGATGCCGGTGAAGGTGGCGCCCGATAAGATCGCCAACCGGGCCTATGTGCTGACGCCTGAGGGCTCCGTTGCGGCGACGTACGACAAGATCCACATGTTCGATGTGGATCTGCCGGGCGGGGAGAGCTACCGCGAAAGCAAGAACTACAGACCGGGCGAGCGCGCGGTGGTGGCAGCGCTGCCGTGGGGTGGGCTTGGACTTTCGATCTGCTACGACTTGCGCTTCCCGCATCTCTACCGTGCGCTCGCGAAATCCGGGGCCAAGTTCCTCTCGGTTCCGGCCGCGTTCACGAAAGTCACCGGGGAAGCCCACTGGCACACGCTGCTGCGCGCTCGCGCCATCGAATGTCAGTGCTTTGTCTTTGCCGCAGCGCAAGGAGGCCGGCACGAGCACGGCCGGGACACCTACGGCCACAGCCTGATCATTTCGCCGTGGGGGCAGATTCTGGCGGAGGGCGGCGTTCAGCCTGGGGTCATCTTCGCCGATATAGAGTTGCAAGCAATCGAGGACGCCCGCAAGCGCGTACCATCTCTAGGACACGACCGCCCCTTCACCGTCGAAAGCCGGAGCGGACCATGATCAAATACAGTCTGATCTGCGAGACAGGACACGAATTCGAAGGCTGGTTCCAGAACAGCGGCGCCTTCGATGTGCAGAGCGCCAACAGCTTGATCAGCTGCCCGTCGTGCGGGACGCACGAGGTGCAAAAAGCACTGATGGCGCCTGCCGTGGCGACGCGGTCGAAAGAGACCGCGCCGGTGCAAAACCACCCGACGCCGGGTGCCGGGACGACGACACACGCGTACGTGCCGCCTTCGATCCAGGACATCGTGCGCAAGATCCGGGCCGAGATCGAGAAGCGGGCCGATTACGTCGGCCCTGACTTTGCCGAAGAAGCACGCAAAATCCATTACGCAGAGAGCCCGGAGCGAGGCATCTACGGCGAGGCGACATCAGATCAGGTCGCCGAACTCGACGCGGAAGGCATCCAGGTTTTCGCGCTGCCGGTTCTGCCAGAAGAGCGCAATTGATATCGCGTAATCGGCTTCATAATTGCTTCACAGCCGCAGGGTAGCCGTTGCCGAGGCCGCGCCTCCTTGCGCTGGAATTTGGAATCGACATGACCTCATCGCCGGATCTGCCGAACGCACCGTTTGACGTAGCGGGAGGATGTTCCCTCCAATCCTCGGCAAATACGACGATGGGAGATGTCGTGGCGGAGCGCTTGACCCGGCGCGATCTCATGCGCGGGGCTCTTGCCGTTTCGGTCGTGAGCACGACGGTGGTGCCTCTGGCGTTGGCGAAGGTGACGCGCCCCGTGCATGCTCAGCCGGCGCCGAAATCCAGCTTTTCCTTCGCCGAAGTTGCCGCCGGATCCGACCAGACCCACCACGTTGCTGCCGGCTATGACGCTGACGTCCTCATTCGCTGGGGCGATGCGGTGTTGCCGGACGCACCCACAGTTCGACCCGGCCAATCCCTCAGCTGCCAGCCAAGAGACGCAATTCGGCTACAACAACGACTTCATCGGGTTCATTGCGCTCGAAGGCCGGAGTGATCGTGGGCTGCTCGTGATCAACCACGAGTACACGAATGATGAACTCATGTACTTCGGGCTCACCGGCTCAAGCCGGAAGGCCATGGTGGCGGGGCTTTCCGACGCGCAGATCCGCGCTTCGATGGCAGCACACGGCGGCAGCGTGATCGAGGTTGAACGCGTCCAGGGCACATGGCGCGTGGTGCCGGGGTCGAAGTTTGCGCGGCGAATCACGGCGTCGACTCCGATGGAGATCACAGGGCCGGCTGCGGGTCACGAACTCATGAAGACGAAAGCGGATCCTGCGGGGACCCGCGTTCTCGGCATGCTCAACAACTGTGCCGGCGGCGTGACGCCGTGGGGCACGTGGCTGACGTGCGAGGAGAACTTCAACCACTACTTCTCGGGCAAGGATGCAGCGGAGACCTCGCCCCTTGCGGCGGCCTACGCGCGCTATGGTGTGTCGGAGGGCTACTATCCCTGGGATCGCATCGACGGTCGCTTCGATGTGGGCCAAGAGCCCAACGAGTGCCATCGCTTCGGGTGGGTCGTGGAGATCGATCCGCTCGATCCAAATTCGATGCCGAAGAAGCGGACGGCGCTCGGCCGGTTCAAGCACGAGGGGGCGGGGAATATCGTCAATGCGGATGGCCGGTTCGTCGTCTATCAGGGCGACGATCAGCGGTTCGACTACGTCTACAAGTTCGTGAGCACCGGCAGGGTCGATTTCGGCAACCGGGAGGCCAATCGCGATCTGCTCGATAGTGGCACGCTTTATGTGGCCCGGTTCGATGCCGATGGGCGCGGCGAGTGGCTGCCCCTCGTCGTGGGGCATCCGAAGCTCAGCGGCTTTTGAGGATCAGGGGGCGATCCTGATCCACGCGCGGCTCGCGGCTGACGCGCTCGGCGCCACCAAGATGGATAGACCAGAAGACGTGGAAGCCAATCCGAAGACCGGCAAGGTCTACGTGATGCTGACCAACAACAACAAGCGCAAGGCCACAGGACGTGGATGCGGCGAACCCAAGGGCGGAGAACCGGTTCGGGCACATCATCGAGATCACGCCGGACGGCGGCGATCACGCCGCGACGGGCTTCGCATGGGAGATCCTCGTCAAGTGCGGAGATCCGACCGTCGCGGAGGTTGGTGCGACGTTCAATCCGGCGACGTCGAAGGAGGGGTGGTTCGGGATGCCGGACAACTGCGCCATCGATGCCGATGGGCGGCTGTGGGTGGCAACCGACGGCAATAGCGTCGAGGTGACCGGGCGCATCGATGGGCTTTTCGCGATGGAGACCGAGGGCGACCTGCGGGGAACATCGCGGCTGTTTTTCCGATGCCCCACCGGGGCGGAGCTGTGCGGGCCTTGTTTTACGCCCGATCTCGAGACGCTGTTCGTTGCGGTCCAGCATCCCGGTGAAAGCGAAGACGATAACGTGCCGGCGACAGCCGAGACACCGACCACGCGCTGGCCTGACTTCAAGGACGGTATGCCGCCACGGCCGAGCATTGTCGCCATCACGCGCAAGGGCGGCGGCAAAATCGGCGTTTAGCCAAAAGCGATCAGCTCAGCTGCGATCAGCTCGACTGGTCCGTATCCATCAGAACGAAATCGTCGCCGCTGCGGGTGTCGGGGTGAGACGGCAGCTCGGTCGTGATCAGAACCATGCCCGGATGCATGCGGTCGGCGATGACCTTGCGCACCTGATCGTCGGCTTTGATGCGCTGGAGAACGGCTTCATCCGGCTGGCCGAGCGGAATTCCGGTTTGGTCGTGGTGGGTGATGGCGTGCCACGTCAGGCCCTGGCGGCCTTCGTGGGCGCCGATCAGCATGAAGACATGACGGCCGAGTGGCGTTGAGGGGCTGGTGATGGTGGCTGGTCCGCTGGCGACCGTCTTGCCATTCTCAAGCACGGTGATGGTCATGTCGCCGTGGCTGACGATGATCGATGTGGAGGTTTCACCTTTGACGACTTCGGTCTGCCACGGAAGCTTTTCGCCTTTGAGGTTCGACTGGACGGATATGAACTCGGATTCGGCGTAATCGCTGAGGACGAGGCCGGGATGGGTGACTTCCTTGGGATCGGTGTGGCTGCCGGCAAGGATGACCGGCGTGCCGACATGGGTGACGCCGAACAGGACTTCGGAGAACTTTACCGGAAGCCGCACGCAGCCATGGGAGGCGGGGTAGCCCGGCAGATTGCCCGCGTGCAGCGCGACGCCATTCCAGGTCAGGCGATTCATGTTCGGCATGGGCGCATCGTTGTAGGTGGACGAGTGGTGGTTCTTGTCCTTCTCCAGGATGGTGAAGACTCCCGTGGGCGTTTCATGGCCGGGCTTCCCAGTGGAGCAGGTGGACACGCCGATGCGGATGCCATTGCGATAGACGAAGACACGCTGTTCCGGGATCGAGACGATGATTGCGACAGGCCCTTCGGGAGAGCGTTCCGGGTGCCAGGTGAACTCGCCGGGCTTGAGATCCTCGACCTTTTTATAGACAGGGTCGGCGGATATGCCGGTGCCGAGGCCGAAAAAGCCCACGCCGGCCGCAAGACCCGACAACACGCCGCGACGATCAATAACGCGCATAACATTCCCCCGTTTGCCGGCTTAAAATTCCACGACCTTGTCGAGCACGAGTTTCCAACCGGCCTCGCCGGGCTTGAGCTTGTATTGAAGCTGGCGCCATTTGCCGTCGTTGCCGATTTTGAAGCGGGTGACGAGAGACGTCTCGACGACCGCACTTTCATCGCCGCCCGCGTAGCCGGCAGCGAGCTTCGGATCCTCGGTGAAATCGGGCACAAAAATCTGCGAGATGCTCTTCTTCTTGTTCACGGCGTAGGCGATGATGCCGCCGCGTTTTGGATCGCCGTTCGAAGCAGTGAATACGTAGATTTCGGGATCGCCGTTGGCGTCGATGTCGGCGACTTCGGCGCGCAGCACGCGGCCGGCGATGTCATGCGTGACGGGATCGTTCACGGCTTTCAGACCGGACGGCTTGATCGTGAGCTTAGACGTGGCGCCATTTTCGGCTGCGGACACTTCGAAGCTGACGCCTTGCATGGTGAGCGTTTCTTTGTAGCCGGATGCGGAGGCGGCACACGGTAGCGCGGCCAGCATCAGAAACGTGGAGAGGAGGGTCGAGGCGACCTTGCTCATGTTCAGCCTTCGACTTATTGCGGCTCTGACTGGCACGCTTCGGCGGGGGCGGTTTCGATGACCGCGTAGCGGCCGTCTTGGGTCAGCACCTGGATGCAGGTTTTGGTGGCTGCGTTTTTCCAGAAGGTTAGCTTGCCGTCTTTGGCTTCGGCACCGTGGTGGAACTCGTAGCCGCGGGTCTGGAGTTCGGATTCACCATCGCGCCCCTTGATGCCGACAAGGTCGGCGACGTCGGAGGGCTGCGCTGCCATGGCCGCAGACCCCAGCAGGAGGAAACCGGCGCCAAGCCGTCCAATCCGTCTCCTTTCAGACGCATGACCCACCTCACGGACACTCGTTTATGCGCCCTTCGTAACAGGCGAGTCGCTGATTAGACCATCCCTAAAAGATTGACCCAAGGCGGGATGCGGGGACGATCCGGGCGCTCATCGGGTTGGGACGAGTTGTCCTTTTGAGAGGCTGGGGTCTTGCCCGGCGGCCGAACCCGGCTACAACCAGGGCTCCGTCAGCCGCCTTCGCGCGCGGCCAGCGACCTGGAGAGCCCACCCCATGAACGTGCACGCCAAGCCGGAGACGGCCTTCAAACGTGAAGACGCCGAGGTCCGCCATGACTGGACCCGGGCGGAGGCGCTCGCCATTCACGACATGCCATTGATGGACCTGCTGTTTCGGGCGCAGACGGTGCACCGCCGGCACTTCGACGCCAACCGGGTGCAGATGAGCCGGCTGTTGTCGATCAAGACGGGCGGTTGCGCGGAGGATTGCGGGTACTGCAGCCAGTCGGCGCATCATGAGTCGGGGCTCAAGGCGTCCAAGCTGATGGAAGTCGAGCGCGTGCTCGCCGAGGCCCGCAAGGCGAAGGAGACGGGCGCGACGCGCTACTGCATGGGAGCCGCGTGGCGCGAGCCCAAGGAACGGGACATGGACACGATCCTCGCGATGGTCGAGGGCGTGAAGGCGATGGGCATGGAAACGTGCATGACGCTGGGCATGCTTTCCGACGATCAGGTCGTGCGGCTGCGGGATGCGGGTCTCGATTACTACAATCATAACGTGGACACGTCCGAGCGCTTCTACCCCGAGATCATCAAGACTCGGACCTACGCGGACCGGCTGGATACGCTGGAGCGGGTGCGGGCGGCGGGCATGAAGGTCTGCTCCGGCGGCATTATGGGCATGGGCGAGGAAACCGCGGATCGCGTCGATATGCTGGTCACGCTGGCGAACCTATCCGAGCATCCCGAGAGCGTGCCGATCAACATGCTGATCGCCATTCCTGGCACGCCGCTGGAAGGCACCCAAAAAATCGATCCGATTGCATTCGTGCGCGTGATCGCGACGGCGCGGATCATGATGCCGAAATCGATGGTGCGGCTCTCGGCGGGGCGCACGGAGATGAGTGACGAAATGCAGGCGATGTGCTTCTTCGCCGGCGCGAATTCGATTTTCTGCGGCGATGTGCTTCTGACCGCCGACAACCCCGGCGAAGACAAGGACGCGGTGCTATTCGCCAAGCTCGGCATGAAGCCGATGGAACTCGATTCAAGCGAAACCTCGGGCGCGGTTCCGAGCCCTGAGCGGCCGGCATGCACGAAGACCACGAGCGCGCGCTGAAGGCGCTGGCCGCGCGGGGACGCCTGCGCGCGCTCGCGCCCCGGCGGGGGATCGACTTTTCTTCCAACGACTATCTGGGGCTTGGATCGTCGCCGGAACTTGCGGCGGCGATTTCCGAAGCACTCGCGCGGGGTGTGCCTGTCGGCGCCGGCGGTTCGCGGCTGCTGCGCGGGAACGATCCGGAACACGAGGCGCTGGAGGACGAGGCGGCGCGGTTTTTCGGAGCCGAGACGGCGCTCTATATGGGCGGCGGGTTCGCAGCGAATACGGCGATTTTCGCAACCCTGCCGCAGCGGGGCGATCTCATCGTTCATGACGACCTGATCCATGCCAGCGCGCACGACGGCATGCGCATGAGCAAGGCGGCAACGTTGAGCGCGGCGCATAACGACGTCGGGGGATTTCGCGAGCGCATTGCGGCTTGGCGGGCAAATGGTGGCACCGGGCGCGTTTGGATTGCCATCGAGAGCCTTTACTCCATGGAAGGCGATATTGCGCCGATCAATGATTTCGACACGCTGGCGGGTGAAACGGACGCGATGCTCATTATCGACGAGGCGCATGCGACGGGTATTTTTGGACGCGAGGGCCGTGGGCTCGCTCATGCGCTGGAAGGTCGGCCGAATGTGGTTTCGCTGCATACGTGCGGAAAAGCGCTCGGCGTGATGGGTGCGCTTGTGCTGGCGCCGAAGACGCTGCGGGACTTTCTCGTCAACCGGGCGCGGCCTTTCATTTATGCGACGGGGCCGTCTCCGCTGATGGCAGCTGGCGTGCGGGCGGCGCTTCGTTTGTCGGCCGCCAGTCCAGAGCGGCGGGAAATGCTTCAAGAGCGGATCGCGATTTTCGGACATGAGTTGCAGCGCCTGTGCGGGATTGCGCCTTCGGGCACGCAGATCCAGCCCGTGATCGTGAAGAGTGATACGCGCGCGGTGAGCATTGCGGCTGCGTTGCAGGAGCAGGGCTTCGATGTTCGCGCAGTACGACCGCCGACCGTGCCGGAAGGGACCGCGCGGCTGCGTGTTTCTTTGACCTTGAACGCGAGCGCCGAGGATACGACATCGCTCGCAACCGCCATTGCCCGTGAACTCGAGAGACAGCCATGACACGCCGCTTCGTCGTCAGCGGAACCGACACCAATGTCGGCAAGACCGTTTTTTCCGCCGGTCTCGCTGGGGCGCTCGGCGCCTTTTACTGGAAGCCGATCCAGAGCGGGGTTGCGCCCGAAGGCGATAAAGAGACGGTGATGCGCCTGTCGGGATTGCCGGCGGATCACATTCTGCCGGAGCGATATCGCCTGAATGCGCCGCTGTCGCCGCACCGGTCGGCGGAATTGGACGGGATCGTCATTCAACCTGCGATGCTGGTGCCACCGGATGTTCTGGGACCGCTCGTGATCGAGGGCGCGGGCGGTCTGATGGTGCCGATCACGCGCACATTCCTGCAGATCGATTTGTATCAGAAGTGGCAATTGCCCGTCATATTGGTCACGCGGACCACGCTCGGGACGATCAACCATACCCTGCTCTCGATTGCCGCCATGCGATCGCGTGGCATCCCCATTCATGGCATTGCATTCGTCGGCGAGGATAACTCCGACAATATTCGCACGATCGGCGAGATGGGGGACGTGCGTGTTCTGGGGCGGCTGCCGCATCTGCCGCAACTCAATGCCCATACGCTGCGGGATGCGTTCACAACGCATTTTCGCGAGGAGGATTTCCGTTGAGCCGGTCCACGGTTTGGCATCCGTTCACGCAGCACGCCGTTGCGCCGCTGCCGATCAAGGTGGCGTCGGCAGCGGGCGCGTATCTGACGGCGGAAGATGGACGGCGGATTTTCGACGGGATCTCGTCGTGGTGGGTGGTGACGCATGGGCATCGGCACGCGTCCATCGTGGAGGCGATCAAGCGGCAGGCGGATACACTCGATCAGGTGATCTTCGCCGGGTTCACGCACGCACCGGCGGAGGAGACCGCGGAGAAACTGCTCGCTCTCGTCAGGCGCAGTCTCGGGACCAGCGATCTGGCGCATGTTTTCTATTCCGACAGCGGTTCGACGGCGGTGGAAGTGGCGCTGAAAATGGCGCTCGGATACTGGCGGAACACGGGAGAGAAGCGCACGCGCATCATCGCGTTCGAGCATGCGTATCACGGCGATACGATCGGCACGATGTCGGCAGGGGCCCGGGGCATTTTCAATGCGCCGTATGAGCCGATGCTTTTCGATGTGGCGCGGATGCCGTTTCCGGAAGCAGCGCGCGAGGAGGAGACGTTTGCGGCGCTTGATGCCCTGCTGAGCGAAGAGCCAACGGCAGCAGTGATCGTGGAGCCGCTGATCCTGGGTGCGGGCGGGATGCTGATGTATCCGGCGCATGTTCTGCGGCGGATCTATGAAATCACCAAAGCGCATGGGGCATTGTTCATCGCGGACGAGGTGATGACGGGGTTTGGACGGACCGGCACGGCGTTCGCCTGTGAGCAGGCGTGCGTCACGCCCGACATCCTGTGCGTGGCGAAGGGGTTGACGGGCGGCGTCATTCCGCTGGCGGCGACGCTGGCGACGCGGGCCATTTTCGATGCGCATTATTCGACGGACCGGACGAAGACGTTTTTTCACTCGTCGAGTTACACGGCCAACCCGATCGCGTGCGCGGCGGCCTCGGCCAATCTCGATATCTGGCTCAATGAGCCGGTGATGGCGCGTATCGATACGCTCGCCAGGCTGCAGAGCGAGCGGCTGAAGGCGCTGGCCGGCGATGCGCGGTTTACCAATTTGCGGCAGACCGGGACGATTACGGCGCTCGATGTGCAGGTTGGCGATGCCGGTTATCTTGCGGGCGTCGGGCCGAAGCTCTACGAACATTTCATCGCGGCAGGCGTTCTGCTGCGCCCGCTCGGCAATACCGTTTACGTGATGCCGCCCTACTGCACGACCGCCGCCGATCTCGACCAGGTCTATGCCGCCATCGCCAGCGCGGCCGACGCGGTGGCCTGATCCAACCCACGAAAGTCGCGACATGGGTTCCACGATCCTCTCAACCGGCCACTACGCGCCCGTACGCCGTGTCGGCAATGCGGAGATCGAGGGGCGTCTGGGCCTGGAGGACGGGTGGATTTTCCGGCGCACGGGTATTCGCGAACGGCGTTACGCGGCGGCGGATGAAGCGCTGTCGGACATGGCGGTGAAAGCAGGTGAGATGGCGCTGGAGCGGATCGGGTTCGATCGCTCGCGCATTGGGCTGTTGGTGCTGGCGACCTCGACGCCGGATCATCTGTTGCCACCAAGCGCGCCGCTGGTGGCATACCGGCTGGGCTTAAGCCGTGCGGGCGGAATTGATATGGCCGGCGCGTGCGGAGGATTTTTGCACGCGCTCGCTTATGCAGACGGTTTCGCGCGGCTGCATGGCAAGCCGGTGCTGGTCATCGCGGCCAACATTCTCTCACGGCGAACCAACCCGGAAGAGCGGGCGAGCGTGATCCTGTTCGCGGATGCGGCGGGGGCGGTGCTCGTCGCGCCGGATGAGCGGCCGAACGCCGGCATACGCGGCATCGAACTCGCGACGGACGGAGCAAGCTACGACCTTATTCAAATTCCGGCTGGCGGGAGCCGTCGTCCATTCAGCATGGTGGCCGATCCGTCTGAGACGCTGATGCAGATCCGGGATGGACGGGCTGTGTTCGTCAAGGCCGTCGAGATGATGGCGGCAACGTCCGAGCGAGCGCTGGCAAACGCGGGGCTTGGTCTCGGCGACGTTCGATATTGCATTCCGCACCAGGCCAATGCGCGGATCATCGGCGCGGTGCAGAAAAAGCTCGGGCTGGCCGATGAGCGGCTGCTTTCGAGCGTGGCGGAGTATGGCAACAGTTCCGCGGCGACGATCCCGTTCACGCTGTCGCTTCGGGCTGCCGAGGCTGATCTTCGAGCCGGAGACAAGCTGCTGTTTGCTGCAGCCGGTGCGGGCCTGACGGGCGGCGCCATTGTGTACGAGCTCTAGAAAACCATTGGGCCTGAACTTCGGCGCGCGGTACGGCATCGCCGAATTCACCGGCAGCCGCGATCAGCCGGAGCCGGAGCCCGGCATAACGACGCCGGGGCGGACTGGCGGATGACCAAAGGGACGGCGGGTTTCCGCGTGGACCTTGCGCGCGGGAACGGAGACGATTTCGCGTTCAGGCCAGCGCAAGGCCGAAAGTTTGCCTCCGAAGCAGCAGCCGGTATCGACGCAAAGCGTGTTGTTGACCCAGTTCGGATCGGGGACGGGCGTGTGGCCATAGATGACGGCCGTGCTGCCGCGGTATTCGGCGGCCCAGTGATAGCGGACCGGGAGGCCGAATTCGTCCTGCTCGCCGGAGGTTTCGCCATAGAGGCAGAACGAGCGGATCTTGTCGGTGTCGCGGCCGAGCATGTCTTCCTTCAATCCGGCGTGTGCGACGGCCAGTTTACCGCCGTCGAGCCAGACGTGGATGGGAAGTTTTTCCAGGAAGCTGCCGATGTGTGTGCGGAACGCGAGCGATTCCGCTTCGAACTGCTCGGCTGTCTTGTCGAGGCCGTGAGTGAGTTTGACGTTGCGGCCGGCGAGCCAGCGGACGAACTTTACATCGTGGTTGCCGGGAACGCAGAGCGCGTGGCCTTCCGCGACGAGAGCGAGCACGAGGCGGAGCACATCGGGCGCGGATGGGCCGCGATCGACGAGGTCACCGACAAAAACGGCGCGGCGACCGGGCGGTGATTTGACATGCGCGCGGCGGCCATCGCCGGTGCCATAGAGGCGAGCCTCGTACCCGAGCTTGTGCAGGAGTTCCTGTAATTCGTCGGCGCAGCCGTGCACGTCGCCGATGATATCGAACGATCCTGTGACGTGGCGCAGGTCAGGATTATCGCGATGGGAAGTGGTTTTGGCTTCGTCCGTCATGTCGAGGTGAGCATAGCGCGTTTTGCATGACGGGTGTCAGTGACACGGCGGCGCGCATGACAAAAAGGCCCGCGCGAACGCGGGCCTTTTACATGCGGGGGTGCCCGGCGACTTCGCTCCGCGAACAGTCGCCGGGCCTAGAGTTAGACGGCTTGGGGAGTGCCGCCGGTATCGGGTCCGCCGGCGCCGTTCTTGCGGCTCGACATGAACTGGTCGAACTCGGCACGGTCCTTGGCGTGGCGGAGGTTATCGAGGAAGTCGCGGAACTCGCGCTGTTCCTCTTCCAAGCGCTTCAGCGTTGCGTCGCGGTATTCGTCGAAAGCGCGGTTGCCACTCGAGCCGCCGAAGCCGGTGCGGACTTCGTTGCTCCAGGCGGACGCCGTCCGCTCCATTTTATCGGCGAAACGCGAGGGCCAACGGCCCTTGTTCATGCGAGATCCGCATCCCATTCGTCCACTCCAGAGAAGAAAAGCCAGAATTGCCAGCCCGACGGGCCAGACCAGGATGAAACTGACGACCATCAGGCCGATCCACGCGGGACGGCCCAATTCATCGAGTTTCATGACCATTTCGTTCATTTCACCCTCACTCCTTATGGATGGAAGCCTATGTGAATGTTTATTACATTCACATATGTGGATCGCGGAGGGCAAATCGTCAAGGGGAGGGGTTAAGAAATTTGGAGGGCCCGGCAACGGCCAGCTTGCGGCAGTCAGTGTATCTACATTGTCCGGCGCGTGCGCAGAAGGGGTGGCGATCAGGCGGTCTATTGCCTTCGCGATATTAGGGCGAAGGGGGCGGGGCGGCGCAAGAGCCGCTAGGTGGGTAGTAAGGTGCGGCCCGTGGACCGCCCCGCGCAGGATTTCCGGCATACGATCGACGTTTCAGCGCGTTCTTCGCGTCCTGCGTTCCAGCAGGCGGCCGATCCGAGCCTCACCGAGAGCGCGTGCGTACACGCCGTCAGCGACATCTGCACCCCGTCCCACGTCACAAGACGCCTCTTAAGCGACGCCCCCTTCTCGAGGACGGAGATGAGGTGAGTGTAGGGGAGGGCTGAAAGGCGGGGATAAGTGGGCTCATAAAAATCGCTGCGGCCGCACCATCGCTGTCATCCCGGGCAAGCGTGACCCGGCGAAGGCCGGTGTGCCGGGACACATCAGGCAGTGCGTGCTGGCGTCACGAATATTTCGAACTGCCGCTGCAAGCACCTACCGCCACAACAAGCTCATCAATGGGTCCCGGCAACCCCGGCCTTCGCCGGGGCAAGTAAATGCGGAAATGACATCTGTAGAGCGGTGCGCACGTGAGATCGCCTCTGCGGCGGAGAGAGCCCCTCTCCCCATTGCCCTTGCAATGGGGAGAGGGTTGGGGCGAGGGGTAGCATCCGCACTGAGCTAGCAGCTGCCCCTCACCCTAACCCTCTCCCCGCGTGCGGGGAGAGGGGACAAGTGGTGACCCATCACTATTTTGCGAGGAGGCGAGAGGGCGTAGGGCTGCGCTTCGGAGCGAGGAGGCGAGAGGGTGTGGAACTGCGCTTCACGAGAGGGTGTGGAACTGCGCATGTTAAGCCACGTTGGGTTTGCTGTGCGGCTTGCTCGATACCCACGTGTGCGCGGGGACAGGCGCGGTGATGTTGCAGCCAAGATGATGAGTGGGGTTGGGAGTTGCTGATGCGAATGCTCGTTAGTCTCGCGGCGGCTCTGGCTATGCTCGTGGTCTTCGCCACGGCGGTGCAGTCAATGTCGAACTACAGATGGAAGAAGCGGCCGCTCGTTGTGTTTGCAGAAAACGACGGCAGTCCACTGCTGGCGGAACAGCGGCAGATTGTTTCTCGTAACCGCTCGGATCTGAACAAACGCGACGTGGTCGTCGTCTGGGTCGTTGGAAATACCGTATCGACCGAACTTGGCCCGCCGCCCAACAGCAACGCGACCTCACTCAGAGCCCGCTTCGATGTTGCCGACGGAGAATTTCGCGCTGTTCTTTCGGGCAAGGACGGCGGGGAGAAACTGTCGAGTGCCAAACCGCTCGCCGCTGACAGACTATTTGCAACCATCGATGCAATGCCGATGCGGCGCGACGAGATGCGGCGCCGGTGATGGGACGTTTATGATGCGCAGGCGCATTGCTCACTTATGACGGCGTCGACTATTTCGGTCGGACGCCAAGGCCGTCGAGGTAGATGAGGGTGGCGGCCTCGAGCAGATCTTCGGGCGTCATGGGGATGGGACGGCGGGCGCGGTCGCCGCGTGCGAAGAGCGACGCGATGCCGTGCGACAGCGACCAGATGTGAAGGGCCATCATCATGGCGGGCGGGCGTTTCTCTTTCGGCATCGTCTCGAGGAGCGCTTCGCAAGCCGCGCGCAGGATGGCGAACGCGCGGTCGCCTTCCGCGGCCATCTCCGGATAATCAGCGCCTGCAAGACCGCTTTCGAACATGGCTGCGAAATAGGCGGGCTCGGTGCGTGCAAAGTGGAGGTAGGCGCGGCCGACACGTTCGAAGGCTGAACGCGGGTTCGGCTGACCGGCGCCCCAGGCGCTTTCGAGGGCTCGTGCGAAGGCTTGGAACCCTTGGCGGGCGACATCGGCGATCAGCGCATCGCGATCTCGAAAATGGCGGTACGGCGCGGCGGGAGAGACGCCAGCGACCCGGGCGGCTTCCGCGAACGTGAAGCCGGCGGGGCCTTTTTGCGAAATGAGATCGAGCGCGGCCTTGATCAGGGCTTCCCGAAGGTTGCCATGATGATAGCCGCGCTTGGCGCTCGTGTCGTCGCCCTTGC
Source organism: uncultured Alphaproteobacteria bacterium (assembly GCA_963708775.1). Taxonomy (GTDB): domain Bacteria; phylum Pseudomonadota; class Alphaproteobacteria; order Rhizobiales; family Hyphomicrobiaceae; genus JAGVSR01. The sequence continues at coordinate 71,188 of CAVPTI010000013.1, read as the reverse complement.
CCCAGCTCATGTTCGGTTCCGCATCATGGGCGGCTTTTAGCTCAGTTGGGCGGCGGGCGCACGTGGTGCGCGATAATGTTCGAGCATCCCACTGGCAGCCCCCCCGACCCCTGCCGCTCCCTGCGAGAGGGAGGGGAATGATGGGCGAACGGTTGAATCGGCCACGTGACCACGTTCGCGGATGCGTCCGACTTTCAGGTCGTGCGGTGGCCGCGGAGGCCGAAGTGGAGGAGGAAGGCGTAACTGGGGATCACGAGGGCGGCGTAGGCGAGCTGGAAATCGATCTGGGTTTTCAGGAGTGCGAACAACCAGGGCATGATGGCGCCGCCGGAGACGGCCATGATGAGAAGGGCGGAGCCGGTTTCGGTGTGGCGGCCGAGGCCGCGGATGGCGAGGGGGAAGATGGCGGGCCACATCATCGCATTGGCGAAGCCGAGTGCGGCGATGAACGCAACGGAGATGGCGCCGCTGGTGGTGGTGGCGCCGAGGCAGAGAAGGATGCCGAGCGCGGCGGAGATCGCAAGGTAGCGTTCTTGTGAGACGACGCGCGGGATGAGCGCGAGGCCGGCGATGTAGCCAATGAGCATGGCGGCCAGCGTGTAGGAGGTGAAGAGCCGCGTGTCGTCGAGCGGAAGGCCGAAGCCTTCGCCGTAGACGCCAATAGCATCGGCAGCCATGACCTCCACGCCGACATAGGCGAAGATGCCGACGACGCCCAGCCAGAGATGCGGGAAGGCGAAGATGGTCTTGTCTTGCGAGCCAGGCTCGTCGTGGGCGTTGACAGTTTCGGGCTGGAGATCCGGCAGGCGGGAGCGGAGGATGAAAACGGCGAGCAGAGCCAGTAGCGCGGCCATGATCATGTAGGGCGCGTAAACCTGGGCCGCGAAAGCGTCCAGCAGGCCGGCGCGGGCTTCGGGGGTCGGTGCCGATTTCACACGTTCGGCAAAGTCGTCGAGGCCGTGAAGGACGAGGGCGCCGAAGACGAGCGGAGCGAGAAGGCCCGCGAACTTATTGCAAATGCCCATGAAAGCGATGCGGCGGGCAGCACTGGCGATGGGGCCGAGGATCGCGACGTAGGGGTTTGCGGCCGTCTGCAACAGTGCGAGGCCGGTGCCGATGACGAAGAGGCCGGTGAGGGCGCCGCCATAGATGCGGGCGGTGGTAAAGTGGCCGAACAGTACCGCGCCGATGGCCATGACGGCCAAGCCCAGCGCCATGCCGCGTTTCATTCCGGTGGCGCGCAGGACGGCGGAGGCGGGAAGGGCGAGGAAGAAGTACGACAGGTAGAACGCCATCGGCACGAGAAAGGCGTTCACGTCGTCGAGATCGAAGGCGAGTTTGACGAAGGTGATCAGCGGGCCGTTGAGCCACGTGACGAAGCCGAAGATGAAAAAGAGAAGGCCGATGGTGATCATCGGCCCCAGGGTGTTCTCTTTTGTCAGCGGTGGCTGTGGGGCTCACGCGTCAGCCTTTGGCCGTCTCGTAGTCGCTGATGTGCCGGTCGAGATCGACATATGCCGCGCAGGTGGTGCCGCAGCGGGAGCGATCTCAGCGAGTTCGGCCTTGGCGCGGGCGGGTTCATTCTTGGTCAGGTAGGCTTCGCCAAGGTAAGCGCGAGCGACGACGAAGTTTGGATCCTTGGCAAGGGCAGCGGCATAAAGCGGGAGGGCTGCCTCCACGTCGCCCTGCTTGCGCGTGGCGAAGCCGATGTAGGTGAGGACGCGAGCGTCTTTCGTACGGGCGAGGTTCAGGTAAGTGAGTGCGTCGGCGTAGCGGCCGTTTTTGGCGAGCCAGTAGCCAGCGTAGAAGAGTTCATCGTCCGACATGGACGCGCGGGCGGCACCGACGCAAGCGTCCAGCCGGCCGAGCCCTTGGCTTGCGTATCGCAGCTGGTGTTGGCGGGTCCGACATCCTTTGAGAAGGTTCGACCTTCGGCCGACGCGTTCATCGCGAGCGAAATGGCAAGAACGGCGGCGACCAGGCCCCGAACCAGAATTGTAGAAAGCATCAAGGCGTCTCCCATGGCCCGGACAGGCAAATCGGCCCCGGGTCTTAATCCGGGGCCGAATGTGCCTCAGGGATTGGGCTGAGCCAAGAGGTCGTTTGCCGCAAGAGAAAGGCGGCGCGGCGGGTTGGTCTCAGCTCTTGATGCCAGCGGTCGCCTTGTAGGTGGCGATCGTGTTCGAGAGCTGGGCGTAGGCCTCGCACGAGGTGCCGCAGCGGCGGGCGATTTCGCCGAGTTGGCTTTCGGCCGCGGCGACGTTGCCCTTCATGATGAAGGCTTCGCCGAGATAGGCGCGGGTCAGCACCATGTCGGGAGCACGGGCAAGCGCACGATCGTAGATAGGCGAAGGCGGCGTCGACGTCGCCGAGTTTGCGCGTCGTAAAGCCGATGCCGGTGAGGATGCGCGGATCGTTCTGGTCCTTGGCAGTGCGGAACACGGCGAGGGCCTCGGCGTAATGGCCCTGGCGGGCCATCCAGTAGCCGGCATTGTAGATTTCGTCGTCGGTGGCTTCGCCGTGGCTCGGCTTGCAGGCGGGCTTATTCTTGTTCTCGGGTTTGGAACAATCGACCTTCTTCTTGACGGGCGGGTCGAAATCGGCGGCGGCAGGGCCGGTCGCGGCAAGTGCGAGACCGAAGCCGAGGCAGGCCGCGGCCATGGCGGAGCGAAGAGCAATCATCGTGCGGTTCTCCACGGTTGCACCCGGACGGCTCCTGGGCCGGGTCTGAACGGGTCGATACACGCTAAACGCTGGAATGGCGGAAGGCGATCAGTCGACATGCAGATCTAAATTGGACGCGAGAGGGGCCGGTTCCGCCACGTTGCGGCCTGAAGTTGCGCGATAAGTCCGGACGGAACCATGGTTGGCGGGGGATTTCGCATTGCGCTGGTGGCGGCGAAACGACGGCTTTGAATGGAAAGATTACGTGCGGACGACGGTGCTCGTTCGGCGGCAGCACCGGCGCGACAAGATCGAGGCGGCGAAGGTTGCGGCCGTGGAAGGCGTCAAAGAGGCCGGGCGCAAAGGGCTGGCTGCGAGCGCGGCCGGAGCGGAGGCGGCGGGTCAGGCTGCCGTCAAGATGGCCAAATCGGCGGCGGAGGGCACGGCGGAGGGGGCGGAAAAGGGTCTCGCCCTTCTGGTGCGGGCCGCGGCGGCGGCTCGCTCGCGGATCGCTTCTGCGTCGGCGCCTGTGAATGCCCGGCTCTCGACCCCGCGCGTGTCGCTCATTCTGGCTGTCGTGGCCAGCTTGGGGAGTGCGGCGTTTGCAGTGCGCGCCTGGCAATTCGGGACGGACGCGGATGCGATCATGCTTGGCGTGGCGGCACTGGTGGCCGGCTTGGCGTTGGCTTTGGCCGCGGGTGTTTTCGAATTCGTCGGACGCCGAAGACGAATGGGCTTTGCGCACGGAGCGGGTGGTGGTCGCCGTCGATCGGGCCGGGTCGCTCCTGCCGGTCGGTGCCGCGGCGGCTTTTGCGGCTGTAGCGCTCTGGTTCGCGGTGCCGGTGGCCGGGCGCTGGTTGGAGACGGCTGGACCGTCGCCGAGCCGATCCCCGGCGGCCAAGGCGCCGGCTGCGCGTGACGATGTCATCCAGGGATCGGCGCGCGTGGCCGGACCGGGCCTCGTGCGAATCGGCAGCAATTCCGATTCGATTGAACGGCGTTACGATGCTGGATTTTTCCCAGATATGCCGCCGCGCGGATGGGAGCACATGGAACTGCGGGGCTGCCGCCGAAAAAGGCTTCGAAAAACTCATTCGCAACCGCAGGGCACTTCGCTGCGAAATTAGCGGCGAAGCTGACGGTATTCGCAATGCGACCTGTGAATTGGACGGCAAAGATCTCGCTGCCGAACTTGTGCGCCAAGGGCTGGCATTTGCCGACGGATCGTTATGGTCCAGCTATTCGACGCAGCAATCCGAAGCGCAAGAAGCGAAGGCTGGGCTTTGGGCGGGAGAACCTGAACGGCCTGAGGCGTGGCGCGACCGATTATTTGCCGATGCGGCGGCGGTCGCGCCGGGGGGATGTCCCGTAAAGGGCCGAATTCAATCGGGGCGGCGCACCTATCTGCTGCCGCATAGCGCCGATTACACGCGCATTTCCATTCGCGAAGAGCGCGGCGATCGCTGGTTTTGTTCAGCGGAAGAGGCAGAGGCGGCTGGTTTTCAAGCTCGCGACGCGAAACCATAAGCCGGCTTTGAAAAGAGAAAGCCCGCGGTCGGGGGGAGACCGCGGGCTCAACAACATGGCACCTTTGGGGGGGATGGGGGGGACGGCGCCACGCGTATGTTCTAGAAACACCTTTCCCGACTATTTCGCAAGATCCACAGAATAATTTTTTCGCGTTGCTCAATAATGCGTAAACTGAACCCATTACTCTGAATTGAACGTTATTTAATACGCGTTTGCACATTCGATCGTTCAGTCATTCTCATTTTGAGGCACATGGTCCACATCGCGAGTTTTTTGAGCAGCAGCGTTGGCGCGGCCGGAGATCATTCGCGTGAGCGCCGCACTGCAGACCATCAAACTCAAAAGAAATGCGCCTTGCACCGCTTCAACGGAAACGTGCCACGTAAGGTCGAGCGGCGCGGACCAATTCATTAGGAAAGCGACCAATGAGGCGCCGGCCGCCAGTGGAAAAACGTGCCAGGCAAGCGGCAGGTGTGCGCCGACGTCTTCAGGAGCGGAGCTGTAGTCATCCAACAGCAAGAGGCCGCCGACGGCATAGAGTACGGCGACCAGACGTGCGAATTGCCGACGCGTCAATTCCATTCAATCTTGCTCAAGGTCGCGTGTCGCGGGCTACTGCCACCTGACGACGAAAGGTGACACGCGGATCTCGGTATCCTCTGGAGCGGCGACGTTACTCAGAACGCCGCCGTAGTGAATATCGGCGATGACGCCGGCCATGGCCAAAGCGTCGTCTCCGCGAAGGGCGAGAGCTGTGTTCTCTCCGGCGAGTTCGCCATCCAGCCATAGCCTGATAATGCCATTCTTCTTGCCCGCCTCGTTGAGGATGACTTCTTGCTCGACGTTGATCCAGCGGCCGGAAGGCCAAGTTGTCTTCGCACTAATGGCTGACGGGTTTTTCCAGCCGTCGCGGGTGGCGTACTGCACGTTGACGACGGTGCGGCCATCGGCGCTCCAGCCCGGCCGAACGGCTGCGCCATCGCCCACGATGGGCTCACCCCGCGGATTGAAAGCCGCTCCGATCATCAGGCCCGGAAGCGTGCCACCTGGTGAAAACTGGAAGTTGGCCGGCAGGAACACGCGGTAGGACAAACACGCCGCTTTGGGATTGGCGTCGCCCATATCGGAGGGCGTCCAGGTAAATCCGATCCCGCCTCTGGTCTGCTCGGGCCGATAGCCGCCGCTCGTTCCTTTGCCGAGGGTGACGCCAAGAACATGCGTGTTCGTGCCCGCTTCCGGCGCGAGGACGCGGCCGTTCTGTAAAATGCCCCACTCGGTCGAACCAATGCGTGCTTGAAGTTCGCTGAGCGTTGCGCTCTCGCCCGAGGAGGATGCCAGCGAAAAGCGGGTGGAGGATGGATAGCGGCCCTCACAGACAGCCATTTCTTCTGTGTGCAAAGCCGAATAGCCGATCCAGCCCACGACAATGAGCGCGGAGATCGCGCCAACACTGTTCATGATCAACTTTGCCTGCTTGGGCCATGCTGCTCTTCCTTTGGTCGTGTTCTGCCCGCGAAACGCGCGGTCGATACTGCGGACAACGGACTCAATCAATCGATCGAGGAGCTTGCGCTGCCCTGTCATCACGATGAGACATTTCGGTTCTCATGCGAAGCAGTCGTGTCGAATGCCAGCCGGTTGCTCCAGTGACCCCCTTCTTCGATCTGCGGCGCCTGAGCCGCTGCGGCGGCTCAGGCTCATTTCACGCGATCAACTGTCCGTCGGCGAGTAGAGAGGTGGTCGTGATGCCGTGCACGCTCTGGAGCAAAACGACGTCGTAGAAGGCAGAGCCGACCTTCACGGACACCATCGATCCGGCAGCTGTGTCCGTCACCTTCACCAACGCCGCGGGATTGAAGCCGTCGGTGATGTCGCTCAGATCAAGCCGGTCGCCGGCGCCGAAATCCGTGATGGTATCGACCCCTTGAGATTTCTTGCCTGACACAACGTCTTTCTCTTCCCAGACGAAGGTATCGCTACCGGCACCGCCGGTGAAGATGTCGGAACCTTCGTAGCCGCGGAACCAATCGTTGCCCGCGCCGCCGTCGAAGGTGTCAACGTTCTTGCCGCCTTGGAAGGTATCCGCGAATTTCGATCCGATGATTTTCTCGACGTTGGAGTAGCGATCGCTTCCCATGCCGCTCACGTCACCGTCGTCAACCGCAATAGCGCGCGTCGCCGACGAATAGTCGAGAACGTCGGTGCCGGTACCGCCGTCGTAGCGATCATCGCCGAGGCCGCCGATGAAGGTGTCGTTGCCGCCGCCGCCGTTGACACGATCGTTGCCGGAGCCGGCATCGATGACATTGTCGCTGGCGTCGCCCGTGATCACGTCGCCTTGGCTGGTGCCTACGATATTTTCGATGGAGGTCAGGGTCTGCGTGCCAGGGCCGGACGCGCGGCCGTTGCTCAAGTCGACACTGACGGCTGTCGTGACGGCCGAGTAGTCGACAGTATCGCTGCCTAGGCCGCCGTCGTAGGTGTCGTTGCCGGTGGTGGCGACGATCCTGTCGTTCATGTCGGCTTGGCCACGCTGGAACGTGACGCTCACGCTATCAGAGGTTTCGGCCGCCGAGTTGCCGTCCTGAGCAATCGCGGTGATGTGCAGGGTGATATCGCGGGCTGTTGACGCCGTCATCGTCAGACCGGCGAGATCGGTCTGCTGGAGCACGTAGGACCCGTCGCTCTGGCGGGCCCCGGCCGACAGCGTTGCGCCGGATGGCAGGCCGCTGACGCGAACCGAGAGCTGTTCGGATCCGTCTGTGTCGGTGAGTGCGGCTGCGATGGCGAGCGCAAACGTGCTGTTGGCGAAATATTGGTCGCCGCGCACGACGTCGTTGCCACTCGTGCCTTTGATCGTGCTGACGCGGGCCACGGACACGGCCACGTCATTTGCGACCAGAACCGGCGCATCGGCTTTCTGCGTTACGCCGACGTTGATGGTCTGGACGACGCTGGCGCCGAACGCGTCGGTGACGCGGACGGAGAAGCTGTCGGCCCCAGCCCTGTTCTGGCTCGGCGTATAAACGAAATCGCCCGTTTCGCGGTCGATCGTTACTGCACCTGCGCCGGGAGCCTGTTCAATCGTATAGGCGAGGTGGTCGCCGTTGGCATCGGTGACGGCGACGCGGCCGACAATTGCTACATCTTCGTCGGTCGCGTGGGCAACGACGGCTGCGGCAGTCGGGGCGACGTTCAAGAGTTCCGCAATGCTGGTGTCCTGCCCATCGACGACAATGAACAGATCTTCCGTTGTGTCGATGGTCAGGCCGAGAGACGCGAACGTGAACGGGCCATTTGCGCCGGCTTCGGTCCAGGTTTCGTAGTTCTGCAACTCGGTGAGGAACGCGGCCGTCACGTCGGCGACTGTCAGCTCGAGCCGAACCGTGTCGAAGCCGTCGCCTCCGGACACGCTATCGACACCATCACCAGCGCGCTGGATGAAAATGTCATCGCCAGCGCCGCCGGAGAGGACGTCGTTGCCGGTGCGGCCGTCGATGACATCGTTGCCGCCGGCGCCGTCGATGGCGTTGTCGTTCAGTCCGGTCGCGTCGAACGAAACAGTAAGGCTCATCGCGACGGACGCCGTATCGCCGTTGGATTCGGTTGACGTGGCGGTGACGACGAGCGCGACCCCGGTTTCGGAGGGGGCAGTGGTCATCGAGAGGCCGGGCAGGTCGGCGGCGGCAAGGAGCCATGTGCCGTCCGGCTGCCTGACGCCGCCCGACAGCACGGCATCATCGGGAACACCGGCGATGCTGACCGACAGCGTTTCGGAGCCGTCGAGATCTTGCAGCGCTGCTGCCATGTCGAGGGCCACAACGACGTTCTCGGGGGCCGTGTTGCCGATCAAGACATCGCCGTCGTCGGTTCCGATCACGGGTGTGGCGAGCGCGACCGTGACGTCCGATCCCGAGACCAGCGGTGCATCGGCATCGGCTGCCACGTCTACGAGCACGGTCTGCAGGACGCTGGCGCCGTTGGCGTCGGTGATGCGGACGACGAAGCTGTCGGCGCCGCTGTAGTCGGCGGCTGGTGTGTAGACGAAGACGCCGGTTGCGGCATCAAGCGTTATGGCGCCTTGCGAGGGTCCGGTCTCGACACCGAAGGTCAGTTGATCGCCCTGTTCATCGGTCGCAGCTATGACGCCCTGCACCGATGAATCCTCGATCGCGGCGAGATTGACTTCGCTGGCCGCCACGGGCGCAGTATTGAGCAGGGTGTCGAGAGCGACATCCTGGCCACCGATTTTGATGGCGACGGATTCGAGCACGGAAATCTTGATGCCGAGGGAGGCGAACGTAAAGCTTGCGCCCGAGGTCTGGGCGTTGAGGTTGGCCGCTGTGCCGGCTGCGGCTGCCTGCGCTGCAGCCCACTCCTTATAGGCGGCGAGATCGGCGCGCAAAGCCGGCGTAACGTCGGCTGCTTCCAAACGCAGTTCGAGGCGATCATTGCCGCTGCCGCCGATGATCGTGTCCGTGCCGTCACCTGGACGCCAGATGAAGATATCGTCGCCCGTACCGCCGTCGAGGGTGTCGTTGCCAATGCCGCCGTCGATCATGTCGTGGCCGTCGCCGCCGGTGAGGCGATCGTTGCCCGATCCGCCGAGCATTGTATCGTTTCCGCCGTCGCCGAACAGATTGTCGTCACCGATCCCGCCATCGATGTAATCGTTGCCGCCGCCGCCAAAGACACCATCGTTGCCGTCTTCGCCGAAAATGCGATCGTTGCCGGCATCACCCGTCAAGGTGTCGGCACCGATGCCACCGAAAAGGTCGTCGTCGCCCGCCCCACCGTTGATCCGGTCGTTGCCGGCTCCGCCTTCGATGCGGTCAGCCAATGTCGTACCGACCAAAACATCGTTGGCCGCAGTTCCAGTTATTGTAGCCACAGATCGCTCCCACACGATTTGAGGTATGTCTGGGAGGAGGTTGAACGGAATAGTTTGCAATCACGTGCAGGGATTGCATCAATTTGTATCCATCTGAAATTTTATCCGTGCCATTCCGCAACGCGCGGCAAGCAGTTACGAACGCTTACCGCCCGCAACGCGTCCGCATTTGTTCTGAGACCAACGATCACGGCGGTGTCTCGAGAAAAAAGCGCCCGTCTTGTAAGGCATTGTTTACCCGTTTTACTAAGCGATGCCTCGACGTCGGATTTTGAGGCGGCGCTTGAACACGCGCGGCGGAGGTCTGTTTCCTCGGCTAGAAGATCTTGCCGGGGTTCAGCAGTCCTGACGGGTCGAGACTGGCTTTCACGCGCCGCATCACGTCCAGAGCCGTGCCTGCCTCAGCCGCGAGGTATTTGATTTTGCCTTGGCCGATGCCGTGCTCGCCGGTGCAGGTGCCTTCCATGGCAATCGCGCGGGCAGCGAGGCGGTCTAAGTATGCGGTCGTGGCGGAGCAGGCTGCTGCATCACTCCCGTCGAAAGCCAGGATGGTGTGGAAGTTGCCATCGCCGACGTGGCCGACAATCGGTGCAGTCAGCCCGCTAGCTGCGAGATCGGCGACGGTTTCGTCCAGGCAATCGGCGAGACGAGAGACGGGCACGCAAACGTCGGTGACAAGGAACGACTTGCCCGGGAATGCCGAGCGCACTGACCAGAACGCCTCGTGCCGTGCTTTCCACAACGTGCGGCGGTCATGGTCAGACGACTCCTCGCCGATCCAGTGGCCGTTCTCAGCTGAGACGATATCGGTGAACAGCGCGAGATGTTCGGCGGCCGCGGCCTGAGTTCCCGCAATTTCCACGAAGAGAGCGGGACCACCGTCGGGTATCGCAGTTCCGCTGTGCGTGTTGACGATTTTCAGCATAGCCGCATCGAGCAATTCGATGCGCTGCATGGCCAGACCCGATTGCACAGCGCAGATGGTGGCACGCGCGGCGGACGCGACATCGGCGAATGTCGCGATGCCTGCGAGCACCGACTCCGGGCGCGGCCGCAGACGCAGTGTCATCTCGACGATGATCCCCAGCGTTCCTTCAGCGCCGATGAAAAGACGCGTGAGATCGTAGCCGGCTGCGGACTTGCGGGCGCGGGTTCCGGTGGAGATGAGCGTGCCGTCGGCCAGCACGACTTTCAATGCAAGCACATTCTCGCGCATGGCGCCGTAGCGCACGGTGGTCGTGCCTGATGCACGGGTCGAGGCCATACCGCCGAGGGTGGCGTTGCCGGCACCGGGATCGACAGGAAAGAAGAGGCCGGTGTCGCGCAGTGCAACATTCAGCTGGTCGAGTGTGACGCCCGGCTCCACGGTGACATCGAGGTCGTCGGTTCCCACTCGCAGGATGCTATTCATCCGTGAGAGATCGATGCAGACACCGCCGGCCGGCGCATTCACCTGGCCTTCGAGGGACGTTCCGGCACCGAACGGGATCAGCGGAAGCCGGTATTTTCGCGCGATCGCAACGACGGCCTGCACCTCTTCAATGGTATTGGGAAAAACAACCACATCCGGCGGTTGATGCGGAAGGCCGGTCAAAGTGCTTGCGTGTTGAGCGAGCGTCGCCGCATTCGCGCTGCACCGGCTGGGAAAAATCTTCGACAAATCAGAAATGGCTGATTTGACAGCTGTCTCGTTTGGCGGGTGCGGAAAGAATGCCGTCATTGATCATTTTGCCGGTGTGCAGTCGTCAAGATGCGTGGGCAAGCTAATCCTGATTGGCGGCAAAAGACAAATCGGTGGATTGCGGCCTCTGGGGACTGATGTTCGCCGTTCAGCGCACAACTTGCGCGCGATTGCGTGGGAAACCAGCATCACTCCAGTCAGACTTACGCTGGGGATCGAGCAGTTGGCTTGCCTTCCGCAGGAGCCGGGTTTCAGATAATACCCAATCGAAGCCGGGGGCTTCAGAAACGACCAAGGGGGTGTTTCATGTTCCGCAGGATCCTACTGGCCGGGCTCGCTATCATGGCGGCCGGCATCCTCAGCGTCGCGCAGGCGCAAGATCTCGTCGGCATCGCCAGCGAGTTGATCGACACGAGCAAAGACGGGACGGCGTCGATCGACGTCAGCAAAGCTCCCGGTGGGTTCCGCGCCATTCGCGTGAAGAACAAGGGCAGCACAGCAATTGATTTGCAGCGCGTTCAAATCGTCTTTTCCGATGGATCGGTACATAACGAAGACCGCCAGATCGATATGCGCAAGGGCGAGCGCAGTCGCGAGATCGCAACAAGCGGCGCCGACAAGTTCATCGACAAAGTGAACGTCACCTGGAAGGCGTCACAGGGCACAGGCACGCTGCAAGTGCTCGGATTGCAAACCCGCGAAGGCCGGAGACTGGAACGGCCGAAGGGGCCGGCGACCGGCGATCTTTCTGCCGAGGCGGATCCAGGCACGCCCGTCGCGACCACCGGCAAGGGGCCGATCACCGACGGCAATGATGTCATGTTTGGCTATCAGAACGTTGGTTTCGGCATCGACCGTGACGTGATCAAGGTCGGCGGCGAGATCGGCAAATTCGACCGTCTGCGCCTGCGGGTGCTCGGCAACGACGTGCACCTCAACACGCTGAAGGTCGTGTACATGGACGGCACGGAACAGGATCTGGCGGTGGATGCCGACATTCGCGCCAACACGCGGACGTCTTGGCTCGAAGTCCAGGGCGACAAGTTCATTCGCGAAATCCAGATGAGCTATCGCTCGAAGCCGAACTTCAAAGGACAGGCGCGCATCGAGGTGACAGGCCAGTACGCCGACGACTGGCTGGGCCAGAACGGCGAGGGCAAGAAGTACAACGCGGGCTGGGTGTTGCTCGGTGCACAAACCGCCGGCTTCACGGGTTTCGACAAGGATACGATCACGGTCGGCAAAAACGAGGGTGGCTTTGTTAAGCTCCGCGTCGTGGCGAAGGATCGCGCGATTACCCTGAAGGAGGTCCGGGTGGTGTTCCTGAACGGGCCGGACGAGGTTTTCACAATGCGTGAACGGGTCGATCCCGGCAATCCATATGGGCCGCTGGAGTTCAAGGCGCGGTCGGCCATCAAGGAAATCCAGGCGAAGTATCGGTCGCGCTTCGATCTGGCGAAGGGCTTGAAGAACCTGTTTGAAGGCACGCCGGCCGTGGTCGAGGTCTGGGGCCAGCACTAGCTCAAAGTCAGAGGAAAAACCTGAAGGGCCGCTCATGAAGCGGCCCTCTCTATCTTGCCGTGACGAGTGCTCTCAGCTTTGGAATTGATCTAAATCACGATGCTCCGAGGGCATCGCAGCGCAACAAATGCCGCAGACCTGCGGCAGTCTGCGCACAGCAGCGCCGGAATGTCGCTTTGAACATGTGTGACACGCTCAAGAAGTCTCGCTCGCGTAGGACGAATATGCTACGCGCCTTCACATCGGCGAACGTCAACAAAGAAGATCATCCGGATTAAATGCCTCAAGCCAATGCCCTTGCGCAGGCTGCGCCCCGCCATCGCATTCCCGAAACATCGATCGTCCCATCCGCACCCGATCAGCGCGCTGCTCTGAAGGCGTCGGCCATGAAGCTTGCGCAGCATTGCGCGAAATTCCGTGGCGCAGACAACCGGCGGGCGGTCATTCAGCTGATCACGACGATCGTGCCGTTCGTGGCGATCGTGACGGCGATGTTCATGACAGTTCAAAACCACTACTGGGCCACGCTGCTGCTGGCGATCCCCGGCGGCCTGTTGGTCGTGCGGTTCTTCATCATCCAGCACGATTGCGGTCATGGGTCCTTCTTCTCCACGAATTCGGCCAACACTTGGATGGGCCGAGCGATGAGCTTGCTCACCGTGACGCCCTACGCGTTGTGGCGGCGGGAGCATGCGCAGCATCACGCGACATCAGGACATCTCGAGAAGCGTGGCGTGGGCGACATCGACACCCTGACCGTGGACGAGTGGAATGCGCTGTCGTCACTGGGCAAGCTTCGTTATCGCCTCTACCGCAATCCGATCTTCCTGTTCGGCGTCGGTGTGCCGTTCTATTTCATGATCATCCAACGCTTTCCGTGGTTTCATCCGTATCCGGCGCGCGATACGTGGAAGAGCGTACTGGGGTTGAATGCGGGGCTCGCAGTGATGTACGGCGCGCTCGGCTATTTCACCGGATACTCCAACCTATTCTTCGTCGCATGGCCGCTGGTGCACGTGGCCGCGGCTGTCGGCGGATGGCTGTTCTTCATCCAGCATCAGTTTGAAGAAACGGTTTGGGAGTTGAGCGACGACTGGACGTTCCAAGTCGCAGCGCTCTACGGGAGCTCGTACTACGCGCTACATCCGGTGCTGAACTGGTTCACCGGATCTATCGGGTTGCACCACATCCATCACCTGAACAGCATGATACCGAACTATCGCCTGAAGGATTGCATTGATGGCAGTCCGGAATTGCAGATGATGAACCGGATTACGCTGCGGGAGAGCTTCAGTTGCGCGAAACTCAAGCTGTGGGATTCGGCCAACCGCAAGCTCGTGACATTCGCTGAAGTCGGCGGCTGACGGCGCAGGGCGATCAGCGCATTGCCGCGATTTTGGCAGCATAGGCTTCCGGCACGATGAGGGCGAGCTTCGGCTCGCCCCATTTTATTTCCAGCGGCACGGTTCCGAATACATCGCCATCGACCTGCACGGCCGCCGGGGCATCTGAAGTTACTGTCAGGTGATCGGCGGTCCACACGGCGACCCCCGGCATGCGCTCGAGGGCACCGAGCCCCAGGGCGCTCAGATGCGCAAGGCGGCGCGCCAGGCCGCCGCGGGGCACCACATAGACGAACAGCCCCGGACGGTGCAGTCCGGCCTGTTCCGACAGCTTGAACGATCCGCCGTAACGCCGGGCGTTGGCAACCAGAACCCACCCGGCTTCCGCTTCGCGGCCGCCATCGGCGACGACGTGGAGACAGGGTTCGGCATCGGCCAAAGCGGCTAGGACGGGCCGCGTGTAGGCGGGCTTACCCCAGGTTCGCTTGGCTGACAGATCGAGGCGGCGGACGGTTTCCGCATCGAAGCCGATGCCGGCCATGAGGTAGAACGGTGCGCCGTTTGCGCGCGCACCTGTGAAGGTCATAGCGGGGCCGTGCATCAAGGCCTCGGCGATGCGCGCGGGAGATCGTGTCAGGCCGATTTCTTCGGCGAGAACATTGCCGGTGCCGCGTGGGATGAGGCCAATGGGAAGAAGACCGATCGGCATGTTCGCTGCGACCATGCGCAGGGTGCCATCACCGCCTGCCGAAATGACGGCGTCGTTCTCCGCGGCAAGGCCGCCCCACTCGATACGGGAAAGGTCGATATCCGTTTGCAGGCGCGTGATGGTGCATCCGCGGCGCTGGAGTTCCTTGATGACGTCACTGGTCAGCGTGCGCCGAGCTACGCCTGCAATCGGATTCTCATGCAGCAGGAAGCGCGTCCTGTGGGCGCGTCCGGGCCAGCCAGCGATGTCGTGGGTCATTGAATTCTCCGCGCCCACCGGCGCAGTCTGCGTCAGCCTGAATAGAGCCACGAACAATCCGCAATCAGCAAGGAATTGCAAGGCACGCGGTCGCCGAGATCAGGATTTGTTAGTGCTGCCCTGACTGTCCACGTTCCAAACCTTAAATCCCACGCGGCCCTTGGCGCTCATGGCTTCGACGACGGCCATGTTGTCGAAGCCGTCGAGACGGGCCTGCATGGCGTGCACGAGATCGTGCTCGCCAGAGACGCCCATTGGAATAAGGAGCGGACGGCGGCGATCGCCGCCGAGCAGAAGCCAGAACAATTCAGGGGGATCGGCTGTCGCATCGCCGGAAACGATGGCGACGGATTCCAGATTGTCCCACGCGATGGAGTGGTCTGGTGCGCCGGGAAGTTTGATCGTGATCAGTTCGGCATCGTGGCGCACGTGAATGCCTTGCGGCTCGGGTGTCGAAACCGGCCGCTGCGGCGTGTCGGTCGTGAATATCCGGCGCAGCCAATCGAGCACGTGACGATCCTCGCGTGGCATTCCGTGCCATACCTCAACGGCTGGCGTGTGACGTTACGGCTTTTAAGCGATGAATGGAAATGGGCGCACGCGTCGCATCGGAACATGCTCAACACGGGTTGAGCAGCATGGCGACCATGCCCACCGATGACCGACATGAGCACTCCGAGCGAGTTGGCGCTCGCTGATTTCGTGATGCAATGACAACGAACGGAACTTTGCCCGAGCGTTGACATGGCCGCAGAGCGGCGACCGATGGGGCCGATGCGCGCTACGCCGCCGCTGCGGATTTGAGGCCGGGACGGGCGTTGCGAACTTCGGCATCGACCAGGGTTTCGTACTTGGCGAAGTTTTTCTCGAACATGCCGACGAGGGCCTCGGCGGTGACGTCGTAGGCCTTCGGGTCGGTCCACGTATCGCGCGGGGTCAGAAGCTTCGTATCCACGCCGGCAAGCGACAGCGGGACCTGGAAGCCGAACAGCGGATCGGTGCGCATCGGTGTTGCCTTGAGTGCGCCGGAAAGGGCCGCGTCGAGCAGGCCGCGCGTGACCTTGATCGGCATGCGGCTGCCCGTGCCGTACTTGCCGCCGGTCCAGCCGGTGTTGACCAACCAGCAGTCGACGCCATGCTCGGCGATGAGGCGGCGCAGCAGGGTGCCGTAAACTGCCGGGTGGCGCGGCATGAACGGAGCGCCGAAGCAGGTGGAGAACGTGGCTTGCGGCTCGGCGCCCATGCCTTTCTCGGTGCCGGCAACTTTGGCCGTGTAGCCGGAGAGGAAATGATAGACGGCCTGCGCAGGCGTGAGTTTCGCGATGGGCGGGCAGAACGCCGAAAGCGTCCGCCGTCAACATGACGATATTCTTCGGATGGCCGGCGACGCCGGTCGCGCTGGCGTTGGAGATGGCGTCGAGCGGATAAGCGGCGCGGGTGTTTTCCGTCAGCCGGCCATCGTCGAAGTCCGTGGCTCCGGTGGCGGCGTCGAGGGCGACGTTTTCCAGAACGGTGCCAAAGCGATTGGAGGCGGCGAAGATTTCGGGCTCGGCTTCCTTCGAGAGGCGGATTGTTTTGGCGTAGCAGCCGCCTTCGAAGTTGAAGATGCCGTTCTCGGACCAGCCGTGCTCGTCGTCGCCGAGAAGCGTGCGGTTGGGATCGGCCGAAAGCGTGGTTTTGCCGGTGCCCGAAAGGCCGAAGAAGACGGCGCTGTCGCCGTTGGCGCCGACGTTGGCCGAGCAGTGCATCGGCATGACGTTCTTCTGCGGCAGGCGATAGTTCAGATAGGTGAAGACGCTCTTCTTGATTTCGCCGGCGTATGAGGTGCCGCCGATGAGGACGATGCGGCGCGTGAGATTGACGGCGATGACGGTTTCGGAGCGCGTGCCGTGGTAGTCGGGCGCGGCGCGGAACGACGGCAGCGCGACGATCGTCAGGCCGGGCTCGAAGCTTTCGAGGTCACCGGCACCGGGACGGCGCAGCAGATTGCGGATGAAGAGTGCGTGCCAGGCGTATTCACAGAAAACGCGCGTCGGCAGGCGATGGACGGGATCGGCGCCGGCGAAAAGATCCTGGACGTAGAGTTCTTTCAGTTTGGCGAAGGCGAGGAAATCGTGGAGCAGGCGGTCGAACTGCTCTTCGGTCATCGACTTGTTGTTGTCCCACCAGATGGCGGATTCGGTGTCGGCATCGCGGACGATGAACTTGTCGTTGACGCTGCGGCCGGTGTGCTGACCGGTCTCCACGACGAACGAGCCGGAGGCAGCGAGGCGGCCTTCGTTGCGGCGGATCGCGGTTTCAACGAGTTCTGGGGTCGAATTGTTGATGGACAGCTTGCGGCAGGCGTTCAGCGGGAAGATTTCAGTCGACATCGGAAATCGGGCTCACATCTTTGAAATTGAGCCGCGCGTCCGTCTGGGCGCGGGCAGTGGAAGGAAACGGACGCATTCCCAGGGACCAGTCTTCGTCCGGTCGTTCACTGCCGGACGCTTACGGTGCCGCCCCATCTAAGCGAGGATGCACGGATGAGTTCCTCGATTGGGGAGGCTTGGTTAGGCCTGCCGTGATCCGAACTCAACCCGTTCGAAAGTATAGTCCTATCGGGCAATAGGAAAACCAAATGTCAAGCGCGAGGTGAATATGTTGTGCGTGCTGTGGCGGCCAATGCGGCCAGCGCTTTGCGCGCATCTCCGGGCGTGGCGATCGGGGCTGGGAAATTGATCCTGAGCGGGCCTTCAGGGCCTACAATGTCGAGTCCTTCAGGATCGATGCCGGTCATTTTCCAGGCAGCCGGCTCCTGGTGCTCACCGGTTGACCAAGCAGCGTAAAGCGCGAGGGCGTCCGTGTGATCCTCGTTCATGTGCGCGATGATATCCGGCTCAGAATCGATGAGAGCGGACGCGGAACTGATGTCGATCAGGATGTCGGCGGGCTTCAGGTCAACGATGCGGCCGAAGCCGCCGACATAGTGCGCGCGCTCGATCTCGAAGCGGTAGAACGCGAAATCGGTGAAGGCGGCATACATTTCTGCTTCCGGGTGACGGGCGAGGAAGCGGCGCTTTTCACTGGCGTGATCCGTCACCGCCACGCGGCCCATGAGGCTGACGCGGCCACCTGCAAGCGGATCTCCCTCGGCGCTGGTGCCGTCGATCAAAAGGCCGGTGCGGGGATCGGCCAATATGTTCTGGGTGTGGACGGCGAGGCGGGAAATGAGCATCAGCGGGGCGCCGTCAGCGGCAGTGGCCAGCGTCACGAGCGAGGCGTAAGGGCCGCTGTTTTGGCGATCGAGCGTCGCCGAGCGAGGCCTTCAACGAACGCCGGATCAGGCTTTTGACGGCCGCTGCTGGAGATGCGTTCAGCCCTGATTTTTCTGAGAGATCTGTCATTTTGTCCCGATTACCGAAGCCTGTCGGCTTTGCTCTTCCGTCTTCGTTCAGCTACGGTTCAGCCCAACAATCAGATAACGGTCCCGCCACAATGGTTGAATTGGACAACGCGCCTCCCGAGGGCTTTGCCACAATTCGACTCCAGTTGGGGCCATAGTGCGCTGTGAGCACAACAAGGCGCCCAAGAGGATATAGGGACCATGAAGGAAAAGACCACCATCGCGTTGGTCGATGACGAGCGCAACATCCTGACCTCACTCGGAATGGCGCTCGAAGCCGAAGGCTACAAGGTGCGGACCTACAACGACGGCGCCGCGGCCCTGGAAGCGCTGACGGAGGATCCGGCGGATCTCGGGATCTTCGATATCAAGATGCCGCGCATGGACGGCATGGAACTGTTGCGGCGCGTGCGCCAGCAGTCGGACATGCCGGTGATCTTCCTCACCTCCAAGGACGAGGAGATCGACCAGCTCTTCGGCCTCAAGATGGGTGCCGACGATTACATCACCAAGCCATTCTCCCAGCGGCTGATCATCGAGCGCGTGCGGGCCATCCTGCGCCGCTTTGCTCCGAAGGACGGAAGCGCGCCGACGCCGACTGTTTCGCATACGCTGGAACGCGGCAAGCTGAAGCTCGATCCGGAACGGCACACCTGCCACTGGGACAACAAGCCCGTGACGCTGACCGTGACGGAATTCCTGATCCTGCAGGCGCTGGCGCACCGGCCCGGCGTGGTTAAGACGCGCGATGCCCTCATGGACGCGGCCTACGACGATCAGGTTTATGTTGACGATCGCACCATCGACAGCCACATCAAGCGCTTGCGCAAGAAGTTCAAGCAAGTCGACGACGATTTCGACGTGATCGAGACGCTTTACGGCGTCGGCTACCGGTTCAAGGAAGCCTGATCGGCACGAGGAACAGGAGTTCGCCGGGGCTGCCTTGACGACGAAGGCGGCCCCGTTCGTTTTTTATGCTCGTGACTGCAACAGGGCCTAAGCGGAGAGGGCGAAGTGGCGCTCAAGACGCAGGGAGTTCCAGCGACCAACGTGCTGACGGACCCGCTGCGCGGGCTCGGCCGGCGCGGCGTCCGGCTTGTTGCGGCGCGTCCGGCGTGGCCGTCCCTTCCGTTCCGCATCCGCAAGCCTGACCCGCCGTATCTTGATCGCGAACATGGTCGGTTTGCTCGTCATGATCGGCGGGATCTACTATCTCAGCCATTACCAAACCTGGCTCGTGGAGGCGAAGAAGGAGTTGCTGCGAACGCAGGGCGAGCTGATTGCGGCGGCGATCGCAAGTGACGCGCGCATCGAGCAGGGCAACATCGAGATCAACCTCGAACAGGCGAACCGGCCGGACAAGTCGCGCGTGCCCTACCGCGACGATGGATTTTCTTCGCTGCAGCTTTCGATCCGGCCGGAGCGTGCGACGCCGATTCTGCGGCGCTTGATCCAGCATACGAAGAACCGGGCGCGGATCTATGGCCGTGACGGAACGCTGATCGTCGACACGGCGACCCTCTTGACCAAAGGTCAGCTGACGCGTCCGGCAGCGGATCAGGAGCCGGTCGTCAAGCCGAAGAATTTCTGGACGCGGCTGACGTCGGTGCTGATCGACAAGCACCTGCCTGTCTACAAGGAGATCGGCAACGCCAAAGGAACTGCATATCCGGAAGTGCGCGCCGCGCTGGACGGAACCGCCACGCCGCTCCTTCTCCTTGACCAGGATGGAGAGCAAATCGTTTCGATGGCGGTGCCCATCAGGCGCGCGAATGCGGTGCTTGGCGCGCTGCTGCTTTCGACGCGGCCGGGCGATATCGAGAAGTCGCTGAGCCAGGAGCGCTGGCGCATTGCACTGCTGGCCGTGATCGCGCTGGTGGCGACGCTGGTCTCGTCGCTGTTGCTCGCGCGGACGGTGGCCGAGCCGATCCGCCGGCTTTCGGAAGCGGCCGAAGAAGTGAGCCGCAACATCAATGCCCGCGCGCATCTGCCGGACTTCGCGGAACGCAATGACGAGGTCGGTCAGCTGTCTCGCGCATTCCGGTCCATGACGGCGGCGCTCTACCGGCGGATCGAATTGAGCGAGAGTTTTGCAGCCGACGTGGCGCACGAATTGAAAAATCCGCTGACGGCGGCGCGGTCCACGGCGGAGAGCCTTGTTTATGCGAAGACGCCGGAACAGCGGGACGAACTGGTTCGACAAATTCAAAACGAACTGAAGCGGCTCAACCGCCTCATCACCGACGTCTCGAATGCCTCGCGGCTCGATGCGGAATTGGCGCGGCAGGCGATGGTGCCGACGCTCGTCACCGACGTGGTGGACAACGTCGCCAAGATCTTCCGCGATATTCTCTCGGAGGATGGCCGCAGCGTGCGGGTGGTGCTCGATCAGGGCGTGGATCGGCAGACGCTGAAAGTGACGGGCCACGAAGGGCGGATGGGGCAAGTCATTACGAACCTGGTGGACAACGCGGTGTCGTTCTCGCCTGCCGGACGGCGTGGTCGTGATCACCGTGAAGCAGACGCCGCAGCATGTGGACATCGTGATCGACGACGAGGGGCCCGGCATTCCGGAGGATCGTCTCGCCATCATCTTCGACCGGTTCTATACGGACCGGCCGCAGTCGGAGGCGCTGCGCGGCAAGAATTCGGGACTGGGGCTTTCGATCTCGCGCGAGATCGTGATCGCGCATGGGGGAGAGATCTGGGCCGAGAACCGGCGGGCGGCCGGCTCGGCGGCGGACAGCCGCCCCGTCGGTGCGCGGTTCACCGTCCGGTTACCGCGTCTGGTCACGACCTCGCGCGGAGGCTCGGGTGGCAGCCGCCGCTACTGAAATCGTGGTGCATGGCACGGCTGTCGCGCTCGGGGGGCGGGCGGCGCTGCTGCGTGGGGCCTCGGGCAGCGGAAAATCCGATCTTGCGCTGAGAGCGTTGGCCACTCCGGCAAGTTCGTCTTGTGGAGGCATCGTTTGAACTCGTTGCCGACGATCAGGTTGTGATCCGGGCAACGGAGGATGGGCTGACGGTCTCGCCGCCTGATCGACTGCAGGGGCTGATCGAGGTTCGCGGACTTGGGGATCTTCACGGTCCCGCATCGGCTCGGAAGCCCGCTTGTCGCTGCTGGTTGACCTAGTCGGCCCGCACCAAGTGGAACGGCTGCCCGATCCCTGGCCGACGGACGCCCTGCTTGGAGTGAGCCTCCCGGTGCTGCGGCTGGCACCTTTTGAGGCGTCCGCGCCTTTAAAGCTGGCTCTGGCACTGACGCGCGAGCCGTGGCGGGGGCTTGGGGCTTAAGTATAAGTCCGCAAGACCTTTGTCTGGAGGGGCTTTTGCAAGGCACCGAACAGTTGTAAGTCTGCCCGCCGCGATGGGTACCGAGGCATCAATGCCCCGCCTTATCGGCCGCGTGGGTCAAGGAAGACCGGATGATCGGACTAGTCATCGTCACGCACGGGGGTCTCGCGACCGAGTTCCGTGCCGCCCTCGAACACATCGTCGGACCGCAAAGCCAACTGGAAACGGTGGCGATCGGTCCCGAGGATGATATGGCCCAGCGCCGGGGCGATATCCTCGACGCGGTGAAGCGCGCCGATACGCGGAGAGGGCGTGATCGTGCTGACCGACATGTTCGGTGGCACGCCATCAAACCTCGCCATTTCGGTGATGGATGAAGCGCCGGTGGAAGTGATTGCCGGGATCAACCTACCGATTCTCGTGAAACTTGCCTCCCTGCGGCGGGAACTGCCGATGGCGGAAGCCGTGGCGCGGGCGCGGGATGCGGGGCGCAAATACATCAAGGTCGCAAGCCAGGAATTGTCCGGCGAAAGTTGAGTAGCGAGCGGCGCGCGATGCCCGAAATCCAGAATAGTCCGCAACCCGAAGCCCTCGTCACGGTCGTGAACCGCAAGGGGCTGCATGCGCGGGCGTCGGCCAAGTTCGTGAAGATGGCCGAGAGCTTCAATGCCCTGGTGACGGTGACGCGGGACGGGCAATCGGTGGGTGGGTCGTCGATCATGGGGCTCATGATGCTGGCGGCGGGCCCTGGATCGCAGTTGCATATCCGCTGCTCGGGACCGGAGGGTCCGGAAGCCCTGGAAGCCCTCGTCGCGCTGGTCGAGATGGGCTTTGGCGAAGAACTGGCGGAAGAGGGCTAGCCGACCGCAGGTCCGCACCCTTCGGCCGCCCGCATTACTCCGACGCGCGCAGCTGGGACATAAAGACTTGTTTATATGTTGTTGCCTGGGGGCGGGGGGCGGGGTATAGGGGTGCCGAAATGCGGACTGGAGCCCGCCGGGCTTGGCGTTCGCCGGTTTACATCCCCTTGTCCGATCAGGAGCCCTGAATGACCGTCATGCCGGATTACATCGTCAAGGATATGAGCCTCGCGCCGTTCGGCCGGAAGGAAATCGAACTGGCCGAGACGGAAATGCCGGGCTTGATGGCGATCCGGGAAGAATATGGTCCCAAGCAGCCGCTCAAGGGCGCGCGGATTGCAGGCTCGCTGCACATGACCATTCAGACCGCCGTGCTCATCGAGACGCTGAAAGCGCTCGGCGCCGACGTCCGCTGGGTGTCGTGCAACATCTTCTCGACGCAGGATCACGCCGCGGCTGCCATCGCCGCCGCGGGCATCCCGGTGTTTGCCTACAAGGGCGAGACGCTGGTCGAATACTGGGATTACACGGCGAAGCTGTTCGACTGGCATGGCGGCGGCACGCCGAACATGATCCTCGACGACGGCGGCGACGCGACCATGCTCGTGCATCACGGTCTGCGCGCCGAGAACGGCGACACGGCATTTCTCGACAAGCCGGAGTCGGAAGAAGAGGAGATCTTCTTCGCCCTCATCAAGCGCCTTCTGAAGGAAAAGCCGAAGGGCTGGTTCGCGGACGTGGCGAAGAACATCCAGGGCGTTTCGGAAGAGACGACGACGGGCGTGCATCGTCTCTACAAGCTCGCGGAAGCCGGCAAACTGCTGTTCCCGGCGATCAACGTGAACGACTCGGTGACCAAGTCGAAGTTCGACAACCTCTACGGCTGCCGTGAATCGCTCGTTGACGCGCTGCGCCGCGGCACCGACGTGATGATGGCCGGCAAGGTCGCGTTCGTCGCTGGTTTCGGCGACGTGGGCAAGGGATCGGCTGCCTCGCTGCGCCAGGCCGGTGCGCGCGTGATCGTTTCTGAGGTTGATCCCATCTGCGCGCTGCAGGCCGCGATGGAAGGCTACGAAGTCGCGACGATCGAGGATGCGCTGCCGCGCGCGGACATCTTCGTGACGGCGACGGGCAACCGCGACATCATCACGATCGAGCATATGCGGCAGATGAAGGATCGCGCGATCGTCTGCAACATCGGCCACTTCGATAACGAGATCCAGGTGGCGGGTCTGAAGAACTTCAAGTGGACCAACATCAAGCCGCAGGTGGACGAGATCGAGTTCCCGAAGGGCAATCGCATCATCCTGCTGTCGGAAGGCCGCCTCGTGAACCTCGGCAACGCGATGGGGCATCCGTCGTTCGTGATGTCGTCGTCGTTCTCCAACCAGACGCTGGCGCAGATCGAGCTGTGGCAGCATCGCGACGACGGCCAGTACGAGAAGCAGGTGTACACGCTGCCGAAGCTCCTGGACGAGAAGGTCGCCGCGCTGCACCTCGCCAAGCTGGGCGTGAAGCTGACCAAGATGTCCAAGGATCAGGCCGACTACATCGGCGTGCCGGAGCAGGGCCCGTTCAAGCCCGAACATTACCGGTACTGAGTTCGGCACCTGACAATCGACGTGTTTCTGAAGCGGCGCTGCCCCTTGGGGTGGCGCCGTTTTCATTGCGATGGAAGACCGCTGTGGGGCGGCTGCACTGGTCAGCCGCTGTTTAGGTCCGCATAATCGGCGAAGCGATTCGCAGGGCCATGTACCGATTCGGCTGCCGATCGTTTTTCCCTGAATTTACCGAGAGTTGCAGCCGCCTCCAGGCGCGACTTTTCCGTTCAACAAAAGCGACCGGCGGGCCCACCGACCCCATGCGTCACAACTACCGCGCCAAGATCGGAAATCCGCGGCTGGAACTCGCCATGCTCCTCGTCGCGAGCGTGGCGTGCGTGCTGGTGCTGGCCATCAATGTCAATGACGAGCGGACCACCACCTCACCCGACACGGCCGGTCTCAATGCGCTCATCATTTTCGCGCTCGCGGCGGCGGCCATTTTTGCGGCCGTGGCCACCATTCTCTCGGCCTTTGCAGCGTCGCGGCGGACGGCGGCGCAGCGCAACAACGAGGTTCATGAACTGCGGCGCCGGTTGGCGTCTTCGGAAGCGCTGATCAAAGCCGAACCGCAGGTGCTGGTGCATTGGGAGCAGGGACGCGGGCTCGAAATCGTCGCGCAGTCGCTGACCGGCATTCCGGGACTGCCCGCCAGCCATCAGGAGTTGCTCCGGTTTGGCATGTGGCTCGAGCAGAAGTCGGCGACGGACCTGAAGTCGGCGCTGGATGCGCTGTTCGCCGAGGGCCGAGCCTTCAACATGATCCTGCGCACAGCGGCAGGCGGTCACCTGGAAGCGGACGGGCGCGCCGCGGGCAGCCGGGCAATTCTGCGCATGCGGGATGTGGCGGGGTACAAGCGTGACCTAGGGCTTGATCCTCGACCACCAGAAGAAGATCGCGCGCGATGTCCGATCGAGCCGTGCGCTGCTCAACGCGCTGCCGAGCCCTGCGTGGCTGCGGGATGGCAACGGGCGTCTCACGTGGGTCAACAAGGCCTACGTGACGGCGGTGGAAGCCGAGAGCGAGGCGGAGGTGATCGCGTCGCAGATCGAGTTGCTGGAATCCCGGCAGCGGCGGACCATCGAGCGCAAGCACAAGACGGGCACGCCCTATGACGAGCGGCTCAGTCTGATTGTCGGCGGTGATCAGAAGCCGCATCAGGTGGTGGTTATCCCGCTGGCGGATGCAAGCGCCGGTGTCGCCATCGACGTCGCCGCCGTGGAGCGGGCGCAGACGGCGCTCGACCGGCAGATTGCGGCCTATGACAGGACGCTCGATCGGGTGACTACCGCTGTTGCGATCTTCAGTGCCGACCGGCGCCTCACATTCCATAACGAGGCCTACCGCAATCTTTGGCAACTCGACGAGGCGTGGCTGAAATCGGGGCCGCAGGATGGGGCGATCCTCGACCGGCTGCGCGAAGATGGGCATCTGCCGGACGTTGCGAACTACCGCGAATGGAAGGCGCGGCTGCTCGCCTGCTACATGGAGCTGACCGAGGTCGAGGACTGGTGGCACTTGAAGAGCGGGCGCGTCGTGCATGTCGCCGCAGAGCGCCGTCCCGACGGCGGCGTCACCTATTTCTATGACGACAAGACCGAAGCTTTGGCACTGGAGCGGCGCTATGTGGCGCTGACGCGTGTGCAGGGCGAGACGCTCAACAGCCTGAAGGAAGGCGTCGCCGTGTTCGGCACCGACGGACGTCTGAAGCTGTTCAATAGTGCGTTCGCCAAAATCTGGCGCATGTCTCAGCGCGTGCTGGCGAGCACGCCGCATATCGACGAGTTCGTCGCATCCGCAAAAGTTCTGTTCGACGACGGACATACATGGCCGAAGATCGTCAAGGCTGTGACGTCGTTCACGGCAGCACGGTCGCAGCTCGAGGGGCAGATGGTGCGCCCGGACGGCAGCGTCGTCGATTATGCCGCCACGCCGCTGCCCGACGGCGGCATGCTGCTGACATTTGCCGACGTGACCGATGCGAAGGCTTTCGAGCGGACGCTGCGCGAGCGCAACGAAGCGCTGGTCGCGGCCGACAATCTGAAGAACCGGTTCATTGGGCACGTCTCGTACGAATTGCGCACGCCGTTGACCAACATCATCGGCTTCAGCGAACTGCTCGCCAGTCCGCACATGGGGGCGCTCAGCGCCAAGCAGCGCGAGTATCTCGACCACATCTCGCAGTCATCCACTTCGCTGCTGTCCATCATCGATGGCATTCTCGACCTGGCTACGATCGATGCGGGCGCGCTGGAACTGCGCATCAGCGAGGTCGATGCGCGCGATGTCATCGACGCGACGATTTTGGCACTGCGCGAGCGTGCCGTGGGCTCGAACCTGACGATCGATGTGGCCGTGGAAGACGGTGTCGGCCCGTTCGTGGCGGACGAAGCGCGCGTGCGGCAGATCCTCTACAATCTGATGTCGAACGCAATCGGGTTTTCGCGTCCGGGCGGCGTTGTGAAGCTCGAATGCTGGCGCGAGGACAAGGAAATCCTGTTTGCGGTGGAAGACAACGGGGTCGGCATTCCGCTAGAACAACAGGCGCGGGTCTTCGAGCGGTTCGAGAGCCGTAGCCAGGGATCCGAGCACCGCGGCCCGGGTCTTGGTCTTTCCATCGTCAAGAGCATCGTCGAGTTGCACAAGGGCCGCGTAACCTTCGACAGCAACCCTGGCGTTGGCACGCGCGTCACGGTACGGTTGCCGGCGCGGCCCGCCGGGTCGCAACAGATCGATGAGCCGGACGAGCGCGCGCCCGCCTATGCCGAACAACTGGACGCTTCCTGAGGCTGACGAACCGGCTGTCCGCCGTCTTGCTCAACTCGTTGCTTTGAAGATCCGAGCCGGAGACACGCTTGGCGCTGCATGGCGATCTGGGCGCCGGCAAGACGACGTTCGCACGGGCGCTGATCCGCGCGATGCTCGGCGACGACGAGGCCGAGGTGCCGAGCCCGACATTCGCGCTCGTGCAGACCTACGATACGCCGCGGCTGGGGCTTGCGCACATCGACCTCTATCGTTTGTCGGACGAGAACGAGGCGCTGGAACTTGGGATCTCGGATCTCGCCGAGAACGGGGCCGTGCTCATCGAATGGCCGGAGCGGGCGCCATCGCTGCTGGGCGGCGATCGCCTCGATATCATGCTGACGGAGAGCGGCGGCGGTGATCTGCGCGATGTCGTGGTCGAAGCGCGCGGAACGTGGGAACCGCGCCTCGCTCGCTTGCGGGACATTTCTGAATTTCTCAGCGCTCATGGCGTGCCGGAGACGGCGACTGTGTCTTATCTGCAGGGCGATGCGTCGCCCCGGGCGTACGCGCGAACAGTTCGCGACGCGCAGCCTGTCATTCTCATGGACTGGCCGCCGCAGCCGGATGGGCCGCCGATCAAAGACGGGCTGCCGTATAGCCGCATCGCGCATCTGGCAGAGGGCACGGCAGCATTCGAGAGCGTGGGGCGACTGCTTGCGTCGGCCGGGCTGGTGACGCCGACTATCCATGCGGCCGATCATGCGCGTGGGTTGATGCTGATTGGCGATCTCGGTGATCGCGTGTTCGGTGTCGAGGTCGGTCAAGGAGCCGATCTCGAGACGATGTGGGCGGCGGCGACAGATACACTCGTGGAGATGCGCGCTATCGATGCTGCAGCGCATCGGCGCCTGGAATGCGGGTGAAGGGCGAGCGTCGCCGGTCGAGACTTACGATCGCGGGGCGTACGAGATCGAGACGACGCTGCTGCCGGACTGGTATTGGCCGCTGGTGTTCGGCGCGTCTATTCGCGGACGACGTGCGGCGCACGTTCGATGCTGCGTGGGCGCCGGTTCTTGACCGGCTCATGGCCGATCCCAATCGGACGATCGTCTTGCGCGATTATCACTCGCCGAACCTGCTCTACATGCCCGAGCGCAATGGAGCCGCGCACAACACGGTGGGGATCATCGACTTTCAGGATGCCTTGATCGGGCATCCCGCATTCGATCTGGTCTCGCTTTTGCAGGATGCGCGGCTCGATGTTGCGCCGGACATCGAGGACCGCCTCTATGACCGGTATGTGACGGCGGTGCGGGCGCGGGACGCGGACTTCGACGAGGCCGCGTTCCGGTATGCGTATGCCGCGCTCGGGGCACAGCGGAACACCAAGATCCTGGGGATCTTCGCGCGCCTGTGGAAACGCGATGGCAAACCCCATTATCTCCGCCACATTCCGCGCATATGGCGCTATCTGGAACGGGACCTCGCGCATCCGGATCTGGCCGGTCTGGCGCGGTGGTACGATCGGCACTTTTCCGGAGAAATCCGCGCGAAGGCGCCCTTGCCCTGATCCGCAGTTGCGGCACAACCGGAGGTCTTTGTGATCGATACCGCGATGATCCTCGGCGCCGGTCTCGGGACCCGCATGCGGCCCTTGACCGACATGGTGCCCAAGCCGCTCGTGCGGCTCGGCGGGCGCGCGCTGATCGACCATGCGCTGGATCGCCTGGAAGAAGCGGGGATCACACGCGTGGTGGTCAATGTGCATTATCTCGCCGACCAACTCGAAGCGCACCTGAAGAGCCGCAAGAGCCCGCAGATCCTCATCTCGGACGAGCGAGGCAAACTGCTCGATACGGGCGGCGGGGTGGTGAACGCGCTGCCGCTCATCGGCGACCGGCCGTTTCTCATTCATAACGCGGATACGGCGTGGATCGAGGGCATCGGGGGATCGCTGTCACGGCTGATCGCAGCATGGGACGGTGAGCGGATGGATGGCTTGATGCTGCTGGCGCTGGCGGCGACGAGCATCGGCTATGACGGCCACGGCGATTTCAACATGGATTCAGCCGGCGTTCTGACACGGCGGAGCGAGCGTCAGGAAGCGCCGTTCGTTTTTGCAGGCGTGTCGATTGCGCATCCGCGGATGTTCAAGGGCGCGCCGAAGGGTGCGTTCTCGCTGAACAAGGTCTGGGACCGGGCCATCGCGGCGCGGCGCTTATATGGATCACGTCTCGATGGCGTCTGGATGCACGTCGGTACGCCGGACGCACTGGCTGAGGCCGAACAGCGTCTGAAGCTCGAACATGTGCGCTGATCTCGTGTCCGGAGAGCGCCGCATCTACACGGTGCCTGCTGGGCAGCCGTTCCTGCGGGCGCTGGCGACGGCCATTCTCAACGGCGATCTGCCCACGTCCGGCGGAGCCAAGCCGAGCCCGGTCGATCTCACGGAGCATCACACTTTATCTGCCGACGCGGCGGGCCACGCGCGCGTTGCAGGAAGCGTTCCTTGCCGCGGGCGGCGGGCGCGCGATGCTGCTGCCGACGATCCTGCCGATTTCAGAGGGCGACGAGGATCTGTCGCTGATCATGGAAGCCGCGCGGGGCGAGCGCGGGGCCGCGATCGGCCCGGCCATCAGCGAGATGCACCGGCGACTGGCCCTCACACAGCTTGTCATGCGCTGGTCTGATGCCATGCGCGGACGCGATGACAATGGCATCGAGACCGTGGCGGCGGGAGCGGCAACGCCCGCGCAGGCCGTGACGCTGGCCGCGGAGTTGGCTCGGCTGATGGATATGGTCGAGACGGAAGGCGTTTCCCTCGACGGATTGCAGACGCTGGTGCCGGAGACTCTATTCGGAGCACTGGCAGAAGACGCTGCAGTTCCTCGAGATCGTCACCTCCAACTGGCCGAGTTATCTCGAGGCGCACGGTCTGTTGTCGCCCGCAGCGCGGCGCAACGCCGTTATCCGGTCGGATGCAAAGAGGCTGGCGGCGTCACCGCCAAAGGGGCCGGTCATCGTGGCCGGTGTCACGGGTTCGGTGCCGGCGACGGTTGAGTTGATGCAGGCGGTGGCGGCATTGCCGAACGGCGCGATCGTGCTGCCGGCGCTCGATCTCACGCTCGACGACGAGAGTTGGGATGTGATCCTGTCCGAAAAAGCGGAGGAGGCTCACGCCGAGCATCCGCAGCATGGGCTCGCCAAACTGCTCAAAGAGCTCGGTCTCAGGCGGGCCGACGTGCGCGTGCTGCCAGGCGCGGCGGTGGACGAACGGCAGGCGGCGCGGGAGGAATTGATCTCGGAAGCGCTGCGGCCGTCGCGCACGACGGGGCGGTGGCACGGATACGTTGCAAAGCTCGATGACGCAGCGAAAGCGGGTGGCGGCGCTCGATGGGCTCAGCCTGATCGAGGCGCCGACCGCGCAGGACGAGGCGGAGGCGATCGCGCTGATCCTGCGGCACGCAGCGGAGATTCCCGGCCGGACGGCAGCGCTCGTCTCGCCCGACCGATTGCTTGCGCGGCGCGTGGCGATCCGGCTGGAGAGCTGGGGCATTCGTGTCGACGATTCCGCCGGCCGGCCGTTTGCGAAGACGGTGCCGGGCGCGTTTCTCGAACTCGTGGTGGCGGCCCATGCGGAAGGCTATGCACCGGCGACGCTGATGGCGCTCTTGAAACATCCGCTGACGCGCCTGGGGCTGGACCCGTTCGCCATTCGCCGCGCGGCGCGGGCGCTCGAGATCGCGGCGTTTCGCACGCCATTCTTTGGGCAAGGGCTCGACGGCGTTGAAGCGGCGATCGAGCAGGCGCAGCACGAGACGGTTTCCGGCGAGCGGCGCAGCCGCGCCGTGCGGCGGCTGTGGGTCGAGGACTGGAATGCAGCGCGCGATCTCGTGCAGTCGCTTGAAGGATGCGTTCCAGCCGCTGGCGAGCGTGACGGCGTCGGCCGACGCGCAAGCCATCGCCGATCTGGCACGGGCCCATGTGGCGGTTGCAGAAAATCTGGCGCGTCTTCCCGATGGTGACGCAGCGCCTTCGCCGCTGTGGGTGGGAGAAGCGGGCGATGCCGCGCAGCGAGTTCTTTGCCGATCTGCTCGACGAGAATTTGCCGAAGGTCTGACGTTCCGGCGCGTGATTATCCCGATCTTTATCGCAGCCTGATTTCCGGCATCAACGTTCGGCCGCGCGTGCCGGTGCATCCGCGGCTGTTCATCTGGGGGCCGTTCGAGGCGCGGTTGCAGCAGACGGATGTCGTCATTCTGGGATCGCTGAACGACGGCACGTGGCCGGAATTGGCGGACCCGGGACCGTGGCTCAACCGGCCCATGCGGGGTGAACTCAAGTTGCCGTCGCCGGAAGAGAAGATCGGTCAGGCGGCACATGATTTCGTGACGCTGCTCGGCGCGCGCGAGGTGATCCTGACGCGGGCGCAGAAGGTGGACGGCGTGCCGGCGGTCCCATCGCGCTGGCTGTTGCGGTTGCAGGCTTTACTTGAACGGCGCAGGCGCACGAGAGGAATTGCGGCCGGCGATGCCATGGCTTGCCTGGGCGCGGCAGCGGGACGTGATCGCGCGACGGCCGAGCGTGAAATGTCCCGAGCCACGACCGCCGCTGGAGGTCAGGCCGCGCAAGCTCTCCGTTTCGCGGATCGAAAAGTTCATTGGCAATCCCTATGCGATTTTCGCGCGCGAGATCTTGGGGCTGGAACCGCTCGATCGGCTCGGGACGGAACCGGGTGCATCGCTGCGCGGCAGCATCATCCATGAGGCGTTGTCGAACTTCGCAAAGGCACATCCGTCTTCGTTGCCGAACGATATCCAGCAGACGCTCGCGGGCATGGCGCAGAGCATTCTCGATGATTACCGGACGCATCCGCGCATCGCCGCATTCTGGGTGCCACGTTTCCTGCGCTTTGCGCAGTGGTTCGCGGAGACGGAGCCGGAGCGACGCAAAGGGGATCGAGCGGGTGGTGTCGGAGACCAGCGGTAAACTCGTGTTCGAGGCGCCGGGCGGGCCGTTTACGCTGACGGCGCGAGCGGACAGGATCGATGTGGGTCCGATGGGGCTCGTGATCACGGACTACAAGACGGGCACGCCGCCAAACGCGAAAAAGGTGACCAGCGGGCTTGCGCCGCAGTTGCCGCTGGAGGCAGCCATCGCGCTGGAGGCTGGTTTTGCGCACGTGCCGCCCGGAACAATCCAGAGCCTTGCGTTACATCCGGGCGTCGGGCGGTGAGCCGCCGGGTGAGGAGATCGACATCAGGTGCGCCGATATCGCGGCGCTCGCGGCAGATACGCTGAACGGCTTGAAGTCGCACATCGCCCGTTTTGACGATCCGCTGACTCCCTACCGCCCTGTGCGGCGGCAGGGGTTCTCGTATGACTTCGACGAATTTGCACATCTGGCGCGGGTCGCGGAGTGGTCGTCGAACTGAGGGTGACGGCGCAGAGGAGGGCGAGGCATGAACGCGCTGATGGCAAGCATCGCCGACGAACTCGAACGCACCGGCCGTGTGCAGCTGCAGGCTTCCGATCCCGCCGCTTCCGTGTGGGTGAGCGCGAATGCCGGCACGGGCAAGACGCACGTTCTGAAAATGCGCGTGCTGAGGCTGTTGTTGTCGGGTGTGGCGCCGCAGAAGATCTTGTGTCTCACGTACACGAAGGCAGCGGCATCGGAGATGTCGAAGCGCGTCTTCGATGATCTCGCGCGGTGGGTGACGCTGAGCGAGGTGGCATTGCAAGCAGATTTGTTCAAGCTGCTTTCGCGTGCGCCGACGGCGGACGAACGTCGCCCGGGCGCGGACGCTCTTTACGGCTTCGATCGAAACGCCGGGCGGCTTCAAGGTTCAGACGATCCATGCCTTCGCGGAGCGGCTGCTGCAGCGATTTCCGCTGGAAGCGGGCGTGACGCCGGGATTTGCGATCCTCGATGAATTGGAGGCGCGCGACCTTCGGCGGCAGGCGATCGACGATGTGCTGGCGGAGGCGTGCCGTCAACCAGGCTCGCCTCTGGCGCGGGCGCTCGACTGCGCGGTGGCGCACGCGGCCGATGAACGGTTCGATGAAATTCTGGCAGGAGCGCTGAGGCACCGGAGATGGATCGAAGATGCGGTTCGGATGCCGTCGTCGAAAGAGGGACTGGAGAAGACAGAGCTTCTGCTGCGAACGCATTTCACTGTGCGGCGCGGGGTTTCGAGTGAGACGCTGCTCTCTGACATTCTGGAGTTGTTGCCGAACGTCAGATTGCGTGCGGCTGGCGGAGATGTTTCAGCGCGGAACTACCAACGATCAAAAACGGGCAGAGTGCCTGCGCGAGATCGCGTCCGCGGCATCGGCACGGTCGCGGGCGCAACTGCTGTGCGACTTGTTCTTCGACAGCAAAGACGAGCCACGCAATTCGTTTGCGACGAAGAAAACGGCGGCTGCGTATCCCGAAACCGAACTCGTGCTTGTCGCGGGCGCAGGGACAATTTGTTCCGCTGTGGCGGGAATTGAAGGGCTGCGAAGTCGTCGAGGCGACGGTTGCGCTGTATCGTCTGGCGGACGCCGTTCTGCAAAAGTACGACGAGGCGAAAGCGCGGCGGGCGGCGCTGGATTTCGAAGATCTGATCGCGCGAACAAAAAACCTGCTGGCGACGCGCAGTTCGGCGGAATGGGTGCTCTACAAACTCGACAACGGGCTTGATCATCTGCTCGTGGACGAGAGCCAGGATACGAGCCCGGAACAGTGGCAGGTGGTGTCGCGGCTGGCGGAGGAGTTCTTCGCAGGTGGCGGGGCGCGCGAGGAACCACGCACGATCTTCGCCGTGGGCGACGAGAAGCAGTCGATCTATTCGTTTCAAGGCGCGGCACCGGAGAAGTTCGCCGAGATGGGCGGGCGATTTGCGGACCTTGCACGCGATGTTCAAGCGCCGTTCCATCGCGTCGATCTGAACGTGTCGTTTCCGCACGACTGCGCCGGTCCTCGCGGCCGTCGATACCGTATTTGCCGACGGCGCGCGCACACCGGGCGTACCCGCAGGGCCTTCCGGCATCCGGCATATCGCGAAGCGGCTAGGGCAGGCCGGCTCGGTTGAGATCTGGCGGCCGGAGGTTTGGACTGCGGGCGATCCTGCAGACCCGTGGTCGCCTCTCGATGAAACGTCGACGATGGCGCCGGCGCTGAGACTTGCAAATCGCATTGCTGTCGACGATCAAAGGCTGGCTCGACAACGGCGAGACGCTTGCGTCCGAAGGACGCAACGTGCGCGCGGGCGACATTCTCATTCTGGTGCGCAAGCGGCGGCCGTTCGCGGGGCCGATGGTGACGGCGCTGAAAGCAGCCGGCGTACCGGTTGCCGGTGCCGATCGTCTGGCGCTGACGCAGCACATCGCGGTGCAGGATCTGATCTCGCTGGGCGGTTTTCTCACGCTGCCGGAAGACGATCTGGCGCTCGCGGAAGTTTTGAAAAGCCCGATCTTCGATTTCGACGACGAGGATCTGTTGCGTCTGGCGCACGGACGCAAAGGTACGCTGTGGAAGTCGCTGCTCGATACAGCGGCACCAGCGATATCCGGTACGCAGCCGCTGTGGAGACGCTGAAGCGATGGCGCAAGGCGGCTGACTTCACACCGCCGTATGAGTTCTGGGCGAGCCTGCTCGATCGTGACGGCGTGCGGGCGAAGCTTATTGGACGATTGGGACCGGATGCGGCCGATCCCGTGGATGAGTTTCTCAACGTCGCGCTGACCTATGACGACAGCGCGCCGGCGTCGCTGACGGGCTTCCTGCACGCGCTCACCGAAGAAGAGCGTGAGATCAAGCGCGACACGGAACATGCGCGCGACGAAGTTCGCGTTATGACCATTCACGGTGCAAAGGGCCTCGAGGCGCCGATCGTATTTCTGCCGGACACGTGCGCGACGGGGGCCGGCGGCAGTGGCGGCGGCAAACCTCTTGTGCTGGATGCTGCTGAAGCGCAATGAGGAGGACGCGGCGCCATTCGTATGGCCGGTCAGCGGATCGAAGATCCTGCCGCCGGTTCAAGATGCGCGCGCCGTCGGGCAGCAACGTGAATTGGAAGAGCGCAACCGGCTGCTCTATGTGGCCATGACACGACCGCGCGATCGGCTGATCGTCGCCGGCTTCGAGGGCAAGAAGGGCCGAGGCAGCGGGTGCTGGTTTGACATCGTGTGCGAGGCGCTCGGTGTGGCGCCGGATGCGCCGGGTGACTAGCCGATCCTCTATCGAACCGAGGAACCGCAGGCGGAGGGCGTGGCGCCGGACGCCAAGAAGTCAGGACACGCATGGAGGATGTGGCCGCCCAGGCGCGGCCGTCATGGGCGGAGACGCCCGCGCCGCGCGAGAAATCTCTCAGTATTCCGCTCGCCCCGTCACGGCTGGCGCCTTACGACACGGACGATGCCGGAGAGCCCGTTGCGGCGGAGCCTGCCTCCGATCCGTTGGGCGAGCCTGCCGCGCCGTCGCTGGTGCGCGGGAAATCGGACGGCGCGGGGCTCGACGGCGATCGCTTTTTGCGCGGCACGCTCAGTCACGCGCTGTTGGAACATCTGCCGGGTATCGATCCAGCCAGGCGCGCGAAGGCGGCGGCAGCTTATCTCGAAGCGCGAGCGGGGCATCTTCCGGACCGGACGCGGCGGAGCATCGCGAAGGAGGTTCTGGCGATCGTGGAATGATGCTGCATTTGGCGCACTGTTTGCGGCGGGTAGCCGTGCGGAAGTGCCGATCGTGGCGGAGATCCCTCAGCCCTCGGGACGCGGACCGGCGCTGAAGCTGACGGGACAGATCGACCGGCTGGCGGTGACCGCGTGAGGCTGTGCTGATCATCGACTACAAGACCAACCGCGCGGCGCCCTCCAAGGTGGAGGATGTGGCGCCGGTTTATCTCTACCAGCTCGCGGCCTATCGACTGGCGCTTCAGGAGATCTATCCGGGCAAGCCCGTCCGGGCCGCACTGCTGTGGACCGAAGTGCCGCAGATCATGGAAATTCCTCAAGCAATTCTGGATACATACGCCGCCGGCTTGTGGCGCCTCGATGCGGCCAGCCTTGACGCGGCGGGCGGGCGTTCTTAAGTCTTGCGTCCGATCAAAGCTGGCGGCATTCCCTGTGCGCCGGCGGAAAACAGTGAGATCCACATGGGCACCGAAACCCCCGTCGTTTCCGACAGCACCTTCGATGAAGTCGTGCTGAAGTCGACCGAACCGGTCGTCGTGGACTTCTACGCAGAGTGGTGCGGGCCGTGCAAAGCCATGGCGCCGACGCTCGATGCGGTCGCAGCCGATATGAAGGGCAAGGTCAAGGTCGTGAAGGTCGATGTCGATAAGAGCCCCGGCATCACGACGAAGTATGCCATTCAGGCGATGCCCACGCTGATCGTATTCCACGGCGGCGAAGTGAAGGCTCGCCAGTCCGGCGCGATGGTGCAGAAGAAGCGCCTCGAAGACTTCATCAACGGCGCGCTCGTCTAGCTCGTGTTTAGAGACACGTAGGGCCGCGCGGTGAAAACCGCGCGGCCCTCTCTATTGCCTGGCGCTCAGTTGCCTTGGACTTCAACGCCTTCCTGGCGGGCCAGCACATGGCCGGCGAGGTACAGCGAGCCGCAGATGAGGACGCGCTTGGGCGAGGCGTCCAGGACTTCAATGCGCTTCAGAGCGTTTTCGACATCAGCTGCACTGTCAGCCGAGAGATCGACGCGATGCGCGACTTCAGCCAACGCGTCCGGCGTGAAGGGCGCTTCGTGAGCGCCGGGTATCGGGACCGTTACGATATGCCGGACGAGGCCGCGGAAGGGTGAGAGAAAGCCCGCTGCGTCCTTCAGACCCATCATGCCGCAGATGAGATAGACCGGCTTGGGGGAACGATCATCCAGATCAGCGAGCGTTTGTGCCAGTGCGATGCCGGCGGAGGGATTGTGACCGCCGTCGAGCCACAGTTCGCTGTTGCGGCCGAGGAGTTCCGGCAGGGGACCTGAATCGAGACGCTGCATGCGCGCCGGCCATTTGGCTGTGACCAGTCCGCGCTCGATGGCCACTTCATTCTGGCGCAACTCGCCGAGTTGCAGGGCTGCCGCGACGGCCGTGCCGGCGTTGACGATCTGATGGCGGCCGACAAGTGCCGGGAGCGGCAGATCGAGCACATGCGTTTCCGTCTGGACGACGAGGCGGCCATTCTGTTCGAAGGCGTCGAAGTCCTGGCCCCAGACGATGAGCTTGGCGCCGACACGCTCGGCGGTCTCGCGGATGACGTCCATCGCTTCGTCGGCCTGCTGCGCGACGATGCAGGTGACGCCGCGCTTGAGGATGCCGGCTTTCTCGCCGGCGATCTTTGCGATGGTGGAGCCGAGCTTCTCGGCATGATCCATCGACACGGGCGTGATGACGGTGAGTGCCGGGCGCGCGACGACGTTCGTTGCGTCCAGGCGACCGCCGAGACCGACTTCGAGAAGACAGCACGTCAGCGGGGGTTTCGGCGTAGGCGAGGAACGCTGCCGCCGTCGTGATCTCGAATTGCGTGATGTCGTCGCCGTCGTTCACGGCTTGCGTGCGTGTCAGGACATCGACGAGTTGGTCTTCGCCGATGGGACGAGAAACGCAGTCGCTGCCGGCGAGTTCGATGCGCTCATGGAA
This sequence comes from uncultured Alphaproteobacteria bacterium, assembly GCA_963708775.1. Classification (GTDB taxonomy): domain Bacteria; phylum Pseudomonadota; class Alphaproteobacteria; order Rhizobiales; family Hyphomicrobiaceae; genus JAGVSR01. The sequence goes on along the minus strand of CAVPTI010000013.1, from coordinate 34,075 downwards.
CCGGACCAGATGGGGCGAGGTATAGACGTGCACGCGCAGACCGGCCGCCGACAACATGGCCTTGAGAAATGCCGTCGTGGAGCCCTTGCCGTTGGTGCCCGCGATATGGACGACGGGGGGCAGCTTTTCGTGCGGGCGGCCAAGCTTTTCCAGCAAGCGCTCGATGCGTCCGAGAGAAAGGTCGATGAGCTTCGGGTGGAGAAGCTTCAAATCGGCCAGGAGCTTGTCGCTCGTCTGCATCGCGGGCTCTTCGATCGTGGCCCGCATCTGAAATGGGCCGTCTGCAATGCGCTTTTCTACGTGATGCGAGCGGCGGGTGGACCGAGAGCCGTGCTCAACATCCAGTGAGGACCCTGCGACGGATCGTCAGCCGCGGCACGACGTAAGCCGCTGCATCAGGTGGAGGTCGGTGTGTCCTTGCCGGACCCGTTTGTTTTCGCCTCGCGGGGCACGTCCTTGGCGTCGGCCGGCATTGGTGCCGTCGCCATCTCCATCGGCCGGACTTCAACGACACCCCCGCCGGTCGCGCGCGCAGCATTCTCGATGACGCGGCCATTGACCGGGAGACGCCCGTTGGCGCGCTTGGTCTTGTTGCCACCGTTCATGAGCACGCGGCAGACACGGGACAGCGTCTCGCGCATCTTGTGACGATGGACGACCATGTCGATCATGCCGTGGTCGAGCAGATACTCGGAGCGCTGGAACCCCTCAGGCAACTGCTCGCGGATGGTCTGCTGGATGACGCGCGGGCCGGCGAAGCAGATGAGCGCGCCCGGCTCGGCAATGTGGATATCGCCCAGCATCGCGTAAGACGCCGTGACGCCACCGGTGGTCGGATCGGTGAGGACGACGATGTAGGGCAGCCCTGCTTCGCGCAGGCGCTGGACGGCAATCGTGGTCCGCGGCATCTGCATGAGGGACAAAATGCCTTCCTGCATCCGCGCACCGCCAGAGGCCGCGAACAGGATGAAAGGCGTGCCTTTTTCCAACGCGCGCGTGAGGCCGGTGATCACCGCTTCGCCGGCGGCCATGCCAAGTGAGCCGCCCATGAAGTCGAAGTCCTGGGCGGCTGCGACTACGGGCTGACCGTCGAGCTTTCCTTCGCCGATGAGAACCGCGTCTTCGAGGCTTGTCTTGGCTTTGGCGTCCTTGAGGCGCTCAGTGTACTTGCGGCCGTCGCGGAACTTCAGCGGGTCCTGCGGGACCGCCGGAACGGGTACGTTTTCGAAGGCTGCGCCATCGAACAAGGCGACAAGCCGGGCCTTGGCACCCATGCGCATGTGATAGCCCGAACCGGGCACGACGAATTGGTTCGACTCCAGGTCTTTGTAGAAGACCATCTGGCCGCTCTCCGGGCACTTGACCCAGAGATTGTCGGGCACTTCGCGCTTCGTCGTCAGGAAGCTGCGGATCTTGGGCCGGACGACGTTGTTGATCCAGTTCACGCTGTTCTCGCTCCTCAGGAGTGCCGAGACGTTGATCGGTAGAGGGACCATAGCACGCCAGGCGTGTTTGTTTCAGGGCCCGGGCGTCGCATTCTGTGGGGAGTTTTGCCGTTGGTTAGGACGACACCCTACCTTTGTCGATCGCCGGCTCGCGCTCAGGCGGGTTTCAGCGCGCCGCTCAAGCCTTCGACGAGTTGTAGAACCCCGGAAACCGTCGCGCCAGTGGCTTTTCCATCGTTATCCAGGCTCTCGGCAATTTTGTTGACGAGCGCCGAACCGACCACGACGCCGTCGCCGTGGCTGGCGAGTTCCTTGGCTTGCGCAGGGGTTTTGACGCCGAAGCCGATGGCGATGGGGAGGTCCGTCGACCTCTTGATGCGGGCGACTTGGCGGCCGACGTCCGTCGCCACCGCCGAACCGGCGCCGGTGATACCTGTGATCGAGACGTAATAGACGAAGCCGGACGTGTTGGTGAGAACGGCGGGCAAGCGCCGGTCGTCGGTCGTGGGTGTTGCGAGGCGGATGAAATTCAGGCCGCGGGCGATGGCCGGCACGCACAGTTCATCGTCGGCCTCGGGAGGGACATCGACGACGATCAGGCCATCGACGCCTGCGGCGACGGCATCATCAAGGAAGCGCTCGTTGCCATAGACGTAAATTGGATTGTAGTAGCCCATGAGCACGATGGGCGTATCGACGTCGGTTTTGCGGAAGTCGCGGACGAGCTGCAGCGTCTTCTTCATGTTCTGGCCGCCCTTGAGCGCGCGCAGACCGGAGGCCTGGATCGGCGGCCCGTCGGCCATCGGATCTGAAAACGGCATGCCGATCTCGATGACATCGGCGCCGGCACCGGGGAGGCCCGTGACGATTTTCAGGGACGTGTCGTAATCGGGATCACCGCCGGTAACGAATGTGACGAGAGCCGTCCGGCCCTCGGCTTTCAACATCGCGAAGCGGCGCTCGATGCGCGTGGCAGGACGTGACATGTGACCCTTCATCTCGTGCGTGCGGGATTAAGCCCGCATCCGGACCGGGTCTAGCCTACCGCGCCGCGCTTGGACAAGTGGCAGAAGGGCCCATCGCCGGCCGACTGGCGGCCGGTCGATTTCTCAAGGTGCGAATTGCCTCCTTATTTTGCGTTGATATTGGAGAACATCAGGACCTTACGCTTGAGGTCAAAGGTCGTGTAGCTGCTCTTTTTCAGGAGCGTCAGCATGACTTCGAGGTCATCGGAGTCCGTATCGAGGATGTATTCCTCGACACCGTTATCCAGGATGAGCTGAAGTGTGAATTTGCCTTCTTCGCCCGGCTCCGTCTCAGCCCACGAGGCTTGGTAATTCGTTACCTGCCGAACCTGATATTGGCCCCTCGTCTGCTGCTGGCGTTCGCGGTCGGGATCGTTGCCCTTGTCCTGTCGTCCATTCTCTCCGGATTGTGACGTCGCTTTTCTGTCCTGCATCATCGGCTCCGTTGCTTTGCGTTCCATGAGACCGCCGCAACGTCGCTGCCAGCAACAGGTTCCGGATTAAGGCAAACGGCCGCGCTGTCGCTAGATCTTCATGCCCAGCGCCTTGGCGACGGTGAAGAGGTCTTTGTCGCCGCGGCCGCAGAGGTTCATCACAAGCAGATTATCCTTCGGCAGCGTGGGCGCGAGCTTCATGACCTGGGCGAGTGCATGACTTGGTTCCAGGGCAGGAATGATGCCTTCCATGCGCGTGCAGAACTGGAGCGCCTCGAGTGCTTCCTTGTCAGTGATGGAGACGTACGTGACGCGGCCAGTGTCCTTCAGCCAGGCGTGCTCTGGGCCAACGCCGGGATAATCGAGACCGGCGGAGATCGAGTGGCCTTCGAGAATCTGGCCGTCGTCGTCCTGCAAAAGATACGTGCGATTACCGTGCAGAACTCCCGGCGAGCCACCGTTCATCGAGGCAGCGTGACCGTTCTCGACATCGAGGCCGTGGCCGCCGGCTTCAACGCCGTAGATGGCGGTGTTCTTGTCGTCGAGGAAGGGATGGAAGAGGCCGATGGCATTGGAGCCGCCGCCGATGCAGGCGACGAGTGTGTCGGGAAGGCGGCCTTCGGCGGCGATCATCTGCTCGCGCGTTTCCTTGCCGATAATCGACTGGAAATCGCGCACCATCGCAGGATAGGGATGCGGGCCGGCTGCGGTGCCGATGAGATAGTAGGTATCGGTGACGTTGGTGACCCAGTCGCGCAACGCCTCATTCATCGCGTCTTTCAGCGTGCCGGCGCCGGCGGTGACCGGATTGAGCTTGGCGCCAAGCAGCATCATTCGCGCGACATTGGGAGCCTGACGTTCGACGTCGGTGGCGCCCATGTAGATCTCGCACGGCAAACCATACTTGGCGCAGACGGTCGCCACGGCGACGCCGTGCTGACCGGCGCCGGTCTCGGCGATGATGCGCTTCTTGCCCATCCGGCGAGCGAGCAGGATCTGGCCAAGGCAGTTGTTGATCTTGTGCGAACCGGTGTGATTGAGTTCGTCGCGCTTGAAGTAGATTTTGGCGCCGCCAAGTTCGTTCGTCATGCGCTCAGCGAAATAGAGCGGGCTTGGGCGGCCGGCGTAGTGAAGGTTGAGAAAATCGATTTCAGCCTGGAATGTGGGATCGGCTTTTGCTTCCTCATAGGCGCGCTCGAGATCGAGGATCAGGGGCATCAGCGTTTCGGCGACGAAGCGGCCACCGAATAGGCCGAAAAAGCCTCTGTCGTCCGGACCTGTGCGATAGCTGTTGAGCTTCGCGTCCTGATTTTTCGCAGTGTTCGTTGCCATGTTGATCTCTCGCGGTCAGACGCCGGAATTCGTTACGACTGCTTAGCTGCCTTCGCGTTACGAAGGAAGCGCCGGATAAGCTCAGGGTCTTTGCGGCCGGGTGCACTTTCTACGCCTGAGGAAACGTCAACGATCGTCGCCCCGGTGCGTTCGACGGCCTCGGTAACGTTTTCGGGAGTGAGACCACCTGCCAACGCGAACGCCAGATGGGCTTTGAGGCCCTGAAGGATGTGCCAATCGAAGGCGAGGCCATTGCCTCCTGGAAGCGGTGCCTTTGGGTCGGGCTTGGCGTCGAACAGAAGGATATCCGCAAGGCGGCCGGGGGCGAGGTACGCACGTGCTGCTTCGACATCGGCGGCACTGGCCACGGGGACAGCTTTCAAGATCGGCTTACCGAATTTAGCGCGGATCTCGGCCACGCGCTCGACGGTTTCGTGGCCGTGTAATTGGATGACGTCGGGGCCGACGGCGCTGATGATCTCAGCCAGTTGTTCATCCGAAGGGTCAACGACGAGGGCGACGGCTTTGCAGGTTCCGTTTATCGGCACCATGGCGCGAAGAGCCTTGGCGCGGGCAAGATCAAGGTGGCGCGGGCTTTTGGGAAAGAAAACGAGGCCAATGTAATCGACGCCGCCGGCGAGTGCCGCGTCGAGCGACGTCTCGTCGGTCATGCCGCAGATTTTGACAGCGGTGGTCATGGATGACGGCTCATCAGTTTGATCGCGCGCTGAGGAGACCACGCTCGGCATGATCTGAACAGGAACAATAGCAGTGGCACTAGGCCGCCGTGCGTTCCGTGGCGGGGCTCGGCAATTCGCGTCCGCGCTGTGCAACGCCGACATCGCGTTCGCGGGCGAGCCGATCGGCTTCAGATTGCCATCGCCTTGCTTCGACAGTTTGCACGCGGGCCTGACGCCGCCATCGCGCCTGGTTGGCCCAGGTGGCAAGGCCGCCCATCACGACGCCCAGAATGAGTGCGCCGAAGACATACACATAGAATGGCAGAGACAGCGAGACCAGTGGCGCTGTGGGATTGAAGGGGTCCAACACGAGCGTGACTGCGTGACGGTTCGCGATCGCGAGCGTGATGAGAACAGCAGCGGCGGGAAACGCGATCAGGATGGTCAGAATGCGTTTCAGCACGTTCGGCCTCGAAGGCTTTCGCTCCCCGTCGCCGTCATGGCGAGGTGACGCTTAGTTGGCTGCGGGTTCATCGTCGCCGTTGAGGCGATCGCGCAGTTCCTTGCCGGTCTTGAAGAACGGCACGAATTTCTCTTCAACGGGCACCGGCGATCCCGTGCGCGGGTTCCGCCCTTGGCGAGCGGCGCGATGTTTCACTGTGAAGGCACCGAAGCCACGCAGTTCGACCCGGTCACCACGCGCCAGAGCGTCGACAATTTCATCGAAGATGACGTTGACGATACGCTCAACGTCGCGGTGATAGAGATGCGGGTTCGCACTCGCGATCTTCTGGATCAGTTCCGACTTGATCACGGGCACCCCCGAAAGGTTTGTTTTTCCTTAGTTTTCGGGAGGTTGCCAAACCGACAGCATGCCGTCAAGACCAAGAGTGCCCAATGCGCGTGTTCGCGACACGATTTCGGCAATTTGCAGGCTTTCGGCGCCAAAAAGGTTACCGAACATGGTGGACAACGATGCGGACAGCCCCCACGACTCCGATGACGCCGGCTGCCAGTCGATGACACTCAGATCCTTATCGACGCCGCGCTTCTCTTCCAGCCACCGCTGCGCTTCGGCCTCGCCGCCGATCTCGTCGACCAGCTTCTTGGCGACGGCTTCGCGGCCAGAGAAGATGCGGCCCTGTTCCAGACCGGGGACGTCGGCAATCTTGATTCCGCGGCGGGTTTCGACGAGCGAGGCGAACCAGCGGAATCCATCGTCGATCATCTCGCGCACAACACCGAGAGACGGCTGATCGGCCGGGGCGAAAATGGACGGCGAGGCTTTGAGTTCGCCGCTCTTGACCTCGTTCATCTTGACGCCGACCTTGCTGAGGAGGTCGCCGACTTCCGGCCACTGCATGAGAACGCCGACCGAGCCCGTGATGGTATTGCCGCGAGAGACAATGTGGTCCGCGGCGAGGCCGACAATGTAGCCGGCGGAAGCCGCCACGGTTCCGAACTGCGCGACGACGGGTTTCTTTTCGGCGATTTTGCGCAACTCTTCGTAGACCGCTTCGCCGCCGGTGGTTGTGCCGCCGGGGCTGTTGACGAAGACGATGACGCCAGCGACGTTTTTGGCGTCGCGGATCTTGCGCAGCATTTGGAGTTCCGCCCGGCTTTCGGTGATGGTGCCGGTAAAGGAGATGCGCGCCACGTGCTTCTTGGCGAACACTCCGCTGGTCTCGTCGGCGGACAGCATGTAGCCGCCCAATGCAATCACGAGCCCGGTGATGGCCAACCCGCGCCAGAGGCTTAGGCGGCGGCGCAGCTGGCGGCGATCAAGAACGATCTCAGTTTCCAGCGACATTGCTGTCAAACTCCCTACACGTTTGCGGCCGTTGGTCCGCGCATCCGTACAACCCTTATCATTTCAATACGCTAAGAAAACGTAGGCAGAGGCGTTGAAATTGCGCGCGTGAAGAGTTGGAGATCACATGTAATGAAAAAGCGCGGTACCACAATGGCGCCGCGCTTCTTTTTGTTTCGTTCCGGTACAGCTTTTAACTCGCGCGCAGCTGCTGTGCTCCGATGAGCCGGCCGCTGCGCGCCGTCTTATTCGGCGTCTTCCTCGTCCGTGTCGGCATTCCGCTTCTTGATGGCGGCCTTGAAGATGTCGCCGAGCGAGGCGCCCGAATCCGACGAGCCGTATTGCGCGACGGCCTGCTTCTCTTCGGCAATTTCAAGCGCCTTGATCGAGACCGTAATGCGGCGGGCTGCCTTGTCGGAAGAGAGAACCGCTGCATCGACCTTCTGGCCAACCGTGAAGCGCTCGGGGCGCTGTTCGGAGCGATCGCGCGATAGATCCGAGCGCTTGACGAACGACGTGATGTCGCTGTCGGCGATCTTCACTTCGATGCCGTTCTCCTGCACCGCGACGACTTCACACGTGACGGTGTCGCCCTTCTTGTAGCGCGAGAGCGTGTCGGCCGGATCGCCGGCGAGCTGCTTGACGCCGAGCGAGATGCGCTCCTTAGAGCTGTCAACATCGAGCACCATGGCCTTCACGTTGTCGCCCTTCTTGTACTCCTTGATCAGCTCGTCGCCGGGCTTCGACCAGTCGAGATCCGAGAGGTGGACCATGCCGTCGATGCCGTTGTCGAGACCGATGAAGAGACCGAATTCCGTGATGTTGCGGATCGGACCTTCGACGATCGTGCCCTTCGGGTGCGCAGCGAGGAAAGCATCCCACGGGTTGTCCTGGGTCTGCTTGAGGCCGAGCGAAATGCGACGCTTGGTGGGGTCGACTTCGAGAACCTGAACATCGACCTGCTGGCTGGTCGAAACGATCTTGCCAGGGTGGACGTTCTTCTTGGTCCAGCTCATTTCGGATACGTGGATCAAGCCTTCGACGCCGGGCTCGAGTTCAACGAATGCGCCATAATCGGCGATGTTGGTGACGGTGCCCTTCAGCTTGGCGCCGACCGGGTACTTGGCTTCGATGGCCGACCAGGGATCGGACTGGAGCTGCTTCATACCGAGCGAAATACGCTGCGTTTCCGGGTTGATGCGGATGATCTGCACCTTCACCGTGTCGCCGACGTTGAGGATCTCGGAGGGGTGATTGACGCGGCGCCAGGCCATGTCGGTCACGTGGAGCAGGCCGTCGATGCCGCCCAAGTCGATGAAGGCACCGTAGTCGGTGATGTTCTTGACGAGGCCGTCGATGACCTGACCTTCGGCGAGGCGCGAGACGATATCGGCGCGCTGTTCGGCGCGGGTTTCCTCGAGGACCGAGCGGCGGGAAACGACGATGTTGCCGCGGCGGCGATCCATCTTGAGGATCTGGAAGGGCAACTGCTGGTGCATCAGCGGGCCGACGTCGCGCACGGGGCGGATGTCGACCTGGGAACCGGGCAGGAACGCGACGGCGCCGTCGAGATCGACGGTGAAGCCACCCTTGACCTTGTTGAAGATGACGCCCGTGACCTTCTCGCCCTTTTCGTGAAGGCGCTCGAGGCGGGTCCAGCTTTCTTCGCGGCGAGCCTTGTCGCGCGACAGGACAGCTTCACCAAGCGCATTTTCAACGCGCTCCAGGTAAACTTCGACGGTGTCGCCGATCTTGATGTCGCCCGGCTTGCCGCCGAGACCGAATTCCTTCAAGGCCACACGGCCTTCCATCTTGAGGCCCACGTCGATGATGGCGAGGTCCTTCTCGATGCCGACGACCTTGCCCTTGACGACCTGTCCTTCGAAGACGTCGTCCTTGGCGAGGCTCTCGGCGAGCAGGGCTGCAAACTCATCACGCGAGGGGTTGAATTCTTTCGACACTTCGGCTGACATCTAGGCTCCTGGAAACGATCTTGGTTGCGGCCGGCGCGGGCGCTTCATGGCCCACGGCAGCGAGGGTTTATGTTCTAAAGCCGACGCTGCCCGGAACGCACAGATGCGCGACCAGAGGCAGGACTGCCGGCGGTGATATTGCTGCTGGGTCGAAGCCACCGTGATGGGCTATCAGTTGCCCTGCCAACACGTTTGGAGCTGCCCGCGTTGGAGCGGCTCCGTTAGCCCGGCCTTACCTCTCGGCCGATCCGACAGTGGCGTCAGATTGGGGCGTTCTAGCGGAAGCAGGCTGTGAGAGCAAGTGGGCTGCGTTCAAGCCTGACGGGCATGACCTTCGACAATTCTCATCGCGGCCTTGAAAACCGCATCCGCGTCCATCGTCGTGGTGTCGAGCTGGATGGCGTCAGGGGCGGCGGCCAGGGGCGCGATGGCGCGGCCGCTATCGCGGGCGTCGCGGGAACGGATGTCGGCCAGGAGGTCGTCGAAGGTGGCGGTCTCACCGCGAGCCTTGTGTTCGAGGTGGCGGCGGCGGGCGCGTTCTTCAGGGGTGGCCGTGACGTAGATTTTTATGTCTGCGTCAGGGCAGACGACGGTTCCGATGTCGCGCCCGTCGAGGACGGCGCCGGGCGGTCGGCGGGCGAAGTCGCGCTGATACTGCAGAAGGGCAGAGCGCACTTCGGGGATCTTGGCGATGACGGAGGCTTTATCGCCGGCGGGGACGCCGCGCAGCGCAGGGTCGTCTAGGGTGGCGGGGTCGAGGTTGCGGGCGGCGGAGAGCGCGGCCCAGTGGTCATTTAGACGGAAACCGGCGCGTTCAATGTCACGGGCGACGGCGCGGTAGAGAAGGCCGGTATCGAGCACGTGGTAGCCGAAATGGGCCGCGATTCGCTTGGCCAATGTGCCCTTGCCCGACGCTGCCGGTCCGTCGATGGCGATGATCATGCGCGCGTCGTCCTTTATGGCCCCACTCCGCAGGCGGGTGTGGGTGTCCTTTGGCCCACACTCCGCAGGCGGGTGTGGGGTGTCCCTTCTGGCCCACACTCCGCAGGCGGGTGTGGGGTGTCCCTTCTGGCCCACACTCCGCAGGCGGGTGTGGGGCGATTGTCTCGCGTGCCTGAGTGAGCCGGTCGGGTCAAGGGACCGTTCGGCGCGGTTCGCACGTGTTGCGGCGTGCTCGGGGCGGATTTCAGTTGAAAACGCCGGGATTGAGATCGTCGCCTGGGGGCAGGTGAGTGAGCCGGGTTGCGATCGACGGCGCGCTGAATGACCATCGCCTTTGTTTCGAGTCGCAGCATGGCGTGAGCGTTCCAAAGCAAACCTGGAAAAAGGTTCCTCCGCGTATGGCCGCCGACCGTTTCCCTATCTTCACAGCGCTGGTTTTGGCTGCGCTCAGCATTGCCAGTGCCGGCCGCCGCGCAAACGGTTGCAAAACCCGCTGTTGCGGAAAAGGCCGCTGATCCCAAGGCTGCCGAGGCTGCCAAAGCGCTTGCCGCCGGCACGAAGGCTTTCGAGGGCGGCAAAACGGATGCCGCAGTGGCGGCGCTTTCCACTGCGATCACGATGGGCGGGTTGAATAATCCCGATCTCGCCAAAGCGATGTTTTATCGAGGTGTCGCCTATCGCAAGCAGAAGATGCCGGCGGCGGCGCTCTCCGATCTCAATGCGGCGGTGTGGCTGCGTGACGGGTTGTCGGCGACAGACAAAGCGGTTGCAGAAGATCACCGTCAGGCTCTTCTGCGCGAGGTCGCGGCGCTCAATGGCGTAGCAGCGCCTGCCACGGTAGAGACCGCTTCCACGCCTGCGTCTTCCGTGCCGGCACCGATTGCAACACCGCCTGCGGTTTCCACAAGCGTCGCGGAGCCTCAGGCCCAAACGATGCCATGGGCAATGGCTGAAGTGACGCCGACCGCCGCGCCCGTCGTCGCTATTGCTGAGGCACCGAAGGCGGTCGAGGCGGCTGCAATGCCGGCACCGTCGCCTCCGGTCGCGCCAGCGCCTGCACCTGTCAGCACTGAAGAAAACCGCACCACGAGCGTCCCCGTGGCTTCGGCCCCGTCTCAGGATGCCGATACGATCTCGGAACCGGTGGCCACTGTAGCGCCGGTGAAACGTGACCCGATCGCGACTGTTCAGGCCGAGGCTGCGCCGCCCGAGAAGCCGCTGCCTTGGCAGATGGCAACCAGCGCTCCGCAAGGCAACACGCCCAGCGCCCCCGATCAGGCGGCGCTCCCGTGGAGCGCTTCAGCGGCGGCGACCCTCAGTTCCAGTTGCAGCCGTAGCGTCAGAGCCGCCTCCAGCCCCTGTCGCATCCGTGGCGACGACATTTGCACCCGAGGCGCCGAAGCCGGACGAAGTTCCCAGCACCGTGACGGATGCCCCGGCCGCGCTCGCAGACGCGGGCAAAGCCGCGGGCGCGTTTTTCGGCAACCTGTTCAGCGGTGGGTCCGCTGCTTCTGAACCTGCCACATCTCTGCCGCCCGCGAATGAACCCGCGCCGCTAGCCGCGTCAAAAATCGAAACGGCAGCACTGCCTGAGAAGCCCAAATCCGTAGAGCCTGCTCCGGTGGTTTGGCCCGCTGAAACGAAAGCGGCACCCGCCATTGAAGTGCCGCCCGTCAAAGTTCCTGAAGTCAAAGTTGCGGCAGCCGAGCCTGTTGCGTCGGAGAACGCGCCGCCTCCTGCTGCCGTATTGCCAGGGCCCTATCGGCTGCATATCGCGGCTGAGAACTCACGTGCCGATGCGGAACAAACCCTCTCGCGTTTGCTATCTGCGCATAAGCCAAGTTTGCGTGGTCTGGAACCCGTTATCGAGGAACCAGCAACGGGCGGCGTGCTATTCGGCAGCATGGGCGCCGCTTACCGTGTCAGCGTCGGCCCGTATTCCTCTTCGATGGAGCCCGGCCGGCTTTGCAATATTCTTAAGCCGCACGGCTTTGATTGCCGCGTCGTCGCCATCGCGCCCTGAGATCAATCTGTGGCTGCGGCAATCCGCAACTATCGAGACAAGCGGGAACTTTACCTGACAGAGCGGGTTGAACCCTCCGTGTGCAACACGAGTGGAGAGACCCTCGCATGAAGCGCGTCATGATCTGCGAAGACGATCTCCTGCTTGCCATGGACCTGGCACATGAGGTCGAGGAAGCAGGTTCTCAGGTGGTCGGAACATTTTATTCGAGCTTCGACGCATGGGACGCGGCAGGCGTTCTGCGCCCCGATATCGCGATTGTAGATTTGCAGCTTGCAGATGGCGACAGCGGTCTTTCGCTCGCAACCCATCTAGCAGAATTGGGCTGCAAGGTCATTGTCGTCAGTGGGTCGACGCTGATCCATCCAGAACTCGGCCGCATCCCGCATTCTTTCGTTTCGAAGCCCGTGCCTGCGGGCATCATCGCCGAATTGACCGGGACGCGTTGAACCCCAAGCACATCCATTGGTTTGTGAGAGTGTTGCCATGCTGATCGCCTACGGGTGCCAATTCGATTTGATGTTCGGCCAGGATACGCCAGCCGTCTGCCTCGTCGATGTCCACTCGAGCCATGCTCGCAATGTGCTGCCGGCTTCGCTGAATTTCGAAACGTCGCCGCGGCTTACCCATCACGCGTTCGTCGACGACTTCGGCAACATTGGGCGGCGGTTCACTGCGCCAGCGGGGCCCCTGCGCCTAAAATTGGAGGGCGTTTATCGAGCAGACGATGCACTTGACCGGCGCGATCCGTCAGCGAGGGTGTTGCCGGTCGATCAACTGCCGGCGGAATGCCTCGGGTATCTTGCTCCGAGCCGTTTTTGCGAAAGCGATTTGCTCGGAACGCTAGCGTGGCAATTATTTGGTCACCTGCCGCGCGACACAGCGCTGGTGGAAGCCATCTGCAGGTACGCCCACAGCCGACTGAAGTTTGATTACGCTCACGCCCGTGCAACACGAACTGCCAGTGAGGCTCACGCAGAGCAGGTTGGCGTGTGCCGCGACTTCGCGCATCTGGCCATCGCACTGTGCCGTGCACTCAATATTCCTGCTCGATACGTCAATGGCTATATGGGCGACATCGGCGTGCCCGCGGATCCGGCTCCGATGGACTTCAATGCGTGGTTCGACGTTTATCTGGAAGGCGGCTGGTACACATTCGATGCGCGGCATAACCGCCGCCGGATTGGACGCATTCCGATCGCCATCGGCCGCGATGCTGCCGACATTCCGATGCTGCGCACATTCGGTACTCATACGTTGACGTCATTTCAGGTCGTTACCGAACTGACGGAGGCCAAGCGCGCCGCAGCGTAACGGATGCTGCGGCGACGATTTATCGGAACATCATCGAACACGAGGCGTTTCCTTCACGAGTCCTGGATGTGCTGTCCGGGAGCTTCGAACTGGAGGACGACACATGGATAATCCTGGCATTTATCTCGTCGCCTGGCTGCTCATCGCGCCCATCGTCGGCGTGATCATCCTGAGTGGCCTTGGCAAATCACACACCGATACGAACACGAACCTTCGCCGCGATAACCTCTAATCATTTCGATCCGGCCGGTTTTCAACCGGCCGGATCTTTGTGTGGCTCACTCCCCGCAGCCTGGACCCTTCATCGCCTCTTGGGCGGCGGATTGCAGTTCCTCTTGAGTCATGGATTTCATTGTCGTCGCCAGCGACCAGCGGTGGCCAAATGGGTCGTCGACAACACCGTAACGATCCCCCCAGAATGCGTCAGCAGGCGGCATGACCGGCTTTGCACCGGCAGCGACAGCCCGATTGAACTGCGCGTCGACATCTGGAACCTGTAGGTGAAGTGTGACAGCTTGCGCGCCGGGCGAGGACGGTGCGGTGGTGGCATTCGGGCCTGCGTCGCGAAACTCATCAACGAGCATGACGATGTTGCCGCCTATGGAAATCGCCGCGTGCAACAGGCGACCGTCCGGCATGGGCAAACGCATCATTTCCTCAGCACCGAAAGCGGTCTTGTAGAACTCGATTGCTTCGGCCGCGCCTTTGCAGGTGAGATGCGGCATCAATTGCGTGCCAGCCAATTGGGTTGATCCGCCGCCGTCACCTGGTTCCGTGGGGGCGACCGCATTTGCATTCTGGTCGAGAAAAACGGCTTTAGCGGTCATTGGATCGAATGGGATAGACACGTGTTCGTGGATGACCTGCCAACCACTCACCTGCCGGCGCAGAACAACGGTCATACGCATCCAAGTTGCACCGCTGGGATGATCGGCGGGTTCGGGCACGAAGTGGTGGAGGCCATGCACAACGGCGAGGTCGCCGTCGACATGGATCGTCAGGTCCTTGTGTTCGGATCTAAACTTTTCCGGAAAGTAGGGTAGGCACTGCGCCCATATCTTTCCCGATCTCACGCGCACCAATCGTCCGCGCCGGCGGAATGGCATCGAACAGGACCGTATCGGGCCCGTAGTTCGCCACGATCTTCTCCGCATCCTTGGATTCGACGGCGCGCGACCATTCCAAGACGAGGCGCTCGATGTCCTCGATATCCTTCGCATTGCCAGTTGCGCGTTCCATTGCACAGCTCCCTAGTTGCAGCGTTTGGTTTCGTAACGCACAATCGGCCGATCCTTTCCCTAGGCCGGCTTCTGCGTCACCGGGAAGCTCGAACTTGGCTGCAATCACCTTCAAGTGGCCCGCTCGTCGCCACATCGTGCGCACAATGCGCGGCACTCTAGGGGACCTATCCAATTTGGGGAGGGTGGTCCGTGGCGCGTTGGAAAATCTTGCTTCGATGCATGGCCTTGATGTCGGTGTTTGCTTATCAGGCGATACCTTCGAGCCCGACTGCGGTTGCGCAGACGGTGGCGCAGGACGGGATGTCGGTAAAAATTGCCGGCCGCAGCATGCGTTGCGGCCAGACACCAATCATCATGGACAACGAGATTCCATCCGAGGGTCTGTCGGTGCCGGGGGAAGCGCTCTACCTCAACCCTTTTCTGTTAAAACTACTTCCGACAACGGTGCGGCTGTTCATCTTCAAGCATGAATGCGCTCATGAAACGACTGGTCCTGACGAACTGGGCGCGGATTGCATGGCGGCTAAAGCTGGAGCGCGAGAGGGATGGCTGAAGGTCGGTGACATTGATGCGGTCTGCCGGTCTTTCGCGGGACCGGCGACCGAAACGCATCCTTCCGGCAAATCGCGGTGCGCCAATATCAGGCGATGCTACGCAGGAACACAGGTTGCCAGCACGCGACCCGCTGCGACCGCCGAGGCCAAGACGTCCTCGTGGTCGTCATCGGAGGTCTCGAGTGCCGAACAGACCGGCCGTGAAGGGACGCGTGAAGCGACCACGGAGTAACGGTGCGAGATGCCAACCCCCGCACCGTAATGCTCCTCCGTCGTTTAGCCTGGGTTTCGCTTACTTAGCGACTACGTCAGCTTCCACACGCCGGTCGCGGAAGAGACCGCGACGCTCCGAACGATCCGCGCGCCAACCGTACCCTTCGCCGCGCCAGCGACGGCCGCGATCCCAGCGGTCTCCGCTGCGCACGCCGACTGCTACACCTGAGCGGTAGCCGTAGCCGTCACCGCGCCAGTGGCGGCGATGGCGCCACCCGTCGCGGAAGCCGAGGCCAACCGTGACGCCGGAACCGTAACCATAGCGGCGTCCACCCCACCCGTACCGATTGCCGCGCCATCCGTAGCCGGCGCCGAGCCAAGGGCGATACGAGCGATAGCCAGTGCCATCACGGTATCCGTAGCCGACACCGGCCGACCGCCATCCCATTCCATCGCGTTTCCAGCCGCACGCGTCCGCGGGTCCTGTCAGGGTGATCAGTGCCGCGCAAACCGCGACCACACTTGCTTTCAACATCTCATATCTCCTCGCTTGAACGACGCACCGGCGCGGCTGCAACGTAGCGGGAGAGAGCAAGTTCCGAAGATAAACCGATCCTGGAGCATCTAAGCTGATCAGTCGGCTGATGCTTCGATCACGCTGCAGCTTAGGTCGCGCCAAGGCGCTATCCATTGGATTACGCTTTCTCAGCGTAGGTCGCGCCAAGGCGCTCCATGAGATCCCTGAACGAGGGGAAGCTCGTGGCGATCATTGCGGTGTCATCGACCATCACGGGCTTTTCGCTGGCAAGGCCCATGGTCAGAAATGCCATGGCGATACGGTGATCGAGATGCGTGGCGACTGTGCCGCCGCCGCGGACTAATCCGGTGCCATGGACGATGAGGGTGTCGCCGTCGACGGTCGCTCTGACACCATTCGCTTCGAGCCCCGCGGCTGTGGCAGCAAGGCGATCGCTTTCCTTCACCTTCAGTTCGGCGAGACCGTCCATGCGGGTGTCGCCTTCCGCGAAGCCGGCAACGGCGGCGAGCACGGGATACTCGTCGATCATCGAGGGCGCGCGTGCGGCCGGCACATGCACACCCTTGAGTTTCGAATGGTGGGCGCGCAGATCGGCAATGGGTTCACCGCCCTCCTCGCGCCGGTTCTCGAACGTAATGTCTGCGCCCATTTCCTGGAGCGTCGTATAGAGTCCGGTGCGGGTTTCGTTGACGAGAACGCCTTCGACGGTCACGTCCGATCCTGGCACCAACAGCGCCGCGCAGATCAGGAATGCCGCCGACGATGGATCGCCGGGCACCACGACATCGCGGCCTTCCAACTCGGCATCGCCATGGACGGTGATGCGGGTCAGCCCGTTCTTCACCTCGGTTTCGACGCTCGCTCCGAAGTAGCGCAGCATGCGCTCGGTGTGGTCGCGCGTCGGTTCTTTTTCAACCACTGTGGTTTCGCCGGCCGCCATCAGTCCCGCGATGAGGATTGCGCTTTTCACCTGGGCCGATGGGACAGGGAGCACGTATTCGATCGGCACCAAATGCGAGGAACCTTGTACGGTCAGCGGGAGCGTGTCGCGGCTCTCGTGGGTCAGCAGGCCCATCTGGCGGAGCGGCTTCAAAACGCGGCCCATCGGACGGCGAGAGAGTGATGCATCGCCCGTCATGGTGACGGTGATGTCGTGGCCGGCGACGACACCCATCATCAAGCGCGTGCCGGTGCCGGAGTTACCGAAATCGATGGGTGCATCCGGCTGCTTAAGGCCGCCTGTGCCGCGGCCGAGCACGGTCCAAGTGTCGCCGGCTTTCGTCGCGAGTGCCCCGAGAGCGGTGACGGCTTTGGCGGTGTTGAGCACATCCTCTGCCTCGAGGAGACCCGTGATGGTGGTCTTGCCGGTAGCCAGCGCGCCAAACATGAGAGCGCGGTGAGAAATCGACTTGTCGCCTGGAACGCGGACTTTTCCAGTGAGGCTTCGGGTCGCCTTTGGAGCTATCAAGGGTTGTGGCTGCCCCTCATGCGCGTTCGATTTCGACACGTGACGCCCTCTGTGGCCGTAGGAAAGGCCGATGACGGCCCATCGCTCCCGCTTTCTCCCGGCCGGATAGAGCGGCTCGGGCCTTGGTTGTCAACGGGCAGGGAGACCTCGAGCGGTGCCGCCCTGGCCGCAAGTCCGACCCTCAAGTTGCATGCGGCGGGATTTAGTTTTGACAGCCGCCTGTGGCTGTGGCATCCCCCCATCCTTCCAATTCATTCCCCGGGGTTATTCATGTCGACCAAAGCCGCGCGCGGGACCAAGCGCACCTGCCAGAGCAATGAGTGCGGCGCCCGCTTCTACGACCTCAATCGCGATCCCATCGCCTGCCCGATTTGCGGCACGATCTACCAGATTGCGCATGCGACAGGGCCAGTGACGATCCTACCTGAAGAAAAGCCGCGTAAGCCGAAGAAGGATCTTGTTGCCGATAAGGAACTGGCACCCGAGGCCGCCGCGGAGATCGAGGGCGACGAGGCGCTGGTGGATATCGAAGAGGCGGAAGATATTCCGGCAGACGACGACGAGACCTTCCTGGAAGAAGAAGAGGAGGAAGGCGGCGACGTTACGAACATTATCGGCGGGCCGGTCGCCGAGGGCGAGGAAGAGGTCTGAGGGGTTTTCTGCGCGGAGCCTTTTTCCCTGCGCGGCGTCGACTTGGCACTTGCAGTTTGAGGCGGTAGCGAATAGAGAGCGGTTCTCGCGACGGTGGCGTTTCCGAATATCCACCGGCGCAACCCAGGTCCAAAAGACCCGATCATCGGGGCCATAGCTCAGCTGGGAGAGCGCTTGCATGGCATGCAAGAGGTCAGCGGTTCGATCCCGCTTGGCTCCACCATTTTGACTTGCTCACGCGCCTCGTCGGCGCTCCGCTTACCTAGTGCCGAGCAGAGCTCGGGGGGCGCCGCTCGCGCCGGGTCGCCTTGCTCCCGGGGCCTTCGGCCCGATGGCAATGTGTCTCCTCGGCGCTCCGCTTTCCTAGTGCCGAGCAGAGCTCGGGGGGCGCCGCTTGCGGCGGGTCGCCTTGCTCCCGGGGCCTTCGGGCCCGAATGGCGTAGATCTCAAAAGAATAATCAGGGGGTGGAATGCCGCTGTTGCGGGTCGATGTTTATGAAGGGCGCTCGGATGAGCAGTTGCAGGGCGTGCTCGATGCACTGCACCGGGCCATGCTTGCGGCGTTCAAGGTTCCCGCGCGCGATCGCTATCAGATCGTCCACGAGCACAAGCCGTCTCGGATGATCATGGAAGACACGGGTCTCGATATTCCGCGGACGGCGAGCTTCGTCTTCGTGCAGGTGACAACGCGGCCGCGATCGCGCGAGATGAAGGAGACGTTCTATCGGCTTGCGGTCGAGGAACTCGAAAGTCGTGCGGCATCGCGCCGTCGGACGTGATGATCAACATGGTCACGTGCACGGATGAGGACTGGTCGTTTGGGATGGGCCGCGCGCAGTTTTTGACGGGCGAGCTTTAGGTTTGCGACTTGTGTTTGCGCATCCGACTCCCCTGTCGGGGAGCCGGCCGGATGCGCGGGAAGAACATGAAAAAAGGCCGGGCGATGAGCCCGGCCTTTTTGCTTTGCTTGCACGCTCGGATCAGAACCTTGCGCGCACGGTGACGAAGGCTTGGCGCGGCGCGCCCGGCGAGATGTTGTTATTGTTGTGCGCGGAGGCGAAATATTCTTCGTCGAAGATGTTCTCGACGTTCACCTGCGCCTGCCAGTTCTCGTTGAAGTCGAAGAAGAAGGCGGCATCGACGCGGGTGAAGGAGGGGAGTTCGACGGCATTGTCCAGCGATCGGCGAAGCTCGAGTCCTGGTGGATGATGCCGAGTCCCGCGCCGAACAGGGGCGTGAACTGGTAGCGATTCCAGAGCGAGTAGATGTTGTTGGGAACGAAGGGAACTTCGTTGCCGATGTTTGGCGAGGTGCCCGCGTCGACGATGCGCGCGATCTGGTGGCCCCAGCCGGCTGAGATCTGCCACTCGTCGGTCACGTAGCCCGGTGAGAGCAGTTCGCCGCCCTTCGTGCGCGTCAGGCCAACCTGCTCGCCAATCTGTGGACCGGCGGTGATGATCTGATTGGAGCGGTCGAGCTCGAAAATGGCACCCGTGAAGAAAAGTCGCGGGGCCACTTCCCACTTTAAAGCCGATTTCGTCGTTCTGAAATTCTTCGGGCTCCAGCGTGTCGTTACCGTTGACGACTCGTCAGATTTCCGAACTGATCGCCAGCGCCGGGAAGGAACGAATTTGAGGTCGCTATGTAGATCGATGCGGTCTCAGTCGGCTTGAAGACGGCGCCAACGCGATGTGACCAGACATCGTCTACCCGTGAGATATTTTGCTGCACGCCATTCGGCGCCGTCGATGTCGCTGTTCGACCATCAAAGGCAACATCGAAGCGATCGAAACGAAGGCCGCCGATCAACTCAAAATATTTTGTGATTTCTAGTTGGTCTTGGATGTAGCCGCTGGAGGTCTGCACTTCGGTGTGCCAGTCGCGATGGAAGTACGTTGAATGTGACCGGAGTGAAATTCGTAGGGTTGTGACTGGTACTGATACGGGCACAAGCGACATGTTGACGGTGACGCACAGAGCGCGTCGTTCGCAAAAATTGCATTGCTCCGGAAGTTGTTCGTGTCTCCTGGTATGCGAACTCTGTACCTGCCAGCAGTGTGTGACGGATGCCTTGCCCATGTCCCAAACGTATGTCACGTCGGTCTGATTGATGATGCTCTCGCCGTTCGGTGCCGTTGATGTAGCCTTCGATCCGCAGTACGTCACGCTGCCGATCGACGGGGCGTCAGCCTGGCGAAGACGTTCTGATAGACCTTGTCATACGTCGCGAAGAACGTGTGATTGCGGAAATTTACGCCGCTGTCGATGCGGTGCTCGATGGTGGCGGTGGCTGTGTGGCCTGCGAAATCAGAATAGCTCTGCGTCGGGGTTGCCGATAGAACGTCTCGATCGGTCCGCGGAACGGGCGGCCGGATTTTGATGACGGCACTCCGCGATCGACGGTGCGGTCGTCTTTGAAGTATTCGTAGCTGAGCGAGATCTTCGTGTTGTCGTCGGGGCGGAACGCCATCGTCGGGTTGATGCCGTAGCGCTCCAGCTCAAAGAAGTCGCGGAAGTTCTCCGAGTTCTCGTACATGGCGTTGAGGCGGAACGCGGCATCGGGCGAAATCTTGTCGCCGACGTCGATGGTCGTGCGAGCGCGCTCGAATGATCCAGCCGTCGCGGTCACTTCGCGGATGCGCTCGCCATTGGCTTTCTTGGTGACGCGGTTGACAACGCCGCCACCGCCGCCACGACCGAAGATCATGGCTGCGGGGCCTTTCAAGACTTCGATCGTTTCGACATTGTAGAGATCGCGAAAATATTCAGTGTCGTCGCGCACGCCATCGACGAAGAAGTCGGCGGTGGTCACCTGACCGCGAATGGAGATCTGATCGCGATGGCCTTCGCCCTGGGCCACGGCGACACCGGGCACGTAACGCAGGGCCTCTCCGATAGTGAAACTGCCGCGATCTTCGGCCTGCTGTGCCGTGATGACGGTGATGGATTGCGGAATGTCGATAAGCGGTGTGTTCGTCTTGGTGGCGGTGGAGGTGCCGGTGGCGATGTAGCCGTCGATGCCGGTGGTGCCGGTTCCCGGGACGCCGGGTGCGTCCGAATTGCCGGGCCGGCCAGGCGCCTTCGGCAGTCCGCTGACGGCGGCGCTCGCATCTTCGGGCGCGACGACATCAGGGACGGGTGCAGCGGCAGGTGCTGGCTTCTGCTGACTTTGGGCTTTGTCTTCGGCTGCCTGAGCGACTGGCTTTGGTGCGGCGGGTTTCGGCGCCGACTGAGCCGGTTCTTCTGCAGGCGTGATCACTTCGACTTCAGGCAGCGATGGTTCGGTCGGAGCGGCGTCTTGTGCCCCCGCGAGCGCGCCGCACACCGTCAGCGCCATGGCTGATACCGGACATGGCGAGGATTGAACGGACGGCGATGAGTCGAAGACGTAACGCAGAACGGAGTTCTGCCGCGGATGGTGCGTATCATTGGTTCCCCCCAATGGCCGAGATTCAAGGTCTCGAGATCAGGCGCCCGCTTTTGGCGAGACGTTGCCGCATTTGCGGCATCTCCCGTTGAAGCGGCTCGCAACGCACCTGTCAAAGGCATTAGTTTGCAACGATTTTAAACTGGACGCGGACAGTCATGAATATCGCAGGATTCGCGTGAAGCTGCGCAGACCACAGCATACGAATGGTCGTGGCCTGCTGCATATCTGCAACGCATTTGTCAGCAGATTCAGAGCGATTTTACGAAGGCAACCAGCGCTTCCCGCTCTTCCCGGGAAAGATCTGCATAGGCATCGCGCGCGCGCTGCGCTTCGCCGCCATGCCAGAGAATGGCTTCTTCGATCGTGCGCGCGCGGCCGTCGTGCAGAAAATTCGTATGGCGGCTGACGGCGCCCGTGAGACCAATCCCCCAAAGCGGTGGCGTACGCCATTCGCGGCCGTCGGCTTCTCCCTCGGGACGATTGTCCGCAAGACCTTCGCCCATGTCATGCAGCAGCAGATCGGTATAGGGCCAAATCTTTTGATTGGAGAGATGCGGCTGGCCGGGCACATCGCCTGTCGTGTGTGATGGCGTGTGACACCCGGCACAACCGGCGCTATTGAAGAGCGATTTGCCAGCGAGTGTTTGCGGATCGCTCGTGCGGCGGCGTGGTGGAACGGCGAGATTTTGTGAATAGAACACGACGAGATCGAACAATTCGCGTCCGACCTCGTGTCCGTCCTGGCGGGGACTGTCGCCGTGGGGCGCACCGGTGCAGATGGCCTGCGCGCTGGTGCAATCGCCGTAGGAGGCGGTGACGATCGGATTGGATATGCCGATGTCGCCGGCAAAGGCTTCCGCGCTCTGCTGTTCGATGGTCGGATTGCCGGCCTTCCAGCCGAAGCGGCCGAGCATGGGCTTGTCTGTGTGCGATGGACCAGACTTCGTTGGTGCGGCCGGAGATGCCATCGCCGTTACCGTCATCGGGATCAGCCAGATGCCGCGGAGGCGCTCTTCGGGGATCGCCTCCAAAAGGCCGAGGCCGATCATTTGCGGCGCGACGCGCGGCGACAGCATCGTTTTGGGGTGGAGGGGGCCGTAGCCGAGTTCGGTGACGGCATATTTCGGTTCGCGCAAGATGATGCGGGTTCCATCGGCGAGCATGATGGGCTTGTCCGCGTAATCGATGCGCATGTGGCCTTCGATCGGAACGCCCTGCACCGCGAAGTTCTGAAGCTGCCCGCCGTAGGTCGGCTCTGGGATGACGTTGACGCGGCGCTCGGCAAGCAAGCGCTTCTGCTCGTCCGTCTCCGGTGGGATCGAGAGCCGCAGAAACATCGAAACGGCGGTATCTTCGGGGAAATTGGCAGACGGCGGGCTGCCGCGACCGTCTTTCAAGTGGCAGTTCTGGCAGCCTCTCGCGTTGTACAGCGGGCCGAGGCCATCGCTGCTGTCGGTGGAGGCCGGCGGCGTGACCCAGAGTTTGCGGAAGATGGAATTGCCAATACGGAAGCGGCCTTCGTTCTCGAAGCTGATGCCTTGTGACGGCTGCGAAAAGACATCGCGATTGACGCGGCTTCGGCGTGTGGTGGCGCCGCCGCCGGGGTTTTCTTCACCGGGCTCGAGTTTCGCGGTTGCGGCGAGCTTCGAGGATGTGCGCGCTCGGCTCTTCGACGATGAGCTGATCGGACACAGCCCCGGAGTCCGCGGTGATTGCCAAGGCTGCACCGGTGGCGATCGGCGCCAGAGCTGCAATGACAACGGTGAGTGCTGCACGTTTATGGATCATATTCAGTAATTGATGGTTGAGTCGGAGACCGAGGACCAATGCGTTTTCGACCGGGGTCGTGCCGCTTGCGTCCGGAACATTGCCGCCGGGATTCCAAAAGTATTGAATGTCCGGCTGTATCGAGAAGCCCGGCACGATGATCGCGGTATAGCTGACCTCGAGGAGGGCTTCGTAATCGCGGACAATGGATTGGCCCGCTATCGCGATCAGCGATCTGGGCTGAATTGGAGATACCGGTATACGCGAAGCCGATGCCAAGAAGATCTCCAGGCGCGGGTCGCGAACGGTCCGGTGACCGTTACGCCCCCTTCGGCATAGATATCGATTTCGTTGCGATCATCCGGTGTGCCCATGACGCGCGCAAAGACCGCGATGTTGCGTCCGTCGCTATCCAGTTTTGACAATCGCTGATCCCATATTGCATAGAGACCATAGTTGCCGCTTTCGATGATCGATGGATCAGCGATGTTTTCGAAGTCACCCGTGTGCATACCAGCCACCGACCTTGATGCGCCCCGGAAGTCGCGCCGGCGCTATACTTGTAAAATCCTTCAGCCATAACGAAGCGCACCATCACCGAAGGGAAAATCGAGGCCGTGAGGATTGCAACGCTGCGGATCGGCGCCGGGCGGGCAATCGTCGACGACATCACCATTGAAGATCGCCCGCCATGACGCCGTAGTTTTCGTCGGGGTGATGGCGACCCGGATGCCCGGAGCTGGAAGCGGGTAAGCAGGGCCGCCGTTCGGCAGGTCGGCAGCGGTTATCGACGGCCAGCCCCAGGTCCCGTTGAGAAAAGCGCCAGCGCCGTCCGAAATTATGAATTCGGAATCGGCAGCGAGTTGCCCGGCGCGAATTGTGACCTTGCCGTCGGCGAGACTCTGCTCAAGATACAGTTCGAACAAGCGCGTTGCCGGAGTCGCTTCGATGAAGCTTACAGGCATCAGCGAGCCCAGGCTTTCAGCGGTGATGCTCGATCCATGGATCTGGTAGGCATTCGCGTGGAACGTCAGTCCCTTCCATCCGACGATCGTGTCGAGATCTGCGTCGAGCCAGAGTTCGAGGCGACCGTCGTAGTGGGTTTCGCGGTTGAGGCCGCCGGAGGCGACACCGAACACTTCGCCGATGTAGTTGGCGCCGACCGTGATACCGCGGGTGGCGAGATCTTTGCGGATCCCGCCGCGGTCGGCGAGAGAGGGCGGCAGGCTGGTTGC
>CAVPTI010000013.1:0-2500 GCA_963708775.1 uncultured Alphaproteobacteria bacterium | reverse complement strand
AGGCCCGCGAGGAGCCATTTTTACCCGGAGTTTGAAGGCGGAACCTGGGCTGACCGACCCTTCGAGGGCCTCTCGCAGGCGTTTGCGGCACTCCCTCGAGCGCCCGGCGGCTGGCATTGGTTCCACACCGATGCAGATCGAGGCCACCGGCTCGTCCGGATATCTCGGAAGCTCCGGGTTACGCCACAAAACAGCCCGACAAATCAGTCGATCTCATTGACCGCAGACCCGCAAACAACGGACAGTCTGCGCACGTCCGGGCGGCGCGTCAGCGTGAGCCTGACGTGGGACGGTGCCGAGCTGCCTCTGCTGGGGCCGTTCGAGACTGTCGTTTTCGGGGGACTGCAGGGGACAGCCGCTTGGCTCAACACCTCAGACATCGGCCGCGCATCGCGGCCGGGCCATCGCCCGGCGCGCGCCCGTTCGGCTGATCAACCGCGCGGGCTACCGCATCTCTACCGCGGCTCACGAGGACGTGGCGCGGGAGCCGACGTCTATGCGGCGGACCACGCCGACAGCCGGCAGAGCGGCCGTTTTCGCTGGCTCTTGAGTACCTGTATCGCTGCTGCCGTTGGGGCCGTTGCCATCATTGTCGTGATTTACGGCTCGACCGACCCGCGTGATCCTGCCGGGGGCCGCATGCCGACGCTCGACCGATTGCGTATGGACGCGGCGGTTATGCCGATGCCAGCGCCGCACCGGCCCGACGACGGCCTCAACTGGGCCATTGCGAAAACCGACCGGCTGCAGGCCACAACGGGCGCCACGTCGACGCGGTACATCATCCACGAGACGCTCAAACAACGTCGAAACGGACGCGAATACATTTACGCGAAGCCCTATGTTCGCATTGTTTCGCATTTGGCACCGGTGCCCGGCAACTACGCGGATGTCATTCCGCCCTTCAATCCGCTGAAGCTCTACGCCGACAACAAGCCCGTCTCGAGCAATCGCGAAAGCGAAAGCACGACGCAGAGCAGCGACGTTTCGGTCCGCGTTGTGGAATTGCTCGGCGGATTTCTCCCCGGCGAAGACGGACAAGAACTCGACGGCCGAGAAGTTGATGACCTCGTGCAGCAGGCGAGCCTCGATGTGCCCGCTGACGAGGATCCCGGCGAAGCACCACCCGTGGAGGCGGGCCCGCAGGCCGATGCCACTGCCGCGCCGGCCGCGCGCACCCAACACGACGAACCTTGCAAAGACCATCGTGGAAGCCGATGAGCCGGACGCCCAACTCGAAGACCAGCAAACGCGGGTGGTGAAAGTTCGGCGCGCGCGACACGCTGGCCAAGATCCTCGCCTCGACCGGCGCGGAAACCTGGGTCGTGCGAGAAATTCTGGCTTCCGCCGAGACGATTTTCAAAGATGAAAATCTGAAGGCTGGACAGGAAGTGCACATCACGCTTGTGCCATCGCTAGATGATCCGGGCAAATTGGAACCGACACGGCTATCCGTGTTCGGCGACGGTCACGAACATCTGGTGACGGTGGCGCGCAGTGCAGGCGGCGATTTCATCGCGAGCGCAACGCCGCCGGCGCAGGAGATCGTGGCGGCGCGGCTTGCTTCATAACGACTCTGGCCTCAGTTCAACGCTGTATGCGAGCCTTTATCACGCGAGCCTCGTGCAACAGGTGCCGAGCGACACGATCCAGCAAATTCTGCGCGTGCACGCGTCGGAAACCGACTTCCGCCGCCGCCTGCGCGCGGACGACAGTGCAGAATACTTCTTCGATCTGAAGCAGGAGAATGGGACCGACGGTCCGCCGGGCGAACTGCTCTACACGGCCATCACGAGCAGCGGCGATACCACCGGCTATTACCGTTTTCGCTCGATCCGACGGTCAGGTCGATTACTATGACAAGGACGGGAACAACTCGCGCAAGTTTCTCATGCGCAAACCGATCCGTGGCGACCTGCGGCTCACGTCGGGTTTCGGCGTGCGGTACCATCCGCTGCTCGGCATTCGCAAAATGCACACGGGTGTTGACTGGGCAGCGCCGGTGGGCACGCCTATCCTCGCGGCCGGCAGGGGTACGATCGAAGAAGCGCGGCACAAGTCGTACAACGGCAACTATGTGCGCATTCGGCATGCCAACGGCTATCAGACCGCCTACAGCCATATGACGCGCATCGCTCCGGGTGTTCAAGACGGCATGAAGGTGCGGCAGGGGCAGATCATCGGCTATGTGGGATCGACGGGTTTGTCGTCTGGTCCGCATTTGCATTACGAGGTGCTGATCAACAGCCGGTTTGTCGATCCGCTCTCGATCCAGGTGCCGCGCGAGCGCAAACTCACCGGCAAGGATCTCGCCGAATTCCAGCGCGAGCGAGCGCGGATCGAAGAACTCATGCGGCGCGCTCCCGTGATGACCGCGAGCCGCTAAGGCAACGGCCTGCGCTCTGGCGCCTGCGATTAGGATATCGCTAACCGAGACCGGCCGCTTTTGAAGTCACCACTTGAACTTTGTTCAAACTGATGTATCTTGCGACTTGAACAT
>CAVPTI010000012.1:0-612143 GCA_963708775.1 uncultured Alphaproteobacteria bacterium | reverse complement strand
CGGCCACGGAAGCGGCGGCGCGATGCTGCTGTTGGTTGTCCCCGCGCGCCTTCGCTAAATGGTTGATCGCTTTCGCAGGCAGGATTTCTCCCTTTGCAGTGACGGGTGGCGGCGCACCGACGCTCTCGGGCAACAGCGCCGGATGTGTGCAAGGCGGGCAAGTGCCCATCGGTTCTTGAATGTGCTGTGGTGAACTCGCAGGCGCCTACGGTATGTAGCTCGGAGGTCACTCGGAGACGGGCTCAGCACGGCGCGTGTGGAAGTCCTACCCGACTGGCGAAGGCGGCCTTCAGGTTCTGCAGGGTGTTGATCTCGAGCTCGAAGCTGGTGTCAGCCTTGGTAGCTCCTGGCCTCCCTGGTATCTAAAGCGCACTCGTTTCATCGGTAGAAACAGTCCACACATAGTATCCGCGCGCTGCCAGGCCCGCGATCAGAGGTTCGGGCTCTGTGCCTGGCATTTCGACATGCAGAACGCCAAGTGGATAGGATCCCTCGTACAGCCAGGGCTCACCCTCGCTTGCCGGTAACCGGCCCGGATTGCGCTCGACGATAACGGCACGGGTTCGTCCCGACCTGAACAGATGCACAGCTATAGACCCAAATTCAGGATCGTCGGCAGCGCCGGAACTATCGCGGTGATCGCTCATGGGATCCTAGGTGGGCTCGGCGTTGGGGCTGCGGAGAGGGCTGTGTTTGTTGCTGGGCTAATATACCGGGCGAGGTTCCAGTACCCACATAATCATTGATTTATTCTCCCCAGAAGTTTTCCGTGCTGGTGAGGACCCAGGGATCATAACATCGCGGCTAGACCAGCAATGTCTGGACCGAAGATCCGGGGCCGGCTGCCAGCCGAATAAGTCAGATCGGGTGTGATTGTTTCAAAGCTTTCCGTCAGCAGCGGGCAACGAACGCTTAGGGCCATGCTTCGCAAAAAGATCGGGAAGCGTAGTCCCCCGCTTGCTCATGAACACCACGAGTTCCCATGCAGCATGCGGCTCGTCAAAGTGGAGAATGTAGATGTTGTCGGACGCATCCTTCACTTTGAAATAGTGCTCGCCAACACCCCCCCATTGGTCGACCACGTCGGCAACGTCGACGTTCCTACCATCTAGGCGGATGCTCGATGGCGCGGGATTGCCCTTTGCATCTGCCGCAGTGTCAACCTGGATGCGCATCGCTGGATGACCTATTCACTCGGGGTGGTGTTTGCCAACCGGGCGAACGATTGTCGCCTGTGGCCCCTTGTCTCCGACAGCCTCCGCAAATCGCACCTCTTGCCCAACCTTGAGACTGTCGAATTGGCCGTCGGCCACACTGTTGCGATGAAAATAGATGTCGCTCCCGTCAACAGATGCAATGAAACCGTGATCGCGCTCGGGAACAAGCAATCGAACGGTCCCGTGCGGCGGGCTCTCGTGAACCTTTACATGGCCATCCCTCCTGCGTCCGGCATCCTGCAGTTGGCGGCGCGCCGCGTCGAACGCGTCGGCAATGGTCACGTTCACGTCCTCATGCCGTCCGGTTTCTGCCGGATCCCGGCTGACGGCGATATCCGCAGAACCGGGAACCGTCAGATGCAACCGGACGCTATAGGTGTCGCCTTTGTGATGGCGGTGCTGTGGGCGCCCAATCACCGCGCGAACCGACATTAGTCGTTCTCCAAAATGCTCGAGCTTCTCAGCCTCCTGCCGCACGCGCTCCTCAATGTAGTCGACATGGGCGATGTGCTCGAAGACGACTTGCACTGAAACACTCATCAATACGCTCCTACAGCACTAACAAGCGACTGAGCCTGCGGAGCGCCTTGCCGTCCGCAGTGTCGTTGCAATCAACTTCGACTTCTGACCGTGAAGGGCAACAACCCCGATGCGCACAACGGTGCGCTGAGCACGTCATTGCATCGTCCGCTAAGAGCCAAGCGACAGCCCGAGTTCTTCCTTGATCACGTTAGTCTAGAGTATTTGGAAAGGCTGCGCCTTCTTTGACCTACCGATGTTGACGCAAGTCAAAAACATTATGCAATGCCGCCCTATTTTCCATACTGAACAAATGACGAGATCACGAAAATGACCGCCTATCTCATGTCACTCACAGGTGAGCAGCCGCAAGTGATCTAGCCCATACTTCCTGCAAGCGCGGCAGCGACACCGCAGCCCTAACCAGAAAACTGGAGAATCCACCGCAAGGTGCGGCTTCTCCAGCGTCGCGGCTGGCCACTCGTCGGCCATCGCACCAGTACCACCGAGGACGTACCACCAACGAGGAGAAGGTGACCCATGCACGTCAATCTAGAGCAAGCCGAGAAGGCAATCGCCGCCATGTGCAAGAAGGCCTTGGACCTGGACACGAAGATGTGCATCGCCGTGGTCGACTCCGGGGCCAATCTGAAATCCTTCCTGCGCATGGATGATGCCTGGGTCGGAAGCATCGACATCGCCATCAAGAAGGCGAAGACCGCGTGCTACTTCACCATGGGCACGGGCCAGCTCGGCAAGCTGTCCCAGCCGGGTAACCCACTCTACGGCATCGAGCATTCAAACGGCGGCCTGATCACGTTTCCAGGTGGACTGCCGATCATTGATGACAAAGGCGTGCTGTTTGGCGCCGTCGGCGTGAGCGGGAGTTCGGTCGAGAACGATCACGCCGTGGCTGAAGCAGGGGTAAAGGTCTTGGGCTCAAGCGAGCTGCACGACCATCCGTTCGCCCGCATGATGAGGCTGAGCACCTGAGCACCAAGCACGGGAATTTAATGCAAAAGGCCAGAAAATTAGGTCGAGTTTCCTCCCACACTCATTGACGTGGAGTTCTCGTGAAAAACATGGAAAAGCTCCGTCAGCGCTTCGTCTCGGAGCAGATTGAGGCACGAGGTGTGCGGGATCCTCTCGTGCTTGAAGCGATGCGTAAGGTACCCCGCGAATTCTTTGTCCCAAGAAACCTGAAGCACGAGGCCTACGAAGATAGTCCGCTTCCGATCGGATCGGGCCAGACAATCTCGCAGCCTTACATCGTGGCCTTCATGGTGGAGGCTCTGGCGCTCCGCGGGGGCGAGAAGGTCCTGGAAATTGGTGCCGGGTCAGGTTACGCCGCGGCGGTCCTCGGTGAAATCGCGCGAGACGTTTATACGATCGAACGCATCGGCCAACTAGCGGAGAAGGCGGCCGCCAATCTTGCGGACGCCGGCAGCACCAATGTCCACGTCCGGCATGCCGATGGCACAGAAGGCTGGGCCGAAGAGGCGCCCTTTGACGCCATTCTCGTCTCTGCCGGCGCGCCGGATATACCGAAGTCACTAATGCGCCAGCTTGCGATCGGCGCGCACATGGTCGTGCCGGTCGGCAACGACCCGCGAGCTCAGGAATTGATCCGAATCACGCGCGTCGATGAAGACGAGTTCGAGCGGGAGGATCTCGCCGATGTGCGTTTCGTTCCCTTGATCGGCAAGGAAGGCTGGGAAAGCGAGGACACCGACTGGCAGACAACGTCGCCGCGGGTCGTGCAAGCGCGGCCCTCCGTGAGCGTGTCCGTGCCGGGCCTCATCGCCAAGCATGCCGAATCCTTCGTTGAGCATCAGGACGCGGATCTGGAGCCACTCCTGCAGCGGATCGGGAACTCACGTGTGGTCCTCATTGGCGAAGCGAGCCACGGGACGTCCGAGTTCTACAGCATGCGAGCCAGGATCACGCAGCGGCTGATCGATGAGAAAGGTTTCAACATCGTGGCGGCGGAAGCGGATTGGCCGGACGCCGCCCGCATCGATCACTATGTACGTCACCGCGACGTTCCCCCATCGGAGTGGACGGCGTTCGCGCGCTTTCCTACGTGGATGTGGCGCAATGAAGAGACGCGCACCTTCATCGACTGGCTGCATGGTCGCAATTCATCGTTGTCCCATGATCGCCGCGCCGCGTTCTACGGTCTTGATATCTACAGCCTCCATACCTCAGTGCGAGCAGTCATCTCCTATCTGGAAACAGTCGATCCAGATCTCGCAGCCACAGCGAGGCAACGCTATGGCTGCCTCTCGCCATGGGAGGCTGACCCCGCAGCCTATGGTCACGCGGCTCTGACGGGCGCTTACCAGAAGTGTGAGCAGGCTGTGGCGCACATCCTCGTTGAGCTACTCCAGAAGCAGCAGGCCTATGCACTCAAAGACGGCGAACGTTTCTTCGATGCGTCACAGAATGCCCATCTGGTCGCAAATGCAGAACGCTACTATCGCGTGATGTACTATGGCTCACGGGCTTCCTGGAATTTGCGCGACAGCCATATGTTCGAGACGCTCCTGAACGTGCTCGACTTCCATGGGCCCGACTCCAAGGCTGTCGTTTGGGCGCACAACTCTCACATTGGCAATGCTGCAGCCACGGAGATGGGGCGACGGGGCGAGCATAACATCGGCCAGTTGTGCCGACAGTATTTCGGTACAAACTCCTATCATATCGGGTTCGGAACCAACGACGGAACCGTGGCAGCGGCTTCGGACTGGGATGGCCCGATGCAGGTCATGAATGTCCGGCCGGCCCATCCGCAGAGCTATGAGCGGCTATTCCACATGACCAACGCCCCCGGCCTGCTGTTGCCCCTCAAGGAGGGCCCGCACGAAGAGCTGCGGGACAAGCTCGCCAAGCCCCGACTGGAGCGCGCGATCGGGGTGATCTACCGGCCGGAAAGCGAACTCGCCAGCCACTACTTCGAGGCGGTCCTTCCGCGTCAGTTCGACGAGTATATCTGGATCGACCGGACTAGCGCCGTGACACCATTTGACGTGGCCGAGCTTCAGGGCCTGCCAGACACTTATCCTTTTGGGCTGTAGGAAGAGGTCGTAGTCGAGGACTGTCGGCACACCCGCACCGGGGCTTTTCATGCACGAGAACCTTTAGAGTCATGTTCCCGGGAATCGACTTCGGCACCGCTTATGATGAGCGAAGCCATCGCAGTTAGATCTCCATCGACGGACGGGAACCAAGCAAAGCTTCAATTGACGATCTTGAAGCAGGAGCGACAAGTCTCAAGCATGTTTGCCAGTAGCTCCATGAAGCTCTTCGAGGTTGGCGGAACCGCGGTCCGCGTGCATCCGACGTTCTTCCTTTTGCTCATCTGGATCGGTGCCGTGCATTTGATCCAGGGAGGTCCTCGGGAGGCTGTGACGGGCGTTGTCTTCGTTGTTGTTCTATTTGCCTGCGTCGTGCTTCACGAGTTCGGGCACATCCTCATGGCCCGGCGGTTCGGCATTGCGACGCGGGACGTCACCCTTCTACCCATCGGCGGTGTCGCCTCCATGGATCGCATGCCCGAGAAGCCCAGAGAAGAGATCCTGGTGGCCCTCGCGGGACCTGCGGTCAATTTCGCGATCGCGGCGGTTTTGATCTGGCTACTCGGCGACCGTCTCGACCTTGGAAAGTTCACGCAGATCGAGGAGCCAAAGCCCGATCTTCTCACTCAGATCGCGGTTGCCAATCTCGTGCTCTTTGTCTTCAATCTCATCCCAGCGTTTCCAATGGACGGAGGCCGTGTTCTCCGGGCCGTCCTGACGCTCAAGTTTGGACACACGCATGCAACGCGGATCGCGGCGACCTTCGGACAGGGGCTTGCGATCTTGTTCGGCGTGCTGGGGCTCCTTGGTAATCCCTTCCTCGTTCTCATCGCCATCTTCATCTTTCTTGCGGCCTCCGGCGAGGCCAACTATGTCGAGATGCAAGATCAGGCGCGTGGCCATAGCGTCCGCGACGCCATGATTCAAACCTTTGAGGTGCTTTCACCAAATGCAGATGCAGATGCGGCGGCAGCCCTGCTCCTGCGAACGACCCAACAAGAGTTCCCCATTGTCGATGGAGCCGGCGCACTTCGGGGCGTGCTAACTCGAGAAGCTCTGATCAAGGCACTCGCCGCAACGGGCGGCAAGACCTCTGTGCTCGACATCATGACCAAAGATATTCCTTCCGTACCCGAGACCAGTGCGTTGGAGCCCGTGATGAAGATTCTCGCTCGCAACGAATATCCGGCTGTTGCCGTCGTTGATCAGCAAGGCCGCCTGACAGGCTACGTGAACGCCCAGAACCTTGCAGAGTATTTTTGGGTACGCTCGGCACAATCGAAGCCGGTTTCCTGACCCGCCTGCCGGTTTCGGGAAGGGACAGTCCCGCCAAATCCTCGAGTCCCGCGGGGTGACGTGACGACCCAAGCGCCGACCAGTCTGTGAGCCAGTCCCATGACGCTCACACTCATCTCCCCGGCCTTTTCGGACAATGGAGCTATTCCGGCGCGCTACACCTGCGAAGGTGACGACGTGTCACCGCCTCTGACTTGGTCGGGAGCTCCACCCGCGACGCGCAGCTTTGTTTTGATTGTCGACGATCCCGACGCGCCGGACCCGAAGGCGCCGCGTATGACCTGGGTACACTGGGTCGTCTACGACTTGCCGGCGACAGCGACCGGACTAGCGGAAGGCGTGGAGAGTTTACCTGGGCACGCGAAAGCCGGCCTCAACGACTGGAAGCGGAGCGGCTATGGAGGGCCATGCCCACCGATCGGACGCCACCGCTACTTTCACAAACTCTACGCGCTCGACAAAGAGATTGGCGAACTGGAATCGCCGACGAAACAGGACGTAGTTGATGCCATGCAGGGCCATATACTGGACGAGGCCGTTCTGATCGGCACCTATGCAAAGCGCAAGACCTGACCTCTTGCGCTACCTGTGATTGATTTGGCTCAAACGGTCGGTGTGCCACTTGATCGATGTTGAAGAGCGCATCTCGAAACGTGCGATGGAATTGGAAATTGAGGCGACCGGAGCCTGCCATGAGCACTTTAAAAGCTTTGGTGTTGGTCGGTGCTGCTTGGGTCAAAGGGTAGAGGTCTGCAAGTGACGAGGCAAAGGTGTCATCCCCGTAGAAATGTGAGTTGGATGGCGGGGTGTCTAACTCTCTGCGCTACCATCCTAGCCTCTAGCGTACCTGCTCGCGCAAACAACTCCGTCGGCCACCTTTCGGCTGGCGGTATCGCCTTGGCACGATCGTCTGACATCGAGATCCGTCAGGAGGAGCTTCGTATCTCGTTGAACGAGATCCGCGTGCGATACCGTTTTTTCAACAAGTCGGACAAGGAGATCGACACGCTTGTCGCATTCCCTGTTCCGGACCTCCCATCACCATCGGACGTCCAACTTTATACCGTTCCCAGACCGGAGCAGGACAACTTCCTCGGATTCGAAACGACGGTGGACGGTCAACGGGTCGACATGAAGGTTGACCGCAGGGCGGTTGCCCTGGGCGTGGATCACACGGACCGCCTTCGCGATCTCGGGCTTCCGTTGACACCCTATGCAAAGGCGGCAGAGGAAGCGATCGCGAAGCTTTCGCCAGAAATCCGCACCGATTTGGCTCGGCTTGGTGTCCTACGCGAAGAGCCACTCTCCAATACGCCTGACGGCCAAATGAAGATCCAGTATTTCCCAAACTGGACCTTGCGTTCGACGTTCTATTGGCAGCAGGTCTTCCCAGCTGGAAAAGAGCTTGCGGTTGAGCATCGCTACATCCCATCGGTCGGTGCCAGCGTAGGTACGATGATCGGCCTGCCTGACGCGGGCCAGGAGATGCTCGTGGAGTATGGGAAGAGGTACTGTGTGGACGAGGGTTTCCTCTCCGCTGCCTCGCGCTCACAAAAGTCGCTCCAGCAGCACGAAGGCGCGACACTTATGGAGCGGCGCCTCGCATACATCCTCTCCACCGGAGCGAATTGGGCGGGCCCAATCAAGGACTTTCGTTTGATCGTCGATAAGGGGTCAGATCGCAATTTGGTAAGCTTCTGTGGAAAGAACGTGAAGAAGATCTCGGCCACAGAATTTGAGATGCGCGCCACAGACTATTGGCCAGACGGCAACATTGAGGTGCTCGTTCTCGAGCCGACCGAGCGGGATCGAGAATGAGCATCGATTGTGACTGTATGAGCAGCACGATTGGCGGAAACGGAGAATGGACCGTCTGGCGTTCGGCTAGGGTTAGTTGAACTCAGAACTCACTTTAGTTCGAGCCAAGGATGTGAATTCGGGAAGACGGTGGCTCCCTCAATTGTGATCGTCGTCACTCGCGATTTCGAAATGGGGGCGCATCAAATGCGTGGGTTCTTTATTGCAATAGCGGCAGCGTTGTTGGCATGGACTTGGCAGCCTCAAACGACAGTCGCGAAGCAGCCCGCATGGCTAGGGGTCAGCCTGGCAACCGTCACGCCGAGCACCCGGCTCCCCAAGGGCCTTTCGTTGTCGTCCGGGGCACTCGTCGTGTCGATCGCCCCGGATGGTCCCGCAGCCAAGGTCGATCTCAGACCTGGTGACGTCATTCAGAGCATCAACGGCCGAAAGACAGCGACCGCCGAAGCGGTCCTGACCTACCTCGACGAGTTGCAGGTCGGCGAGACCGTTGCTCTCACGCGCGCGCGGGCGGGAGCAAGATCGGCAACAGTATCTATTGTGCTCGCAGCCAAACCTGGAGCCGCTGAGCCCAAGTCTGATAAGCCTTCACCGCCGGGCCCACAGGCCAAAGAGGCACCTTCATCCAGCAACAAGCCGCCTGCAGAGTCTGCAACCAAGGTCCCCACCCCGCCCCGCACCTACCGCAAGGCCAAGCGCAAGGACCCGGACAGCGCAACAGGGCTTGGATCTTCTGAACCCAAGGCACCGGAGGAAAGATCGCGCCAAATCGGGGAGGCAAGTGAGCTCCCGTACACAACCATCCGGGTCTTCTATGCGACGGACCGCAATAACACCGGTTCGAACGACCCGAAGACGACCTACGGGGGCGATCGTAGCACGCTGAAGTATGGGACGTGCGATGTCACGGTACCCAAGGACCATCGCATCGGCGAACTGGAAGCACCCTCCTACTTGCGCCTGGAATTTACTGAGGATCCAGCCAAGCACGTCATCCTATCGCGCGTCGTCGAGCAGCCCGTCTCGGACTTCTACAGTGAAGTTCAAGCCAAAGTGAGCACCAGCAGGGGCAGCAGCGCTTTCATTTTTGTTCACGGGTACAACGTGACCTTCAAAGACGCTGCCCGGCGCACCGCTCAGATGAGTTACGACTTGAAGTTTGATGGAGCGCCGGTCTTTTTCAGCTGGCCCTCGCAAGGATCGTTACTTGGCTACACGGTCGATGAAGCCAACATTGAGTATGCCCGATCTGACCTCAAGACATTTATCGCGGAATTCGCCCGAACTTCGACGGCCAACAATATCTATCTCGTGGCCCACAGCATGGGTAATCGGGCACTCACGGGAGCCGTTGCCGATCTGTTCAGAGAAGCCCCCGACGTCAAGGCCAAGATAAAGGAAGTCATCCTGGCGGCGCCTGACATCGATGCCGACGTCTTCAAGCGGGACATTGCCCCCGCGATCTCAGGGCAGGGGCAAGCGGTGACGCTTTACGCGTCGTCCAACGACTGGGCGCTCAGGGCCTCCAAGAAATTCCACGGCTACGCACGGGCTGGAGACACGGGGCAGGCCCTCACGGTTGTTCCTGGTGTTGCAACGATTCGACTCCTCGGAAGTTGAGACAGACTTCCTAGGCCACTCCTACTTCGCGGAGTTCGACCTCGATTATCGCCGACATGTTCGACATCCTATCTGGCCTGACAAAACCGGACGACCGCAGGCACTTGATTGCGGTGGATGCTCAAGTCGGCCGATACTGGAAGATCCCCAAAGTGGCTGAATAGACATTGGAGTTGGGAGCTGCAGATATGTTCCCTGCTCCGCTCGAAACAGCCCGATCGACTTAAGGCTATTATTTTTGCATCAGGCCGAGCCCTTGCCGTTGGTATGCCGCGCGAACGGCGACCAGACGATGAGGATCAACAAGACCGACGCAATTGCGAGAGCCCAGATCGAAGCCGCGCCAGCGCCAGAGCCTAGAAAGCGGACAGTGAGGTCCACGATCAGGCCGTATTTGACCACGGCAACCGCACTTGCAATCGCCCCGGCAAACTTCCCGGCCATCTCGACCTCGCGATCGTGGCGCCGGTAGAAGAACAGCAGCAGCAGCAAGGCCCAAGCGCCAAACACAAAACTCATGACGGGAACAAGAGGCTTGAAGCCCGCCCCTTGGGCACTGCCATAGAGAGCACTGGCTGTCTGCACAAAGGCCTGGCTCATAAGAGGGAAGAACACCATTGCGACGGCGCCAACAATAACCCCCACTTCGATACGCCTCATAAGCTCCGGGTAATTCTGATTGACCCCCTCATAGCGCAAAGCAAGGAGAAGCCCGACAACCAGCAAGGTCAAAAGAAAGAAAACCTTCATCGGAAGAAGCCATGCATGCACCACACCGGTGAGCGAGCGCCGCTTCGGTTCCCCAAGAGTCCGACTATGGTGTTCTCAAAACGCCGCTGGGCCTGGCAGCACTCTGAAGTTGACGACAGTCGAGGTGAAGACGTCAAACGCGAAGAGGCAAAGCAGAATCGCTTCGGCTCCGCGGTTGCGGATGTCTCGATCAGAGGCTCCGGTTGGCAATTGAGGATGAACTCCTTCACGCCGAGCCGCGAGTGGCTCACTTGCTGCAGGCTTCGTACAGCATCGAGCAGCGCGGCTCTTTCACAGGGCGCGAACTTGAGTCGCAACCCATTGGCTCAGCCCGGTCCTGTGCGAGAACTTGCGGATCGATTTCCCAGACAGGGCGGTAAGGATTGGCGCCAAGCAGGTCTGCGATCAGATAGGACACCGCAGCAAGGACAATAAACCCAGCGATGAGACGCAATCGTCCGAATCGGACGTGACGCCAGTACAGATCTACAAAGACAAAGGACGGCACATAGAACGCCGCAAGCGCGACAAGTCCCAATGTGGGGAAGAATACGAACAGGTGGCTGTCGTGCGTCGCTAGGGTGAACCATTCAGTCTCCCAGAATTCCCAGATAAGCGTTCCAGTCACAGCAAGAAACGACAAAGCGACAGCCAAATAGATACCGGCAACGAAAAGGCGAGGGCCTAGCAACATTGAGACTCCGCATCCAACTCAACGTGATTTCAAAGGGTGCATAATGCGACAGGCCGCATCGCAGTACGACTCCGTCGCCACTTGACTTGAACAGTCTATCGATCGACCCACTCCACAGGCTACAAGTGCCATCGGCTGGATGATCATCGCACGGCGTTCACGGCGCACCCACGAAGACGAATGCCCCCCAATTGGCCGGATGTGCTGCACGACCTTTCTGGCTGATTAATTCGACCAGGGTGCGGCGATGGGCTTCTGCCCAGCTTAGATCGCTGCCGGCTTCGTGAATTCGAACCATCCCCGTCGTCAGGGCAACGGTAGGCATCGACGGCACTTTCCAATGCGAGACCAGAAGCCCTCTCGCACCAGCTGAAAAGAAGCCACGAACGAGGCCCGAAAGTCCCTCAGCCTGTGGCCGGCCGTCCGAAGCCGCCGTATCACACGCGGAAAGAATAACGAGGTCGCTATTCAGTTGTAGTGAGGAGATCTCGCTTGGTGTCAGCAAGCCGTCATCCAATCGGGTCGGAGTCTCTGGAATCGTAAGAGCGAGGCCAGGTTCGGCTCCTGGGGCGGCATCGCCTGCCACCAGACCGTGAGTGGCGAAGGCTATAATGCGATAAGACTTCAGATCTCGCTGCTTGATAACCGTCTCGGATGCGAGCGGGCCAAGCAACAAATCATCCTCCTTGGCTCCGAGAGTTTGACCAATCGTGCGTATTTCACCTTCCGTCTCCGGTAGCGCGGAAAGCCTTCGCAGCAGACTGGCATTGGCAAGGGCGCTGCCACCAAAGACACTTCGGAAATCGGGCCCCCGAGCAGCCATCGTAGTACTGCCAAATCGAGGATTTCCGACCCCAGCGAATGGACTGGGGGCCGAACGCCTGACTTCCGCCTTTCGCTGTCCCTCAAGCGCCGCCACGTTCGGCAGAACAGCAACGGCAAAGTCTCTAGCTAACCATGAGAACGTCTCATAGCTCTGCCCTGAGGCGGCCGACGCGACCTCCTTTGGCTGCTCGGTCAACAGTATCGAGAGAGGGAGCGACTGCAACGCTCCATGCGGGACCTCGAGAAGGGTCTTGATCTCCCCGCGGTGCTTTCGCACGCTCCCGAGGAGCCGCTCAAAGAGCGTATAGGCGCTTGTTGCATCAAACACCCTGTTGGCTGATGTTGCCCCCTCTCGAATCTTGCGCACAAGATCCTCGACATCGGAGCGTCCGGCAGTTGTCGTCCACAGTTCGGCTGTTCGCTGGCTTACGAAGGCAACGCTTGCCTGATCGTCCTGGACAAACGTGAGTAGGATGGCCTCATCGGGTTTGAGGAGAGCACGAGCGTCATCCAAGGGCAATGGACGCGCACCGAAGAGAAGCTCGGCTCCCTTAATCTTCTCCTTTATTTCCTGAGAGGTTTTCGCCAGCGTTTCTTTGAGCTGCCGACCACGCTCAACGTAGACGGCTGGCTCGGTCTTGCTGTGCAGTGCAGCTCTGCGGTCATCGAGCCAGCGCAGTTCCAACTCCGTTTCATTCCGCTGTCGAATGAGCTCAGAAACGCCAGGCTGTAGCTCGGCCTGACGGCGGAGACTCTCCAGCAAAGTAAGGCCGGTTTCGCTGAGTTGGGCGCGCTGGATCGCAACAAACGCCCGCGCGACCCCATCTGGTTGCTCCCCCTTCCCGGCAAGATTAATTTCGGTTCCGGCAAGAGAACTCCAGGGACGATCGAAGATTGCGCAGTGAAGCAGCTGCCGCCACGCTCCCGACTCGCCATTCCCGCTCTGTCTTAGTCACGACGATCGCATTGGCGCGGTCGATAAGCTGGCGGGCCAACTGTGGGTTGCCAGTGCGGTAAGCGTCATTTGCGAGCCGTGCCAAGGCTGGCAACGTAAAGTCAGCCAGCTCGACCTCGTATTCTCTGCGCTGCTTAGCATCTGGCGCGTGATCGTCCAGCTTATCCAGAATCTCCGCCAAGAAGTAGTCGCTGATCGCTTGGTCTCCCACGGCGTCCCCGAAGCGAACGCCCTCGAAGAGATCGCGGACCAGAGCAGCTATATCGGCAGTCTCTCCGTAGTCGAAGCCCTCCACGAGCTTGCGCTGGAGGATGGCGTCGAGCTCACCGCGCTTCACTGCTGGGTCGCCGCTGGTCAGAAGAACGCCGAAGTGCTTCAACACATATTCACCGCTGCCAATGCAGGCTGTCGTGAAAACCTGGCAGAACAGGTATGCCCTCAGGCGTGTGGTGGGCTCGACCTTGTCGAGTCCGACAACCTCAAAGAGGGTTTTGCCGTTCACACTGGTAATCTCCAGATCATGGAGCGTTTGTGCATAAGCCAGCGCGGCTTCGAAGAGCTCCGGAGGAAGATCACGCTTAGAGCTCATCACACGCCATGCCGTCGTCCGCGGAAGATCCCCCCGCGACTGCATAAGCTCTGCGTTACTGGCGAGGGCCAGCGTTTCCCAAACATTCTGCGTGGCATCCCTCAGGAACGGCTCGCTACATGCATCACAGACATCCGTGGATACCAATGATGCAGTCAGTTCATCGACAAAAGGAACGATCTGTCCGGATTTGTCGGGGGTCTGGCTGCGCAGCTTCGACCCCAGGGACCACAGCTTCCGGGTTGTTCCCTCGATGGCAGGGATATCGCGTTCGCTAATGGCCGTGTTTCGCAGCAGGCCCAAGGCACGCAGGGCTTCTTGCGATGGTTCAGCCCTGTCGCCGCCGAGCATCTCGAACGCCTTCGTGGCCAACGGCTTTGCAGCGGCCCCGACTCCATGGCGCTGTTCCAGATCGGCCAAGTCCAAAAGCGTTTTCACCCGCAAAGCCGGGGTCACGGCCGGGGATCGGTCCATCTCCGCAAGAGCCTCCGTGAGGAGAGCGCGCGCCTCCTGGAACTGCCCCTCGCCCAATCGCCCCCCAGCGCCGATGAGTAGGGCAAGGAGATAATCGGAGACGGTCTGATCCTCACTGCCCTTGGCTTCAATCGATCGAAGCTTCCGACCAAAGTGATCAAGAGCGTCGTGGTAGTCTTGTAGGCGTCCGAGGTCCTTGAGGATGAGCGCGTAGTCGTAGATCCAGGCAAAGGCCTCAAAGGTGGTCGGATAACCGTGTGAGCCGTACAAACTGACGCTGAGTTTAGAAGTATTGACATACTCGTCGAGCTGCCCGTGTCGCTGGAAGACGCCGGCCACGATATGAAGGTGCCGTTCCAGATCCGCGTCTGGATCATTGGTGAGAGCTGACCGGACCTTGACCGCGAGCAAGGCTTGAGCACTTTGGGCCAATCGCAGTGCTTCCTCGTTGGGATCATCCTTCTCTGTAAGAACGGCGGCGAGAGCAACAGTGGCGTCAAGCTGGTCCTCTTCACTTCCTATCGCCCCTGCATATTTTAGGTAGTCGCGTGCCAGCCTCTCGATGTTCCCGGTTTCCATTGCCTCCGTGCTGAATCGGCTGGTCTCCGCGAACTTGAGACCGAGGCGGAAGAGTGCTCCGGTGCGGCGGTTGGATCCTCCAGTGCCCTTGGAAAGTTGCACAGCCTCCCAGAGAAACAACATCGCCTCGCGGTAAGCATCAGCGTCATACTTCTGCGTTTCTAATGGAAATGTGATCTCTGCTAACACAAACAGTGCCTCAATCAGCTTGTCTGTGTGACGTTGGTCAGCCTTCGACGTTCTGAGGACAGGAAGGGCGGCCTGTATGAGCAAACCGGCTTGTCTTCTGCCTTCTGGATCCTGCCCCAGTAGGCGCCCTAGATCGACGCGCACGACGGCCACTTCGACCGAGGTCGGCCCGAACTTCTTCAGCGCGTCGCGCTCCTGCCTGCGCAATTCTTCGATCGCGGCTTGCCGTCGTGTTTCTTTCTCTGGCCCTGGCGACAAGTGCCAGACTTCGGCTGCGTTTTGGTGGGCACGATTAAGATAGATCGCTGCGCTCGTTGCGTAAGCTTCTTCCAAAGCCCCTGCACTGCTCGATGACGCTGCCCACAGCGGCGCACTCACAGCAATGAAACGAAGACATCTCGCGAGGACTAAAAGGCGACTGCCCTGAAACATGAATTCCCCCTGTGGAGACATGGCGAGCAGATCAGGACACAGACGACGTTCGCATCGCTTCGTCGACAAAGGACCTCGCTAAGGCTCTGCCGTAATCCCGAAGTCAACCATCAATGAACGCCGATCTCGGTGCACGCAGCCCCCAGCACGAACTTTGGAGAGCGCTTGGAGGGACTGACTTTGAAAGCCAAGGGTCAGCTTTCGCGCGGACCGCTCATCTAAATCAGCGCCGCCTCAATGCGGCGCCAAGTTCGCGCCTGCTCTTCGTCGCCCGCCTTCTCGAAGGCCCCAGCTTTCTGTGCGGCTTCAGCAATAGCCTTAGCGCCATTGGCCTCCCATAGTCGCCGCGCATGCTCCTCGATTTCGGTGGCTTTGATTGTCATGCCAGCTTGCTCCGTCACAGGTCCGTCTACTGATTTGCTCGCTCACATCACGGCAAAGGCATGACCGAGAACGGCGCCCCCCAGCCTACGAGGGGCTAATAAAACCACAACTTGTTCGGTACCGTTATGATGTTAATCAACAGAAGCAGGACGCTAACGGCCATGTACACCGAAAGATGAATGACAAAGCCGCAGTCGCGGAAAACGCGATGCATTGTTCGAATTCTCCACTTCAGTCAATTCGTCCGGGACGGCGGTAGATTGGGAGCCATCGCGCCGCCGATCGCGCGATTGAAGATGCAGACTGATGGGCGTAAGATGAAAACACTTGCAGCGACCGAGCAGAAATGGGGTCATTCCATTTTGTTGCTGGCAGTCGATCCGCTGGCAAAGTAGTCCGGGCAGCTGACCCGTTGTGCTGCTGCCATCTATTTTGGACCCCACACGCTGTCCTGACTAACGGTCGCCGCGCGATCGAAAGGAAGGTGAGTCATGGCAATCGCGCTTTCTTTGCAGCGGTACCTAGATGGACGCGGATGTTCCTACGAGGTTGTGCCCCACGAGCGAACGCATCATGCCGCCGACACAGCACGCGTGAGTGACGTTTCCCAAGACAACCTGGCTAAAGGTGTCTTGATGAAACGTAAGGACGGTTACCTTCTCGCAATCATCCCGGCATCCTGCCACGTGGATCTTGATGCCGTCGCCGCTTTCATCCGGCACCCCGTCGGACTGGCAACCGAGGAGGAGGTGGCCGCCGTATTTGCGGATTGCGAGGTAGGATCCATTCCTCCGGTCGCCAGTGCTTATGGTTTGACCGCCGTGATGGACGACGGGTTGGACGGCCTCAACGAGCTTTACTTCGACGGCGGTGACCACTGCACTCTCGTCCATCTCAATGGACGGGATTTTCACCGTCTGACCGCCGATGTCCCGCACGCGCAGATCGCTATTCGGACACACTAACACACGCGACACCTTTTCGTGACGCGGAGGACGCTATGACCGTAATCGCAATGACCCGGGAAATTGGCGCGCGCGGGAGCGACGTTGCTGCCGGTCTTGCCGAGCGCTTGGGCCTCGAAATCGTGCACCATGAACTTGTCGAGCACGACATTGCCGCGCGCACGGGGCTTTCCGAAGATGCGATTCACCGGCACCTGGAAGGTGAAGCCTTTCTAATCGAACGTCTCACGCTCGATAAGCGGCGGCTCTCGCGCTACACGGCGCAGGAGATCCTCGAGCTGGCAGCCAAAGGCAATGTGCTCATTCGCGGCTGGGGGGCGACGTATTTGCTAAGAATGATACCGCATGTTGTTTGCGTTCGTATCTGCGCACCGATGGCATACAGGGAGCGCACACTGGTCGAGAGGCTTGGTCTTTCTGGTCCCGTGGCTGCGCAACGAGAAATTGCCCACAGCGACGCGGCTCATAATGGCCTGATGCGACGGATATTCGGCGTAGATTGGCAGGACCCCACCCTCTATGCCGCAGTACTGAACACGGCGCGGATCCCGATTTCGGACTGCGTTGAACATATCGTCCGCCTCACTGAAAGCGAAGCGTTTCGCGAGACATCTCAATCGCAGCAACTCCTAATGGATCAGCTTGTTCGTGCGCGGGTGAGAAATCAATTGGATCAGCGGTTCGGTTCAACTGCGCTGCAGAGCGGGATCGAGGCACACGTCGTAAATGGCAAAGTGCTGCTTATCGGCGCCACGACAGATGAGCAGCTGATTGTTGAAGCCGTCCGGTGCGCGCAGGGCATCGAGGGGGTGAATGCAGTAGAAAGTCAGATCCGCCACATCGCGTTCGTTCCCCACGTTCATTGAAGAGTTGCCCGACCCAGTAGGACACGATCACGCAATTTATGGGAGGCCTATCATGAAAGTTAAAGATGTGATGCACAAGGGAGCTGAATGGGTTGGTCCGGACACACCCGTGGCAGAACTCGCGCGCCTAATGCTGAAGCACGATATTGGGTCGATTCCGATCGGCGATAACGATCGACTGATCGGCATGGTGACGGATCGCGACATCGTCTGCCGGGGCCTTGCTAACGATGGCTTCGATGCTCAGCGCGCGACTGCCAGGGATGTCATGACGAGAGAAATCCACTGCTGCGGCGAAGCCGACGATTTATCGAAGGCCGTCAAACACATGGAGGAATTAAAAATCCGGCGGCTTCCCGTAATCAACAAGAGCAGCCGGTTGGTCGGCATGCTCGCTCTTGGCGACATCAGCAACGCGGGATCACGCGATCTGTTGGCGGATTGTGTCAAGAGTGTTTCAGCGCATCATCACTAAGGTGCCGCTGGGTCGTCGTTGTCACGTCGTCTTCGTCACGTCTGCGGCTTATGGCAAACGCGTACTTTGGGCCATGTCATCTACAGCGAGACAATCACGCATGGCCGCTACGCCGAAAGCCGCGGCGGCGGATGCATCGACGGCATTGTGATTGTCCAGCGCGACACCGATGCGATCACACTTGGCTGGTACATCACTTTTTCTGGTCAGCCATCGGCAGCGACAGCTATTTTAAAGCCAGCG
The DNA here is from genome assembly GCA_963708775.1 of uncultured Alphaproteobacteria bacterium. Lineage (GTDB taxonomy): Bacteria > Pseudomonadota > Alphaproteobacteria > Rhizobiales > Hyphomicrobiaceae > JAGVSR01. Next base: position 594,176 of record CAVPTI010000012.1, on the reverse strand, counting down.
GCACAGAAGTAGCGGCGTGCCCCGCCGTGCTCACTGCGTGTAGCTGTCCAGACAGCAGGTTGCCCATCTTGATCCCGACTCCGATGCAGCTGGCGTGCATCGGGGGGCTTCGACACAAATTGGTTTAGGCTATTGAATGGACGATCACTGGCCCGGCCACTGCAGTGGCGGGGCCTGCGAGTAGCGGGGCGAGTTCCGTCTCAATCCAAGCGAGCGCGCGCTTGTTCGATTCCTGCGCAGCGGCATAGTTTTCAAAGATGCTCACAGCCGTGACAGTATCGTCGGGAGCATAGATCACATAGTAGGCTTGGAAACCGGGCACATCGCTGATGAGCGGAATCGCGCCTTCCTTGATCCTGCGCGTGAGCTCTTCAGCCATTCCGCTCTTAGCTTTAGCCTGACGGATGCCTGCATACATGGTTTCCTCCTAATTTTAGAAGAGCCGTCCTTGAGTTAGCGTCACAAATATAAACCTATCACTCTTTGGTCCGGAATTTTGGGGAGCATGACATGAATGGTGCGGAAGCACTGGTCGCGGCCGCCGCAAAGAACGGCATCAAGATCTGTTTCGCCAACCCAGGTACCACCGAGATGCCTCTGGTCCAGGCGATGGACTCGATACCCGGTCTGCGCGGTATTCTCTGCCTGCATGAGAACGTGGCGACCGGAGCAGCCGACGGCTACGGCCGCATGACACGACATCCGGCCATGTGCCTGCTGCATCTCGGCCCCGGTCTCGCCAACGGGCTCACCAATCTGCACAACGCGCGGCGCGCGTTCACACCCGTACTGAACGTGATCGGCGAACATGCCACCTGGCACCTGTCAGCCGATCCGCTTTTGGCGACCGATATCGAAACGGTCGCCCGCATCGTCAGCGACTACATCAAGAGGAATCAAGGGACCGCATCGATCGCGTCGGACATAGCTGAGGCGATCGGGGCCACGATGGAAAAAGGCGGACGCATCGCAACCCTAATCGTTCCTCACGATTTCCAGATCGGCGAGTCGGACTTTGAAATTGCAGAGGGTCGGGCTCTGCCCAAGACCCAATATTCGCCTCGCCATGTCACCCAATCATCTCAAGCACTGAAGGCGGGAACGTCGGCGTTGCTTCTGGGCGGACCTGCGCTCTCGGAAGCTGGTATCAAGCTCGCGGGTAGAATCGCAGCAGCCAGCGGCGCAGATCTCCTTTGCGATACCTTTTTCGCCCGAATGGAACGGGGCGGCGACCTGCCCACTCCGACCAGATTGCCCTACTTCCCCGATCAGGCTCTGGAACTCACCCGGCGCTATCAGCATGTCATCGTCGTCGGCACACGGCGACCCGTCGCTTTCTTTGGCTATCCGGGGCTCCCGAGCTATCTCATCACCGAAGACCAGACCGTGATTCTGTCCGGCCCTGAGGACGACACGCTCGGTGCGCTAACCGCTCTTGCAGCTGACGTGAACGCTCCTGAGGTTGTCGAGCCGAACCGCGGTGAACTTCCCATGATGCCCAAAGGCGCCCTGGACGCGCGATCCGTCAGCGCCGTCATCGCTCGCCTGCAGCCGGCCGACTGCATCGTCATGGATGAGGCGCTGACCGTGGGCATGCCGTACTTCGATGCTTCGCGGCACGCGCTCCGGTTCAGTCATCTGATGCTAACCGGTGGCGCGATTGGGGAAGGACCAGGCGCTGCGACGGGAGCCGCTGTTGCCTGTCCCGATCGGAAAGTCATCAATTTCCAATCCGATGGCTGCGGTGCCTATTCCGTCCAGGCGTTCTGGACCCAGGCCCGCGAGAACTTGGATGTTGTGACCATTATTGGCTCCAACCGGAGCTACAATATTTTGCGGGTTGAGCTTCTGCGTGCGGGCGTGACGCGACCCGGCCCGATCGCTCGCTCCATGTCGAGCTTGGATCGTCCATTTCTAGATTGGGTAAAGATCGGCGAAGGCTTCGGCGTGCCCTCCGTTGCCGTCGACACCACAGAGGCCCTCGCGCGCGAACTTGAGCGGGCCCTGCTGCAAAAGGGGCCGCGCCTGATCGAAGCGATCATGACCTAGAGCGCGCAGCTGACCTTGGCATTAGAGCCCGGCGCCGCGCGTTCCAGCCACGTCAGCACAACTGCGCTATGCGCGGGGACGCCTGTGAACCCAAGAAAACATCCGATCGCCCACACGCACGATCCGATCGCCTACGCGCTGGAACAAGCGGTCGGTCCGATGCACGGCCGTCGACAGCCGCGTTTCGAGTCGTTCGCCACGCAGACACTCACCTGCCTGGGCGCCGGAGGAGAGACAAAGGACGGAGAGGGCAGCTGATGCCGCCAGCAGTAAGGTGCGGGTCATAAGGGTCTCCACGAGATTTAAACCGGAGCGCCAAGAATGCACCCGACCGTTGACCGGTGCGAGGAGAACCGCCAGCCATGGTGAAGGATTGTTGATCGTAAAGCTGACTATGATGATCGAGCCTTCTGAGGAGAACGCGTCTCGACCAGCAATCCTTCGACCAATCAACCAGCAGCGCGCCTGGCGAGAAGAGCTTTTTCCACTTGGCATAATCGCGAACCTGGGGAACCAGCAAATAGCCAGATTCTTATCTGGATCGCTCGGCCCAATCATGCGCACAAGGTCCATGAACGTGCGCTTGGGTTACGCATCATACTCATCGGGTACCGCCCTGTAGGCGGCTAGGAGCGCTGCCTCATTCGCGGGTGGTCCCCATTTCGCGTTTTGATCCTCTATCCGGCGTCGCTGATAGTCCATCGTCCAGACCGAGTATCGCTCCCATTCCTCCATCGTCATGCGGCGCGGCGGCATCGCCGGATGATACTTTTCGACACCGAATAGTTCGTAGGCCATGATGTTGGTTTCAGGCACCTTGTAGAACGCCGCCTGTGGGAAGCCCCACGCGTCGTCGGGTCGTGCGAAATAACCGCAACGAACCGCTTCGTCGTTCATGTGAACGAACGGCTTCTGCTGGTACTGCGCGCCGAAATTATAAGCGCCAATATCCAGCATCCGTCGGAACAGCGTGACACGGCTATCAATTGCGGGCGCCAGGGCTTCACCTTTGCGACGGGTGATGACGCGGCCCCGTGACAGCCGCCATTCCTCGTCTTCGACCGCGATGGCCGGCAAATTCAGGTGGACCCAAGGTTGTTCGCCCAAAAGAAGATGACCGCAGAGGTCGTCGTGATGAAGCCGCTGCATTACGACAATGACTGCCCCGTTGCTCTTGTCATTCAGGCGCTGGATGACCTCGGCATCAAACCATTTGTTAATCGCACCACGGCGCGGCTCGTCGTGGACGCGCGCCGGTGCAATCGGATCATCGATCACGATCAAATCGGCGCCGCGGCCGACGAGGATATGACCAACCACACAGGACATCCGTTGACCGCCATGCGGCAGATAGAGGTTGCCGCTGTGACCCTCGGGCTTCAGGTGCGGAAATAGCGCCCGGCAGCGCGGCGCTCTCATAAGTTCCTGCGTCCCGCGCTCGAAGTCACCGGCAAGTTCGCGCGAACCGGCTATCGACATAATCTTGAGCGCGGGGTTGCGCCCATGCATCCAGACCGGCAGCGCGATCGAGGCCGCCAGTGATTTCAGGCAGCGTGGAGGTAGGTTGATGATGAGCCGAGTGATCTCGCCCTTGGCGACGCGTTCGAGGTGATCGGTCAGCACATCGATGTGCCAAGTGTCGATCAGCGGCTGGTTTGAGTTCAGTTCGCGGAATGCGAACTTTACGAAGGCCGGGAAGTTCGAGCGATAGAGGGCCTTGATCTGGTCAGCCTTCATTGAAGCCTCCTCCTACCGTGGTGCCCAGCGCCTTGAGCAACTCAGCGTCATCAGCATCCGTCGCCGTGAACGGCTCAATGTCCTTGTGCTTTTCGAGATGCGCTAGCATCAGTTGCAGCGGCTTCGGATCCCCCTTGATGGCACGATTGACGAACTGCTTGATGATGGCTTCGCGCTTGCTGATGCGCAGTTCTCGACCAAGTTCCGTGATGCTGACCATCTGATCGAGTTCGCGTTTGATCATGGTTTCGATGCTGCGGTTCTTGCGCGGACGTCCGCGGGGATTGCCGGACTGCCCGGCCTTGAACCGTCTATGCTTCGGCGGCCGGCAGTAGCCAACCTCCCCATCATCCGGATCCGGCGTTGGATCGTCGCTTTTGCCGCTCATGGCGCCGACTCCCGCTCGACAACATCACCAGGCCCATCGTGCAGCCGCTCGGCCGCGACCACGGCAAAGGTCTGGCCCGTTGCCGCGAGCCGAGCCTCGACACGAGCAACGTCGGCGACCCGCTTCAGAATCGTGTCGCAATAGATCGGATCGAGTTCGATGCCGTACCCGCGCCGACCGGTGCGATCGGCAGCCACCAGCGTTGTGCCGGAGCCAGCGAAGGCGTCGAGGATGATGCCTTTGCGATTGGAGCAGTCGAGAATGGCATCGGCCACGAGCGCGACTGGCTTCACGGTCGGATGCATTGCGAGGTCGGCCTCTCGCGTCGCACTGAAGACGTTGGCGCCGGCGTAGGTCCAAACATTGGTGCGGTAGCGGCCGTGCCGGCCAAGCTCGACGTTGTTGATGTGGGGCGCCTTACCGCTCTTGAAGACGAATACCATCTCGTGTTGCGAACGATAAAGCGAGCCCATGCCCCCGTTGGTCTTGTTCCAGATGCAAATATTCTTGAGCTCGGCGAATGTCCGGTGGCCGGCGGCAAGGACCTCGCCGAGATGACGCCAATCCATGCAAACGAAATGGATCGCGCCATCGGCGGCACGCAGCACGCAGGTTGGCAAAGACCCGTTCAAGAAACGCCGTGAACTCCGCTTGCGACATCTCCCCAGAGGCGACCGCGAACTCGCGATGCTTCACAGCACCAAGGCCCGAGACGTGCCCGTCGATCTTCACGTTGTAGGGCGGATCTGTGAAAATCATCTGGGCGCGCTCGCCGTCGAGCAAACGCGCAGACGTTTCGAGGTCGGTCGCGTCCCCGCAAATCAGCCGATGCGGTCCGATCTGCCACATGTCGCCTGGGCGTGTGACTGCCGGGCCGGGCCGAGGTGAAGGCATGACGTCGGCCGCATCAGCCTTGGGCTTGAACTCGCCGAGCAAGACATCGATCTCGGCCATTTCAAAGCCGGTGACCGTAACGTCGAAATCAATCTCGAGCGATGTCAGGTGTTGCAGCTCGATCGCGAGGATCTCGCGATCCCAGCCGGCCTTCTCGGCCAGCTTGTTGTCGGCAAGGATGTAGGCCCGCTTCTGAGCGTCGGTCAGATGCTCCAGCCGGATCACAGGCACGACCTCGAGGCCGAGCTTCTTGGCAGCGGCAACACGGCCGTGACCGGCGATGATCGTACCTGTCCTATCGACGAGAACTGGGTTGTTGAACCCGAACTCGCTGATACTCGCAGCGATCTCGGCGACCTGCCTCGGGCTGTGTACCCGCGCATTGGCGCTATAGGGCTTCAGGTCGGCGACGGGAACATGCTCAATGGCGAGGCGGCGTGACATAGGTCGGGCTCCGATCAACAGAGTTCGACCTCGTTAATAATGCGTTCCTCGAGCCTGGGTCATCGACAAGAAATGACCGGATTTCTCGTGACGGCTGCCCTAAAAGTTGGTCGGCATTCCCTCCTTGCGGATCTTGTAAGCAATGTTGCGCACCGTTTCCCAGCCGAGATTAAACTCCCACCGGCGCAGAACCATTCGAGCGGCGCGCTCGCTCGGTGGTCCCTGCCACCACTCTGCATCGCGAATAGGACTCCAACCCTTAAGCCCTTGCTTCGCCAGTCGGGCATTGAGCCAAGCCTCCTTCTGCTCAAACCCTGCAGCGATAAGCGTGTCTCGGAAAGCACGGCTGCAGCTAGGACGACCTCGGCCTCGCCTCTTTTTGGCCGTGCCGTCAAGTCTTGCACGAAGATGAGCGAGAGTGAGCGCTGGAATTGGTCGTCCAGCATTCCATTCTAGTGCAGCCATCAGATGTCGCGTTTCGATCCAGGCTTGCGGATCCGCGGCGAGTGTTGCCTCAATGCGTGAGAACGGGCACCGGTCAAAGGCCCCGCGGTTATCAATAGCTGTGCTTGCTGTCATGAGATCAACCTCCGAACTCACGGCTTCGCGTAGCAACTTGCGTGCCGGAGTGAGGCTGGAACCATCCCTGATACGAAAATTAAGATCCCTGCTCCACGAAACAAAGTCGCTGATGTTGTGAGAAATTATCCCTGTTCCAATTCTAGGGAATTCGGCTAGAAAGCTCCCATATTGGGCCGTTTTCGCCGGTCTTTTCGGACGGAATGGCGAGAAAGTAAGAGAAATTCCTTGTTATGCGGCCCAATTCCCCGAGACCCGTTCGCGCCAGACTGCCAGCACAGCCAACGACTGACCCAATGAAGTAGATTCAAAATATTCCCCCGCGCGGAAGTTCGCCGCTTGTCCGCGACGACACGAGACACAATGTGGCTCCAGACGCGCGCTCCTGGCTAGTGCTCGCGTAGGAGCGCTCCCGCGCCAGTAACCTGCCCCGAGATCTGAGTTTCTCTGAGAGCATACCAGAGCAAGACCGGATTGATCGCCAGGATGGGAATCTCAAGGACCGGCTCAACACGCTGCATGACCTGAATTAAGCTCATGTTGGTTCCACATTGAACAATGGCATCCAACTTGTTTTCGGCGGGACGCAGGAGTTCGTGTATTGCGCGCTCTTTGGCCCAATCAGGAACGTGCGCAATATGGAGAGCGTTAGCGCACGAAAACCCTACGCTGACTGCAACCGTGTAGCCGAGATCAGAGAATAGACGTGCCGCATTCTGGTTGCCCGTTTGATCGAACGGCGTAAGGAGACCGATACGCTTTGCTCGAACCCTCGTCAGAGCGGCATGCGCCGCTTCGTGCCAAACAGCCAACTCAATACCCGCATGCTTTCGCATTGCAGCCGTGAAGCTTTGGACAGCTTCGAGGCCAGACAGAATGTGTTCAAGGCTCATTCCCACAATCAAGTATTGTGGCTGTGCCAAAAGCGACTCTTCAATTGCGGCGGTAACGCCGCCTATAAACTGGTCCTTATAGCGTTCAAGGTCGTCAGCGGTCCGAAGCACGGGCGACGGAGTGGAAACGGTCACCGTGTGCAATCCAACGCCCCCTAACGAGGGCCCGTTTCCAGCGATAATCGTCCAAAGATCGTGTTCCATACTTGTGTTCGTGGAAGGGATCAGAAGCCCAAACTTCCTACGGAAGCTTCGAGTGTCCGGGTAGGCGGGCCGTCCAGTCAGTTCGCCAAAAGCGCTTGCCTTTTGAGCATTGAGAATGACGCCAATCTCTCCGAGATCGGGCATTGGCGGTGTCATCGCGGTTGGTAGCGCGATACGACGGCCACTTAGGCCACCTTCGATTTTGAAACTGTCTTGAAGGTACGATCGTCGATCTAGTGTCATTGACTGTCCCCGAGCCCTTCGTAGCGTTGCCGATCGATGCAGCGCCCCTGACGCATCGCGCTCCACTATCGATAAATGGTTGGGTGAGGCAATGAGGGATGGACTGAAGAAGAAAGTTGCGGTGCAGGTCAGGGCCGATCACTGCTGCGCGGCCTGGCATCTGACCCAGATCCTTTGAACGTGCCAAGCTTCCATTCGCTTATCGCAGCCAGAGTGGTCGCCATCCTGTTCGCAGGATTTGTCAATCAAGGATGGCTAGTCGAACGCGAACACCCGTCGCAGCAGTTACGGTATCTAAATGTCTCCTAATTCGAAGAGGCGCTAGACGATTACATCGGCTTTGCAAGGCCTTACGCTGAAGGCTAATTTATTGGGCAGAATGCACGCTGCTGATGCAGCTGTGTTAACTCGGGCACACGTCCACAAGCTTGGCTTATTCACCATAAAACGTCTTTGATCATTTACGCAGGCATCTGGATAACTCCCTGCACGCGTCAGCGGGTAGACCCGGTGTGGGGAATGAGTTCGTGCTGCGTTTGGGAGCGGTCATACGATTTTGCAGGGGGACACTCGCCCTCAGCATGTTCGCGTGGGCATCTCAGGCGTTAGCCTCTTCGGATGCTGAGTTCCAGCGGTTGCTCGCCAACCCCGATGACCCGGCGCTCAATCGCCAATTTGCGCTCTCTGCCGAAGCAAGAGGTGATCTGCGCCACGCACTTGCGGCCCTGGAACGGGCGCTCGCCGCTGATCCCGACAACCCAGAACTGTTTGCCGAATATGAGCGTGTCCGGCGCAAACTTTTGCCGGCGGCCACCGCCGTTACGGTCCAGATGGGCCTGAACTACGCCTCCAACCCCCGGGAGGTTGTCAACTCGTCGCCCGATAAAGAGTCGGATGGCATCGTGGATGGTGCGGCGACCGTAGAGGATGAACGGACCATCGCTGGCGTGCGGATGCGCTCAATTGCGTATGCGGCGGGTCAATGGAATTTCGAGATCAACGAACTCTCCACCGGCCGCGTCAGTGCCGCATCCGGCCCCGTGATGAGACTGTCGCAAGATGTCTGGCTGCACGTGGCACCAGGCATGGCCGTGGCATGGCTGGACGGCATGCAGATGTACACCGAAGCCTCTGCCGCAATAACGGTTGGCGGCGTTTATCGCGGGCTGACTCAGTCCGTGACCGCTCGCTACGGGTGGCGTGAGGGCGGTGACAATTCTCTGGATTATCCCGACGCCGGCGTCTTCGAAATTCTCGGCCGCTTTGTGATCAGCCCGTCGCTGATCAAAGGCGACTACCTTTACATGCAGCCGAGTTTTCGCCTGAGCAATCCCGACAACGATCAGGCTGGTCAGGAGCAAATTCCGACCGTTCTAGGCCCGCTCACTCTCGTCACGCGCGATCTGTCGCCGTTCGATTACACAGAGTGGGGTGGCCGGGTCTCCTACCTGTTTCCGATCGATAATCGCCGGGTCTATTTGGGCTTCGGCATCTCGGTCTATGATCGCAACTTCGATACCTTCACCATGGATTCGTTCTGGCTTCAGGGCGGCGTTCAGATTGCCACCGACGAAAAGCGTCGCGATTTATTCGTCGAGCCGACCGCGCACCTGATCTTCCCCAATCTCATTGCACCCAACATCGACTTCCGGGCAGACTACCGTTTCGAAGACAACTTCTCCAATGACGACAGCCGGGACTTCCAGAACCACGTCGCCGGCGTGCGCGTGATCGGGAGGTTTTGATGATCATGGCCGGACAGTCGCCCAGGCTTCTTGACAGCATTGCTCCTCGCTCTTTTCTGTGCGGTGACCAGCGGCGCTCAGGCTCAGACTGTCGTCGCCACACCCGGCCAAACTGTTTCCACGGGGTCGAACGGCAAACAGATTCTGTTTCGCGACAAGACCAGCATTACCGCTGGCGCAGATTCGACCATCACCGTGAAGCGGGCGCAATATGACGCCAACGGCACTGCGAATGTCGTCATCGATGTTTCCAAAGGCGCGTTTCGCTACATCACGGGTGACACCGCCGGCTCACACACCGTCAAAACGCCGCTATCGACCGTCGGCGTGCGCGGAACCGTCATCGAGGGATTTGTTGATGTAAACGGCTACGAGGTGTTTGCGCTCATGGAAGGCGCGTTCGAAGTCTGCACATCAACTGGGTGCCAGCAGGTGACGGCGCCTGGAACATTTGTCGTCGTCTATCCGGATGGTCGAATCTCACCACCCGCCGGCATTCCCACAGCCATGATGAACGCGATGCTGCTTCGCTGGCCCTCCGTCGACCTCGTCAACCAGTATCTATTCGAAACCACGAACACGGGCGGTGACCCGCTTGTCCGCTTCAGGGATCTAAACGAGATTGTGAACGGCCAGTCCGCCGCCCCGCCTGCCCCTCCAGGGGGAGGAATCGACGAAGGGGGAGGAAACGGCGAAGGGGGAGAATACGGCGAAGGGGGAGAATACGGCGAAGGGGGTGAATACGGCGGAGGGGGCGAATACGGCGGAGGGGGAGGAGGCCCTTACGAGAACGAGATCGTCAGCAAAGTCTGCAAGGGCAAACCTCGCTCAAATCAGCCGCACGACTGTCGGAATCTTTTTGGTGGCGGGCCGGACTAGGCTCCGAACTGGGCTCGGATAGTGCAATGCGACAGGCCCAGATCGCCTATAGCCTGCTGGTGGCCATAGTCCTTTTCGCAATTGCTGCCCTTCACTATGCAAACCCTCCCGTCTTGCAGCGCGTCAGGGCCATTGCATTCGACGCCTACCAGCAGTTTTTCCCGCGAACTTATGACCCCGCGCTGCCAGTTCGCATCGTGGACATTGACGAAGCCTCTTTGGCCGTGCACGGGCAATGGCCCTGGCCGCGGACGGATCTGGCGCAGTTGATCGAGCGTCTGGAGACGCTCGGCGCTGTTGCCATCGTCTTCGATATGGTCTTCCCGGAACCGGATCGGCTGTCGCCCGCCGAAATATCCAAGCGCCTTGCGGGCCAGCCCGGAAGTGATCTGGCGGTCGATGCGTTGGCGCGGCTCCCCTCCACGGATGAGCGGTTCGCCGAGGTCATCAGCCGGTCCGGCGTCGTGATGGGATTCGTCGGCAGCCCTGCGGCCCAAAAAGGCCCACTGCCGCCGCTCGTTGCTGAAATCGAGCACAAAGGCGATGATCCGCGTCTTTTCGTTCCTGCCTTTCCAGGCGCTGTGATCAACCTGCCGCTCCTCACTCGGAAGCTGAATGGTTCCGGGTTCATCAACTGGATCGCTGACCAGGACCAGATCATCCGCAAGCTGCCGCTCCTGATTCAGGTCGACAACACGATCTATCCTTCGATCGCGGCAGAGGGTCTCCGGCTCGCCCAAGGTGTCGCCAACTATTTGATCGTCTCATCGGGAGCGGAAGGCGAGGGGTCATTCGGCAAGCGCACGGGCGTGGCAAAGGTCTTCATCGGCAATGCGACGGTGCCAACCGATGCCCAAGGTCAGATGTGGCTGCGCTTCACCAAATCGGATCCACGGCGTTTCATATCCGCGAAGTCGATCCTCGATGGAACGACCGTTCCTGAAGAGGTGAAGGGTCGTATTATTCTGATCGGAACAAGCGCGGCCGGGTTGCTCGACATCCGCGCCACTCCTCTCGATCCTGCCGTTCCCGGCGTTGAAGCTCATGCGCAGGCCATCGAGCAGATGCTGACTGGCGATTATCTCGTTCGGCCGGATTTTGCGGCCGGTGCCGAGATCCTCGCGTCCCTTTTCATGGGCGCTGTGCTGGCGTGGGCCACCTTTCGGTCGGGCGCCGCCTACGGGTTTGCGTTTGGGCTTGGCGCGCTCGTCACCGTTGTCTCCGCCGCCTGGCTCGCCTACGTGGGTTGGGGCTGGCTCATTGATCCGGTGCTGCCGGTCGCGTCATTAGCGGCAGTTTACGCATCAGGCACGATCTTCCTTCGCTTTATCGTCGAGCGCGAGCGCAATCAAATCCGGCATGCATTTGGGCGTTACATGTCACCGGCGCAGGTAGAGAAGCTCGCGGCCGACCCCGCATCGCTGGAACTGGGTGGCGAAGACCGGACTTTAACTCTTCTCTTTGCTGATGTCCGTGGCTTCGCCGAGCATTCCGAGGGCATGGATGCACAGCATCTGACGCGCTTCGTGATCGACCTGTTCACACCCTTCTCGGATACAATTCTCCGCAACAATGGAACGATCGACAAGTTCATCGGCGATGCCGTCATGGCGTTCTGGAATGCACCGCTCGCCGACCCTGATCATGCCGCGAATGCCTGCCGGGCAGCGCTCACCATGCTATCCGATCTGGAAGTGATCAACGCTCGCCGGCAATCGATGAGTGCCAAACCAATCGCCATCGGTATCGGTCTCAACACCGGCGTATGCTGTGTCGGCAATTTCGGCTCGACACAGCGCTTCGACTACTCGGCGATCGGCAACGACGTCAATCTGGCTTCGCGCTTCGAAGGTCTGACCAAGTACTACGGGCTGCCCATCCTCGTCGGACAAGCGACCGCCGCGGCAGCGCCGGACTTTGCTTTGATTGAGGTCGATCTGATCAGCGTCAAGGGCTACGAGCACCCTGTGCAGATCTTTGCCTTGCTGGGAGACGAAAGTTATCGCGATCGTCCCGAATGTCAGGAATTGGCACTTCGCCAGCGTGCCATGCTCGAATCCTTCCGGTCGCGGCAGTTCGATTTGGCTGAGCGCAGAATCGCGGCGCTGCGGCAAGTAGCGGATCCGAAGTTCGCGCGCCTGTGGGACATCTATGACGAGCGCATCCAAGGCTATCATCGGCAGCCTCCCCCCGACTCTGTGGGACGGACGAGCGGTGGCGGAATTCAAATAACGAGATCGGGCAACCAGGGGGCGGAGAATGGCAGCGAGTGCAGATCTGATTTTTCTCGCGATAGGCTACCTATTGCTCAAGCACGCGATCGCGGATTTTACATTGCAGACGAGCTATCAAGTCTCCAACAAGATGAACTACGGCCATCCGGGGCGGATTCTACACGCTCTCATACACGCTGTGCTGACATTGCCCGTTTACTTCATCCTTCCAGCTGAGCGTGCTGTGATCCTGGCGATCACGTCACTGGAATTTTTTGTTCACTACCACATCGATTACCTGAAAGAGCGCGCTGTTGGCCGATACGGATGGACGCCCCACCACACGCCCTTCTGGTGGGCGTTGGGCGCGGACCAGCTCCTCCATAACGCGACCTACCTGGCCATCACGGCCTACCTCTTTACTGGCATGGTCCAGCCCTAGCAGAACCTGGTGGCCCCACGCGAAACGAGCCGACGATCAGAGCGCGTCATGTGCAGGAATTCCTCTGCCGGCCCTCCGGCGGGATGATGTTCCATCCGGAACAGTCAGTCCCAATCCGATCGCGTTAACTCACAACCAGACGCGAGCATTAGAAGGGCACTCCACCATGCAGAAGATTTTTTCGAGCTGGAAAAAAGGCCGCAAAGTTTGCCAGCCGATGCGGCTCTCTGGTCAAGAAGTGAATTGCGAAACCCGCGAAGCGCCCAAGACAGCGGTCGGTTTAGCACTAGCCACCACCACGACACGAGAGACCACATCCCATCCCATGCGACAGCCAATCAGCTGAGTCCAACCTCCGCCATCCATCGTGCTGGAGAAAAGGGCGGAATTATTCAAAATGCTCGACTAGGTGCTGGATATAACAGAAAGCGGGACCTGAAGTTACTGGGCCTTCGCCAATCCATAGCGACGTGATAGGATTGCGAAGGCTCAAATTGGATGAATTCAGTGACGAATCTTTGCGATTTGTGCAGCGGCTACCCCGAGCAAACATTCGAAGCAGGTGCTCTGCTGTTGGTGCAAGGAGAAAAATCTGGCCGTCTTTTCGTCCTGATCGAAGGCACTGTTGCTATTAGGCGCGATGGAATAGACGTCGCGGCCGTGGATTTGCCCGGCGCGATCTTTGGCGAACTGTCGTTACTGCTCGATAAACCCCACATGGCTAGCGTCGTGGCGCAAGCTCCGACCCGGGTCCGCGTTATTGAAAGCGGCGACGCCTTCTTGCGTTCAACACCTGAGGTAATCTACCAGGTCGCATGTGTGCTGGCGGCACGCCTCCACATGCTGACCACTTATCTCGGTGATCTGAAGCAGCAGTTTGCAGACAAGGGCGAGGATCATTTCGTTATGGTAGACGCCATCATTGACTGCATGACGCAGCACCAGCAGGCAACCGACACGAGGTTGGGCTCCGATCGTGAGCCTGGGGTGTCGCGCAGACCTTGAACTTATGTTTTCAGGCCATTGCTCTCCCGGCCATTTAGCCAAGGTGGCGGCTCAGTCAACCTGGTTACGGCCTCGGCACGATCAGCAGTCAGGTCTGCCAGCTGCGCTCCAGCCAAGGACGACCACATTGCCGACTGAGCCTCCGTATCGATGATGATGTGGGCCGGTACATCGCCGATCTGGTGTCCTGCGTTGAACACCCAGGTATCGACGATCTTGTCGATCCAAGATCCTCGGGATGAAAACGGCGCGTTGTGCGCATGACCACAAAAGACGAAATCCGGTTTGTACTGTAGCACCCAAGCCGTGAGTTCGGCGTCACCCAGAGAGCCAGACAACTCCTGAGCCGTCAGCGCCCCCTCTGGGGGGGCGTGATAAATCCAAATCCATTTGCCCCGCACCCGATGCGCGTCCCGCGCGAACTGTTCTGCCAAGCGTGCTTTCGCGCGTGGCCCATCCCACCAAGGGCAGATACTAAAGAGAACATCCCCAACATGAAGGCCGTCACCGTCCGTAGGAATGCCGGCGCGCAGCTTCCGAATCCACGCCGAGCGTCGCTCGCCCTCGCTATCTTGGCTGTCGAGGTCATGGTTGCCGGACGAAACGAGAAGCTGTGTCGTCGAGGCAAGCCGTTCAAGATACTTGGACACAACGAGGATCTGTGCGCGGCTATCGACGGTTGAAAACATGTCGAGGTGATCACCTGCAAGTACGACAAGATCGAAGTCGGCGGCGACGCGCATAAGCCAATCATATTGTTTCAGCGAATAATGTAGATCCGCTGTGAGGAGGCATTTCATGCCGCATATCCTGACCATCCGCCTCGACGCTGCAAGAAGCTACATTCACGCAAAAGGAGCTGCGCGCTTCATCATGCCGGCAGCACTCATAGTTGCAAATAAAATTACTGGCACTTGAAAGGTGCGCGCTGAGGCCGAGAATAACCCATTCGGTCTGCCCCTCAATCAAGAACGTCTATTTAACCTCCTCCTCTTCCGTATCAAGTGCGCCAGCCGTTGAGCTGAGCACGTCAGGGTAACGTTCTTCACCTGCGCGCAGACCGGGCAGATGGAACCAAAAGGGGATTAGTTAGTATTGCCGTACAGGGGTCGCGTCTGGTGCCTACTATTCGACCTGAGAACTCTGCTCGTCCTCGCTTCTCCGATCTCTTCCCCATCTGCGCGCAGAGCACGATGAAGCGCTTCATGTCCTGCGAGCCTCTTGGGTCTGCTGGAGAGAACATTACAGATCGAGGGGGATGACTTTGGATCTTGCGCTCGTAGGCAACTGCAATATTGCAGCCTTGATTGATCGCAATGCGCGTATTGTTTAGTACTGTCTTCCCCGCTTCGACGGCGATCCGGTTTTCCACCAGCTCATGGGCGCGCCGAATGGCCGTCAGATCGATGGTGCATTTTCGGTGGAAATGGAGGACGTGCAGGAAACCGAGCAGACGTATGTCGAGAATACAGCCATCGTGCGGACTGTTCTCAAGGGCAGCAGTGGTGCGGTCGAGATTATTGATTTCGCTCCTCGTTATGAATCCCGTGGCCGTGCTTACCGGCCGCAGACCCTCGTACGTAGAATACGGCCCCTTGCAGGGACTCACCATGTCGGCCTGATGTCTGAAGACATCAAGCCCGATACAGGTGAGGCATGGGGCAACTTCCCGCAAACTTACTCGATGGTCGGTATCATCAACGCGGCACGGCTTCTGTCGTCTTCATGGGATGTGGAAATATGACGGGTTGGCGGCTTGTCTGCGATGTCGGCGGCACCAACATTCGCATGGCACGCTGCGAGGGTCTGAAAAAGCTCGTCGACGTGACTGTGCAGCCCACCGCGCTCTGCTCATCTCTGCAGGATGCGTTGCTGGACTACTGGAGCGCATTCGACGACCGCGACAAGGTGCTAGGTGCCGCGATAGCTGCCGCAGGACCCGTAGAGCGAGGCCGCGTGACACTTACAAATCATCACACGACGATTGACCGCGAGGCCATCATGGCGGGACTTGGCGGCAGGCCGGTCGCTTTGCTCAATGACATTGAGGCGACGGCTTACGCTCTTCCCTTGCTGAGCGCCGAAGACCTCACGCCCGTTGTTGCGGCTTCAAATCCCAAAGCCGGACCGCGCCTTGTGGTCAATGTTGGCACCGGCTTCGGCGCCGCACTCTTACTTCAGACGACGTCAGGCTGGCAGGCGATCGCCACCGAAGCAGGGCACATGACGTTCGCGGCCATCGACCCGTCCGGCGTCATCAACACCAATGCATCGGAGACAGTGTCTGTCGAAGACAGGCTTTCTGGCCTCGCCCTGTGCGCGGCAACAGACGAGCCGTTTGGTCGGACCCAAACCTCGGCAGCATTCGGAGACCTGTTCGGGGCCGTCTGTGGCAACTTGGTCTTGGCGACCGGAGCCTGGGGCGGCGTCTATCTCTGCGGGAGTGTGGCCTCAGCCTGGTGCCGAACGGGAGACCTGTCCTCCTTTAGCGCCGCATTCCAAAACAAGGGTCGGATGTCGGACCAGATGGCCCGCGTGCAGGTCAGCGAAATCGTTTTGCCTCATCCGGCATTGGTCGGCTTGACCACAGTCGCCCTGTCCTAGCTCATCTCTGCATTCCCAGCGCTGACACTTTAGCGCTGAACCGGTGGCCGGGCTATAGGATCGGGAACCGGACTGGGATGCGGCGGTGAGCCGGGATTGGTCGGCCCAGGAACAGGATTCGGAGGCGGATTAGGATTATGCGGTCCGGGGCTGTCTGGAGGCACAGGAGGATTCATCCCTCCGGCATCAAGAACCGGCGTGGCTGCACATAACACCATAGCAAAAAATCCACCTCTGATGACATCCATGATCTGACAACAGTGATCAGTCTCATGAGTTCCCTCTGACGTGGGGTGTAAGGATATCGACTCGACCAGCTGAAGGTGTCGCTGATCCACACCCGGGATTTAAAGGAGCCCGTCGGCTTTGAGGAGTGCGCGATTGATTGCAACTCCGGCCTTTGCGCCTTCTCCAATAGCGACGGCAACGAGCAGCACGTCTCGAGAGGCATCCCCAGCCACGTAGACCCCGCGCACCGTCGTCTCTTCAGTCAGTGGGTCGGTAATGATCGTTCCTCGCTCGTCCCTCAAACATCCGAGTTGGTTGGGGAGCTTGGAGCCTTGCGTACATCCCGTGGAAAAGAAGAGAGCTCTACAGGCGCGGCTCATTCCATTCTCAAATCGGACGCCTTCCAGCTTCGGACCCGCACCCACAAGCTCCGTCACACGAGACGTGATGATCGAAATTTGCCGATCTGCTAATCGCTTCTCTAAGTCTGCGCTCGGAGGGGTCTGCTCGCAGCACGCGACGACATCCGTCGACCAATGACTCAGCATGAGCGCCAACGCCGCGCCCTTGTCGCCGACACCGTAAGCAGCCAATGGCTGGCCTTTGTATTCTGCACCGTCGCAATAGACACAGTGGTGAACGGACCCGCCGTAGAACTTTTCGATACCCGGAATTGCCGGCAAAGTGTCCACTAAGCCGGTGGCAAACAGCACAGTGGCAGCCCTTCCCGTGGTACCGTCAGCGCATCTGAAATCGAAGTCGCCGCCATTGGGAGATACGTGTTGAACTTCAGTATCCAGACATCTGATCGATGGATACCGGCAGAGTTCCTGACGCACATCATCCAGGAAGGCCGAGGGTAGTCGACCTTCCTGTCCGGGCATCGCATGTATCTTGCGTGACGACAGATTCCTCTGCTTTCCCGTATCGCAGACCAGGACATTTCGCAGACACCGTCCCAGGACCAGCGCGGCCGCTAGCCCTGCCGGCCCTCCTCCCACAATGAGCGTATCAAGCGCGCGGTCCATAACGGCTCAACGTGGCCAGTGCGACGTCGTTCCAGTTAAGCTGCCGCTCCGTCACTGCTGCAGGTTCGAAAACCACTGCAACGAGGCCCGATTCCGCTGGGTTTTTTCAGCCGGATTGGCAGACATCATGAGGCCGAGTGGCGACCACTTCATCATCTGGGACCACCACCCGACGTAGATTTTAAGCCAATTGCTCATCAATTCGCTCTGCGGAGCCAACGCCGATTGTACCGCAGTCTCGCCGGCAGGTTTGACGGCCGTTCGAGATTGGACTGGTGCTGGAGACCGTGCGCCCTTCTTCGACGCGCCCCGAGATGTACTCAGCGCTTTCGCCGCGGTCGTAGCCTGACCATTGTTGGACTGGCGACGACCACCAACGGTATTAGAGGCCCTTCGCTGACCGCGATCCGCCTGTTGGCGGCGAATTTCAACACTCAATTGCTTGATCTTCGATGCAGACTTAATTCCTGCTTTGCGAAGTGCGCTGGCCGGGCTCATGCCCGGCTTACCAGCAATCAGCTTGACAGCCTGCGCGAGTGCGGCACGGTCGGATGGCGAGGGCGACCTTGCAGTCGTATTTGATGGACTGCTCACTAAGAACTCCTGCAATGATCGAGCGGTGTGACGTGATCAGATGTTTATGGGATCATTGTTAAACATATTTCCGGAGATTAGGTTCCAAACAAAGACAATCCCAACTTGCGGTGCCCGGGCAATCTATCGGCATGCCTTGCCGCTCAGATAGATGCTGCGAAAATGCATATTCGCCGGTCGATCATTGTTCGCTGTAGTCGGCTCTCGCAACTGCGGTAGAGTGGAGCCCACCGCCACCTGATGAGATCGCCAATGGCTGACATGACGACCACTGTGGAACAGTGTGACGACCAGAGGCAGATTCTCGAACTCGTCGCCTTGGGCACGCCGCTACGCGAGACATTGGAAGCCATCACACATTTTGTTGAGCGGCACGAACCCGGCAGCCGCTGCGCTATACTTCTGATCTCTCCCGACCGCCATTATTTCACGACGTGTGTCGCGCCGTCATTTCCCGCATCATATGTCGACGCCTTGAGCGAGATGAGCATCGATCCGTCTTACATGGGTTCGTGCAGCGCCGCGACTGATCGCGGCGAACCCGTCGTGGTCAGCGATGTGGCTAACGATGATCGCTACTCAACGTCCTGGCGAAATGCACTTTTGGCATGTGGTTCGGGGGCGCTCTCGTCGCATCCGATCAGCGATGGCAAGATAGCGGTGGCGTGCCTCTCGATGCATTACCACGAACCTCAGTCCCACCTTCCGAGGAACATGCCACTTATACGTGCAGCGACGCACTTGGCCAGTCTTGCCATTCACCGTGAGACAGCTAAAGAGGCCGACGAGCGCCGTAACAGGCGCGCAAGCCTCCTCAGTTCGATCGCTCAGCGCCTTGTCATGCATGACGATCCGACACCAGACTTGGAGCCGGCATTCAACGCTGTCTGCGCTGAGATCGGTGCCGATCTCTACTTCAACTACGCCGTCGACAAAGCAGACCCCGAGAGGCTCAGCCTGCAGTACTGCCAAGGACTGACAGAGGCTCAGAAGGCGCAGTTCTCGGAGTTTCGCTTCGGCGAATACATATGCGGAGAGGTGGCCGCAACCCAACAGGCCATCATCCTTGGCGACCTCGACAAGGACACGAACGAACGCTCGCGCGGGGTCCGCGAACTTGGCGGGCGTTGCTACGCGGGCGTACCGCTGATCGCCGGTGGACGGCTGCATGGGATTGTCGCATTCGTCAGCCGGTCCAAGCGCGCGTTCACCGCTGAGTCGGTCGCACTGATTAAATCGGTTGCCACTCAGTTCGCAGCGGCCATCGATCGAAGCGCTCTGCTACATGCCAAGATGTTGGGCGAGCAGCGGCTGACCCTCATCGCGGACGCTATGCCCTCACTAATGGCAGTGGTTGATGGGGATTTGCGCTATGAGTATGTGAATGCTTCCTACGAGCGCTGGTTCAAAATGCCGGCCGAACAGATCGTCGGACGGAAAGTCGCCTCTGTTCTCGGCGGAAAGGCGTTCGCGACGATCCGCGATAAGATGGAACGCGCCCTTCTCGGCGAGCGCGTCCGTTTTGAAACAGACATCATCTACGACACGGCTGGCTTTCGCCACATCAGAGCCGAATACATACCGCGCCCGGAAGGCAACGGCCGAACGCGAGGATGCTACGTTCTTGTCCACGACTTGACTGAGCGTAAGCAGCAGGAGGAGGTCCTCGCCCGCAATGAGCGCGCCCTAGCCGAGCTGATACAGAAGGCACCCTTTGGCGTCTATATCGTCGACTCTGAGTTGCGCATCGTGCAGATGAACGCACAGTCTCAAACCGGAGCATTCAAGAACGTTCAACCCATACTCGGACGAGACCTGGATACGGCCATGCGCGTGCTGTGGCCTGAAGCCGTGGCCATGAAGGTACTCAACCAGTTTAGGCACACGTTGCAGACGGGAGCGCCCTTCCGCTCGCGGGATTTTATCGAACAGCGCAGCGATGTTTCCACAGTTGAGGCGTATGAGTGGGAATTGCATCGTATTGTTCTTTTGGATGGGCAGTTCGGCGTTGTTTGTTACTTCTTTGACTCAACCCCCATTCGACGCGCTGAAAGCCTCGCGCGCGAAAGCGAACATCGCTTCCGGCATATGGCAGACAACGCTCCGGTCATGATCTGGATGACTGAGGTCGATGGGACGTGCAGCTATCTCAGCAAGCCCTGGTATGACTTCACCGGACAGTCCCCGTCGGAAGGTCTCGGAATGGGCTGGCTCGAAGCGCTACATCCAGAGGACCGTATTACCGCCAAACAGAATTTCACCGCCGCCAATGAGCAGCAGGTGCGCTTCCGACTGGAGTACCGTCTTCGCCGCCACGATGGCATCTATATCTGGTGCATGGATGCAGCGGCTCCCCGCTTTGACGCAGACGGTCGCTTCCTGGGTTATATCGGATCTGTCCTTGACATCAGCGACCGAAAACAGGCGGAAGACACGCAAAAGCTCCTTCTCAGCGAACTCAATCATCGCGTGAAGAATACGTTGGCCAACGTCCAAGCCATTGCGCAACAGACCCTGCGCCATACACGAAATCCCGAAGGTTTCGTTGAGAGCTTTTCCGGCCGCTTGCAATCGCTGTCCAAAGCGCATTCGATGCTCAGTCACGCAACGTGGCAGGGTGCCGATCTGGGCGCCCTGATCCGAGATCAGCTTTCGATGGGCCCTGTGGACCTTCGATCCGTCGAGATTGAAGGTCCGCTTATCACTCTCGCGCCGCAAATGTCGCTTCATCTGGCGCTCGTTATCCACGAACTCGGCACGAACTCAATCAAGTACGGGGCGCTGTCAAGCAGCAGCGGACGGGTCGCTATTACATGGACGACCGATGGCTCGGACATGAGACTTCGCTGGGCTGAACGAAACGGGCCCCGCGTAACAACATTGGGCGCACGCAGCTTCGGCACAACGCTGATCGAACAGAGCGCAAAGTCGGAAGGCGGCGAGGCCATCATGGACCTCGAAGATGGCGGTGTCGTGTGGAGCTTTCGACTGCCCCTCCATCGTGTAACAAAGCAGTTCTATCCGACGACCCCGGCACTCTTGCGCACGCCGCAGGGGGAGCTGGTCCAAAGCTTGCGCGGCCTGCGCGTGCTCGTCATTGAAGACGAGCCTCTTGTCGCGATGGAACTGGCAGCAATCATTCAGGATGCTGGTGCCGAGGCGGCCGGACCTATTTCATCATGCGAAGCCGCACTCCAAAAAGTTTCCGCCGGTGGATTTGACCTCGCTGTCCTCGACGGAAATCTGCTGGGTGAGCCAGTGGACGATATCGCGGCGGCGCTTACACGTGCGAAAGTGCCGTTTTTGTTCATCAGCGGTTACGGCCGAGAGAGCTTGCCGAGGTCCTACGCCCTGGCACCACTCGTAGGAAAGCCGTTCGCTTCGAAAACCTTGGTCGACGAACTCGTCAAGCTTACGGCCAAGTCGACGACACTCAGCGTCGTCGTCGGCGACGTGCCCTCGTGACCGCACAGTACAAAGGGTGAAGCCGCGAGGAACCTCGAGCGCTCATTGTCGTTTCAGAGAGCGGGAGCCGCCTCGTGGGTCCATATATGTGCCTGCTTACCAGCCGCCCATCACGAAACGGCCGCCCATCCCGATCGGGACTCTGATCCGCGAGAGTTGTTCATGGACGCACCCTCGCACCAACCCATTCGTCCGATGGAAGCAAAGCTCACCGGCGAGCTGCCCTCGCAAGCAGGCTGGCTCTACGAACCCAAGTATGACGGTTTCCGCTGCATCGCACTGAAAGATGGAGTTTCGGTGGAATTACAAGGCAAGTCGGGAAAGTCTTTGACGCGCTACTTCCCCGAGGCGGCCCAAGCAATCGCTGCGATCAAACTTAACCGGGCCATCTTGGATGGTGAACTGCGCATTGTGATCGAAGGCAACGCGGATTTCGATGCGCTGCAGATGCGGCTGCACCCGGCAGCCAGTCGGATTACGAAGCTCTCAAAAGAGACGCCGGCTGAGATGGTGGTCTTCGATACACTGCTTGACGCGAGCGGCAAGCCGATCCACGACCGGTCGCTTGCAGATCGCCGCCTCACACTTGAGAAATGCAGCACAACATTCGCCGCTGGCATAATGGTGGGCGAAAGCACACGCGACACGGCCGTCGCGCTGCGTTGGCTTAAAGCAGGCTACGCCGGAACGGACGGCGTTATGGCAAAGCGGTTGGATCTTCCTTATCGCTTTGGTGAACGGGCGATGCTCAAGGTCAAGCGCATCCGCACGGCGGATTGCGTGATCGGGGGGTTTCGCTACGGCCAAGGAAGCAAGCTGGTCGGTTCATTGCTGCTCGGCCTCTTTGACAATCAGGGATTGCTGCATCACGTCGGCTTCACCTCCGCACTGGCCGACATCGACAAAGCGGCGCTCACGGCAAAGTTAGAGCGATTGATAGCACCTCCCGGCTTCACGGGAGACGCGCCGGGCGGACCAAGCCGCTGGTCCACGGAGCGCTCGAGCGAATGGCAGCCACTGAAGCCACAGCTCGTTGTGGAGGTGAGCTTCGATCAAGTCACCGGCAACCGATTTCGTCACGGAACGAGATTGCTACGTTGGCGGCCAGACAAAGCCCCCCGCCAATGCACGTTTGATCAGATCAAGTAGCGTCGCTGGCCTTCGTCCAAGGTGGCAGCGGCGGCAAGCCCAACACGGCCCGCACAGGTGCAAAAGAACGCCGGTGGACGGGGCAGGCGCCCAGCTCATTGAGCATCGAATAGTGTAAACGCACAGGGTATCCTTTATGTTCGGCGAACCCATAGCCTGGGTACCTGCGATCCAACTCGCGCATCACAGCATCGCGGGAAGTCTTCGCCAGGATGGAAGCCGCGGCGATGCAGGCGCACTTGGCATCACCCCTGATGATAGCGTCCTGCGGAAGCGCGACGTCTCCAAGCCGTCGGGCATCGAGCAGGAGGTGCTGGGGCACGGGATCGAGACCTTCGACCGCGCGCCGCATCGCAAGGATGCCCGCCCAGTAGATGTTGATCGTGTCGATCTCTTCGACCTCGGCATATGCCACGCTCCACGCTATGGCCCTGGTCTTGATTTCCACTGCGATCTCTTCGCGCGACGCGGCATCCAGCTGTTTGGAATCATTGATCCCGGCGATACGCAAACCCGCCGGAAGGATCACAGCCGCCGCGGCAACCGGTCCCGCGAGCGGACTCATCCCCGCCTCATCAACGCCCGCCACATGCACAATGCCTTTCGAGCGGAGCACTTTCTCCATACGCATCATACCGCGGAGGCGCTGACCTTCAGCACGGTTGCGCGTTCTGCGTTGCGCAACGGACTGCAAGATGGCCTTTGCTCCCGCGCGGCTGTCCGCCCGAAGCTCCGCCTCCACGTCGGCTTCCAGGGAGCGGCCCTCGATGACGTAGCGCTGCCGAAGATATGAAAGTGTTGTGCGGGTCACGCGCGCTTACTCTATGGAAGAAATGGCCCGTCGCGCGTCTCACTTCTGGCGCAGCAGCTTCTGGATCGCTGACTTCAACGGAACTTCGCTATCGAAGTAATCAGCCCATGGCTTGCTCTTTGCAAGCTGCATCGGCGCCGTTTTTATTGTGAAGCGGTTCGGATCAAGGCCCGCGCGCACTTGGCTCCAGTTCAGCGGCATGGAGACCGGAGCACCCGGTCGCATACGCGGTGAAAGCGGCGCAACAGCTGTCGACATCCGATCATTTCGCAGATAATCGAGAAAAATCTTACCCGTGCGAAGCTTCTTCGACATGTTGATGAGGTAGCGACCAGGATTGTCACGAACCATGGCCGAGCAGACGGCTTGCGCGAAAGACTTAGCCTCATCCCACCCGAGCTGATCCTTGTCCTTCACGCGCAGCGGAGTGACCACGTGCAGACCTTTGCCGCCGGTCGTCTTGCAGAAGGGAACCAGCCCGACAGCCTCCAGACGTTGCCCCATTTCTTTGGCCGCTTCGATCACGGTGTCGAACGACACATCCGGAGCCGGATCAAGATCGAACACGAGACGTCCTGGAATGCGGGGATGTCCCGGCTGATTGTTCCACGGGTGAAACTCGATCGCGGCAATTTGTGCTGCCGCGATCAGACCTTCGACCCGGTCGATCTGAATGTACGGCTGCCGATCTCCCTCGACCTTCGTGACCGACAACAGGTTCGACATGCCGCGCATCTCGTGGCGCTGAAAAAATCGCTCGCCCATAATGCCGTCAGGCGCTCGAATGATGGAACAGGGCCGCCCCTTGAGATGCTCGATCATCCAAGGCCCAACCTTGGCAAGATACTGCGCCAGATCCAGCTTGCTATAATGATCGGGGTCCGGCCACAGCAGCTTGTCAGGCTTTGAAATACTCACGCCCATGACGGCTTCGCTGCCGCTCTTCGTGCGGCTGCCTCGCGCGGCTAGCTTGAGCACAGCTGCTTTTTCAGGTGGCGCTGGCATCTCGGCACAGACCTCGTCCGCCGGCTTGTCTTCGCGTAAACCTTTGTAGGCGGCCTGCCGCACCATTCCATCGGCGGTGAACCCGGCAAACTCGATTTCCGCCACAAGCTCCGGCTTGACCCAAGACCAGTCCTTGCCCTTGCGCGGCGCACCCTTCCCACCAAACGGGCTATCCGTCGTTTTGAGCGCATTAAGCTTTTTCAAAAGAGCTGCTGCGTTGCGCCCGTTGAAGCCCGTGCCCACTCTTCCTGTGTGCACCAAGTGATCCCCGCGATACACGCCCACGACGAGCGAGCGCAAATTTGCGCCAGTTCCACTCCAGCCGCCGATCACCACTTCATGGCCCGCGCGGCACTTCGCCTTCACCCAGTTATGCGTGCGCCCCGACTGATAGGCAGTACTGATGCGCTTCGAAACCACGCCCTCGAGTTTGAGCTCGCAGGCAGATTTGAGGACCGCGTCGACCGGCTTCAGCCAGATGATCCACAAATCTGATCTGCTTCTTATGCGCCCCTTTAGCGAGCAAGCAGCGCCTTCAGTCGATCCTTACGCTCGGTGAGCGGCAACGGCCTCAGATCTTCACCAGCCTCGAACAGCAGGTCGAACACGAAATAAATCGAGGTCTCCCGACCGGCCCTTCCGACAGAGCCGCTTGCAAGGCAGCAAAATCGGGCGCTCCCGTATGGTCCAGCGCCACCACCTCGCCGTCGAGAATGCAGTCTCGCAACCCCTCTCCAGATTTGGCAACGCGTGCAAACTTCGTGGTCCAGTCGAGGCCCTTGCGCGTGCGCATGACGGCCTTCCCATTCTCCACGCGAAGCTGCATCCGATAGCCGTCGAACTTGATCTCATGCACCCAGTCAGAACCGGACGGGGGACGACTTGAAGCTCTTACAGAGCTGGGGTGCAATGAACTCTGGCATCGCGGCCGCACTCTTGCGCGACCGCCTCGTTTGGCTTTAGCCACTGGAGGTGCGGCGAGCGGCGCCGTCTCGTCACGATTGGAATGCCAAACCGCGTCGGCTTTGAATGCAGTCGATCTCCAAGCATGAACGGCTTCGGGCTCCGGCCCTTCCCCGCAGCGATCGCCTCCATCGTGCGTCCTGACGCAACGGAGCGATCCTCATCGAGGGCGGCATCGCCTTCCCCCTCGCGCTCGTACCCGTCATGCCGTTTGATCAGAAGCCAGTTCTGACGCTTGCCCCGCTCCCGGTCATTGCGGAGGCGTACGAGCACGAAGCTGCCCTTCAGCTTTTCGCCGGCGAGCGTGAACCGCAGTTCGCCTTTGCGGATCGCCTCCTCGGGATCATCGTCTGTCGTCCAGAAGCCGCGGTCCCACAGCATGACGGTGCCCCCGCCGTACTCGCCTTTTGGGATGGTTCCTTCGAAGTCGCCATAGTCGAGGGGATGATCCTCGGTTTCGACGGCGAGCCGCTTGTCCTTGGGATCGAGCGATGGACCCTTTGTCACCGCCCATGACTTGAACACTCCGTCAACTTCGAGGCGAAGATCGTAATGAAGGCGCGTCGCTGCGTGCTTCTGGATGACGAACCGCGGATATTCGGCAGGAGCGATCTTCGCTTTGCCGCTCGGCTCCTTCGTCTTCGTGAAGTCTCGCTTCTGCTGGTAGAGGGCGAGCTTACTTTTGGCCATGACACTCACGCACTTGTTTGCACTGACGTAACGAGGTGCCCGGCATCTGCGTTCCCATCAACCGACCGAAAGCGGACCAAACTACGCAACCGAAAGCTTGTGCGCCACCCGCGCGGGCCATCAGCCGACTGCGCATGTCGGCCGGCAGCAAGGCGCGGCTCACCGCCCGACTTCGAACGGCCAGAGCCGCGCATGTCATCTCACTGAGCGGGCAACTTTGTTTGCATGGCCGGTGTTGCAACGCCATTCACATGATAGCTGTGGCAATTCTGGCAATCCTGCCGCGCCTTGCTGCTGTTGTGACAGGTCTGGCAGACTTCGCGCTTCACCGGATCAAAGTTGGATTGTGAACGTTTTGGGCTCGCCCTGCTCATAGCTCTTCAGATAGGTGCGGTCCTTCGCAAGACTGTGGCACGTCAAGCATCCGCGATCGTCCTTGATGGTCAGATGCGGCTCATGAATAAAGCGCGTGAACCGCCCGCCTTGCTTGCAGCCGTCAAGCGGTCCAAAATTGACGATCCGGCCTTTGCCTCGAACCTCATCGACACTATGGCACTTCGTGCACGATCCCGGCGCATCCTTGCCCGTGAAAGAATTGAACACCGCCGCAACCGGAGCAGCAGCGTCTTTGGGCGCCTGCGGACCGGTGAGGAAGAGCCAAGAATAGATGAACTTATCTTTGTGGCCCGTCGGCCGATAGAAGATCGTGTGGTCCTGCCGATACCAGCCGCCGATGTCCGCCCAAGTCTCTCGGATCGACCCCGCTGTCGATGCTGATCACCGGCTTTGCTTCGCCAGCCGGCAGCGCCTGCAGGTGCACCGGACTGTGCCGGTTGGCCACGAGCGGACCTTGCATTGCGCGCCTTCAGTTCACGCAACTCGTCCTCTGTCGGGAACAAGAGCTCATCCGATTGAGCCTCGTTCGCCGCCAATTCCACCGGCTTTGGCGGAGGCAGATCGCTGAGACCCGCCCTCATCGGCTTCGGGAACGGATCCGCCGGAAGCAAGCGCGACTTCGCGTCAGTTGTCTCATCGAAGCTCGGCGGTGGCATCGCGCTCCATTTGCAGCTGTGCTTTGTTCCTTGGAAACCAGACAAGAGCCGAAAACCCTCATGATGCAGGCTGGTGGATCGCGCTCAGCCTTCGTCTCTGCTGTTCTCACCTGTGCGCGGTGCCGTATCGGCGCTTTCACGCTCTCTCGGGCTTATCGTCCGGAGACATTTCTGCAGCAGGCGCAGGTGCGGGAACCTCCTGTCGTTTGCTGTCGACCTGCGCATCGCGGGCGGCCATCGGTCCGTTGGCGATCTCACTCCCAAGATTGGGCAACCACTGTTGCTGCGCGCCGAGCAGAACATCTCGCGGAATGCTCGCGGTGAGATCGCCCACGAGCGACGCACTCAGCTTTGTCCCCTGCACGATATTGAGGTCGGCCAGAATGTCGGACGCCTTTCCCGCGATCAGCCCATTGAGGAGCCGCTTGATCTCCCAGACCATATCCGTCACCGCTTTGATCTGCGTATCGCTCGCTTGGCTCAAGTCCTGAAGATTGAGCCCTTCGAGTCGCCGCCAGAAGAACGCGGCCATTGTCATTGCGGCTGATCATCACCTTCATGAACGGCGTCAGCTTCGCTTCTGACCCGTCCGGCCATTCCCCAATGGCAGCTTCTTCTCTGATGAGCGTTTCGAGATCGAGACCTGGAAGCGACAGAAAGGCGATCCCCTTGGGACCGCTGGCACGCTGTTTACCCGTGATCTGATCGGCATGACAGGACGCGCATGTCTTCTCGAACGGCGCCACTGCCATGACCCGCTTATCGCCGCGGCTATCGTGACAGCTCGAACATGTTTCGGGGATACGCTTATCCGGCTCCTTCTTCGCGGTTTCTGGGTAGTGCTTACCGAAATGACCGGCATGATCGAAGACGATGCGCGTTCGGGTCTCAAACGGATAATTGCTGAATTCCGGGTGGCCTTGTTCGAAGCTGTCGAACTTCAGAACGTGGCATGACTGGCACTGCTCGTTGGTGATCTTCCGCAAGTCGAAGCTCGCGCCCTGATGCTCTTGGTGGCACGTGCCGCAAAATGGACCGCGCGTATCCCCGACGTGCATCGGCGAAATGAGCCCTTGCACCCCTGGCGACCCTGCGCCCGAGCTTTCCCATCGCAAGTTTCGTCAGCCGAACCGTGCTCTCCTTCAAAACCTCAGCCGGAGCGCCGTGCGCGTTCAACGCCGTCTCCGGCATCTTGTGACACGTCAGACAGGCTTTGCTGTCCGCGGCGCGATCTCCGGCAACGAGCCCATGTAGCCAGCTCAGTTTCGTCTTGCCGCTATTCGTATGGCACGCGCTGCAAGCTTCAACGCCGCCATGCGCGCTGGCGAGAGGTCCCGGCATGAGGATATTCAGATCCAGCCGTACCGAAAAGGATTGCGGCGAGACAAGCCACCGTCGCGATCGCGAATCCACTGAGCGATGCGATCACGCCGCGCGCCGGGTCGAACGTCTTTATCAGTCTGCGCGGCGGCATTACCAGCCACCCGAAGCGAAGGCATAGACGATGATCACATGCGCGACCGTCAGCACGACCAGCGCGTACGTGATGGGCACATGCAGGAGCATGAGGCCCCGGCTGAGACCCAGATGCACATGTGCAAAGTCGAGACCGTCCTTCTCGATTACGAGATCCCTGATGACGCCGAGCTTCTCGCGATTGCGCGCATCGACATAGCGAGAGACCTCGTCGATCTCGTCGATCAGATGCCTCAGCGGACGTTGCGAACCGATGAGATGCGCCAGGGCATGCCGCGGACCTTGAAAAAACTCCCGCAGTTGATTGGCATAGAGATCGGCGATCCACGCATCATAGGGCGGGGGCGGGAGACCGAGAGCCGTATGCGCGGGATCTTCCGCCATGATCGCGGCTTGCACATCGCGCTCGAGTTCGGCGCGTCGGATCGGAATACGCTCGAAACTGAGGCTGCTGTCCGCCACGAGCTTCGACCGCATGGACCACACGAAAAAGGCACTCGCCGCTCCGCTCAACGTCACGAGCACAAAACCCGATCCACAGCATCCATTCGAACGCGGTATCCGGCCAGGAAAAATCGCAATGCGAGACAAACGCGGCAATGAGCAGATATCCGAGAAAGATATGGAATGTGCGCCAGCGCATGACAGATCGTGGCGAGAACCCGGATTTGATCCCGACGTGAAAGAACAGTTGCAGCCCCATGCCGCCCGCGAGCAGCCATCCGTCGAGATAGCGCGGATCGCGCAAGCTGCCTTCATAGAGTCGCTGTGAACCAGAACATGCCGGCTCGAAAGAGCAAGCGATCACGACGAACGGAAGCAGACCCCGTGTCAGAAATCCCGCTGTGCCAAAGCCGTTTCCAGTTCGTCTTGGCTTTGAAAGGCCGGACCAGCAGCCCCCGTCGCGTGACGCATTCGCTCGCATCCTAACCAGACCGCCACTCTGACGCCGGCGGCGCAATCGTTCACTTTACCGCCGCCGCGGCACGCGCCTGCCCCTTGTACTTGTCGGGCGCCGGTATGAAGCTATCGAGCCCGGACATGGTGCTGCCGTCGTACTTTTCGCTGATCGCCACAAGAACCTTGGCAACGCCGTCCGCCGCGGCCGTCAACGCGCTTTCGTTGTTGAGTTTCAAGCCGCCGGCGTGGCCATACTCGACAAGCTTCCCGATCTCCGGAACACCCGGCACCGCTTTGGCAGCGGCGGCCAGTTGCTTGCGGGCGCGGTCCGCTCGCGCCGCCATGTCGAAGGCATAGATCTTCCTTGCGCTGGCTTTGCCGATCGCGCGAAGGGCCGTCTCCAATTCCACTCCGAGCCCGACGAGGTAGAGCATCCTCCGCCGCGACGCACTGGCCGCGACGTTGTCCTTGCCCTTCGAATGCCATGTGTTGTGGCGCACTTCGCCTTGCGACCATGCCACCAGATCGAACGCGCTGCCGGGCAGATGTCCGCCCTTGTTCACAAGCTCTTCATGCGGCACCACGTGGCAGCTGTAGCAATTCTTCGCCAGCGCGTAGACCGAACCTGGACGGATCATTCCTTTGGCCTCCGCCAACTTCCAGCGCGACGCCGCCTCGGGTTTCGTTTCTGTCGCCGCGGTCTTGCCGCTGTAGCCGCTGTGCACCTTGATCCAGTCCTGGCCCGCTCCATGGCACGATTCACAGGAGATGCCCGAGATCGGCTCAGCCGTTCCGCCTTTCTCCTGCACCGTAAAATGGCAATTCAGGCACACGCTCTCCGCTTTCACGCGCCGGACACCCATGGCCTGCGCGATCTTGTTTGCGGCAGTATTGCGCGGCATTTCGCGAAACGTCTTGAAGTGGTGCGTTCCTTTCAATGCCTCGGCCTCCTGCTTGTGACATTCGGCGCATGCATTCGTGCCGACGATCTTTGTTCGATCGGCGCTGCCGGCGGCACCCATAGCCAATCCCGCTGCCATCACGACCCCGCCGGAAAAAAGCAGCCCGGCCAGCATGGCCCGATCCGTTCTAGACACTGGAAAGAGACAATCCTCCCGGTTGGAGCATCCTCGCGGACGTCCGCACGAGTGCCGCCGTTCGCCACCGGCTTCGCGTCTGTCGCCGGCACGAACGGATCCGCATGGCACACCGCCCCGTGTCGCGCCGCGATCACCTTGACCGCCTCCACCATCTCCGGAGCACCGCACGCGTAGATCACATCGCTTGGCAAGAGCAGCGGAAGATAATCCGTCGGCCGTCCTGGCAGGACGCGCCGAGTCGGATCCTGCCCCGCGCTGCACGCCGCAACGATCTGCACATTCGGAAATCGTGCAAGCTGCGCCAGTGCCGGACCCATGTAGATCGAGCTCAGCGTTCGCCCGCCGGCAATCACCATCATCAGCCGCTCCGGACTTTCCCGCAGCGCCGCAACGGCAATCGCCCAGATTGGCGCAAACCCGGTATTCGTCGCCACGAGAACCTTTCGGCTCTGCAGATTGGGCCTGAAATACGCAGATCCGTATGGCCCCGTGAGAGACACCCGGTGCCCCAGCCGGATCGTCTTCCCGATCGCCGAAGTCACACGCCCGTCCGCCACGCATCGGATATGAAACCACATCAGCCGACTGTCGGCGTCAGCGCTCATCGGCAGTGTGATGCTGTACGGGCGGCTTGGAAACCCATCGAAGCGGACCTGCGCGTATTGCCCCGGATGATGCGGCAGCGCGCGATCCGTGCGAATGCCGACTTCCATCACATCAGCAGACAGCGGCCGCAACGAAGCCAGCACACCGCTGACGGTGCGCACGCCTGCCACCGCGCCGCTTTCGACCACCGCATCGCCCGCGATCCTGCACTGGCACGCATGCACGATGCCGGGCTCCGCTCCCTCACCGCCGCTGACGGCGCCCGACACCACGCGCACGCAGCACATGCCGCAATGTCCTGCTCGGCAATCGTGAGGAAGATCGACCCCGCCACCTAAAGCCGCATCGAGCAGAACCTCGCCGCGCCGCGCCGCAAAGGTTCTGCCGTTCACCGTGATCCTGCAGCGTTCTGCCACCGCGCCGTCCTTCCGCTGAGGGCATCCATTAAGTTCGACGAATTTTGATTACCGGCACCAAAATGGCAAGAGAATGTCCGATGATTTTCCGATTTCAGAGCATATCCGCCAAAGCAAAGCCCAAGCATGTTTCGACATTGATGCAATCGGGATTGATCTATTTTGAACTCGAAAATGGACAATCATTTCGCCACATCATGAACACGTTCTCCATGAAAACCTGTCGCTTCATTTCGAAAAACAACGCGCAGAAATGCCTGTTGTGCTCACCTGAAATTTAATTAATCGCAGCAGAAAAGAGCTTTCGCAATGAACCGCGCCGCAAAAATACAGGCACTGAGCCTCGTCCTTTTGGCTGCATGGGGATGCGCGTTCATTCCGCCGGCGAATGCAAATCAGACAGAGAAGAAAGCCGCACCTTCCGCGACGGAAATCACGAATTCCACTCCGTCTCCTCAGTCGCAGAAAGACGTCGCCACCACGCTTGCAAAGGCGATCGCAGCCAGCGACGAAGAGCTCTACCCGACGGCCTCCCAATGCGGAGAGTGCCACAAGCAGATCTACGATGAGTGGTCGTCATCGAACCACGCCTACGCGTCCATCTCGCCGATGTTTCACAAGTTCGAGCAGAAATTTCAGGAACTCACTCAGGGCACCGTTGGCACCTTTTGCGTCCGCTGCCATCAGCAAGCAGGCACACAGCTCGGCGAGAAGCGTGACGCCCCACTCTGGGAGCGCAGCCAGATCTCGCGCGAAGGCGTCACCTGCATCACCTGCCACCGCGTCAAAGAGCAATACGGCAAAGTCAACGGCGAGCGCCGCATTGAACCGGGCAAGATCTTCGATCCCGTTTACGGCAGCGGCGAACAAAGCGTCATCAAGGATGTCATCGCCAAGAAGGACACCTACACGGTCGCCACCAGCGAGAAAGAGCGCGGCAACCAGATCCACAAGGGCATGATCACCAACGACCAGATCACCAAATCCGAGTTCTGCGTCAGCTGTCACCAGGTCGCCGTGAACCTCGGCATCAAGCTCGAGATCGTCTGGGATCAATACCGCGACAGCCCCGCGCGCAAAGAGGGCGTTTCCTGCCAGGACTGCCACATGGGCAAGGTCCCAGGTAAGCCAGAAGGTTATAGCAAAGCGCCGTCAGCGATCGTAGGCGGCAAGGAAATCAACCCCGGCCGCAAGCACGCAAATCATCGCTTCATCGGGCCCGGCTACTCAATCGCGCACCCGGGCATCTTCCCGCACAACATCAAGGCGAAGGACATCAACATCGAGGATTGGCTGCAGTTCGATTGGCGCGCGGGCTGGGGAACGACCAAGTTCGAGGACAAGGTCGCAGCCGGCAAGCTCAAGGTGACATTCCCCAAAGCGCTGGTCCGATGCCCTCGACCGCGAAGAAGCGCGCCAGATCATCGATGAAAACCTTGCCAAGCTCGACGAGCGCGACCGCATCAGAAAACAGGTGATGGAGAACTCGAGCAAGATTGATGGCCCCTTCATTGATGGCACACCGCAGATCGGCGGCGACCTAGGCTTCTCTTATCGGATCAAGAACACGAACACGGGTCACAATCTGCCATCCGGTTCTCTCGGCGCCCAGCCGCAGCTCTGGGTCAACGTTGCCCTCGTCGATCCCGATGGTCAGAACGTTTGGGAGTCCGGTTACGTCGATAGCAATGGCGACATGGCCGATCTGCACAGCCTCGACGTCGCCGCCGGAACTATCGCCACCGATCAGCAGCTCGTGAATTTCCAGACCAAGTTCCTGACCACCAATGTCAAGGGGACCGACCGCGAGATGTACCTCCCGGTCAACTTCGACATTGACCCTCTGCCGCATCTGCGTCCGCCGGGAATTCCGACAACCGTCCTCAACCACCCGCCGCTCGTGCGCATGGAAAACCATTCCCTCGCCCCGCTCGCCGAGAAGGTTGCGAGCTACAAGGTGCCCGGAGAGCTGATCAAAAAACCTGGAAAATACAAACTGGCCTTTCGCATGCGCAGCCGAGCCGAGCCGATTTACTTCATGCGCTTCGTAGGCGCGACCAAGGCGATGGAGCAGAGCATGAACGAGCGCATCATGAATTTCCACGCCTACTCGGTGGACATCGACGTCAGAAACTAAGGCCGTACATCCAGAGCAACTTCGGATGGGACGCGCTCGTGCGTCCCCTCAGGCGGGTCCGAAGCCTCCCTCACTCGTTCGACTGCGTCGGCGAGATCCCAATGGGGTCCGCCGCACCACCTGGAGCATGCGCATGACCCCGAATGCAAACGCGGCAAGCCTCGCCTACGCCAGAACCGCTCTCGGGGTCGCGGCCATCGTGACCAGCGGATACATCGGAATGTCCGTCTCCGCGGCAGAGCCATCGACAACGGCCAACGCACAACAGCCCAGAACGAACGAGACATGGGTTGCCAAAACGTATGTCGGCGGCCCGACAGATGAGGCTGTCGAATGCCGAGACGAGCTCAAATGCAGAGACCACATCGAAAGCAGACGCCGCGTCCCACAAGCAGGATAAGTTGGTCAACAAGGCTTTTCGCGAGGGCCCGACGTATGAGACCACCTACGACGCGGAGGAGCAGGCCGAAATCTATGGCGGAAAAAGCGCCGTCGAGCCGCCCCGTCCGCTCCTGGAACTCGGGCGCGAGCAATATACGTCGGGAATGTACGATGAGAGCAGCAACGTCCTTGGCGAACTCAATCCGCTGCTCCCGGGTTTGGCCGTCTATGGCGATTGGCGCACGGCCGTCGCCTACAACAGAAACAACGGCAAGGAGATCGGCCAGATTGCAACCCGCCTGAACCTCGATGTTGATCTCAAGATCACTGGCACCGAACGCATCCACGCCTTCTTCACGCCGCTGCAAAAAGCCAACGTCGCATTCACGCGCTTTGAATTCGGAACCGGCGATGGCAACGGCCAATTCAACGATGAATTTGATCCACTGCCTCAAACCCTCTTCTTCGAAGGCGATGTGGGATCCCTCTACTCCGGCTTTTCCGGTAACCCGGCAAGCTTTGATCTTCCCTTCGTCGTCGGCCTCTACCCCTTGTTTCTGCAGAATGGGATCTGGGCCAATGATGCCATTCTCGGCGGCGCCATCACCTTGCCGGCAAAAAATCTGGCCGCTCTCGGCCTAGCAAACTATGACGTCACATTCTTTGCCGCGTTCGACAACATCGACAACGCCAATGTACTGGGGGCCAACGGCAAACCCGACAACGACAACGCCAATCTCTACGGCGTGACCACCTTCATCGATGCCTTCAGCGGCTACATCGAGGCAGGCTACGGCATGATCCAGGGCACCAACGAAGCAGATGGACTGCTCGAACATTACCTCACCGCCGCATACACACGGCGCTACGCAAACACCGTGTCAAACTCCACGCGCCTCTTTGCGAACTTCGGCAACGATGGCGAGGATGGCTATGCTGTCCTCTCGGAGAACAGCTTGATCACTGGGCTCCCGAGCACGCTGCTCCCATATGCAAACTTCTTCATCGGCTTCGACAACCCCCGCCCTCTGGTGGACGGCAATGGTGCCGGCATTCTCAAGAACGTCGGAATAAATTTCGAGACGGATGCGCTGACGGGCTACCCAAAGCTTGACGACACCGCGTCGAATGCCTGGGGAGGAGCAATCGGCTTGCAATACCTCTTCAATCTCGATCAGCAGATCGTCGTAGAGGCGGCCATGGTCCAACCGTTCGAAGACGACGGAATTGGCGCGAAGAAGTCGCAATATGCCCTAGGCGTGCGCTACCAAATCCCACTCGACCGTGCGTGGCTCTTGCGCGCCGACGCCACATATCAGATCCTTGAGGATGCCGAAGATAACTTCGGCATCCGAACCGAACTGCGCCGTAAGTTCTAGCGCCAATCCAACTGTAGGGTCGTCTACCTCTTTGGGCGAACAATCGCGTCGATTTCAATCGCGATCTCGTCGCCGACCATGTCGGGGTAAGAGATCCATCTTGAAGGCACTTCGCGAGATCTTGGTCTTACCGACGAACTGCTTACTGCCTTTGCTATACTTGAGCGCTGGATCCTCGTGGGACGTCACCTTCACATCCAGTGTGACGGGCTTTGTGATCCCGTTGACCGTGATATCACCCGTGATCAGCGCCGCATCAGGTGCGACCGGCTTCACGGATCGGCTACGAAAAGTCACCGTCGGAGACGTTTTGGCATTGAAGAAGTTAACACCCTTCAATTCGTCGTCGACGATGGGCTGACCGGTTTCGATGCTCGCCGTTGCGATTTTCGCAAACACGCGGCTCTTTTCGGGTGCACGCTCATCGAACTGCAGATCACCCTCCACCAGACTGAACCGGCCGCGCTGTGTCAGAACCCCCATGGCATACGTAAATCGAACTTCGCTTTTTCGGCTGTTGAAAATGTAGCTCTCTGCCTGCGCAGCGGGAGCCGGTGTGATCGCCGCCGCCAGCACAGCGCATGCAATAATCGCGTTCGGAGTATTTTTCATTTTGCTCTCCAATTTGTTTATGCGACAGCAATTGTAATTTCTCGCTTTGTCGAAAATACAGCAATTACGCCGCCATATGGCCGCGATCTCGGTCGAGAGTTATCCTCACGGATGCCAACCGTGGGAGAATACCGTTATTGATGATCAGGGATAACTCCTCGCGTTATGGGCTCGTGTCGCAGATTTTGCACTGGGGAATGGCAGCGGGGATAATCGCACTGTTCGCTCTGGGCTGGTGGATGGTTCGCCTCGACTACTACGACTACTACTACACGCGCGCCCCCGCCCTCCATCGCAGTACAGGAATGGTCATTCTGTTTGCGCTTCTCCTGCGCATCGCCTGGCGCTTCACCAACCTCAAACCCGTGCGACCCGGTCTCACCGCCTTCGAGCTCAAAGCATCGCGGCTCGTGCACTTCACTTTCTATCCGCTGCTGCTTTGCCTCATGCTGAGCGGCTATCTCATTTCCACAGCCGACGGTCGGCCCATCGACGTATTCGGCTGGCTTGAAGTGCCGGCCTTCATCCAGAACAAGGGCCTCGCGGACATTGCCGGACCGCTTCACCGCTGGATCGCCTATAGCGTGATGGCGCTCACGGCACTCCATGCATTCGCTGCGACCAAGCACGCTCTCGCACGCAACAGCGCGCAACCTCCGGTGCGAAACCCCAACATCTCGCTATCTCTTGATCAAAGGAGTGACACACAATGACGCTTCGCGGACTTGGCTTGGCATTCTGTGTGCTCAGCGCGATGAGCGCACCAACCGCAGCCTCCGAATACGTGATCGATACCAAAGGCGGCCACGCCTCTATCAATTTCCGTGTTCAGCACCTCGGCTTCAGTTGGCTGACCGGCCGCTTCGATACCTTCTCTGGAACATTCCGCTACGATGACAAGAACCCATCGGCCTCAGGCATTTCCGTCACGATCGATACGACGAGCGTCAATTCCAACCATGCCGAGCGCGACAAGCACCTCCGCGGCGCCGACTTCCTTGATGTCGCCAGCTTTCCTCAGGCAACGTTCGTCAGTAAGTCCGTGACAGCGGACGGCAACGGCAAAGCTGTCATCGCCGGCGATTTCACACTGCGCGGTATCACGAAGCCGATTGCGATTACCGCCGCATACATCGGAGGCGGCGCGGATCCATGGGGCGGCTTTAGGCAAGGTTTTACTGGCAAAACTGAGTTGGCCTTGTCTGAATTCGGCATCGTCAAGGAACTAGGCCCGGCCGCGAAGACAGTGGAACTCGAGTTTCACGTCGAGGGTGTCCGCAAGTAATCTGAGCCGCCCAGTCGAGTTCAAGATGCTGCGGATGCGGCGTTACTTGCCTCAAAACCGGAACAAAGCCGATCCTCGCACAGTTACCGCTGTAGCTATCAAGCCGCAGACGAACGCTCTCGCAGCGACGGTCAGCGAGTGTGGAGCGCAAAGAAAAAAAAGATCGATGATCAGGAGGACTAATGATGAATTACAAATCGGCGATGTCGGCCATCGCAGCGGGCGTTTTGCTGCTGACGCCCGCCGCCGCGCAATCTCCCACGGCAGCACCAGATGGCTCCTTTGTGCTCGCCCAGCGCGATGGCGGCGGCGGCGGAGGGGGTAGAGGTGGCGGCGGGGGAGGTGGCGGCGGTGGAGGCGGAGGCGGCGGCGGAGGTGCTGCGTCGCAAGGTGGCGGGGGCGGTGGTGCCGGCATGGGCGGCGGTCGTTTTGGCGGCGGCGGACCTGCAATGCAAGGCGGCGGTGGCGGCAACCGCTCAATGGACGGCGGCGGTCGCCGCGATGGCGAATTCCGTGGCACAGAGGGTCGGCGGGGAGACGGTGGAACACGAGCATATCGCGGCGGCGACGGTAGAGTAGACCGCGGGCCCCGCGAAGGCCGTGGTCGCGATTTTGACCGTGGCGGTCGCGGTGACCGCGACGTGAACCGTGGCGACCGTGGTGGGCGCGATGGCGTGCGCCACGGCGGTCGTCACGACCGGAACTATGTCCGCCGCCACGGACGCCGCTACGGCTGGGGACCCGGCGTCGGCTTTTATTTCTACGACGGCTATTATTACGGTGACTGCGAATGGCTTCAGCGCCGCGCCATCGTCACCGGCAGTCGCTACTGGTGGTATCGCTATCGCCGATGCATTGACTGGTAAGCCAACGGTGTGCCCGAGAAATCGGGCACATCACTTCCGGTTCGTATGAAAGCCAGCAATGGCATCACAGCCGCTTATCCGTAGCGCTGCGTCGGAACTTCGACGCGCACTGCTTCGCACCCTCCTTCTACTCGCTCCCGAAAAGCATATCGCTAGCACCCTGACGGTCGCCGGCATCATATCCGGTGCACTGCAGGTCGCGGAACCCCTGCTATTCGGCAAAGCGGTGAATGCTCTGGCGCAAGGCCGTGACTCGCTCAGCTTCGTCGTGCTTTGGGGCTTGGTCAGTATATCTTCGTTTTTGAGCGGCCTCCTGATTTCCGTCGTTGCCGATCGTATGGCTCATCGCAGGCGAGTTGCAGCCATGGAAACGTTTCTTGGTCACGTTCTGGCACTTCCCGCATCATTTCATTCGAAGGCGCAAGCGGGACGCCTAATGCGCGTGATGACGACAGGGTGCGAGTGCCTCTTCGGTGTATGGCTGCCAGTCTTCCGAGAACAAATCTCGAATATATCCGCACTCGTCTTCCTGATCCCCATCGCCGTCTACCTCAACTGGCGCCTCTCTCTCTTGCTCGGCTCAATCGTGGCAATATACGTCGGCGTGAACCTTCTCGTCATTGCCAACACATCGACCGAGCAGTCGAAGGTCGAAGATCAGTTTATGAGCTTTTCTGGTCATGCCAGTGATCTCGTTGGCAATGTGAGCGTGCTGCAAAGCTTTCTCGCAGTCACCCTCGAAATGCGATCGGTTCGATCATCTCTCGATCGATTATTGGCAACTCAATATCCCGTTCTGAACTGGTGGGCAGCGTCATCGGTGCTCACGCGCGGTGCGTCGTCGGTCGCAATAGTCGCCATCTTTGCGTATGGCGCGTTCTTGTCGTCACAGGGGCAGGCCTCCATCGGCGATATAGTGGCCTTCATAGGCTTCACCACTCTGCTTATCGGACGGATGGATCAGACGACAAGTTTTCTCATGGGCCTTTTTATGAAAGCGCCCACGCTCGTGCAATTCTTCTCAATTCTAGACGAGCGACCTGAAATCGTAGAAATGCCGAACGCGAAGCCGCTGGTGGTGCGCGCGAGCCACGTATCCTTCGAGAATGTCACCTTCCAATACCCCCGCGGTTCAGGCGGCGTGGTCGGCCTTAGTTTCGAAGCTAATCCGGGCGAAACCGTAGCCCTCGTTGGTGCGACAGGGTCCGGAAAATCAACCGCTCTGGCTCTGCTGACCCGCGCCTATGATCCAGAGACCGGCCGCATTCTCGTCGACGGGCAGGACATCCGCGAGGTCACTCTGGCATCGTTGCGCGGCTCCATTGGCGTTGTCTTTCAAGATCCAGCGCTCTTCAGCCGCTCAATCGCAGAAAATATTGCCATTGGACGCCCCGGAGCAAGTATGGCCGAAATAGAAGCAGCCGCCAGCACCGCCGGCGCTATAGATTTCATCCTTCGAAAAGAGCACGGTTTCGAAACGATACTTGGAGATCGGGGTCAGGGTCTGTCCGGCGGCGAACGCCAGCGGATTGCTGTCGCGCGCGCCATTTTGAAGGACGCTCCGCTCCTGATATTGGATGAGGCGACGTCTGCGCTCGATGTTGCGACCGAAATGCGTATCCAGGATGCACTCGACAGGCTGCGCGCCGGGCGAACAACGTTCGTCATTGCTCATCGTCTTTCGACAATTCGTGGCGCAGACAAGATCATTCTCCTGGACCACGGCAAAATTGCAGAAATGGGTACATACGCAGAGTTGGCTAAGCGCGGGGGGCTCTTCACCGCACTGATCCGTGATGGAGGCCTGGCAGTTTGATGTTTGAGCACAAATTGAAGAACTT
The DNA here is from genome assembly GCA_963708775.1 of uncultured Alphaproteobacteria bacterium. Taxonomy (GTDB): domain Bacteria; phylum Pseudomonadota; class Alphaproteobacteria; order Rhizobiales; family Hyphomicrobiaceae; genus JAGVSR01. Next base: position 553,873 of record CAVPTI010000012.1, on the reverse strand, counting down.
GGAACCGTCGGTATTCTAGCGGCATTACACACAGTCGGAAGGTAACGCGCCATGTGCGCTAAAGGGGCGGAGCAGATGCGGATACTCATCGTTGAGGACGAGTACCTAGTTGCGACCGAAATCTCTGATATTTTGACGGCAGAAGGACACACGATCGTTGGTCAAGCCGCCTCCGCGGACGAGGTCATCGGCATTCTCAGCAATGGGTCGATCTGTGATCTGGCTATCCTGGACGCCAATCTCGCCGGATCAAGTGTTTCACCAGTCGCCACCGCGCTGGAGCGACGTTCAATCCCATTTGTTGTCGTATCGGGTTACTCGCAGTGGGAACTTCTACTTCCGCTGCGCGCAGCTCCTTTCGTTCCCAAACCTGTGCGCCGGGCGACGTTGCTTGCGGCCGTTGCCAGCTTCGATCGAAAGTTAAGCCAGGAGACTGCGTAAGTCGCGTTAAGCGTCGATCTTCTTCCGACGGACCATGACTTTAGAAAGAAAAGCAGGCCAAGTCGCCACCGCTTCAAGACCAGCTGCCGTGAAAGCACCGTCGAGATCGTCGATCGTATATTGCCGAAAGTACGGTTCATGGAAACGTTCGGGAAAACCGTCGAGAAATCCATCCCAGCCTCCCGGCCGATCGCCGCGTTGAAGGCTATCAATGAACACGAAAAGGCCGCCGGGCTTCAGCAAGCGAGCGATTTCGGCAGCAACCGTGCGGCGCACCTCCGGCGGCAATTCGTGAAAAAGGTAGATGCTGGTAATGATGTCTTGGCTCGCGTCTGCAAGCGGGATCGCTTCAGCATTACCCTCGATCCATTGAACACCGCGCAAGCCATTAAGATGGAGTTCCGCTTCCCGGAGGTACGGCCGTGATAGATCAAGCCCTGCAAGTCGCATCGCCGGATACACACGTCGCACTTCACGAAGAAACCGCCCGGTACCGCACGCTACATCGAGCAGGCGAACATGGCGCTGATCGCGGCCATGCATAAAGTCGGCGATCGGTGCCAGAGCCTGCCGTCGCATCGCGAATGCCGACCCGCGAAACAGCGTCTCGACTTGAACGTCGTATAACCGGGCAGACTGATCCGATAGATAGCCTCCGGTTTGAAAATGAAAGTCTTGCGTGAAATAGTTCGGCAACCCTGAGCTGTCGATACTCGTGGTGGCGGTGTCAACGCGCCGCGTCGTCTGCCGCTCGATAGTCGAAGGAATGTCTTCCAGCATCGCGCGCAGACGGCCGACATGGTCCCGTAATCCGCCGGCGGGTTCGCCGCCCGGCGCAGCAACGCCACTCTGGACCAGTTCAGCATCTCGCCTGAACAGATCAACGATATCGGCCATCACGGTATCACGTTCGGGCACGGTACGGTCCGGCCGGCCGTGGCGAAGGCCGATATCCAGCTTGCCGGGCCGCGCGATCGGCCAGCAGGCCCACACCCGTGAACCAGCCGAGACGGACCATATTGGCAACAAAATCTGCGGTGGCGTTGAACGTATTGGACAGGGCAGCCTCGGATGATTGGGGTTGCAGCCCCACCATAACGCAGAGCAATCACATTTGGATGCGGACTTCGATGGGGCCTTTGCGGGTCTCAGAGCGGCCGGTTGGGTGCCGGCTCGCCGTTGGTACCGAAAGGCATTTCAGTTCGCCTCGAGAGATTGGGGACCCCTAGAAAGAATATCGCCGGACGCCGCATCGGTGGGAACAACTCGCGCGCACATGAAGTTCTCAAGTCCTCGAGGAACAGCCTTCAACCGGCATAGCTGGGTGGCCCCTCGATCAAGCGACAGTAAAAGGAGGCTGCGCAATGTGTGATTATTCACTCGAGATGTACCGGAGCCGGCCCGCACGAACAGAGGAACGTTACACGACATACCGCTTCCCCAGTGGAAGCGTGGGCTTCATAGCCCCAGGAGATCCGGCGACGGCTATCTGCATGTCTTGTGACACCACCTTGAGGTTAGCGAAGGTGCCACCGCATCTCCGCTGCTTGTTCGACAAGGACGAAGCAACTGTCACGTTCGTTCGCCTGGAGCCCGGTCCATACCGGGATGGCATCCGGTTCGAAAATGGCAAGGAAGTCTCACTGCAGATGCTGGGGCCAGGCGTGGAAGCGAGCCTCATTGATGCTCTGACCGGGCCAGATCCGGACGAAGCGCGCCCAGCCGAGACGCGGGCGTTCGAGACAGTCTCGTAACGAAGTCTTGAAAACACGTGGCGGTCGCGAACAGTGATCGCCACGTTGCGAATCGACGGAAGCACCGTCCGTCTCACTATTTGTGAGGGCTGTGGATCGGCAGCGAATGCACCGCTGCCATCAAATTCAATTTTTTAGCAACGCATGGCGCCTGCGCTGTCTCGTGCCGGTTGCAAGGCGCCGCCCGCTTGTTCTGCGAACATCGTGTTGGATAACCCCGCGATGACGTGCGCCCGCGCTCGCGTGCGGTAAGGCCCCCAGTGTAGAACGGCACGTGGCCGAGGGGGTTGGGACGCAATGAGAATTCTGCATACAGCGGATTGGCATCTTGGACGCCAGTTCGAGGGCCACTCACTGGATCAAGACCAGGCGACGGTACTCGACCAAGTTTTTGCGGCGGTGCAAAAGGTTGAGCCCGACGCACTCGTCGTCGCGGGAGATATTTTTGACCGGGCCGCACCGCCGGAAAGTGCGGTGCGGTTGCTCAATCGTTTTATTGAGAGCGTTATCGCGAATACATCGTGCGCCGTCATCCTGATCGCGGGAAATCACGACAGCGCTGACCGCATTGGCGCCATGGCCATGTTGGCGGATCGCCGCCGCACACTCGTACGCGGACCACTGAGTTTAATCGAAGAGCCGCTCGTACTGCACGACGCCCATGGTCCGGTCGCATTCTCGGCTCTCCCGTTCGGCTACGAATACGCCGCACGCGAATGCTTTGCCGACACCAACATAAAGTGCCCCGCTGACGTCATGCGGGCTCAGATCGCCGCAGCACGTCCACACATCCCCCCGGGCGCGCGCTGGATCATCGTGGCCCACGCCTTCGTCACGGGCGCGTCTGTCAGCGAAACCGAACGCCCTTTGACCCGCATTGCCGGTGGCATCGAAACCGTGCCGGCCGAACTTTTCTCCGGAGCTCACTATGTTGCCCTTGGCCACATCCACCGGCCTCAAACCGCAGGCGCTCCGAACATCCGCTATTCCGGCGCACCCTTGGCGTTCGGCTTCGACGAAGAAGGTAACGAAAAGTCGATGGCCGATCGTCGACATCGACGGCCCTGGCAATGCCTCCGTTGAACTCATCCCATTTCCAGCCCCTGCGCAGCGTCCGCACGCATTCGCGGCACGCTTGAAGACCTGCTGAAATTGCCCCCCTCAGAGGACTTCATCAAAGCGATCCTCACAGACGATGGGCGCCTGATGGACCCGATGAAACGCATCCGCGAGCGCTTCCCCTTCGCGTGCGGCCTAACCTATGCACGCGATCTCGTTGCGCGCCAAACGATCGGCGGCTCATCCCTCGACCACAGCGCTTGACGAGCCCGAAACCGTCGTCTCCCATTTCATGCAGGTCATGCGCGGTACACCGTTAAGCGACAAGGAAGCCCACATCGTCGCAGACACCATCGCGCAGCTGGCGAGCCGAGAGAATGCCCCCGCATGAAGCCGCTGATCCTTATTCTCCAAGCCATTGGACCCTACGCCGGTCGTCAGTCCGTCGACTTTCGCGCCGTACTCGATAGCGGCTTGTTCGGAATTTATGGAGCGACCGGCTCGGGCAAATCGACGATTTTCAGCGCCATGACGTTCGCGCTCTTTGGCGAAGCCGCTCGCTCCGAGCAGCACGCCACGAGCCTCCGCTCCGACCACGCCGACCCCAGCCTCTTGACCCAAGTCGAGCTGATCTTCGAGGCGGGAGGTCGCACATATCGTATCGTCCGCCAGCCGGAGCAGACGAGGCCGGCAAAGCGCGGCGGCGGCGAAACCAGCGAAAGCCACAAGGCCTGGTTGTTCGACGTCACAGATCTTGACCTCGGCAAATTAAGCGACGGCAACCCCGGCAAGGTCGTTGCTGAAAACAAAGTCACGCTCGTCAACGAGGCTATAAGAAAGATCCTCGGCTATGGAGCAGCCCAGTTTCGTCAGATCGTGCTCTTGCCCCAAGGTCGCTTCGAGGCCTTCCTCAGTGCCGACACTCAGGAACGGATGAGAATTCTGCGCGATCTCTTTGACGTCTCGCTCTACCGCCGGCTCGCAGATAGCGTCAAATCGAAATCCGACGCAGCGGAAAAGGAAGTTGCCGCAGCGCGGACAGGATGCACCGCGCGCCTCACCGCCGAAAACTTCGCAACCATGGAGCAACTCGGCGCAGGCATCGCAGAAGCGGAGCATCGTCATCGCGATCTGCGCGACGCTGCAGCAAAAGAAAAGTCCGAGTGGGACGCTGCCGTGGCAGCTTATCAGGCCGCCGCACAAACAGAGGCCCACTTTCGCGAGCATCTAGAAGCGGAAACCGAACTCGCGCGCATCCACTCCACGCGAAGCGAAATCGCCACCATCGAAAGCCGATTGAAGCTTGCCCGCGTCGTCGCGTCTCTGGCAGATGCCGCTGACGCGCGCGACAACGCCCGTCGCGAAGCGGCCGACGCTTCCGCCCGCCATGCTCAGGCCGCCGATCGATTGAAAGCAAGTGAAGCCAAGGCGACTGCTGCGCGATCCTCGCTTACGGCCATCCTCCGAAAATCCGCCGAAATCGAGAAGCAGAAGTCCACCCTGCAGACCTTCCGCGCCTACCAAATCAAACTCGAAGCAGCTCAGAATTTAAAAGCGGCATCGGCAGCAGCGGAACGGACAGCGCTTGAGCGGACTGCGTCGGCCAAAAAGGCCAAGGCGGCATTCGACGCCCTCGCGAGCAACAAAGTCGCAGCAACCGAATCCTTTCAAGCCGCCCAGTCCGCGCATTTGAAGCGCGCGCAGTTGAATGAAGCTGCTGCTGACTTGCGCACGCTCTACAGCGAGGCAACAGCGTTCGATGACGCTGTCCAAAAGTTGCGCGACGCCCAAGACACTCTCAACGACAGCCGCACGGACTTCGCCAAAGCAGAGCTGCACTTCCAACAGGTAAGCGCAGTTCATGCGGAGCTCGAAAAGGCCTTGCTTCAAGATCATGCGGCTCACCTCGCAGCTCATCTTGCGCATGGAGAGGCATGTCCCGTTTGCGGGTCGCACGATCATCCGGCGCCCGCCCGCGGCACAGCCGGCACCGAGCGCCTTGATGCAAAGTATGCCGACGCAAAAGCTCGCTACGAACAAGCTCGTGCTGCTGCCGCCGCCGCTCAGATGCGAGTTCGAAGTCGCACAACAGGCCTTTGCCGGCTGCACCGCTGTTCTACAGGCCCTCGCGCCACCACCTCGCGCTGCCCCAGAGGTCGCAGCTGAACTGCAAGGCGTGAATGACGAGATCAAGCGTTTGCGACCGCCGTCCGATCTCGTGGCATTGCAGGCCAAAATCGAGGAATTGGATACCGAATTGAGCGCCGCGTCCGCCGCACTCGATGACGCCCGCCAATCCGAACTTGAAGCGTCGAGAGCGTCCGCAGCGGCTGAACAATCCTTCGCGGACGCGCTTGAATCCGTTCCACCGGACCTGCGTGAAGCCGTGACACTCACCGCAGCGATCAATGCGCTGGACACGACAATCACCGCGTTCATCCGCGATCATGAATTGGCCATGACCGCAGATCGCCAAGCAGCTGAAGCTGTCGCCGCGGCGAAAGCTGAAGCGGAAACCCTGGCCGGCGAAGTCGAACGACTTGCAGACCAATTGGCGCGAAAGCAATCCGACTTCGCGGCCCGCCTGGCGGAGCACGGGCTAACGACCGAAGATTACGAAATGCGCAAAGCCGATGTTTCGATCATTCCGGCGATGGAAGAGCGCATTCGTCAATATGCCGCGCAGAGTGCTGCTGCCGAAAGTCACGTTCAGCGGACCGCTGAAATCATCGCCCAATTGCAGCGGCCTGATCTCGACACCCTCGCCGCCACGCGCGATGCTGCTTCCAAGGCATTCGATGCGGCTCAGGCCGCCGCGACAACGGCCTTGGCGCGCCTCGCCCAACTCCTGAAGTTACAGCGCGATCTGGCGGCCGAAGGTCGCCGTCTGGACGCGCTGGAAAAAGAAACCGCTCCCCTGCGCGAACTTGCCGAAGCCTTCACGGGACGCACCTATCACCAGATCGACCTTGAGACCTTTGCGATCTCAACCTTGTTCGATCGCGTACTTGAAGCCGCCAATCTCCGCTCTGGCGCCCATGACGCGCACGCGCTACAGTCTTGTCCGCGAAACAGAAGGCCGAGGCAACGCCCGCCGCGGCCTTGGCATCGCCGTCGAAGACACCTACACCGGCCGTCAGCGACCAACCTCAACCCTCTCAGGCGGCGAGACGTTCATTGCGGCTCTCGCCCTTGCTCTGGGTCTTTCCGACATCGTCGAGAGCGCCCACGGGAACGTCCGCCTCGATACCATTTTCATCGACGAAGGTTTCGGCAGCCTCGACAGTGATGGCGACAGCGGCACACTCGAAACCGTCCTTCAGACACTGCAGGACATCGTCGGCGCGTCACGCTCTGTCGGGCTGATTTCGCACGTTCCACTCGTGCAGCAGGCGATCCCCAATGGCTTCTTCGTCACCAAGACACCCGCCGGAAGTCACATCGAAGTCCGCACCTGAACTCAGACCACTTCGGGATAATCAACCCGATCGAGGTAAAGTCCACTTGCCGGCGCGACCGTTCCGCACCGCTTCCGATCCCGTGCGGCCAAGGCTTCCGCCACACCGTCCGGCTGCCACTTGCCCTCACCGACCAATTTGAGAGTACCCACCATCGACCGCACCTGGTTGTGAAGGAACGATCGCGCGGAGGTTCGGATCACGATCTCCGCTCCCTCGCGCACGACATCCAGGCGGTCCAGCGTGCGCACCGGAGACTCTGCCTGACACTGCGTGGCACGGAAGGTCGTGAAATCGTGAGAACCTACGAGGTGCATCGCCGCCTCCCGCATCGCGTCTGCATCGAGAACGTGCGTCAGCCACCAGACGCGGTCATGATCGAGGACAGGCGGCGCCCGGCGTGTGAGTATCCGGTAAACGTAGTGGCGTGCCACCGCGCTGAACCGAGCATCAAACGTGGACGCCACGTTAGAGCAACTGAGCACAGCGCACGGCGCCGGCCTCAGATGGAAGTTGATCGCGTCCTGCACACGTCCTGCCGGCCATTCACGCGTGAGATCGACGTGCGCAACTTGCCCCAGCGCATGCACGCCCGAATCCGTCCGCCCGGCGCCCCTCACCTTTACGCGTTCGCCGGAAAAACGAAAAATCGCCTCCTGCAACGCGCCCTGCACGGACAACCCTTCTGACTGGATCTGCCAGCCAACGAATGGCGTGCCGTCGTATTCGATGACGAGTTTATATCGGGGCATCTGCTGGGCGTCAGTGAAAGGAAAGGGCACCGCGACTGCCGCGGTGCCCTCTTATGCCACGTTCCACGCCGGCCTCAAGCCGAGCGATCAGCACCTGTCGCCGATGGCCGGGATGCATGAACGGTACGGGTAGCCCCAACCATTGTTCCAGGGGGCCCCGAAATAGCGATGATTGTTCACGCTGCTGGAATACGAGCGTCGAGTTTCCGTCACGTTCGTCTGCGAGATCCCCAAGTTCAGCGGCGTCCCGTTGGGATTGACGATGACATACTTGTCCGGCGGCAGCGGGCGAAAGACCCGAACCCCCTCTTCGATCGTCACCGTCGCGCCATACACCGGCCGAGGCTCGATCCGGATTGTAGACGACTGGGCGAAGGCGCCGGACGAACCGGCACCAAGAAGTACGGCAACACCGAGAGCAAGAACGCGATACGACATGACAAACTCCGACAGATACGGACGACACATGCCACGCATCCTAATGCCATCGGCCAGCCGCTCGCGGTGCCATCTTTACGATTGCTTAACGGTTGTACCCGCAGTCAGTGGGAAGCCGCGTAAAAACTCCGCTGCTTGCATGGGCCGCTTGCCCGCCCGCTGCACGTCTATGAGCCGCACGGCTCCCGTAGCGCAGGCGATAGTAAGGTTATCGTCGAGGACCGCCCCAGGCGTTCCGTCACCGACCGCAGGCTCCGACCGCAGCACCTTGATCCGCTCAATCGTTCCGGTCGGCCCCGCCGCCTCGAACCAGGCACCCGGAAATGGCGACAGCCCGCGGATATGGTTGTGCACCTGTTCTGAAGTCCGGTTGAAGTTGATCCGCGCCTCCAACTTGTCAATCTTCGCCGCGTAGAGAACGCCATCGCAGGCTTGCGGAACGGCGAAAGATGCGGCCAACCGCCAGATCGGCCATCGCACTCACGATCAACTTGGCCCCAGCCGAGGCGAGAACATCGTGCAGGTCGCCCGTCGTCATCATCGGGCCGATCGAAACCCGCTCCGTCGCAACAATGGGACCCGTATCGAGACCTTCTTCCATTTTCATGACCATCACGGCTGTCTCGGTATCGCCCGCCATGATCGCCCGATGGATGGGAGCCGCACCGCGCCAACGCGGCAGCGCGGAAGCATGCACGTTAAAGCACCCGTGCTTCGGCGCATCGAGAACGGCCCGAGGCAGCAAGAGCCCATAAGCAACGACGATCGCTGCATCCGACCCGTGCGCAGCAAACGCCGCCTGCTCGTCCGCCCCCTTCAAACTTTTTGGCGTCAACACGGGCAGCCCCAACGCCTCCGCCCGAGCATGAACCGGAGACTTGCGATCCGCCATGCCTCGCCCGGCCGGACGGGGCGGCTGCGAATAGACGGCGACGATTTCGTGCCCCGCCGCCACCAGCGCATCGAGGCACGGCACCGAAAACTCGGGCGTTCCCATGAAGACAAGTTTCAGCGGCATGCTGCGAGCCCCCCGGCTGATCCGCCGTCAGAGCGGCCTATTCGTCACAACGGCCCGTCTTGACGCGCCAGCTTCTTGAACTTGCGAACCACCATGTCCCGCTTCAGCCGCGACAGAAAATCGATGATCAGCTTGCCGTCGAGATGATCGAGTTCATGCTGGATGGCCGTCGCAAGCAATCCGCCAGCATCGTGCTCCTGCAGCTTGCCCTCCCGATCGATGTACCTCAATCGCAGTTCCGCGGGCCGTTCGATATCGACCCGGAAATCGGGAATCGACAGACATCCTTCCTCGTAAACCTTCGTTTGCGCACCCAGATGCAAAATCTCAGGATTGATCAGCACGCGCGGCTCGGGCGCCTCACCCTCCGCCGCGCAGTCCAGCACCACAAGGCGCCGTGGCACGCCAACCTGGATCGCGGCCAATCCGATCCCCGGCGCGTCGTACATCGTCTCCAGCATGTCGTCGGCCAACCGCAGAATCGTCAGCGTCCACACGTTCGATGGGCGCCGACGCTTGGCGCAGGATCGGATCGGGCAGGGTGATGATAGGGAGCTTGGCCATCCGCGTCAGATAAAAGAGGCGCAGGACAGGGTCAATCCATGTTGCACAAGGAGACCCGCGATCCCTTAACGCGGTCAGCCTTCAATGGCCGCCAGTACCGGAGCGAGCACCGCGGGCGCCCCGAAAGATCGCTCGGCCTTGATCCTGGCCGCCCGTGATTCCGCGGGAAGAAGGCCGCGATGGCTGATGAAACTCTCCATCGCCGCCAGCAGCGCAGACGGATCCCCCGGCGGCACCAGACAGCCATTGACCCGCTCGTCGACCGCCTCGCGGCAGCCCGGAACATCCAAGGTGATGACCGGCCGGCCAGCCGCAAGCGCTTGCTTCAAAGCTGTCGGGCGAGCCGTCATCCGCCGAAAGATGAACCACCACATGGACAGTGCCCAGCATAGCCGCGGGATCAGCCGCCCGGCCTTCGAACGCGATGCTCTCGACCGTAAGCAGCGTCGTATCCTGCGCCGCCTCCCGGTCGGTGGCGAGAACGCAGCGAACCGCCAAACCTTTGCCGGTGAGAGCCCGCGCTGCCTCTGTATAAGCCTCAATTGCCCCGCGCGCATCGGGATTGGCGATCATTAGGAAGGTCAAAGGCGCATCAGCTGGCGGCATCGGAGCGACGGCAAATCCCGTGAGATCGACACCGTCTCCGGGCGTCACGATCACGCGCTTACTCTTCGGCTTCAGCATCAACGTCAGAACGCGCGCATCTTCAGCGTTGTGGCAGACAACAGCCTGGCTGAGCTTCACGGCGCCTCGAAAAGCAGTCACCATTTGGCGCCGCTCCTCATCGCTGCCAACACCCATCTCTGCCGAGACGATCGTCACGATCTTTTTTACGCCCGCCTTGCGCGCGGCCCGGGCGGCCAGCGATGCGAGTGCCGCTCCACTGACGATCGTCGTGTCGGTCTGCCACGCTGCAATCAAATCGCGAACAGCCTGCTGCACGCGACGATTGGCAAAAATGGACATGCCCGGCGGCTTGGGCTCAAAGTTACGATGCTCTGCCCCGAGATGATGCAGCGCCGCGACCTCTCCCGACAGATGCGACGCAGCGACCACGAGCACCGCATGCCCCCGACGCCTTCAACGCGCGGATGAGGTTCGCCCGGTCACGCAAAACGCCCGCCAGAGACGGCGCCACGATCGCAATGCGCTTTTGCGGACTGGAAAAGGTGGAAGTCATGAAACGGGCTCGCTCAAGCCCGGCGCATTGCAACGCCGGTCTAGACCCGCATACGCCAGCAACCGATTCGACGCGAGCGGCGGCGCGACTATTCCATCGCATCGATGCGCAGGCGGTCCATGAGGCGATAGCACAGCCACACCGCCAGCACCCCAAATGCGATCCCGCCAATCATATTGCCGGCGAGAACACCCTCCGCCCCCGCTTGACGGGAGCCGAACTCCACGAACGGAATCGTTCCAACCGTCGCCCGCCCCCAATTCAGCCATGTCGAAAGCTGCGCGTGGCCCAGCGTGTTGAACGCGGCATTGGCGACGAACATGGCCCCGAGGAACAGAAACAGCGGCGACAACATGATGTTGAACAAGCGGATCAGTTCCGCCGCTGATCCGCTCTGCTTGAAGAACTCCAGGATCAGGCCGGTGCCAAGCATGAGCGCGATCCACGCCGCAAGCGTGAACGCGGCGTTGACCGCCAGCGACAATGTGAAGGCGCGCCGCATGCGGTCGTTGTCACCCGCACCGTAGTTCTGTCCGATGATCGGCCCAATCGATCCCGACAGCGCATAGATTGCGCCGAATGCCACGGGAATGATCCGCCCTATGATGGCCCACGCTGCTACGGCGCTGTCGCCATGCGCCGCAATCGCCGCCGTCACATAGGCGTTGCCGACCGGCGTTGCAACGTTTGTCAGCACCGCGGGAATAGCGACCGCGAGAAGCGGAGGCCAGTCCGCCTGCAACGCAGGAACGGTCGGCCTCGTCGCCATGTCGTGCACCCGCACCACGGCGAACAGTGCGTACGCCACCATCGCAAGGCGAGCTATGCCCGACGCAATCGCCGCACCGTGAATGCCAAGACCAAGCGTAAAGATGAAAAGCGGGTCGAGTGCGATGTTCACGATCGCACCAATGAGCGTAATGTGCATGGCACGGCGCGCATCCCCGACGCTGCGTAGGATACCTGTTGCCGTCATGGCCAACGCCAGCGGCGGCAGAAACGGCACGAGTATCCAGAGGTAGTCGCGGGCAAGATCGTGCGTGCGCCCCTCCGCGCCCAGCAAAGACAGCAGTGGCGAGACTGCCAACCAAACAACCGCGGTCAACACGATCGACGCAGCGAGCGTCAGCATCAGCGCACTCGCGGCCATCTGGCGCGCCTTTGGGCGATTACCGGACCCGATCGCCGGTGACACCAGCGATGTCGCCGCAATTGAAAGACCGATGCCGATGGAGGTCGTGAAGAACAGGATGGAGCTGGCATACCCGACCGCGGCGACGATCGCCTCGTCACCGAGCCACGACAGAAACAACATATTGGCAAGATCGCCGATGAAGATCGCGACAAGCCCCACCGCGCCGGTGCCGGTCATGATGAGAATGTGGCGCAACAGCGAGCCGGTCACGAAGCGCGGCGGCGCTGCCGGGGCAGCCCCGGTAACGGTCAGATCCGCCGCATCCATGTGATCATTGCTCCGAGTAAATTCAGACCCGCCTGCGGGACTTGATCGCGGCAGCAAGCGTACCCTCGTCCAGATAATCGAGTTCGCCGCCAATCGGCACACCTTGCGCTAGGCGCGATACTGTAACGTTCGAACCGGTTAGCTGGTCCATCACATAATGCGCGGTCGACTGTCCTTCCACCGTGGCATTGAGCGCCAGCAGGACTTCCGTGACCTCGGATGCCGCCGCACGCGTGACCAGCGACGCGATGTTGAGCTGCTCAGGACCAACCCCGTCCAGCGGCGAAAGGTGCCCGCCGAGCACGTGATAGCGCGCGTTGACCACGCCGGCCCGTTCCAGCGCCCACAGATCGCCGACCTCTTCCACGACGACGATCAGCGATAGATCGCGCCGCTGGTCTTGGCAGATCGTGCAAGGCGACACGGTATCGAGATTTCCGCAGTTCGGACACTCGACGATCTTCTCCACTGCAATACGAAGAGCATCCGAGAGAGGGACCAACAGCTCCTGCCGCTTCTTGAGAAGGCCGAGCGCCGCCTTCCGGGCCGACCGCGGCCCAAGCCCTGGCAAGCGCGCCAGCAGCTGCACGAGCCGCTCGATTTCAGGACCTGCAATTTTCTTCGACATGACAGCGGACTGTTAGCACGGGTTGCAACACCGCGCGTACCACGATTCCGCACCGCTTATCCGCCCGCGGATTGCCACGCCTTGATGGCCTCGACAGGATAAACCAGCATGATGACGTTCAAAGTCAGGTTATCCCGGATCATGTAGCCGGTGAAAAGTTCTGCTCCCACCGCGAGCGCCACCGTGGCCCAGACAGGCAGGATCGACGCCAGATAGAAACCAGCCGCCATCGCGAGCGCGTCGGAAACGGAATTGAGGATCGAGTTGCCATAATAATCGAGAGCAATGGTCGATGTGCGATACCGCTCAATCGTCGCGTTCGTGTTCTCGATGATCTCCCACGCACTCTCGATCCCCAGCGCCAGGATCAGCCGCGTCGCAAACGACGACTTCGGCATCAGCCACCACAAAAGCGCGTAGAAGATGAAGCCATGGATCACGTGGCTTGGCGTGTACCAATCCGTGATGTGCTGCGAGTTTTCCGAGCTCTGCACAACCCCGTGCCACAGCTTGATCTCACCGCACGTGCAGATCGGTGCCCGCCCCATTGCCCAAAGTATGATGATCAGAGCCGCAAGAACCGCCACACCCGCCGCCCAGGCAGCGGGTCCTTGCAGTGCCCGCAGGCTCGGTGGTTCGGGTGCTGTCGGCGCCGCCATATGCTTTTCCCCCCGAAGCCCGCGCTATTCCGCGCGGACCTAGAATAGCTTGAGTCCCGGCGGGAGCGGCAGCCCACCCGTTATCTCAGACATCTTCTCGGCCATCATGCTCTCGACCTTCGCCCGGGCATCCTGATTGGCGGCCAGAACAAGGTCCTCGAGGATTTCACCCTCGCCCGGCTTCATGAGGCTCGGGTCGATCGAAATCTTCTTCATATCGCCCTTGCCGTTGAGCGTAACGCGCACGAGCCCAGCCCCCGACTGGCCCTCGATTTCGGCTTGCGCCAGTTCTTCCTGCATCTGCTGCATGCGGGCCTGCATCTGGCCCACCTGCTTCATCATGCCCATGATGTCTTTCATGCGTCGTCCTCTTGGCTAGCGCTCAACTCGCGCTGGATTACGAATAGGAAGAGAGTGAGGCATCAGGCGGTTCCAGCTTCGTCCTCGCGGGGCCGCGCGGTGGTCCTGACGGCGGCAACCTTTGCATCCGGGAACGCCTCGAAAATCGCGGACACAGCCGGGATGCTTCTTCATCGCCGCGAGTTCCGCCGCTTCCCTTTCGCGCTTCTGCTGCCCGAGCGTTGGCTCGCCAGCCGCCTTCGACAGCACGACGACCCAGCGCCGCTCCGTCCAGCGATTGAGTTTTTCTCGCAGATCATTGGCGATCTCGGGCGGAGCACCAGGTAACAGAAACAGGTCGATTGATCCGGCGGCACCGTCGAATTTGACGAGCGATACATATTCTTCCAAGTGGGCGCGAAGCCGCGCATCGCGACGCTCGCCGGCCAGTTCCACGACGTCTGCAAACGTACGCAACGGCCTTAGCGACGGGGCCGCCGGCGCATCGTCTTCATCACCCAGCCCTTCGATCAGGTCGCCATACGCTTCGAGCGGCGGCGGCTCGTCCGCTCATTTCGAAGGCAGCGGGCGCGGCCTCATCCGCCGTGACCTTCGCGCAGTCCCCGCATCTGCTGAGGTACTTCGTTCAACGGTGACCGCGGCTCGCGTTCGCTTGGAGGCGTGGCACCTCCCGCTGCACGCCGTGTAACCTGCCCTCGCGCCGCCCAGCGCCTTCATGATCTCGTCCGGCGGCGGCAAGTCAGCCACGTAGGCGATGCGGATCAACACCATCTCAGCCGCCGCCAGCGGATCGGGCGCCTTCCCTGCCTCCTCGATGCCCTTCAGCAGCATCTGCCACGCCCGCGCGAGCAGCGGCATGGAAAGCCGCCCTGCCAGCGACGCCGCCCGGCGCACGTCTTCCGCCGGCACACCCTCGTTGCCCGCCTCGCCGCCCAGCGCCTTGAACCGCGTCACCAGATGCACGACGTCCGCGAGATCGGCGAGCAACTGCCCCGGCTCCGCGCCATCGTGATGGATCGCCCCGAACGCCTTCAACGCATCCGCCGGAGTACCCCCGAGACAGCTTCTCCAGAAGATCGAACACGCGGCCGCGATCGGCGAGGCCCAGCATGCCACGCACGATGTCGGCCGACACCTTGCCCGACCCCATCGCGATCGCCTGATCGAGAATGGAGAGCCCGTCGCGCACGCTACCGCCGGCCGCCCGCGCGATCATCGCCAACGCGTCCGGATCAGCCGTCGCACCTTCTTTCGCCGTGATGCTGCCGAGATGCGCCGACAATTCCGGCACATCCACGCGGCGCAGATCAAACCGCTGACAGCGCGACAGGACCGTCACCGGCACCTTGCGGATTTCGGTCGTCGCGAAAATGAACTTCACATGCTCCGGCGGCTCTTCCAGCGTCTTCAGAAGCCCATTGAACGCACTCTTCGACAGCATATGGACTTCGTCGATGATGTAGACCTTGGTTCGCGCCAGGATCGGCTTGTAGCGCGCGTTCTCGATGATCTCGCGCATGTTTTCGATGCCGGTATTCGACGCCGCGTCCATCTCGATGACGTCCGGATGCCGGCTCTCGATGATCTCTCCGCAATGGCGCCCGAGCACCGGCATGTCGATCGTCGGCCGGTCGATCGCTATCGGTCTCGTAGTTGAGCGCGCGCGCCAGAATCCGCGCCGTGGTCGTCTTGCCGACACCGCGCACGCCGGTCAGCATGTAGCCCTGGGCGATCCGGCCCGACGCGAACGCATTGCGCAGCGTCCGCACCATCGCCTCCTGCCCGATCAGATCGTCAAAGGTCTGCGGCCGGTACTTGCGCGCCAGCACGACATACGGAGCCGCCGCCGAACCGGCGCTGCTCTCATCCTCGGATTTCGACGATGAACCTTTAGCCATTGGCTCCCCTGCACAGCCCGATGGGCGGAAACCTCATCGACCACAAAGTCGCGTAATTCTGCGGCCCTCAGGGCCGGGGAGCAAGGCGACCGCGATACGCCCCACACCGGCATGCTGAGTGTGGGCTGATTATCGAGCCCCACACCGGCCTGCCGAATGTGGGCCAATCATCATCCGCGGCCGGCCGAGGCGCCGGAGCGCGAAAGCGCACCGATCAGCGCCCGTGAGCGCAAAATTAGAGGCTGGCGGACGACCCGCGTCCTGATCGTTAGGGCTGCTTCGTTCCCGACCTGACCCGGTTGGCGAGGGATGCGTCCGCCGCCAGCCCAAACGGGTTATGGGGCATCGTACCGCCCCTGACAACCCTCGCGGAGACGCGCGCCCGGGATGTTTATATCCTCACCCGCAGGTTTGACTTCCACGGCACGAATACCGCTCTGGATGGACCCGGCGCCACCCGCCATCAACGTGAGAGACATGCCCGTCCATGACCTTGCCCGCGTCCGCACCTGATACACAGGAAAATCAGCCTGCATCGCCGGGCTGGTTCTGGGGCCGATACGCCCCACTCGGTGCCGCGGTCGCCCTCGCAACGCTTGTGCTCGACCAAGCCAATAAGTTGTGGATGCTTCTCGTTTATGGAATTGAAGGCCGCGGCCGGGTTGAGGTGACGCCCTTTCTCGATTTCGTTTACGTTCTGAACACAGGCGTGAGTTACTCGATGTTCGATTCATCGAGCTATTCCTGGCAGTTAGGGCTAGCCGCGTTCGCATTGGCCGCCTCGCTGGGGATGTGGATCTGGCTCTGCAAAGCGGGTGAAAGCCGCCTGATGGCATGGGGTCTTAGCCCTGATCATCGGCGGTGCAATCGGCAATGCCATCGACCGCCTCTGGCTCGGCGGAGTGGCCGATTTCTACTCCCTGCATGCCTTTGGGTTTTACTGGTACGTCTTCAATATCGCGGACGTGGCCATTGTTGCCGGGGTAGTAGCCCTGCTGTACGACTCCTTCATCGCGAGTCGCAAAGACGCCGCAAAGACCTCGTAACGCCAAGTAATCCCGGCGCATCTTTATTAGAATCGGGACCGAGCGGAGACCATCGATGAGCCGCATGCCGTCGCGCAGACTGACCCGCTTTGTGCTGGCCGCCTTATTGGCGGTAGCGGTCGGCGGCTGTTCGCTCGACGACGTGGAATTGAACGGCGGCGTTTTTGATGCTCTGGGCGTCGGTGCCAACCAGCCCAAGAGCGCCGAACCGAAATTGGCCGCGCGCACGCCCCTGGTGGTGCCGCCGTCAACCGCCAGCCTGCCCCAGCCGGGCACGCCTGCCGAAGCGGCCGCAGTGGACGTCACAGCCGCCATCAATGATCCTGACCGGAAGGTCATGCGTCGATCAGGCGGCCCTGGAAAAGCAGCAGGATGAATACTGCCGCAAGAACTATGATCCAGCGCGCGCTGCCGGCGATGCCAGCGCGGATTCCATTGAAGGCCCGCTCGGGCCCATGCCGGCCATCGGTTCTGACGGCCGTCAAGAAATGGAATGGCGGGGAAGACCCGCTCGTGATTGGCGGCGAATAATTGGGTGCTGGCGCGGCGCCCTTTCGGATCAACAGCAGGCCAACTGCTGTTTCCTCTGATCGCCGGCTAGAATACTCTGAATTCGCAAGCATTCCCCGCTCGTCGCATCTTGCAGCGCCGGCATGAACGGCTTGTCATTTGACATGCCTGCCTCTGATGCCGACATCCTCTCGAGTACACGAAGCCGCGCCGCTCCGCGTGCGCTCGCGCTTAGAGGAACTCCATGGTCGCTTCGCTCCGCACCGTTTCCAGCTTCTGCCTTATGGTGATCGCCAGCATGTTCGCCCTGACAAACTCCCCCACTGCCGTTTACGCGGCGCCCAAGCATCACTGAATTCAAGCTCGACAACGGCATGCAGGTCGTCGTCATCCCCGACAGCCGCTCGCCGGTCGTCACCCACATGGTCTGGTACAAGGTCGGTGCCGCGGACGAAACGAAGGGCGTCTCCGGCATTGCTCACTTTCTCGAACACCTGATGTTCAAGTCGACGGAGAACATCCCTTCCGGCGAGTTCTCCAAGATCGTCTCGCGCCTCGGTGGTCAGGACAATGCCTTCACCGGCCACGACGTGACGAGCTACTTCCAGCGCATCTCCAAGGATCGCCTGCGCAAGGTGATGGAGATGGAGGCCGACCGCATGGTCAACCTCAAGCTCGCCGACAAGGAAGTACTGACCGAGCGCGACGTGATCCTCGAGGAGCGCCGCTCACGCATCGAGAACAATCCCGCTGCGATTCTGGACGAGCAGATGGATGCGACGCTCTATTTGCATCATCCCTACGGCGTGCCGGTGATCGGCTGGGAGCATGAGATGGCGCAGCTGTCGCGCCAGAACGCGATCGATTTCTACAAGCGCTACTACGCGCCCAACAACGCCATCCTCGTCGTCGCCGGCGATGTGACACCCGAAGAAGTGAAAAAGAACGCCATCGAAACCTACGGCAAGCTGCCGGCCAACCCGGCCGCGCCGCGGGCCGTTCGCGCCTCCGATCCGCCGCAGCGTGTCGCCCGCCGCGTGATGCTTGAAGATCCGCGCGCCGGCAAAGCATCGATCCATCGCGACTACCTCGTGCCGAGCTACACCACAGCCAGCACCGCTCGAAGCGGAAGCGCTCGATCTTCTCGCCAAGATCGCAGCCGATGGCCCCACGAGCCGCCTCTACAAGAAACTCGTCGTGGAAGAGAAGGTCGCCTCCTCAGCCGGCGGCAGCTACATGGGCTCCGGTCTCGATAGCGGCAAGTTCTCGGTGTACGCGGTCTCGGCCGACGGAACCGATCTCGACAAGGTCGAAGCATCTTTGGATTCAGTCCTCGCCGATATCGCCACGAACGGCGTCACCCAGGCGGAACTCGACCGCGCCAAGAACGGCTACGTGGCCGAATACATCTACGAGAATGACAATCAGGCCTCTCTGGCTCGCCGCTACGGCTGGGGTCTCGCCCTTGGCCGCTCGATCGAACAGATCGAAGGCTGGCCGGAAGAGATCCGCAAAGTCACGCTCGACGACGTGAAGAAGGCGGCCTCGACTTACATCGACGCGCGCCGCTCGGTCACCGGCATACTCAAGCCGTTGAAGGCCCCAGTAGCCGAAGCCACGCCTGCCAAATCGCGTTCGTGACGTGTCCCCCAGGAGCAAACCTCACATGACCACGCGAACCTCATCGCGGAAGTCGTCCGTCCCGCACCCTTGCGCGCGAACAGGACCGCAACGCCGGATACCGTCTCGCCTACGCGCTGCCGCTGATACTCGCAGCGCTGCTCTTTCTCTCATTCAACCAGCCGGCAGCAGCCATGAAAATCCAGACTGTGAAAAGCCCCGGCGGCGTTGAAGCCTGGCTCGTTGAAGATCACTCCAATCCAATGATGGCTCTCCGCTTCTCCTTCGAAGGTGGGAGCGCGCAGGACCCGACAGGCAAAGAAGGGCTCGCCAATTTCGTCTCCTCCATGCTGGATGAAGGCGCTGGCGATGTCGATGCAGCAGCATTCCAGGAAAAGCTGGAAGACCTCGCAGTCCGGCTGAGTTTCTCCGACACCCAAGATGCCTTCTACGGCAACTTCGAAACACTGACCGCCAACCGCGACGAAGCAGCTGAACTGCTTCGACTTGCAATCAACAACCCGACCTTCGAGAAAGATGCCGCCGAGCGCATTCGCGCGCAAATTCTTGCAAGCCTCGTCTACGCCGCAAAGGATCCCGATCGCGTCGCCTCCAATGAATGGTATGCGCTGGCGTTCGGTGGTCACGCCTACGGCCGCCCGACGAGCGGCACCGACGCGAGCGTAAAAGCGATTTCGACAAACGACCTCCAGGACTACCACAAGCGTGTCTTCGCTCGCTCCAATCTGCGGGTCGTTGCTGTCGGCGACATTTCAGCCAGCGGAGTTGGGCGCTCTCCTCGATAAGGTTTTCGGTGCCCTACCTGAGAAGCCTGATCTTGTACCCGTTTCCAAGATCGAGCCGGTAACGGGCGGCAAGACCAAGATCATCGAGATGGACGTGCCTCAGTCCGTGGCGGTGTTCGGTTTTGGCGCCATGCCGCGCAAGGACCCCGACTTCCTCACAGCATTCGTGCTGAATCAGTTGATCGGCGGCGGCGGCTTCGCCTCGCGACTTATGGAAGAAGTGCGCGAGAAGCGCGGCCTCGCCTACTCCGTTTACAGCTACTTGCAGCCCATGCGGAACGCTTCGATTTTCTCCGGCGGCGTCGCCACGCGCAATGATGCGGTGCAGACTTCGATTGATCTGATCCGACAAGAACTGCAGAAGGTCGCCACGGAGGGCCCTAACGAGACGGAGTTCGAAAACGCCAAGAGCTATCTGACCGGCTCATATGCGCTGCGTTTCGATACCAACGTCAAGATTGCGACCCAACTCCTCGGCCTGATGGAAGAGGGCTACGGCCCCGACTATGTCGAGAAGCGCAACGCGCTCATCGAAGCAATCACGCTGGAGGACGCCAAGCGCGTCGCCAAGCGGCTGCTGACGACCAACGATATGATCGTCACCATCGTCGGCAAGCCTGAAACTCCCGTGGCCGGAGACAAGGGCTGACGCTCGACATGACTGACGAATTAGAAAGCGCCTCGCACTGACGTGCGGGGCGTTTCTGCTTTTCGATGAAAATAGAGATCTTAGAGTCACCCGCGGAACAGTGTGAGGGCGGGCCAAGCTCTATTTTGGTCTTCATCGGACGCGCCAACGGCCCCCTCCCCGCAAAGCGCTCCGACACTCCACCCGATGCAGGACCCGATCCCCCTCGCGTCCGGCAGTTGCCCTCCGGGTCCCCCCACCCGGAGGGCTTTTTTTCTAGCAATCGTTGAAGATGGCTCGAGTTCCGTTCCTCGCCGCCCTGTAGCCGTTCAAAATCCTCGCCCGCGTGATGGCTCGACCGCGTCAACGGCGACGCGGAGACCATCGCAAATCCCTTGCCGCGCGCGAGGCTTGCATACGCCTCGAACGTTTCAGGCCGCACGTAGTCCACGACCGCCGCATGTTTAGGTGTCGGCTGCAGATACTGCCCAATCGTCAGAAAATCGACGTCTGCCGCGCGCAAATCGTCCATCACCTGGATGATCTCATCGCGCGTTTCACCAAACCCAACCATCAGCCCGGATTTCGTCACCATGTGCGGCGACCGCTCCTTCACCGCCTGGAGCAGCCGGATGGAGTGGAAGTATCGCGCGCCGGGTCGGATCGACGGATAGAACCGCGGCACAGTTTCGATGTTGTGGTTGAACACATCGGGACAGGCATCGACCACGATCTCGAACGCGCCGGGCTTCTTCAGAAAATCCGGCGTCAGAACCTCGATCGTTGCCCCTGGCGAGGCGGCCCGCACGGCCCGAACCACAGAAGCGATGTGCAAAGCGCCGCCGTCAGGTAGGTCGTCGCGATCGACCGACGTGATGACCGCGTGCGTAAGATTGAGATCACGAACAGCCGCAGCCACGCGCTCCGGTTCGGTCGCATCGAGAGCCGCAGGCACGCCCGTGCGCACATTGCAGAACCCGCAACCGCGCGTGCAAATCTCGCCCATCACGAGGAACGTGGCGTGCCGCTTGCTCCAGCATTCGGCAAGGTTTGGACATCCCGCCTCCTCGCACACTGTCGAAAGCCCGTGCCGCCGCACAATCTCCTGCGTCGCTGCCCGCACGTCCGACCCCGCCGCACGCACGCGGATCCAGCCTGGACGCGGCAGTATGTCAGCCGCAGTTCTGTGCGCCTTTTCGGGATGCCGCGGCGCATTTGAGTAAACTGTCGTCATAGCGATGAGATTACACGTCCGATCTTCCACATGTCCTGCGATATACCGCACTAGTCGCGGGAGCATTCGCGCAGAAATGCCCGACCGGCGTTGACGTTACAAGGATCTGTCGTGGAAATGGCGGAGACGGAGGGATTCGAACCCTCGATACGCGTTTTAGCACGTATAACGCTTTAGCAAAGCGCCGCCTTCAGCCTCTCGGCCACGTCTCCCTGCCAATTGGCAGGTTCCTCGTATAGTTGCGCACCCGGGCAATAGCAAGCCGTCACGGGCAGCCGTGGAGGGCCCGCCCCACTACTGCCCAAGACGTCTTGCTTAAACAAAGTGCAGAATGAAGAACCATTGGGTATGACAGCGGCTGGGATAGCGCCCGCAGCAAGCGGCCGGAGAGGCTAAACTATTATGATGCAAAGTGCCCGGCTGCTTCTGATCGCGCCGCTGGGAAGTGTGGCAGCGCTCCCTGTGATGGCCGAAAGTTATTGTGTCGCCTGCTATAGCCCCGACGCAGTGTATCGTTGCGTGGTTGCCGATGCTCCGGCCAACGCAGCGCCCGATCCTCGCAACCAAGTTCAATGCATCAAACAGCTCGCCAAGTCTGGCGGCCACGCCCGCTGCAGTGTCGAGAGATTTACAGCGGTTGGCTGCAGTGGTCCGGAGCGCATCATTTCCCCCTCGACATCAGCATTGCCAGTCGCACCGCCTCCGAAGGCAGCCGCACCATTACAGGATACCACGCCATCCGCTGCTGGCTCCGAGAACGCGGCGCCTGAAGGCACAGCCGTGGCTCAGCCGCCAAAGACAGTCGAGGAACTCGCCAAATCAACGGTTGAGACCACGAAGAAAGGTCTTGATGGCGTGACTGGGACCGTCAAGTCCACCACAGAAAAAGCTGGCGAGCAGATCGGAGGCGTGGGCGGCAGCATCGGAAATGCTGCTAAGAAAAGCTGGAATTGCCTCTCATCCTTCTTCAGCGATTGCTGACCGAAAGGCTCAGGCCACTCAATGCTTGGCGAGCCAGGCGCGGGCCTGACGCTGCGCTTCGGCGATTTCCGCCTTCGACATCTCAGCAGCCAGTTCGATGCGGTAACGCTTTGCATCGGAATTGCCGCGTTGAGCCGCAAGATTGAACCACTTATGGGCTTGGACAAGGTTCAGTGGAACCTCACGCCCGCTGCAGTACATCAACCCCAGTTCGAATAAGGCATCCGGGGCACCGCCCTGGGCTGCAAACTCCACCATCTCGTTAGTTGTAATCTCAAAACGCGCCATAACACCTGAACTCCGTCACGCAAATTTCCCTGTTGCAGCTCTGCGTTGAGACGTTCGTCTCCGCGGCCTGTAGGTCGGCGTCTGCAAGTCGAGAAAGATTGTCAGCCTCAGCATGAAATTTGGTTAAAACAGATCGCCTTACGGCGTTGGATGAGTTAAGAAATACATCGTTCACAGACCCAACGTGAACCGGATGTCGCGAAAATGAACGCGACGACTACACGTCGTTAAAAGGTGGGGAAACCGAGCGGTAACCATGTCCGCGAGAAGTCTTTGATGCGACTATTCAGGCTTCATTCAGGCGGGCTTTGGCACATCTATTCGCCAGGAACCGAACAGCGGTTTCGCTCGCAGTGGGATTAGGGTTACACGTCATGCAATGGGTGGCTCCGAACCGGACAAGCTGGAGACGTGTGGCCAGTCGTATAGGGCTGGTGGGCTTTCTCCTGGGTGGCTGCTCGTCTGACCCGCTGACCCTAGGGGTAGCCAGCCCAAGCTACCTGGGCGCTCGCAACGTGGAACCACCGCGCACGGCCAAAACGTCTGCCGATCCGCGGGTGAACTCCAGCAAGGTGCTGTCCGCTATCGTATTCGAACGCGTCACCGGCCTTCAGGTCGACCCAGCGCGCCTTGTCCAGCCCTGATCGCGGCCTAAACCGGTCCTCAAGAACGCTATTTATTTCCGAACAAAATCTTCTGTGCCTCTTGGTCCTTGGAAAGGTCCACCTGCTGCGGGACTAGATCCTTGCCAGTGGCCATACCCCGTATGACGCCCGGGCGCGCGCCGATGCGAGCGAGCCACGCCTTCACATTGGGGAACGTTGAGATGTCCTGCCCCTGCTTCTCCCAATTCAGCGCCCAGGGATACGTGGCGATATCAGCGATCGAATATTTGCTGGCGATGAAGTCACGGCCGGAAAGCTGGTTATCGAGCACGCCGTAAAGCCGGGTCACCTCTTTCGTATAGCGTTCAATGCCGTACTGGATCTTCTCCGGCGCGTAGTGCCGGAAATGATGCGCCTGCCCCGCCATAGGACCGAAACCGGCCACCTGCCAGAACAGCCATTGTTCCACGACGAGCCGGTCCCGTTTGCCCTTACCGCGCAACTTGCCGGTCCGGCGCGCGAGATACTGCAAGATCGCCCCGCTCTCGAAAATGGCAACGGGCTCGCCCCCCGGTCCATCTGGATCGACGATGGCTGGCATCTTGTTGTTTGGCGAAATCGCCAGATACTCAGGCTTGAACTGGTCCCCGCGCGTAATGTTCACCGGATGGATGACATACGGCAGTTCGAGCTCTTCCAGCGCGATGGCGATCTTCTGGCCGTTGGGTGTCGGCCAGAAGTGAAGTTCGATCGGCTTGTTGTGTTTCTTTTTCGGCATGGATCAATTGTTGACCTGAGCTTAGGGGATGAGGATTGAGGACCCGGTCGTCTTGCGTGACTCTCAGGTCGCGATGCGCCTGCTCGGCATCGCCAAGTGCGTAGGTCTGGTTGACCCGAATAGCGATGCGGCCGGCGGCCACGTGCGCGAAAAGATCGGCTGCATTGCTTCGCAGTGCCTCTGCCGTCGCCGTGTATGGCATTAGCGATGGGCGCGTTGCAAACAGTGACCCTTTCAGAAGCGACAGATCGAATGGCGGCACGGGCCCAGATGAATTGCCAAAACTCACCCACAAGCCCTTCGGCTTCAGACAATCAAGTGAGGCTGGGAACGTGTCACGTCCAATGGAGTCATACACCACGTCGCAGCCCTGGCCGCCGGTAATCTCACGCACACGATCGACAAAGCTCTCGCGGCGGTAGTCGATGACATGCGTGCAGCCATGCGCCAGAGCCAGTTCTGCCTTTTCCGGCGAGCCGACGGTACCGATCATGGTCGCGCCCAGCGCTTTCGCCCACTGGCAGGCAATGATCCCAACGCCACCCGCCGCCGCATGAAACAGCATCACCGTGCCCGGGCGCACGTCGTAAGTCTCGCGGAACAGATAGCGCACGGTCATGCCTTGCAGCATCATCGCTGCAGCCGTCTCGTAGGAGATAGCCGCCGGAAGCGGCACGAGGCGATCGGCGCGGATGTTCCGCTCCTCCGCGTAGCCGCCAAGCTCGGTGCCATAGGCGACACGATCTCCAACACTGAAATCAGTCACGCGCTCGCCGACCGCGATGACGTCGCCCGCACCCTCCATTCCCAGCACGGCCGGTAGGCTCGCGAGCTTGTAGAGGCCCGAGCGCTGGTAGATGTCGATGAAGTTAAGCCCGACCGCGCGCTGCCGTATCCGCACCTCGCCCGCGGCTGGTGGCGGCACCTCGACGTCGTCCAAACGAAGAACCTCTGGTCCGCCGGTGCTGTGAATGCGAATCGCGCGGACCATATCTTCTCCTGAGAGCTTCCGGAGCGGGTGGCTCATCTCTGAGACAATTAGCTATGCGGCTTGACTGAAACAACAAATCTAACGTGGCACGAACGCGCCTTGACCCGGCCATGAGCGGCACATATTCGCTGCATTAGCAAATCCGCCAGAGGCCCCCGGGATCCCATGCCATCCGATCAACTTTACCCGGCTCACGGCCGGACCCTGGCCCGGACGCTGGTCACGTGGGGCGCTCTGACGGCTGTGAGCGTCTTGGCGGCCTGCAGCGGAAACGGTGTAACCGTCACAACTCCGGGTGCCGGCCTTAAATGTGTCGACGACAGCCCCACGTGTATCGCCGAACGGCAAGCAACCATGAAGGCGATGCTGGCAGATCCAAGCAAATCGTGGATCGGGCAGCGCCCCGATGCAGCCGCGTACGCGTCAGGGGTTCGCCTTTTTGCGTATAAATCAAAAAAGAAGGACCTGAGCTGCGCCGAACTCCAAGCAGGCAAGCGCGAAGCCGATGCAGGCCCGGCCGTGCTGCGGACCCCTGGTAATGGGCTGTCACATTCCCAAGTATCGCGCGGAGTCATTCTGGCCCACGAGGTCAGCCGCGAACTCGGTCGCGAATTGAGCCGCCGCTGCAGCAAGACGTGATCCGAGTATCCACTTCTCATTCGTCCCCTGCGCGGGCACGATTATCGCCCTAGAGAGGGTTCACCATCATGACAACACCGAAGGCGATCGAATGAGCGTGCAGGATTTTGTGGAGCTGATCGTCGGCTTTGTCAGAACGCATCAGGAATGGGCTGTTCCGATCGCCTTCCTCGTGGCATTCGCCGAAAGCTTTTGCTTCTTGTCGATTATCTGGCCCGGCACCGCGATCCTCGCCGGCATCACCGCACTTCTGGCAGCCAGCGGCGCCGAGCAAACCATTCTCCTGCCGTCCATCATGGCCGCCGGCCTTGGCGGAACGCTCGGATATGCAATCTCGTACTGGATCGGCCTCTACTTCAAGGACAGCATTCCCCACATCTGGCCCTTCAAGAACCAGCCGGAACTGATCCGCCACGGCGAGAACTTCTTCGACAAGTGGGGCGGCTGGGGCGTCTTCTTCGGCCACTTCATCGGTCCCGTGCGCGCGATCATTCCGGTGGTTGCCGGCATGTTTGGCATGCGCCAACTCCCCTTCCAAATCGCGAACGTCGTCAGCGCCTTCATCTGGGCCGCAGGCGTCATTGCACCCAGCTTTTTTGCCGTCACGTTCCGCGAGGAAATCGTCGCCTTCGTTCGCGAACATCATCTGATCGTGGCGGGTCTGTTGTTCCTCACCGCCTTCCTGAACAGCATTCCCATGCCGCTGATGGCCATCCCGACGCTCCTGATCTTCGTTGCCACTGGCGCCGTCTTTTTCTATGCCGACGGAGACCCGTTGCTGGCTTTTTCTGCCGGATTGGCCGGCGCCGTCATCGGCGACCTTATGGCCTACCGCTTCGGCCGGTCGCACCAGGGCGAAGACCTGCACAATGTCTGGAGCAACAGTTGGAGCCCGGAATCTTCCGATAAGGCCATAGAGTTCATTGGCCGGCGCGGCGTCATGGGTCTCATCCTCTCCAAGTTCCACACAACCCTGCGCTCCTTCGCGCCCATGGCAGCGGGTGCCACAGGGCTGTCTTTCGGGGCATTTCTCGTCGCGAGCCTTGTGTCCTGCGTCATCTGGACCGCGGTTCTTTTGGCCCCTGTCCCCCTGATCAAGGCTTTGATCGGCGGTTGAGGCTTGCCAGCAGGGGGTATCCTGGCCTAGACGAAGCGCTTCCCAATTCCGGGGCGCGGCTAAGGCCTGCCCCTGCAACCGACATCCCCAAAGGATCGCACCATGGCCGCCCGCAGTCTGCGCAGCATCGAGACCCGCAAGAAGAAAGCCCGCCGCGCCATTCCTCGTGCCAAGGCCACCCGGATCCTCGGCAACACGGCCGGCGCCCGTAAGCGCCTCAAGAAGGCCGCCGGTCTTGCCCGCGGTAAGGCGAAAGCCTGAACGCCGTATCGCGTTGAGGTGACGGCCGTCTCCTAGACTCGACAGGATGTTGTCGCTTTAGGACTGAGCACCACGTGCTCATCAGCCGGCGTGCCTCTCGCATCCGGCCTTGCACGCCAAGCATTAAGCGCCGCTTGGCAGGCGCCGCTATTCGATCCCGAGCTTCTTCTTGAGAATCTCGTTGACTGCGGCAGGGTTTACCTTGCCGCCGGACGACTTCATCACCTGACCAACAAACCATCCGAGCAGGTTCGGCTTCAGTTTCGCCTGCTCCGCCTTGTCCGGGTTGGCGGCCAGGATTTCGTCCACGGCCTTCTCTATCGCGCCGGTGTCCGTAACCTGCTTCATGCCGCGCGATTCAACGATCTCCGATGGATCACCGCCCTCGGTCCACAGGATCTCGAACAAATCCTTGGCGATCTTTCCTGAGATCACCCCTGATGAAATGAGGTCCACCAGACCACCGAGCTGCTTGGCCGACACTGGCGAGTGCTCGATATCCCGGCCTTCCTTGTTGAGCCTTCCGAACAGCTCGTTGATGACCCAGTTGGCCGCGATCTTGCCGTCCCGGCCCTTGGCGACGGCTTCGAAATAATCGGCGCTCTCCCGCTCCGCGACCAGCACACTCGCGTCATACGGCGACAGGCCATATTCGGCAATGAAGCGCGCCCGCTTCTCGTCCGGTAACTCCGGTAGATGCTTGGCGAGATCGTCCACCCAGCCTTGCTCTAATTCGAGCGGCAATAGGTCGGGATCGGGAAAATAGCGATAGTCGTGCGCTTCTTCTTTGGAACGCATCGACCGCGTCTCGCCCTTGCCCGGATCGAACAGCCGCGTTTCCTGATCAATCTTGCCACCATCTTCAATGATGTCGATCTGACGCCGTGCTTCCACCTCGATCGCCTGACCGATGAACCGGATTGAATTCACATTCTTGATTTCGCAACGTGTGCCCAGCGCATCGCCGGGCTTGCGCACCGAGACGTTCACGTCTGCGCGCAAGTTACCCTTCTCCATATCGCCGTCGGACGTGCCCAGATAGCGCAGGATCGTACGCAGCTTGGTCACATACGCCTGCGCTTCTTTCGCCGAACGCATATCAGGCTTCGACACGATCTCCATCAGCGCCACGCCGGAGCGGTTCAGATCGACGTAGGAATAATCAGGATGCTGGTCGTGGATCGACTTGCCCGCATCTTGCTCCAGATGCAGGCGCTCGATCCCAACCGTCTTTGTTTCACCATCGACATCGATCTCGATCTGCCCCTCACCGACGACGGGATGTTTGTACTGCGAGATCTGGTAGCCCTGTGGCAGATCCGGATAGAAGTAGTTTTTCCGGTCAAAAATGCTGCGCAGCTTAATGTCTGCCTTGAGCCCGAGACCCGTTCGCACCGCCTGCGCCACGCATTCCGCGTTGATCACCGGCAACATCCCGGGCATCGCCGCATCAACGAGCGAGACATGGCTGTTGGGCTCGCCACCGAACGCCGTCGAGGACCCCGAAAAGAGTTTCGATCGCGACGCCACCTGGGCATGAACCTCCAGGCCGATGATCACCTCCCAATCGCCGGTCGCACCGGGGATCAATTTGGATGTCTTCGTCTTGGCACTGGTCGTGTCAGCGCGCGCCATGGCTTCGTCCTGCCTCGGTCGATTGGGAAATCAACACTTTGGTTATCGCACCAGGGCGAGGCAAGCAACCCGCGCGGGCCGCGCTTAAGGCGTCGGCGCCAAGTACTTCAGCGCCGCGGTCGAAACGGCGCCGCCGACCACGCATGGGATGCCGAGTTGCACCTGCCCCATGGCACTTGCCGCCACACAGCCCAGCGCCAGCACGGTCTGCCCCGCCTGCCCCCACCACGAATAGTTCCGGGCGCTCTGCGGACCCTTGGCCTTCAACTCGTCTATGGCCGCCACGGCATCACGTCGGATCTTGCCTGTCTCGAACGTTTCAGCCGCCAGAATGACCTCGCGCAAATTTGTTCGCGCGACCTCGCTCTCCTGCAGGTTCATCTGCCCTTTGAGAGTATCGAGCAGGTCTTTATCGCGCGTCGCGTTGGAGGCCAGTGTCCATTTCGCCATCGCCGCGATTGTCAGCTTGTCGACGCTGTCGCCTTCCTTCATCCACGCCAGAGCCGAAACGATCCGCCCGACCGCGGGTTCTGATCCACTGCCGAAGTAATAGCCCCAGTGGCTGTCGAGCACGAACGAGCCTTCGTCCAGCGGCAACTCGAAAAGCGTCTTGCCATCACCGAAGAGATACTTGTCGATCAGCACCTGCCGCGCCGGCATTCGCTCTGAGAACGCTGAAAGAAGTTGCTTCCAGTTCGGCAGCCCGGAAAACGCGATCGCCTTGATGAGGATGACCTGATCCTCCGGCGGCATGGGAAACATCTGCGCGACGAGACGCGGCGCCTTGTCTGGGTTGGTCCCCAGCACGCCGGCAATGAACCCGACCTGCAGCCCCGCCTGATCGAGGTCTCGCAACAGGCCGAACTCGCCCATCGCCTTCACTGCCGCCGGCAGCTTATCGGGCGCGGGCTCACTCCGATACCCGTTGATCCACTTCAGCACAGCTTCGGCACGCGCAAACGTCGGCACCACCTCGCGCGTCTTTTTTGCCGCCGCATGAGCAGCGAATGGCAAAACCAACAACAAAATTGCCAGAACCCGCGCTGATCCGCGCATCATCTCTCCTCCACCCGACGAAGAGACAGGCACGCCGGGTGATGGCGCTTTTGTGGCGCACCTTGCGCAACGGCGACGTCATAAGCTTCAGCGTGTCGGCTAACCGCCAGACCGAACTCGTCCCCCCGTGGACAGATGAACGATGATCCCTCCCGCACCTTGACCTTGCCTGCCGCTCGGGACAATTGTCCGCGCATGTCCGACAGTCCGACACACGAAAAGCCCGAGATGATCGAGGCGGCAAACCCGCCGCCCGCAGGTCCTGCGGTCATTGCCGGTTACCTCAAAATGCTAACCTCCCAGCCGGGCGTCTATCGCATGCTCGATGCGGAAGGAACCGTGCTCTACGTCGGCAAAGCCCGCAATCTGAAGGCGCGCGTCTCCAACTACGCCCGCGGCAACGGGCACTCCAACCGCATTGCCAGAATGATCTCCCTCACCACGGCGATGGAGTTCGTCACCGTCCGCACCGAGGCGGAAGCGCTGCTCCTGGAAGCGAACCTCATCAAGCGCTTCAAGCCGCGCTTCAACGTGTTGATGCGGGACGACAAGTCGTTCCCATACATCCTCATCCGCCGCGATACGCTGGCACCGCAGATCGTTAAGCACCGCGGCGCACGCGCCATCAAAGGCGACTACTTCGGTCCATTCGCGTCCGCCGGCGCCGTCTCCCGCGTGATCAGCATGCTCCAGCGCGCTTTTCTACTGCGCTCCTGCTCCGACAGCGTTTTCGAAGGCCGCACACGTCCATGCCTGCTCTTCCAGATCAAGCGCTGCGCCGGCCCGTGCACAAACGAAATTCCTGCCGCCGAGTATCACGCTCTCGTCGAAGAAGCCGTTCGCTTCTTGCGCGGCGAAAGCCAATCGTGCGCGCCATGTACCAGAAGCTCATGCAGGAAGCCTCCGACGCGCTCGAATTCGAACGCGCGGCCAAGTTCCGCAATCGTCTTTGGGCCCTCGCCCACGTACAAGCCGATCAAGCCATCAATCCCGACAACATCGAGGAAGCCGACGTCTTCGCCGCCCACCAGGAAGGCGGGCAAACCTGCATTCAGGTCTTCTTCTTCCGCGCCGGTCAGAACTGGGGCAATCGCGCTTATTACCCCAAGGCCGACAAATCCGTGCCTGTCGAAGAGGTGCTCGCATCGTTCATCGCCCAATTCTATGACGACAAGCCCGTTCCGCGCCTGCTTCTTGTCAGTCACGACTTCGAAGAACGCGCGCTGATGGCCGAAGCGTTGACGACAAAGGCCGAACGCAAGGTCGAAATCCGCGTGCCCAGCCGCGGCACCAAATCAGGTCTGGTCGAACACGCGCTCTCCAACGCGAAAGAAGCGCTCGGTCGCAAACTCGCTGAAACCTCATCGCAGACACGGCTTCTCGAAGGCGTGCAGGAACGTTTCGGACTGGCGGAATGCCCGCGCCGGATCGAGGTTTATGACAACAGCCACATCTCCGGCACGAATGCGATCGGCGCCATGATCGTCGCGGGGCCCGAGGGCTTCGTCAAAAGCGCCTACCGCAAGTTCAACATCAAGTCGCCCGACACCGCGCCCGGCGACGACTACGCCATGATGCGCGAAGTGCTGACGCGCCGCTTCAAACGCCTCGCGGAAGCTGAGGGAACGCCCGCTCCAAGCCGCACCGAGCGCAGACGGCACCGATCCCGAACCCATATTTCCCGATCGCCCGGATCTCGTCCTCATCGACGGTGGCGCCGGACAACTCGCCGTCGCCCAGCAGGTTCTGGCCGACGTCGGCCTCGAAGACATCCCGCTCGTCGGCGTTGCCAAAGGGCCCGGACCGCGATGCCGGCCGCGAACACTTCCACGTGCCCGGCCGTCCCCAGTCATTCATGCTCGAACCGCGCGATCCCGTCCTCTACTTCGTCCAGCGCCTGCGCGACGAAGCCCACCGCTTTGCCATCGGCACGCATCGCGCCAAGCGCTCGAAAGCCATCAGCGCCAATCCGCTCGATGAGATCGAAGGCATCGGTCCGTCCCGCCGACGAGCGCTGCTCAATCATTTCGGCTCGGCGAAATCCGTCTCGAAAGCTGGCATCGAGGACCTCAAAGCCGTGGAGGGCATTTCCGCTGAAATGGCGCAGAAGGTCTATGACTTCTTCCACGAGCGCGGCTGACGCCTACCCGATCCGGCGTGCGATCAACAAAAGAGCCGGGAATGCCACCGACCACACCGCTCCAATGATCCCGAGACTGAGCCACACCGGCTCGCCGATTGCCAGCGCTCCGAGTTTCGAGCCTGCATAGTACGACGGCGCCGCCGCCACCGCACCAAACAGCGCCGCCAACCCCAGCCGGTCCTTCAGCCACGCCAAGCTGACGTTGGCAAGTGTGGCAAACGCCATCCAGAGGCCGAGCATGAAGAGCGGAGGCGCGCCCGCGATCGAAGCACCCGCCGGGTACTGCGTCGCACCTGCCCACATGTTGATTGCCTCGACACACAGTCCGAGGGGAATCGCGGCCAGACACAGCAAAAGCTCTGGCCGTCGTCTCAACGGCGGCGTCACGGCCAGATGGATGCCCACGGCGACCAGCGACGGCAAAACCGCCAGCCCGAACTGGCCCCGCGCTGAAAGCGTGACCACTCCAAACCAGGCAGCATAGTTGAGGACGATATTCAGCAAGACCACCGTGCACCCCCCGCAGGTTGACCCTGAGGGCCACTATAAGCTCTACGTCCACGAACCAACGAAAGATCGACCGCCTGCGACAGCGAAGTTGGGCATGTCGCAGACGCTTGACGCCGCCGGTCCACGAGTGGTCATAAAGGCTGGCCGGAGTTCGGAAATCTTTTCGAGCGCCTGATTTGGAGCCCGCCGGAATGGCCCATGGACCCGATATCACGTTGCGCTACTTCGCCTGGGTGCGCGAAAAAACCGGACGCGCCGAGGAACGCGTGACGCTGCCCGCCGGCATCGAAACCGTCGCCGATGTTCTGAACTGGCTCGGCACGCGCGGCCCCGAATTCGAAGATGCTTTTCGCAAGCCCGGCATCATTCGCACGGCCATCGATCAGCGCCACGTCAAGCCCGACACCGCAATCGCAGGCGCGCGCGAAATCGCGTTCTTCCCGCCCGTCACCGGAGGCTGATTTAGTGACAGTCCGCGTGCAGTCTGATGATTTCGACGTAGCATCCGAGATCGAAGCTCTGACACAGGGCCGGACTGACATCGGTGCCGTCGTCACGTTCACCGGTCTCGTGCGCGGGTCGGCAGGCGGCCGCGAACTCCTGTCCATGACGCTCGAGCATTACCCCGGCATGACCGAAGCGGAACTGGAAGCGGTCGAGGCAGACGCACACAAGCGCTGGCCACTCCAGGCGAGCCTTATCGTCCATCGCATCGGTGAACTGCGCCCTGGCGCCAACATTGTCCTCGTCGTCACAGCGTCTCCGCACCGGCATGCCGCATTTCAAGCCGCTGAATTCCTGATGGATTACTTGAAGACCCGAGCACCCTTCTGGAAGAAAGAAACATTCACTGACGGTGCCGCCGCTTGGGTCGACGCACGCGAAAGCGACGACGAGGCGCTCCGGCGCTGGCAATCGAAAGAATGATTAAGCCGGGCTTAACCATTACGGATCCATAACTTTGCCCGACAGCGTCCCGGAAACCGCCATCATCTCCGGTGATGCTTCAGACTTGCCCGTCTTGTGAACCGTAGTGCGTCGTCGGGGGTCGAAGGGGATGGTTCTGGACAAAATGAGCACGCGCGTGCGTCGCGCAGGATTTCGGTTTGCCGCCGGGTCAATCGCTGTTGCCCTGGGCGCAGCGATCGCCATGGCGGCCGAAACTGAACGCGTGGCTGTCGCCGATCCCAGCGCCACGGTCCCCGCCGCCGCCGCAATGCCAGCGGAAGTCGGCGCCGAAAAGAAGCCGGCCGCTCCCATCCGCACCCGTTTTATGATCGGGCTCGATAAGTCCGCAGCCTACACGGTGACGGCTCTTACGAACCCGAACCGGGTCGTAATCGACGTGCCCATGGTGGGACTGCGCCTTCCACCCGACCCTGGCCCCAATCCGGTCGGACTTGTTAAGTCCGTTCGCAGCGGCGGTGCCGGCGCGGGGCAGACGAAGGTCATCATCGAAGTCACCGAACCGGTCGTCATCGAAAAAACCAAAATCGAAAAGGCAACTCAAGGCAAAGGATTCCACCTGGCGGTCGACATTCTTCCGGCCGGTTCAGTGATGACGACAGCCAAGAAGCCTCTCAAGTCGCAGCCGTTTGCACTTGGCGCAGCGGGCATTCAACCGCCGTTGCCCATGCCTGCGAAACGCCCGGCCGATGCCGCCAAAGCTGCTTACAAACCGATCATCGTCATCGATCCTGGCCACGGCGGCTACGATACAGGTGCAGAAAAGCACGGCATCGTCGAAAAGGATGTCGTTCTCGCGTTCGCCAAGGTCCTGCGCGACAAAATCGAGAAGACCGGCCGTTACCGCGTACTCATGACCCGCGATACCGATGTCTTCGTTCCCCTCGATGAACGCCGCGCCTTCGGTGAAAAGCATCAGGCTGCTTTGTTCATCGCGGTCCATGCCGATTACGCAACGACCTCCGCCCGCGGTGCCACCATCTACTCCCTGCGCGAGAACGTCGCCAATTCGCTCAAGCGTTCAGCCAAAGGCGACGTATCCGAACACCTTCTCTCGGACGGCGAACTGTCGGCAGTCGAAAAGGCGAGCGGCTCTAAAGAGGTGTCCGCGGTCAAGGACATCCTCGCAGATTTCGCCGGCCGCGAAGTCGAAACCACGCAAGAACGCACCAACATCTTCTCGCGTTCGGTCATCGAGCATATGGGCGAGACGACAAGCCTGCGCGAAAAGCCAGATCAGCAAGCCGCTTTCCGCGTGTTGAAAACGGCGCAGTTCCCCTCGGTTCTCATTGAATTGGCTTACGTCACCAACAAAGAAGACGCCAAGCTGCTTAAGTCTGATGCCTGGCGCGGCAAGGTCGCCGACAGCATCACGACCGCTGTCGAAAACTACTTCAGCCACCAGATCGCGCGTCTGCCGATGTAACGGCGCAGGCATTTTCACGGGTCACACCTGCAGCATTGAAAATGGAAAGGCCGGCCCCACAGGACCGGCCTTCAAATTCTGCCGGTGATGCGGATCGCACCCTTCACCGGCCTGCGTCATTCAAGCTCTACTTGGAGGGTGTGCGGGTTTAAGTCGCCAAAGCAGATAAATCCATTCGAGATCAAGTAACGAGCGGCGTGGTCGCGACTTCAAAACGACTGCTGGACAGGGACGAAGCGTCTTCATCAGGCACTCCCTCGAGGGTCGTGGCACCGCGTTGTGGGGCCCATTCGGCTAGCCCCCCTTCACAACAGTAGGACAGCCACGCACGTCGCCGGGGCGACGGGGTAGCCCATCGCGACGAGTGCTGTCCGGTTTGTCTGCAGGAAGGGACGCGGCGGTCTTGGACGGCTCTGCGGAGAGATTTCGGTGCGGTCCGTTCCGACGCTCCCTCGAGCAGCCCCGTCCGGGACCGCTCCACGTCGAACCGGCACTTATCGCCAGTATTTTTTGACCGGCACAGAGTATTCAAGGGCATCTGCCTTGCAAGCTCCGACGCACGCACCTCTCCGGCACACTCCGGGAAACCGGACCGGCCGGAAGCGAGGCTCCCCCGCACTTCCGATGCTAAGTGATTTGTGCGAAGCACCGGTGACTCTATCTTTTGGCCACACCTGCCTCAACTTACGGCAGTTGCAAATGCGCAGCGGCCCCGCCCGGGGGCGAGGCCGCTGAATGGGCATCGTAACGTGATGTGCCGCTAGGCTGCCGCGTCCGCGTTTCGCGCCGCACCACGGACAGCCTTCTGAACTTTCTCGAACGCCCGCACTTCAATCTGCCGAATGCGCTCACGGCTGACGCCGAATTCGGTTGACAGATCTTCAAGCGTCGCGGGATTTTCCGCCAATCGACGAGCCTCGAAAATGCGCCGCTCGCGTTCATTCAATGTGTCGAGAGCTGTCAGCAGAAACGATTTACGCCGGCCGGCTTCCTCACTCTCGACCAGACGCTCTTCCTGGTCCGGCGTCTCATCGACAAGCCAATCCTGCCATTCACCGGCCTCCATGTCCGCGCGCACCGGTGCATTCAGCGATGCATCACCGCCCAGGCGCCGGTTCATCGAAACGACTTCGTCTTCCGTGACCCCGAGCTTCTTTGAAATGGCCTTGACGTGTTCCGGCTTCAAATCGCCTTCTTCCAGCGCTTGCAACTGGCTCTTGGCGCGCCGCAGGTTGAAGAACAGCTTCTTCTGAGCGGCCGTGGTGCCCACCTTTACGAGGCTCCACGAGCGCAGAATGTATTCTTGGATTGAAGCCCGGATCCACCACATCGCATAGGTGGCAAGCCGGAACCCACGATCCGGATCGAAACGCTTCACCGCCTGCATCAGACCGACGTTACCCTCGGAGATGACCTCGCCAATCGGCAGACCATATCCGCGATAACCCATGGCAATGCGCGCCACGAGCCTGAGATGTGACGTAATCAGCTTTTCGGCTGCCTCCTGGTCCGCATGTTCTTGCCAAGCTTTCGCCAGCATGAATTCCTCGTGCGGCTCCAGCATCGGGAACTTCCGTATCTCATCGAGATACCTGGAAAGACCCTGCGACCCGCCGGCCATAACTGGAAGTGACTTTGCGCTCATCGGCTTCTTTACGAGGCCGGCCCTGCGACCGAACCCTGCTCCCTTAAACCCACCGTTGAAATGGGAAGTCACCCATCCCATTTAAATATTCATTACACCGAATTAACCGGCGAGGACGGGTTGTAGGATCATGCCATAAGAACCCGACGGGTGCATCTTTGTGTAATACGCAGAGAAGATCTTTGTTCCGTCGCCTAAACGACCCTTCAGATTAGAAAAAATTCATAGGTCGCGTTCAGGACGCTGGCGCGCAACGGCGTCGATATCGATCCGGTCGGCCCACGAAGACCCGTCTACGCGGCGATCCACTCTGTTCGCCCTCGACGAATTCGGCCACAACGCAATGACGCACAGGACCAGCAAGCCACCTAGCGACGCCAAGATGCCGGTGGCACCCGACAATACGCCGATGCTTCCATCCCAGGCGGCAAGAATGACCACCACATACAGCGCCGCCAAGATACGAAACCGCAGACCCACCAGGAACTCCTTCAGCAATATACCAAAGCTGAGGCTATCGAGCAGGGGTTAAGCTCCGCTTCTGTGTCCTGTCCTACTCAATTCTATGCCGAACACGCCGTTAAGCAGGGCTTGTCAATTGCGCCGGCTTCTACCCCGCGCAGGAGCCTTTCGCGCGGCGGCGTGCGGTCTTAGCGAACTGATCAGTCCTGCCAGATCGGCCGGCAGTTGCGATTGAAATCGCAGCGACTTCCCCGTCACAGGATGTTCAAACCCCAGTTCCGCCGCGTGCAGTGCCTGCCGCCCGAGCGTCGCGAGTATATCCCGCGCCGCCTCCGGCAGCCGGGCGGCCCGCGTCAGGAATCCTTTGCCATAGACGGGATCTCCCAACAGCGGATGACCGATGTGGGCCATGTGGACGCGGATCTGATGTGTGCGCCCAGTCTCCAGAACAAGCCGAACCAGCGATGCCACTGGCGGGTTTTTGTCCGACGCCGAAGCCTCTCGATCCGCGAACGTCTCCAGGACTTCGTAATGCGTCACCGCATGACGCCCCGCGCCCTCCGGAACGACTGCGATCTTCACCCGATTATGCGCCGATCGCGACAGCGCCGCATCGACGACACCTTTGATACGCGCCGGCACCCCCCACACCACAGCGATGTAGGCTCTCTCCAGCCGTCCATCCGCGCCATGCGCCGCGAACTGTTCCGACAGCCCCGCATGCGCCGCATCGGTTTTGGCAACCACCAGAAGTCCAGATGTATCCTTATCGATCCGGTGCACGATACCTGGCCGCTTCACGCCACCGATGCCGGAAAGACTGTCACCACAGTGAGCAATCAGCGCGTTGACCAGCGTACCGCTCTCATGGCCGGCCGCCGGATGCACAACGAGCCCAGCCGGTTTGTCGATTACGATGAGGTGATCGTCTTCATAGGCGACTGAGAGCGGAATGGTCTCTCCAGTGGGATCGGCAGCAACCGGCGGCGGCACCGTGAGCACCAGCGTCTCGCCCCCGCGCATTTTGAACCCAGGATCGACAAGCGCCATGCCGTCTCCCAGGACCTGCCCACCTCTAATCAGCGCCTGCAAGCGCGACCGGCTGATCGTCGGAAGCGCGGCAGCAAGAATTCGATCGAGCCGCTGTCCCTTCGCATCAGCACCTGTGAGATGGGTTATCACACCACCCTCGGCCAACGGAGCACCATGCGCCGGCACATCGTCCAACTCGTCATCCTGAAGAGGATCGTCGGAAATCATAGGCAGCAACGGATCACCCGGACACAAGAGGAAGAAACAGCTGGATGGGGAGCACGAAATGAGCGCCCGATCCAGCACTCAAGCAGGCTCGCGACGTAAATGCCCCATCAGCTGGCCATTGCAGGGCTCTGGCTTGCTTCCATCAACCATAGGCGCCGAGCCGAGGAGTTCGGCTCATCGGTATACCGTTGGACAGTCGGCGCACATAGGCCTTGATCCCCCGGTTGGGTTCCCTTACACGTCTCGCTCCTGCCCGGACGCCCCGTTCGTCTAGTGGCCCAGGACGCCCGCCTCTCACGTGGGCAACAGGGGTTCGAGTCCCCTACGGGGCGCCATGCCAACGAAAACTCAAAGCTTTCTCTTACTGTTTTAGATCGACTTCCCAGACTTTTCGAAGAGTCTGGGACCGTGTGGGCGTCCGTGCGGACATCCGCCCGATAGCAGCACGCGCAAGCTTCTTCTTCCGCAACGCACGCGATCGCCTCCGGGGTCAGCGTGCATTAAGCTTGCAGATGGACGCGGAGAAATTGCACATCAGCCCCCTAGCCGACTTCACCCATCGTATAGCAACATCGCCTTCCGACAGCTGTCGTACAGCGGTTCCAGTGAATGCCCGGGAGGCCCGGTTGGGACTGCCCGTGCTAACGTTCAGCGTCGGGGCGAGCGTCGAACACCTCCGGCAAATTCGTGGCGGAGCTAAAAACCAAGGAGCCTTTGGAAATGAAACCGATCTCATGCAAACTGGCGTTCGGTGCGATCTTTCTACAGCTTGCCTACATCCCGGCACAAGGTGCAGAGGAGCGGCCAGCAGACATCATTGCTGCCCAAATACGAGACCAGGGTTATGCGTGTGCCAAAGCACTAAGCGCTGATAGAGAGCAGTCGGAATTGGGCGACGCCGTCTGGATTCTCAAGTGTGACGACGCGACCTACAGGGTGAGACTCATTCCAGACATGGCTGCCAAAGTTGAGCGCCTCAACTGAGGCTCGTCTGATTGATGGCAACAATGACGCCTGTAAGGGCGCGACGGCTTCATTCCCGACGCGGTCGCATCGAATGACATCTGCGCCGATTTAGAAATTGTACCTGTAGCCGATGCCAATCCCTTGATCCTCGGCGATCCCGTCCTTCCAAGAATAGTAGTATTTGGCGGAGATGGACCGGCTATCATCGAGCTTGAAGCTGACGCCGGTCGCGACTTCAGGAGTATTGTAGTCGTTAGAAGTCTCAAATGCATTGCGATAACGGTAGTTGACGGTATTCCACGTCCAACGCTCGCTGAGTTGGATATCGGCACGGACTCGCAGGACATAATAAAAAAAGTCATCGTTGGTGCCGGAGTTGTCATCAAACCGCCGCCCAACGCCTACGCTGCCACCGAAGGAAATCTCATTGGTCATGTTCCATTTATGGCCAATCGTGCCTTCTAAATTGTAGGTCACATCGTCCGTCGCTGACTTGATTTGAGGCTCAAAGGAGCCGCCAACGATCACCCCATTCGCAAACGTCTGCGCTATGTCGATTGGAAACTTCGTTCCCTCAGGTTCACTGAAATCATCGGGAGCCCGATCAAACAGGACTTCGACGCCGAGTTGGGTTTCAGCAATGACCGCATTCGCTGAACCTAAAAGGGCGGAGGTCACAAGGCAGATGTAGCGCAGCAACATTATGATGCGTCCTCCCTAAGCGGGCCCTATCCCCAATATCAGGGCGTCACTAGAACCGCCTGGTTGCGCCCATGACTGGGCCCTGCTTTAATCCCACTGCAACGATGGCCTGCTCGTAGTCCGCCTTCACGTTGCCGCTCAGCGTGGCAAGTCCGCCAGCACAGCTGCGGAATGTTTTTTGGAAAAGCAGCCACTTCGGTCTGAGCTTGAGCGATTAACGCTCAGTTTGGACCAAGGCACTTGAACGGCGGACGCGTTTTCCGTCACACATGAACTCACGTCTCTACTTCTTCGGAAATAGGAATTGCAGTTGCGCGCGCAGCTGCCAATCGGCCCCCGCATCATCTGGTGTCTCAACGTTGTAGTAGGCGCTGACCTGAGCGTTGACCGGCTGAAGTCCAACCTTGAATAGACGGCCAACTCCGCCACCAACCGGGATGGTCCAGCGGTTGTCGGAATCGGCTTCCCAATTGGCGGTAATGAGGGGGGCGGTCGTCAGGTACCAACCCTCAGGCAGGTTGTAGTTGAAGAACGGCTGCAAGGTCATCGCGTTGACATCCGCTCGGTCGCTATCACCGGCGAAAGACCACAGGTTGTTGACGAGAAACCCCGTGACGATCTGCTTCGAGAGCAGGAGTGCGACGAGCGACGGCCCTGCCGACCACTTCTCCGAGCCCAGGCGGCTATCCGAAGCCGTAGGTAGTGACAGCGCCGGACCCACGCCCCACACAAACCCGACGCCCGGCGCAACCGGCGTAGGCGCCTTGGGCGAGAAAAAAAACGAAGGGTTCAGGTCGCCGATGCCAAAATCAGTATCGTCACCCGCAAAGAAAGGCGGCTGGTAGATCACCGGCAAGATCGTGCGCGTAATCAAATTCCATTCGGAATTGAGGCTGAACGGGACTACCGGCTGGATGTTGGTGATGTTCTGCGTCTTGTCGAGCAGACCAGCATCGAAATTCGTATTATTTTGGATAGGAACGCTGATGAGGTCCGCGATGGGGTTCTGAGCTGCCTGTCTCAGATCATCCTCGGCACCGCTCGGCGTCGCTCCGAATAGCGCCAACAACGCTGCGAAAGCAATCGGGGTACGGCTCAATACGACAGTCATACCTGCCCCCTGTTCTGGTAACTCATCATTGAGTGAGTCAACAGGTCACCATTTGAAAAGCAGATCAATAGACGGAATTGAATTCTTCTGCAGTTGTTGCGGAAGCGCACCGGTTGAAATCAAAGGTACTGCTGGAGAATGCCTCAAGCTGGCATAAAAGAGCGCTTATTCGAAAAACCGTGGATATGTCAGAAAATGCATAGTGCGAGCAGCTCCCTATTGGATGACCGCCCTATAGAGAAATATCCAATGGATTCAGCTGAGATGTAGCAGCGTATAAGGAATTGAGAATCTGTACATCTCTTGCAGCGCTGAAAAAAGACAGCCGCGATCCAAAGTCTTGGCTTCATTTCTGTCGGACGAAAATCACCTCAAACTTCTGCTGTGCGACGGCTTGGAAATATATGCCGGCCAGTCGGTCACCCGCGGGGTCATACCTGAGCGCGTAAGTCGACCCCGCGTAACCTCCCGATTGGAGTTCAAAGAAGACATTGAGAACGTTACCCGCGGCTGTGACCTTGGCCTTTGAAAAAGGAAGAGTCGCAGGATTGAAATAGGTCGCGTCGAGGTTCCCGTCGGAATCGGCCCCCTTGATGCTGATGGTGTAGCCTCCATCAGGCCGAACCCAGCGTCCCTCCAAAACCTTGAAATCGGTCGTAGCGTGAATTGCTGGCGCGCCCGAGGTTGTCTCCGGTGCGCTGGTGCTTTGAGCTCAGGCCAGGCTCGCATTCCCGATAAACCCGTACAGGATCACGATTGCAACGCTGGCCCTCCGCACGATCAATATCCTCCGGCCGCACCAATTCGAGTTCTGCGGCGGGTTTGCCCCTATCAGCCAATTAAGTTTGATTCTCTTTCAACTAGTAGCAGGGTGGAAGCGGCGGATATCCACAGCGCGGCCCATAATAGTATGGTGCGGCTACGGCTGCACCGACGGCGGCACCCCGATACCAAGCGGCGCGATATGCGGTACGCCGGGCTGCACCAGCGAAAGAGAATGGCGTCAACGGCCTGCCAATGATGTCGATGAAGATCGATGCGGGTCCATCGGCACCGCCTAAGTCCCCCTCCAGCACATCCACATCGAACGTCAGCTTGTCTCCGTCGAGCTTCGGCGACCGCATGACGATGACGGCGTCATGAATTGTTGCCCCGTCCTTTCCGAAGACGGAAATCGTTGCGTTGGGTGGATCCTGGGCGAAGCTATCCTTACCGCCTTCAGTCGGCGACCACTCCTTGAGGAGATCCGTCGTCAGTGCATGACCTGCGGCCCTCACCGGTCGATCCGCGAAGACGATCGAGTTTGGGGCTACGCCGGTCAGCGTCAGCTTTCCTGCGTCCAACGTGGCGCCTCGGGAGTTCATGACAATCAGCGACGGAACGACTTCCGGCTTAGCTTCACCAATTGTCTTCTGAAGAGGCATATGCCCGGACGAGCCTGTCGTGCTCTGGGCATGCGCGAAACCGGGAACGCACATG
Organism: uncultured Alphaproteobacteria bacterium; assembly: GCA_963708775.1. Classification (GTDB taxonomy): domain Bacteria; phylum Pseudomonadota; class Alphaproteobacteria; order Rhizobiales; family Hyphomicrobiaceae; genus JAGVSR01. Next base: position 511,337 of record CAVPTI010000012.1, on the reverse strand, counting down.
AAACTGATGGCGAGCGCCCAAATTGCCGTTCGAGATTGCTGCGTCATAAATCAACTCCAAAAATCGTCATTTGATCAAAGATCGCCGCAGCAAGCTGAACTTTCTCGCCGGATGCAGCCCCAACCGTTTCTTGTCTGCGCATGAACGAGTTTCTTGCGCAATGCGCAGACTTAACCTGATGGCCTCAGCCTCACGGCGCATTGCGGCTTTGCTCGGTCACATCACTGCAAGCACTTGCGCACAAATATGATCCGATCGATGGGACCGAGCTTCTGCGCATCAGCCTGCTTGCGGCATTCCTCTCTCTTCTCGAACCGTCCCTCCAGCTGCTGGACCAGGCTGAGGTCTTCGGAGACGGGGCCGTCGGCCGATGCCTTCTTGACGCCTTCCAGTTTCTTTATGTCGTCGGGCGTCAGCTGGGGACGGTTCACCTTGATTGTCAATTTGTCGAGCTTGGCGGTCAAAGCGAAGGGCGGCTTGTAATCGGCGTCGTTCACGCCCGTGAGCGTATCGGAGCCGATGTCAAAGCTCTCGTCCCACTGCAGGATCATGGGAAGCGTCTTGGGCATCGCCTTCGTGTCGACGACCTTGCCGTCGACCTTCAGGGTGCCCGTACCGGGGCGGCCGACGCCACTGAAGTTGTTGAACGCAAGCGTTCCCGGACCAAGGCCCTCGTACTTGAAATCGAACTCGATCGTATGCTTGCCAGGTGCTAGCGCATCGGGGCCTTCCCATTTCAGGCGTTCGAGATCGACGAGGTTCCAAAGGAATACGGGCTTGCCCTTGAGCAGGTAGAAGCCATAACCAGCGAACCGTCCGCCGGAAGTCAGGATCATGCCCTCCGCGCCACCTTCGGGCACGTCGATATCGGCGGTGATCGTGTAGGAGGTATTTAGCAGCATGGGCGAGTCGCCCTGGGGCAGGCCCACCATTGGTGTGGTGTAGACGAACTCCGTTCGACCCGCGGTGATGTTCGGGCGCGGTGCCACGATGCGCCCGGCCACCGAGGCATCGAGCGGGAAGACCTGGTGTTTCTTGGCTTCCGCAACGAACTTCTCTTTCAGAGCCTTGACCCTGTCCGGATACTTGGCCGCCAAATCGTTCGTCTGGCTGAAGTCTTCATTCAGGTTGAACAGTTCCAGCACCTGATTGTTGAGCGGGTCGGGATTGGCTGGTCCAAAGGCCTCCCACGGCGCACGGTTCACTTTCGTGCTGAGGAACCAGCCGCCGTCATAGAGCGCCCACTGGCCCATCATCTCAAAGTACTGCGTGCTGTGCTTCGAGGCCACTTTTGCGTTGGCGGCATCGAACGTGTAGGCGAAGCTCGTTCCATCAATCGGCTTCTGTTTGATACCGTCGACCATTTCAGGCGCATTGATGCCGGCGGCCTCAAGGACCGTCGGCAAGACATCGATCACGTGCACGAACTGCTCACGCAACGCCGCCCTTGTCCTTGATGCGCGCCGGCCAGGACACGACCATGTTCTGGTTGATCCCGCCGAGCGCAGAAGCGTTCTGCTTGAACCAGGAGAAGGGCGTGTCGAAGGCCCACGACCATCCTGCGGACATGTGATTGTAGGTCTGCTCCGTTCCCCACACATCATAGAACTTGAGCTGAACTTCGGCCGGCAGTTTGTTGAGGCCGTTGAAGAAGGCGACCTCGTTCGGCGTTCCAAGCGGACCGCCCTCGGCACTGGTGCCGTTGTCGCCGTTAATATAGATGATCAGCGTGTTCTCGAGCCTGCCGAGATCCTCGAAGGCCTGAACGACGCGGCCGATCTCGTGATCGTTGTACGCCGCGTAAGCTGCGAAGACCTCGACCTGCCGGATGAAGAGCTTCTTCTCGTCGGCGGATAACTCATCCCAAGGCTTCAGAAGTTCCTTCGGCCAGGGGGCAAGCTGCGTATCCTTCGGAACGACGCCGAGCTGCTTCTGGTTCTCGAAGATGCGCTCGCGCAATTTCTCATAGCCGTCGTCGAAGAGCTTCATGCTCCCGATTTTGTCCACCCACTCCTTGGTGGGATGGTGCGGGGCGTGCGTGGCGCCCGGCGCATATTTGATGAAGATGGGCTTATCCGGCTGGATCTGATGCATCTGATTCATGTAGGCGATGGCGTCGTCAGCCATAGCGGTGACCAGATTCCAGGTGCCGGGTTCCTTGCCCTCGAAGGGGTATATCTGCGTCGTATTGCGGAAGAGGTTCGGCTGCCATTGGTTCGCGTCACCGCCGATAAACCCGTAGAAATACTCGAAGCCCATACCGTTTGGCCACTGATCGAATGGGCCTGCTTGGCTGGCGGCGAAAGCGGGCACGTTATGGTCCTTGCCGAACCACGACGTCGCATAGCCATTGTCACGCAGAATGCGTCCGATAGTGGCCGAGTCCTTGCCGATGATGCTGTTGTAGCCGGGATAGCCCGTCGACTGTTCGGAGATCACCCCGAAGCCGGCGCCATGGTGGTTGCGGCCCGTGATCAAGGCCGCGCGCGTCGGTGAGCAGAGTGCGGTGGAGAACATGCGGTTGTAGCGCAATCCCTCCTGCGCGATCCGATCCATGGTCGGCGTTGGAATTACGCCTCCGAAGGTACTCGGGACGCCGAAGCCTGCATCGTCTGTGATGACGAGCAGGACGTTGGGTGCATTCTTGGGCGGAACGATGCGAGGCGCCCACCAGGGTGTGGACTGCAAGGCTTCATTCTTGATGACGCCGCCAAAGGCCGGATCAGGGGGAGGAAGTTGTTTGCCCTCGATTGTAGTTGTCGCGCTCGGTGAGCCTAGGGTGCCGTTGACCTGCTGGGCCGAGGCCGGTGCCCCGCACGTTGTGAGAACCGTGAGAGCTGTCAGTAAAACGCGAATTACTGTCATCGAGATTTACTCCTGGCTGCACCGACACACGTAAATCAGTGGCAACTCATTCAACCGCTTCTTGTTATAGAATTCGGCACACCATTCATATTGCTCTAAAGCAAAGCAGAATGGCTATGCATTTTTTGACTCGGTGACCGCATTCGCGCGATCCACGTCTAGACCCCACCTCTTCAGCGCAAGTAGAACGCCCGCCGATATGAGCGCCGCGCCACGCCTGCGTACGCGGCGTTAACGGTCGTCCGATAATGTTAATGAACACGGCGACGTCTTGATCTTCGGATGCCATTTCACCCTGCACCTTGACCGTACAAGACTTCGGCGGCGAGCAGTCGTGAGCGAAGGTCTTTCTCTAGGTTGTCATCGTGCGGTTACGCACTGCTGCCTGCGTCAAGACCAACGTCAGAATCGATATGAAGACCGATTGCCGGCCATAGCAGGATACCAGTCACTTCGCCTGTCAGGCCGATGGATGCCAGATACAGCGTCACCAACGCGCTGTAGGTCAACATGCCGATGAGCGGCGGGCCCGGCCAGCAGGCGATCGCTAGTGCAATCAACGCGACACCCGCCACGCGCGCAACCGGCACAGCGACGCCGCTCAGTTCCTCACCAAGCAGCAACCGCCCAACGAGAGCCGGAACAATCAATAATGCTAGTCCCGTACCTCCTTCAGCAATCGCAGAATAAAAGAGCACCTTCCTCATGGCATCGCTGATCCCATCATTAGAATTCGATTTGAACTCGATCGCGACTAGGGCTTCGCCTCCGCTTTCAGCTCCGGTTCGAGTTTGAAGGTCAGTTTGTCGATTTTGCCTGTAAACTTGAACGGCGTGTCGTAGCGATACTCCAGGAGAGCGACACCGGTGCGTGTGTCCTGACCGATGTCGAAGGTTTCATCCTCCGGGAATGTGATCGGAGTTCCGTGCTCTATTGAGTTTCTCGCCACTTCCTTGCCGTCCACGAACAGCACGCCCGTTCCCGCTTTGCCGAGGCCTGGCTCGTCGGGCTTGAAGTCGAACACGATCGTGTGCTTGCCGGCGTCGAGTTCCGGCCCTTCCCACATCGTGCGCTTGAGGTCGAGAAGGTTATAGAGGAAGACCACCCTGCCCCGGCCGACGCCGAAGTCGCCCTTGCTCAGAAACAAGCCGTAACCGCCGAAGCGCCCGCCCTCGGTCACGATCATGCCTTCGGCACCGCCCTCGGGGATCTCGACCTCGGCGGTGATGGTGTAGGCTTTGTTGAGAATGCTCGGCGCGGCGCTCTTGGGCACTCCGCTCAGTTCGCCCGAATAGGTGAACTCGGTGCGTCCCGCTGTCAGGCTCGGGCGCGGGGTATTCCAGCGTGCAAGCGTCGTATTGTCGAGCGGCAGAACATTGTACTTCTTCGCCTCAGCGTAGAAGAGGTCCTGCATTTGCTTGAGCTTGTCCGGCATCTTGGCGGCAAGGTCGTTGAACTGGGTCGGGTCCTCTATCATATTGTAGAGTTCCCAGTTGTACCCGGTGATCACATCCGGAGGCGTTTTGGAACTGAGTTCCCACGGGAGGGTCGCGGGCGTCGTGGCGGCTACCCAACCGTCGTGATAGATCGCGCGATTGCCGAGCATCTCGAAGTATTGCGTGGTGTGCTGGGTGGGCACGTTCGGCGTTAGCCTTGTCCCACGTATAGGCCATGCTGACGCCTTCGACCGGGTTCTGCTTGACGCCGTTGATGGCATCGGGCGCCGGGATGCCTGTCGCTTCGAGGATGGTCGGCACGATATCGATGACGTGATGGAACTGGCGGCGAATGCCACCCACATCGTTGATGTGGCCGGGCCACGACATCGCCACGCCCTGAGCGGTCCCGCCGAAGTGAGACGGAACCTGCTTCACCCACTTAAATGGCGTGTCCATCGCCCACGCCCAACCCGCTGCAAAATGCGGGAACGTGCGTTCCGAACCCCAGAATGGGTACCAAAGGAACTGGTCCTTCACCGGCACGGGAACGCCATTGAAGGTCGTGAACTCGTTCGGTGTGCCGTTGAGCATGCCCTCGGCACTCGCGCCGTTGTCGCCACCGATGTAGATGATCAGGGTATTGTCGAGTTCGCCGAGATCTTCGACGGCTTGAATGACGCGCCCGATCTCATGGTCGGCGTAGGCGAGGTAGGCCCCATAAACATCCGCCTGCCTGATGAAGAGCTTCTTCTCCTCCCAACTGAGGGTATCCCACTCCGGTAGTGCCCTTCGGCCACGGCGTCAGTTGCGCGTTGTCGGGCATGATGCCCAGCCGCTTCTGATTGGCGAAGATTGTTTCGCGAAGTTTGTTCCAACCCTCGTCAAAGAGATGCATGTCGCTGATCTTTTTGATCCACTCGGGTGTCGGATGATGCGGCGCATGAGTGGCACCCGGCACGTAGTAGACGAAGAACGGTTTGTCGGGCGCTAGCTCCTTCAGTTGCTTCATGTGCTGGATTGCGTCATCCGCCATCGCAGTCTGCATGTTCCAGCCGGGATTGTTCAGGAAGGGGTAGATGGGCGTTGTGTTGCGGAACAGGTTCGGTTGCCACTGGCTGGCGTCGCCACCGACGAAGCCGTAAAAATACTCAAAGCCCATTCCGTTAGGCCATTGATTGAACGGGCCGGCCTGGCTCGACTGAAACGACGGCGTGTTGTGATCCTTGCCGAACCACGATGTGGCGTAGCCGTTCTCCTTGAGGATCGTGCCGACGGTGCCCTTCTCGATCGGGATGATCGAGTTGTACCCTGGGTACCCCGTCGATATCTCGCCGACCACTCCGAATCCAACTGAGTGATGGTTGCGGCCCGTGATCAATGCCGCCCGCGTTGGCGAGCACAGCGAAGTCGAATGGAAGTTTGTATAGCGCAATCCGTTCTGTGCGATGCGGTCCATCGCAGGCGTCGGGATGACGCCGCCGAACGTGCTCGGTGCACCGAAACCCTGATCATCCGTCATGATGAGCAGCACGTTGGGCGCGCCCTTAGGCGGCACAACGCGAGGCGGCCACCAGGGCTTGGACTCTGATGCCTTCTCCTTGATGATGCCGCCGAACGCCGGAACAGGCGGTGGCAATTGTTTTCCGTCAGATGTGGTTGTTGCACCGGGAGAACCGGGTTCGCCTGTCGTTTGCTGAGCTATCGCAGAAGGAGCGCAGGAAATGAGGGTGGAAACGGCGGCGAAAATCAGAGGAAAATGTTTCAAGCCCATTTGTTCCTCCCGGAACTCAGACACGCAAACAACTGGTTGTTGCAAAGACAGTCGCGGCGGACCCTAACACCAAAGATATCGATCTGACCGTGCAGATTCGGACATCGCGTCACGAATTCACCACTGCGTACACGTTGGCAGGGCAAGCGTGGCCACGAGAAGTGAGCTGTCAGCAGCGCAGCTCCGAGCCTGGTTCAACGAGCGAATTGATCTCGAGCAGAGTTGGCGAAGCCTAGACGGACCGATAGCGAGCGTGCTTTCAATACTCAGGTTCTTCTGTTCGTCTCGCCGGGCAGTCTTCGCCTCAATTCCGCGTACACCGCTATGACCGCGACACTTCAGGAGAATCGGCCACAGTCATGTCGTTGCCTCGCCAGTTAAAGCGGTCACCTGCAAAGCCTTGGAGCCAGAGGACTGGAAGAGCAAGATCGCGCACGAGCCATGCAGCGGGCGACCAAGCGCTGATGTGCCAGCCGCCAGCGCGCGCCAAAACAGCTTCGGCACCGAACCAAATCGCAGCGAGCACGACGCCTGTGAGGAATGGATCTGTGCCAAGACCGGCGGCTGCATACACGCCCGCAACGATGGGTAGCAGGCTGCCTGTCAGGAGCTCCAACAAATAATACGGCACGAACGTAGCCCGCCGGAGGCGCGCCCACCGCACCTGCCGGTCCCACACTTGACGGGCGGACTTGCTGCCAATCGGCTGAGGGAATGGGCGATCCACGAGGCGCACGATCTGGCCGCGGCTCCTCACTATTTTTGTGGCCGCTGCGTCCTCGGCGATTTCAAGCGCCAATGCGCGAATGCCCCCTGCCTGCTCGAGATCCTGCCGACGCCACAGCATGGATTTGCCTTGGGCAAACCCGAAGCCGACGGCATCGGCCGAGAGCTGCCAGCGCGCTTGATAGGTGTTAAGAAACGCACATTCCAACTCGGCCCAGAAGCCCTGCGGATGGCTTCCGACGGGGGGTGAGCACACAAGTCCGGTGCCGGGCATCCAAGCTTGGAACAGGTCGTCGATATAACTTTCCGGCATCAAAACATTGCTGTCAGCCATGATGATCCACGGTGCCGTGGCTGCGCGCCAGCCTTTCATCAGATTGTTGAGTTTCGGGTTCGGCGTGGATCGATCGTCGCCGATGAGCAATTGTGCGCGGACATGGGGATGCTCGGCCATCAACGCGCGGACGAGTGGAACGACGGGATCTTGTTCGCTCGCGCTACAAAAAATGATGTCGTAGTCGCTGTAATTGAGTTTAAATGTCGAGCACAGCGTCGTCCGCTCGAACGGATCGACGCCGCAGACGGGCCGGATGATGGTGACCCGTTCTCCCGCCGGGCGGTTCGCTGCTTTGCTCGGGCTGATCTTACGCAGTCGCACGAGGCTAATGGCCGTGCTGACAAGATGAAGCAGGGTCGCCAGGGCTGCGAAGATCAGCGCAATAAATGCGAGTGCGTCCATTGCTGTAGCATCCTGCTGTGGGTGATCCTCGGATGTCCGTCACATGCTGAGACTTGACCGAGTCAGCACTGCGTAATCCGTATAGCCGCGGTGCAAACGCTGGAACGACAGTGATAGCCCGTGCTTTTTACAAATCTGCCGGCAGATCTGTTCAAGGTCCGCGCGTGGCGTGACGGTATAGTGATCCAGGAATGAAAATAGCGCAGCCTTGAACGACCTGGGAAGACGCTCGCACTGTCCGAAGTCGACGATATGCAAGCTCCCACCTGGGGCGACCTGCGAAGCGCCGGCGTCGAGTGCATCGTACCAGCCGGGGATCATCGACAAAGCGTACGAAAAGAACACGCGATCGAATGTAGGAATGCCGAAGACTTCGGCAGCCGAAAAGTTCGTGGCATCGGCCTGGGCTACAACGATACGGCCTGCGAGTCCGTGCCGCTTTATTGCAGCACGCGCAGTGTCGAGCATCGCGTTGGAAACATCGACGCCATAAATGCGCGCGTGAGGATAGCGCTTAGCAATACGGACAAGATTCCAGGCCGTGCCGCAGCCGATTTCCAAGACCGTAGCACCCGGTCGGAGCGACAGATCGGAAATCAGATGCTTGCGGCCAATCAGGTAGTGGGTCCGCGTCAGATCGTAGATGAAGCGTTGATATCGGTAGTGCCGATCCATGCGTTCAGCATCAGAGACGTGTGTCGTCGTCATGCGCTCTCACCTTTAAAAACATAAAGATGGAAGCCGCCATAGATCGCGGAGCGGTCCTGCGTGGTCCACTCTCTCGACGCTGCCTCTTCGTAGATCCACCGATTAAGGAGCGCATCTGGTACGCGGCCCGGAAGGATCGTGTCCTCACCGGCGGTACGAAAGATCGCCCGTGCGCCGGGCCGGGCCGTGCGCGTCATTTCGGTCCACAGGTCCGCGAGCGCGGCGTCGTTCATCCAGTCCTGGGCGTCGAGCAGAACGTATCGGTCCAAGTGGGCAGACGGCAGTGCCCGCAACTGATCGGTGTAGGCGATATTGCGCATGCTGATGCGGTGCGCGCGATCGCGGATTTGTTCATAGCTTTCGCGCTGCAAATAGGGCGGCAGCGGCCCGTCGCCATTCGGCGCGTAGCTACGGGCAAAGGCCTGCCAAGCGAAGTAATTCTGCTGAAGGTCGAAATCGCAGGCGAGGCGGCGGAGACGCTCTTCGACAACTTCGTGCATCGGGCGCCCACCCGCCAGGGCGTCATACTGTGCAGGAGGGATGCCAAGGCCGAAAAGCGACGACCGTTGATTGAGAATGGACTGGACGAGCCGCCTTTCAAACAGCGGCTTTAATTCGCGATCATATATGGCGCGCTGTTCTTCAATGGTGCGGGCCTGCATCATGGCCCCCGGATCGCTGCCGAGGAGTTTAGCCGCGCGATGGCCGGCGGCAATGAAGCGGCCAAGGAGACCGAAGCGGTAGAAGCCGCGTGAAAAGCGCTCAATCCGGCGGCGGCCGGTAAGATCACGGCCACTCCAAAACGCGCGCGTTTCGGCATCGAGCCGGTCCCTAATGTAGCGATCGTATAGCGCTATATTGCTTTTGCGGTCCGCTGCACCGAAGAAGGAGAAGAATGCATCGTAGTCGGGAAGGTAACGCGCGCCGGCACATTTAAGGCGATTGAGCGCCGCGTGCGACGAGTTGAGATCCACAGCAATGATTTCGCCGGGGTCCGCCGTGAGATACGAAAGCGCATTGCAGCTACCTGAGGCAATCGTAATGACCCGCTGCCCGGCTTCGATCTGTAGAGCCTCGAGGTCGATAACGGGGTCCTCCCAAATCTGGGGATAGACAAGATTCGAAAAGGCAAACGTGAAGGCCCGCTCGTTGAGACCGGCAACCGAGAAGAGACTGCTGCGTTGCACGGCAGCCCCGATGAGCGCGCCACTGCGGCGGCGCGAGATGTCCATCTGATCGGCCGTTTCGGCTCGGTCCATCGTCATGGTCTCCGGTTGGCGGCGGCGCCGCAGGTACGTGGGTGAGGCAGCGCTGCAGTCGCATGAGCGGGCAATCGAACATTCGAAGCTCGCGCATGGCGAATGTTGTCGAGGAACAGTTCAGCCGTGCGACCCCAAGTGAAATCGAGAGCGCGGCGGCGGACCTGCGCGCGATCGAGACTGAGCGCGCGGCGTGCAGCGGTCGCCAAATCGTTGTCCAGAATGCCGCTGATGCCGTCTTCGATAATGTCGACGGGCCCAGTGACCGGGTAAGCCGCCACGGGGATCCCCGACGCCATGGCTTCCAGGATCACCAATCCAAAAGTGTCGGTCCTGCTCGGAAAGACAAAGACGTCGGCGGAAGCGAAGTGGCGCGCGAGATCCTCACCGACGCGGCGGCCCGTGAAGTACACGCGTGGAAATCTTTCGGCCAGCGTGGCGAGTTGCGGCCCATCACCGACAACAACTTTGATTCCGGGAAGATCCGCGGACAGGAAGGCCTCGACGTTCTTCTCGATCGAAACCCGCCCGACGTAGAGAAAAACGGGACCATCATTGCCAAATAGCCGATCGGCACGCGGGCAAAAGAGCGTCGTATCGACACCTCTCGTCCACGGCAAAACCTTGCGAAAACCGCGCCCCGCGAGGTCGCGCTGAAGAGAGGGCGTTGCCACCATCAACCCGGCACCCGCGTTGTGGAAGCGCTTCAACCCTGCATAGACGATGCCTTTAGGGACGCCCAGATGCTGCGATCCATACTCGGGAAAGCGTGTATGAAAGCTGGTCGTGAAAGACATGCCGCGGCGCAGACAATAGTTGCGGGCCATCCAGCCAACCGGCCCTTCGGTGGCGATATGAATATGGTCCGGCGCGTCTGCATTGATCTCAGCTTCGGCGATATGTCGGTTCGGAACGGCAAGGCGGATTTCGCGGTAGCCCGGCATTGCGATCGTGTCGAACGGCTCGGGTGTGAAAAATGTAAGGTCACATCCCATTTTTGGAAGCTCGTCAGCAAGACGCCGGTAGGTCGCCAGAACGCCGTTGACCTGAGGGAACCAAGCGTCGGTTGCGACCAGGATTTTCATTCAAGCGGCCGCGGCAAGGCTGGTGTCGTTGTCAGACGGCGAGGCGTCGCTTGACTGCGTGGCAATGCCCCAATGCAGGACTTTGAGTTCGCCGGAGTGCGTTTCGACAATTGCCGTGGCACTCTCCACCCAGTCGCCGCAGTTCATATAGTGGACGCCGTCAATCATGCGGTCGGCGGCATGGTGAATGTGACCGCAGATGATGCCGTCGGCCTCGTGACGACGGGCGACATCGGACAACGCGCTCTCGAATTCACCGATGAAGTTGACGGCGGTCTTGACGCGGCCCTTCAGGTAGTTGGAGAGCGACCAGTACCCGAGCCCGAGCTTGTGTCGGATCCAATTGAGGGGGCGGTTGATCCACAGCGCCAATTCGTATGAGCGATCGCCGAGAAATGCCAACCATCTGGCATATCGCACGACCACGTCGAATTCGTCGCCATGCATGACGATGTATTTTTTTCCGGCGGCGGTTTCGAATATCGCATCGCGGCGCACCTCGACGCTGCCGAAGTTCAGGCCGCAGTAGTCGCGCAGCGCTTCGTCGTGATTGCCTGGGATGAAGACAATGCGTGCGCCTTTGCGCGATTTGCGCAAGAGTTTCTGAATGACGTCGTTGTGGGACTGCAGCCATACGGGACCGCGCCGGACTTTCCAGAAATCGATGATGTCTCCGACGAGATAGTAGGTGTCGGCATCAGCGCGCTTGAGGAAGTCGAGCAGGGCTGGGGCTTGGGCGGCGCGGGTGCCCAGGTGAACGTCGGAGATGAAAATCGTCCGATAGCTCATCTCTGCCCGGGCGTCTGTCACGGCGCGCCTCGATTCGCTTGTCTCGCTCATGTGGGCGGGACATAGCCGAAGTTCTGTTTCAGGCGTGTGACAGTAGCGTTCGCGCCACCTTACTTCGTCCCCGCGGGTGACAGCCTACGCTCCGAATTCGGGGACCTCCCGTTAACGATGAACCTGAGGCGCTCCCACCAGCGGCATCCCGTTGTGCGATCTGGCGGCGATCAAATTCCAAACTTCGACGCTTCGCTATCCTCGCGGTGGGAGAGTACAAGAAGCCGAATTCGGTCCATTTGGAGTTGCTCGAAGAGTTCGTAGGCGGCATGTGCCGACTGGGAACTTCACTGCTGCGTGGGCTAACTGCCTCGAGGGGGGAAGTTTCGGTAGCGGCAGGTGGTGAGCTTTCTGGCACCAGCGCCTCAGCCTTGGCACGCTACAAGGACGTCTTGTCTCTCAATCAAGGACTGTGGGACCAGCTCTCGCATTATCTGTCCGTCTATCACTCGGTCCTTGAGAAGACCCTCCGAACCGAGTGACGATCCTATCGATTTCATCGTCTTGCCGGAGCCAAACGGCGCTGAACAAAGTCTTAACGTCTTTGATTAACGAACAAATTGGCAGCTCTGGCCATCACCCGCCTCCCCTCGTCCGACGCCCGTGACGACTTAGGATCTGGTGAGCCACGGCAAGACCAGCTAAACAGTAGCGATCCGAATTCCGGCCGCGCGACCTGTCCTAGATTGACCGACAGGTTGCCACCCAGGCCCCACATCCGAGTATCCCTCCGCCATGACCTTCCCCACGACCAACGCCCCGCTGGCGCGTGCCCTTGCGGCGCGCGGCTATACGGTCCCCACCGCCGTACAGCTCGAGGTCTTGAACGCAAACGCCTCGAACCGTGATCTGCTGGTCTCCGCTCAAACGGGATCGGGCAAGACGGTCGCTTTTGGGCTCGCCCTTGGCTCGACGCTCCTTGGAGAAAACGAGACGCTCGGGCAAGCAGCATCTCCGCTGGCACTTGTCATTGCCCCGACGCGTGAACTCGCCATGCAGGTCTGCCGCGAATTGACGTGGCTCTACGAAAACACGGGCGCCCGCGTCGTCACCTGTGTCGGCGGCATGGATGCGCGTGCTGAAGCCCGACAGCTTCATGCCGGGGCACACATCGTTGTCGGCACGCCGGGCCGTCTGCGTGACCATCTCGAACGCGGTCGGCTCAAACTCGGCGAACTCAAAGCGGCCATTCTCGACGAAGCCGACGAGATGCTCGACCTGGGTTTCCGCGAAGACTTGGAATTCATCCTTGACGCGACACCGGCCGAGCGCCGCACACTCCTGTTTTCCGCCACGTTGCCGCGCGAGATCGAAAACCTTGCGGTCCGCTACCAGAAAGACGCCCTGCGTATCGAAACCGTGCGCCGCGATCAGCAGCACGTCGACATTGACTACATCGCCCATCGGGTGTCGCCGCAGGATGTCGAACACGCCGTCGTCAACGTTCTGCGCCTGCATGATGCGCGCGCCGCTCTGGTGTTCTGTTCGACCCGCGAAGCCGTCAACCGATACAGCGCACGCCTTGCCGAGCGCGGCTTCTCCGCAGTAGCACTGTCCGGCGAACTCACCCAAAACGAGCGCACGCAAGCCCTCCAATCCCTACGCGACGGCCGCTCGCGAGTTCTTGTGGCGACCGACGTTGCAGCCCGTGGATTGGATTTGCCCGACCTGGCGCTCGTCATCCATGCTGATCTCCCCAACGACAGCGAGACCCTGTTGCATCGCTCCGGCCGGACTGGTCGCGCCGGCCGCAAGGGCAAGTGCGTCCTCATCGTGCCTTACAACAGGCGGCGTAAGGCAGAAGTCTTGATCGGCGGCGCGCGCCTCAAGGTATCATGGGCCGATGCACCCTCGCCCGACGAAATCCGCGCCCGCGATCAAGAACGGTTCTTGGCCGACCCCAGCTTCACCACTGCGCCGACGGAAGAAGAACTGCAGCGCGTGAGCGCACTCCAGGCCGGCCGCACGGCCGACGAGATTGCGCTGGCACTCGTGCGCATGCACGACGCGCGCTTGCCCGCGCCTGAAGATCTCATCCCAGACACGGGCCCTCCACGCCGCGACGCGAGCGAGCGGCGGCCTCGCCGCGATGATTTCGCCCCGCGCCCAGATCGTGAACGCAGGCCCTCCAAATACGGCGAGCGCTCTGCATCGACGTCCCCGCGCACGCAGACGGAGAATAGTTCAAGCTCTCCGTCCGATGGCCCGCGCCGCCCGCGACCGCGCCACGACGATGGCCGCGAGATGGTTTGGTTCCGCATTAACATCGGCCGCGAACGCAATGCCGATCCGCGTTGGCTGCTGCCACTGATCTGCCGTTCCGGCGGCGTTACGAAGGCAGAAATTGGCGCCATCCGGATCGAGGACCGCAACACCCGTTTCCAGATTGCCGCCGAGTTCGCCGACACCTTCGATCACGCTGTCCGTACGGCGAAAAAGAAGGAAGGCCACATCGTCCGCGACAACGCAGTGTCGAGCCCAAGTGCTACAGGCACGGCAGAGAGCGGCGCCAATCCAACACCCGCCAGTAGCCCGCCCGCGCGCGAAACAGCGCCACCCGTCCGCGAGCCCGCACCAGCTGCGGCCCGTGCGCCGTTCAAGCCCAAGGCGGATAAACCCCGCTGGCGCGACAAGGGCAAATCTAAAGCCGACGGCTGGGCACCGCGCCAACGCCATGCCGGCCCTGCACCTAAGGGGCACAAGCCTGCGGGCACCACACAGAACAACACAGGCCCGAGCCATGGTAAGGCCGGCCCGAAAAAGAAGCCTCGTTCACACGCCTAGCGAATGGATGTGCTCCCAACAAAAATCAAGGGACGTGGCCGCATCGCGTGGCACCGGAGACACAAAATGGACCGTTCCGCCAAGTTCGCACTGAATTGAGCCCGGCCCGGATACCCTCCGCCCATCCCCCCGCGTAAAGTCCCGACCGGCACGCCGCCCCTGGAGGCAGCGGCTGTTGTATCGGGTGCGGGGGAGTCACATGCAGTTCCAGTTGTTCGGTAGCGACGACGACGACTTGCCCGAAGCACGCCGCGGTCGGCAAATCATCGAGCGCTTGCGCGCTGGCGACCTTCCGCAAATGGTCGACTGGTTCGACCCCGAACTTCTCGCCAAAGTCGGCGTGCGCTCGGTCCTCTCCGCCACCATCGGCTCCTACACTGATCAGCGGCTCATCCAGGCGGCCACCGATCAAGCCACCGAAGACGAACTCCAGGCACGCTACGACTATAGCGACACCGGCAAACCATCAGAGCGCCTGAAGCCCGACGCCTCGGGCGCGGTATGGGTCGACTACATCGCCGATCTTGGCGACGGCTTCGAACCCACCTTCGCCATGGCCTATATGCTGGCCGAAGAAAAACTGAAGGTGGCAGGCACCGATGACCAGTTGCCCGCCGGCGAACTTCTCATCATGGGCGGCGACCAGGTTTATCCGGATGCCACAAAGGACGAGTATCAAACCCGCCTTCGCGATCCCTACGACTGGGCCTTCACCACAGACAACCCGAAGCGCAAGCTCTTCGCCATTCCCGGCAACCATGACTGGTATGACGGCCTCGCCTCGTTCAGTGCGCTCTTCTGCTCCGCGCGAGATCGCATTTCCGCAGGGATCGGCGCCCAACTGGGCGGATGGCGCTGCCATCAACATCGCAGCTACTTCGCGATCAAGCTGCCGCACAACTGGTGGATCTGGGGCCCTGATATCCAGCTCGCGGACAACCTCGACGACAGCCAGCGCGACTACTTCGACCTGATGGCGGATCAGACGCAGCCCGGCGACAAGATCATTCTCTGCCTCGCCGAACCGAGCTGGCTGCATCACAACTACGACAATCTGCACGAAATCAGCATGCTGGCGCGCAAGAACGGCGCCAAGATCTTGGCCGTTCTCGCGGGTGATTGGCATCACTACAGCCGCTACACCTGCGACAAGCTCGGCGTGCAGTTCATCACCTGCGGAGGTGGCGGCGCCTTCGCCCATGCCACTCACGGATTGAAGAAGCGCATCTCACTGAATTGGGCCACACCGACAGACGCAGGCAAGCGCATCTCCGACCCTGCCGATCCGGAAGATTTCAACCGCATGGAGCGCAACGTCATCGGACCGCAAGGTCCCGATTTCACGCTGCATCCCGGCGAGACAGCGCCACCGCCTCTCGCCCCGTCACGGCCATCGTTCATCCCCAGACCGCTCTCGCAGGAAGGATTAGGCAGCGCGATCCAAGCGGCCGCGGCCAACATGACGACAGCGTCTGCATTGACGGATCACAAACCGATTAGCGACGTGGATGCCGGGCCCGCAGGCGGTCGCCGCTCCAAAGCCGTTCGCAGGGAAGACATCTCCAGCGACAGCTACAAGCTGAGGGCCGATGCGATTTATCCACCCCGCTGGAAAAGCCGATTGCTCTGTCTGAAAAACCTTGGGCTGCCGTTCCGCAACAAGAAATTCGCCGTTCTCGTCGGCGTCATCTACTTCCTTTTCGCCTGGGTATGGTCGTCGTCCGATCCGCGCCACTCGCCAGTCATGACCAAGCTGGCCGAAGACATCGCCGTCCAGGCCCAGCATGCACGCTCCGAATTCGACGGCGTGCGAAAGGAAGTCGCCTCTCTTGAAATGCGGCTTAAGGAACAACAATCGGCCCTGTCAGCCGGCGATCCGCCGACGACAGAAATGGTGGTGCTGGAAGAACAACTCAGTGTCGCCCGTGCCAAGCTCGAGCCGGCCAAGAAGCAGTGGTACGACCTCGACGAGCGCAGCAAGGCAATCGACGGCGGACGCAAGGTTCAGCTCAGTGATCAAATCCGCGAACTGGAAGCGATGACGAACCTCTCGATCGATGAGCGGCTGCGTTACCTCGTCGTCTTCTTCAGCCAGTACAGTCCGCTGGAAGAAGTTCTCAATCCCACGGCCCTTCTGGCCGCCTGCCAGCAAGGTCCCTTGTTTGCATTCCTGCTGCTTGGCCTGTGGACACTCCTTGTAAGATACGTGGAAACGCGGCCTGGCCTCGCCGGCAATATCGTGAAGTTCTCGATCGGCACTTTGCACTTCACCGCCCACCTCGTCGCGCTTCTGGTCATCAGCTGGATCGCGAGCGGCGTTGGCGTCCCCCTCTCCACCGTCTTGAAGTACCACCTTGCCGGTCCATGGCCGGACGTCATCCGCGTGACGTGGAACTTCACCATCACGCTGCTGCTCGGCGGCCTGATTGGTGGGCTAGTCATGGGCCTTTATTGGACGCTCACGTCGACCCTATTCAACATGCATACGGGCGATGCTTTCGGCGCTCTCGGCATCAAGGACTACAAGCACTTCCTTCGCATCCGCCTGGAACCCGACCGAGCCATCATCTATCCCGTCGCGCTCGATACCATTCCCGGCCCGTCCGGCTGGCGCTGGAAGTTGCGTCCTAACGAGAAGCGTCCCACGCACAACCCGCAAATCCTGCCGAAGCATCCGCTGGAACCACGTCTGATCGAAGCTCCCATCATTGTCGAAGCCAGCAATGTCATAGCCTAAGCGGAGCACCGGGTAGCGCGGGTCAGAAATGATACCCGCGCTCACCGTGGTCCGTCAGATCGAGCCCCGTCCGCTCTTTCTCGCGGATCGGCCTCAATCCGATCGTGAGATCGATGAGCCGGAAGAAGATGGCCGACAGCGCGCCCGACCACACCAGCGTGATCGCGACTGTCTTAACCTGCGCCGCCATCTGCGATGCCAGGTCATAAACGACCGTGATCTGTCCCGGCTTTGTCACATAATCAGCGACACCCGTGCCGCCCAGCGCCGGCGCGACCAGCAATCCCGTCGCCAGCGCACCGAGAATGCCACCGACACAGTGAACGCCGAACACATCCAGACTGTCATCGTACCCGAAGATTCGCTTTAGCCATGTGCACGCGAGAAATCCCGTCAACCCCGCGACGATCCCGAGCGCAATACTTCCCATCGGCCCCGCAAAGCCCGAGGCGGGCGTCACCGCGACGAGACCGATCACCATGCCTGTGATGAAGCCCAGCGACGTGGGCTTCCCCTTTGTCAGCCATTCCACGCTCGTCCAAGCGACCGCCGCGGCAGCCGCGGCCCCGAACGTGTTGCCCATGGCCAGTGCCGCCGTGCCATTCGCCTCCAGGGCGGACCCGCAGTTGAAGCCAAACCAGCCAACCCAGAGCAGCGCCGCGCCCACCATGCTGAGCGTCAGCGAATGCGGCGGCATCGGCTCCCGCCCGTAACCCGATCGCGGCCCGATCAGGATCGCTCCCACGAGCCCTGCGATCCCAGCGTTCACATGCACCACCGTGCCGCCTGCGAAGTCGAGCACGCCCCATTGGAACGCTAAGCCCGATGTTTCGATCAGCCGCTGCAGATCGGCCTCCGCCGCCGCCCGCGCCTCTGGAGTTGCCAGCTCAATTCTGCGCGCCGCATCGATCAGTGCATCCGGCCCCGGCCAGTACCAGACCATGTGCGCAATCGGGCAGTAGACGAACGTCACCCACAGCACCATGAACAGCATGACGGCCGCGAACCGCATCCGCTCGGCGAACGCCCCGACGATCAGCGCCGGCGTGATCGCAGCAAACATCATTTGGAACCAGATGTAGGCGAACTCGGGGATGTACACCCCAGGGGAGAACGTCGCCGCGGTGCTATCCGGCGTGACACCCATCAGAAACGCCTTCGAAAGATCTCCGACAAATGGCCCGGTTCCGCTCCCCGCGGTGAACGCCAGACTGTATCCGTAAACCATCCAGATCAGGCACACGACCGCGACCGTCATGAACACCTGCATCATCGTCGCCAGCACGTTCTTCGTGCGCACCAGCCCGCAGTAGAACAAGGCCAGTCCCGGCACCGTCATCAATAAGACCAGAACGGTCGCCAGCATCACGAAGGCCGTGTCGCCTTTGTCCGGCGCAGCCCATGCCGCATCTGACAGCACGATGGATGCGACAAGGGCGGTGCCCGTCCGCGCAGACCAAAGGCGCCATGTCGATCGTTCCGAACGAATTTGCATAACCGATAAGTTCCCCGCGGAATAAAGCTCTTTGCCACCCGTTACGCTCATAAGCGAGCTAATGTTGACGCAGCCGGTTTCACCTTGATTTGCTTGATTTCTGACCGACCTGCCCAATTGAAGCGCGCGATGCACCGTTGTCGGGTTTAGTCGCCTGAGTTACGACTAGAGACCAGCGGATAACGGCGAGATGTGCCGCTTATTCGCAAAACGGTGTGGGTTATCTAAGTCTCCGACAAAACAGGCGCCGCCGAGCGCATGTGAAACGGGATAATGCGACCATGGCACCGAGTGACGAAACCAAAATGGCCGAGTTGAAGCGTCTTCTTCGCCGACTTGACGGGCTTGATAGCCGGCGATCCGCCGGCGCAAATTCGAATGAAGACGCTGAGCAGCGGGACTATGTCGGCACCCTGCGCGGGGCGCTCGACCCCGAAGAAGGTATCGCGCCCATTGCGGAAAAGCCGCAGCAGACGGTCTCTCCGAGATCAGCGGCATTGCTCGCAGGCGTGATCGCGGCTCTCATCTCAACCGCCACCGTTTACGTGCTGATGTCAGCAGAGGAGCGCGCAACGCTGCCTTCCGCGGTCAAATCCTTCGGAATGACACCCTCCGGCTTAGCCTCGCCCATGAACGACCGCGGCGACGCGTCCATGGAGTTGGTCCGCAGCGCCGTCCTCCTTTTGGAGAAAGGCAACATCGACGGCGCGCGTGAACTTCTGCACCGTGCGGCTGAGTTGGGCTCCGGTGCGGCAGCCCTTGAACTCGCCCGCACTTACGATCCGAGCCCAACGGCAAAGCCGGTAACACCGCCGGGCACCCGCGAAACCAACCCGGAGCTGGCCCGCGTGTGGTACGACCGCGCCCGCGAACTGGGAATGGCAGATGCAGCGATTCCGCCTCAGTCCAGCGGCCGCTGAGCAGCGAAAGAAAACGTACGCGTGAACGCCGACCCGATGCAGCGGACGACCGAAACACCGCGCCAACTCCTGGGCGCGCGGCTTGAGAACGTGCGCCAGCAGCTCCTGTCGTGCGGTGCTGTCATGAGTAGCCTCGTCGAGCCGCAATCTCGTCCCCTCGTCACCGATGCGCTGGCCAAGATTGCCCGGATGACTGTTCGCATTGCGGTCGTCGGCCAGATCAAATCCGGCAAGAGCACGTTCATCAACGCCTTCGTCCGCCACCCGCGTTTGCTACCCACCGCCGTAACACCGTGGACGACAGCCGTCACGAACCTCCACTTCGCTCAGGCCCTTCCGCAAGACGGTGCCGTCCGCTTCTCCTTCATGGACGCCAACGAGTGGGGCGAAATCGCAAACGGAGCGGGCCGCTTTCGAGAATTGACGGAACGCCTCGTACCCGGATTTGAACCGCGCATACTTCAAACGGAAACCTATGCTCTCGCCGAACGGGCGCGCCTGAAGCTCGGCCCAGAGTTCGAGCAGCTGATCGGCCGCGGGCACCTCTTCAAGTCGCTTCATCCGGGACTTCTCGAGCGCTACATCTGCTCCGGAGAATTTGGTGACGGAAACGACATCGGCCGCTACTCGGAAATTACGCGTAGCGCCGACTTGTATCTGCCCGGTGGCCCCTTCGATTTCCCCACCACGGTGACCGACACCCCCGGCATCAACGATCCATCGCTCGTTCGCGATGAGATCACGCGCCGCTCACTCGGCGCCGCCGATGCCTACATTATCGTGCTCACCGCCCGTCAGCCGCTCTCAGCGCAGGACGTCGCGCTGCTGCGCTTTATGCGCGGCCTCAACAAAGATCGGGTCATCGTCCTGCTCAACCGCATCGACGAACTCTCCGACGTCGCAAACGAATTGCCGCAAGTGCTGCGCTTCGTTCGCGAACGTCTGGCGGAAGAATTCCCTGGCGCCAGCATTCCCGTCGTCCCCGGCAGTGCCTGGTGGGCCATGCAGGCACTAGCCTTTGAACCGCAAGCTGTCGCCAAAACTTTGAAGCGTCCGTCCGCCGCCCATCTCTTTCGCAGCGGCCTCCTGAAACCGGGCGACGCTGACCCCAAAGCCCTTGCCCGTCCCGACACCCAGGCACGGGTCAGTCATGCTCTCCATGCAATGTCCGGCATGCCTGCACTCTATGATGCATTTGAATTCGTCACCGGCATTGCTAGCCCGGCCTTTTCTCTCAGCCTCGTCGCCCGCGGTTTCGCCGATATGTCCCGCGCCTGCGAACGTGCCGCCGAAGCTGAACTGCAGCTTCTGCTCGCTGATCGCGCCCGCCGCCAGCAGGCAGCCACCACTATCGGCATCCATAACGACAGCCCCGCCATTCACGCCCGCGAACGCGATCTCCTCATCGCGGTGTCCTCAAACATCGATGCTTCTGCCAAAGCCATTGGCGAACTCTTCGTACGCGTGATCGATGAGGAACAAGCCCGCCTTCGCGCCGCCCTCCTCAAACTCGTCGACGCCCATGCCGCGCGCGAACGCAAGGTTCTGACCGACAGCCTTGCACGCGGCGCATCGACGGCCACCTGGACCCACGAGGGCTTCGAATTGCGCCGCGCGCTCGCCGACACGTTCCGCAACGGCTTTAAGGAATCGTCCGAACGCCTGCTCGGCTTCAACGCTCGCCTCATTCCTGAACTCTTCAAGCTTTTGCAGACCGTTGTTCCGGCCCCACAGATACCCGTGCCACAGCAGCAAGGGCTCTCGATTCCGGTCCCCGCCAGCCTTCCCTTGAGCCGCATGCTGGTGCTCGATCTCGATCGCTCCCGCTGGCAAGCCTTCTGGAACCGCTCAGCCAGCGCCGAACAGGCCGGCGCCAAGATCGAAGCGCTGATCAGGGCCGAGTTTTCGCAGGTCGCTGACGAACTTGCCGCTTCCGCAGCACGCACCTTCCACGATTTTGCAACGACCACCATTGGCTGGGCGCTCGGCGCTTGCCGGAACATTCAGCAAGCGCTCCAGCGCCGGCTCGATCGCCTGATGCAGGAGGATGGCGTGCAGGACGGCCTCACGACGCGCTTCGACGAGCGGATCACCGCCCAGGCGCAGCGGCTCAAGGACACCGAAGCTTTGACCCAGTACCTCGAATACCTCGCCCGCGACGTCGAGCAGATCTTCAGGCCAGGAGGTCCACCGAAATGACCAGCGAATGGCAACTCTACGCCTCGGCCCTCCGCGCCGCTCGCGAACGGCTTCAGAACCTGCGCGTTGATGATCCGGCGATCCCCGTTTGCATCGCTGGTCTTTCGCGCATCGAATCCATGCTCCGCCGACCGCTCCGCATCGTGATCCTGGGCGAGTACAATTCCGGCAAAAGCTCCCTCACCGATCTCATCCTCGGCAAGGGCCTGCTCCCGATCAGCGTCGTCGCCAATACGGGCGTGCCTGTTCTCGTCAGCTACGCCGAATCTGCCGCCCTTTTCGGCGTCGATACCAACGGCATTCAGATTCGCATCGATGGTAACGAAGACGACGCACTGACGGATCTCGATTACCGCGCCGTCGAAATTCGCCTGCCCCTGCCCTGGCTTCAGCACCACCAACTGCTCGACACTCCGGCAACTCAAACGCCCGCTGTCTTCGCCGCCGACGCCGACATCGCAATCTGGTGTACCGTCGCCACGCGTGCCTGGACGGAAAGCGATCGCAACCTCTGGTCCACAGTGCCGTCCCGCTGCCACAAGCATGCGCTGCTTGTGGCGACACATAAAGACAGCTTCTATTCCGACGACGATTGCGCCCAGGTTCTCCGGCGGCTCACCTCTGTCTCACGCGGCCTCTTCCGCGAGGTGCTGCTGGTCTCCGCCGCCGATCCAGATGCCGAGAACGATGAAGCCGGTGACTCGGCCGAAACTCTTGCAAGCGACGCCGCAACTGTCCGCGCAGCAATCGAAACCTCTGCACAGTCTATCCGCGAACGCCGCTTGGCCAAAGCAAGGCGCATCACTCGCCGCCTCGCTCGTCTGGCACTCTATGAGTTCGGGCTGAACGCCGTCCGGCCCGAAGCGGCACCCGCACTTTCAAAGTGGAACGCTGTTGCCGAGCAGCTCATTGCCGACCATGATGCGACACGCCTTTCCCTCGATCATGCGCTGGAGTCACTTCTCCACGCCTTCGCACACACCGCTGAAGTCTTGCGCCCCGGCGTCATCCGCGGCCCAGCACGGCAGTCACCTTTGTCAGTGCCGATCCGAACACCCGAACCACCCGGGCAAATCACGACCCAGCGGGCATCCGTCTTGAAATCTGATTTGACGGCCGTGCTGCGCATCCTGGCGACATCGTCGCGCTACAAATCCCCCGACGTCCGCGAGCAACGTGAAGCCGCGCGCGCGACACTTCTCTCGCTTGCAGACCTGGACGGCGCGTTCGCCGAACTGGGGAGATGGCTTGCATCGCACCGACAAGCGATCGACACGTCCCGCACGCAAGCCAATGCGTGATCAAAACCGGCAGCTGCGTGATCCGTTAGAATCGCGGCCGGAACTTCCGCAATGTCCGCCCAATCCCGCGAGCGGCACGGCCGGGTGTTCGGATCACCTTCCCGGCTACTGTCCGGCCGGTTGACAACCCAACCCGTGACAGCCGTCGTACGGGGTCGATGACGAGTTTGCGGCCGACAAACGGAAACACCGTCGCGACACCGAGCCCCTTCATCAGCGAGCCGGTCCATAGCAGTGGCTCGCCGATAACGCGGTCTATCCCGACGCGGACCACGTGGCCGGGCTTGTTGTGCCGCCGGCATGATCCCGGCGCCGCGCACATGTCGACCTCACCTTCGTGGAGCAGAACAACCGTTTCCCCGTCGCCGTCGACATAGACATCGAAAATCGTCCCACGCACGGCCAGAGAAACCGTTGGCGTCTTGATCTCATACGCAGGTTTGGGGCTGTTTCCGGTTATGAACCGGAACGCGCCCTTCGCCATGTTGATCGAAATGGCCGCCGGCTGGGTACCGTCCTCGTACACGAACTTGTCGAGCACGATCCGCGCAGAGGGTCCGACAGCAAGCTTGGTACTGTCCTTTAACTCGATCTCCGCTGTCGCCGCCTTCTCCGTGATGACGATCTCGTTCTGGTGAACGTTCTCGCCCTTGATCAGAGGCCGCGCGAGTTGATCGGCCTCCACCGTCACCTTGTTCTTGACGGCAACGGTCGTCCCGATCTCCGGCGCCTCCGCTGCAACCGCACCGCACGCCAGACACAAAACTGCAAAGCCCGCCAATACCCGGACGAGTATCACGTCAACGCTCGCACTTCCGCCGTCACGCGGCGCAGCCGGTCCGTCAGCAGTCGACCAAGCGCAAACAGAACCCGCCGATAAAGCTTCGGCTCGGTCGCCTCCAAGCGCTCCAGATTAGAAAAATCCAGGACGTAACAAACCGCAGCCGTCTCGGCCACGACGTTCGCCACACGTCGTCCACCATCGAACAGGGCAAACTCGCCAAACGCCACGCCGGGACGGAAGGCCGCCAACCGAACACGGCTCTTCGCATCATCCAAAACGATATCGACCGACGCAGAACCAGACGCCAGCAGATAGAGCCGGTCGGCCGCATCGCCCTCGCGAATGATGAAAGCGCCGGCATCATAACTGCTGGTTGCAATGTATGGCGCAAGCTTGCCGATTTCATCGGCTGAAAATCCGCGAAGAATATCCATATCCGCCAGCGGCAGCAGCGCGTCCGAAGCCATCGCGCCCGGATCAACCGTGAGGATGACTTTGGTCTCGCAATACTCCAGGGCTGCATCAACATCCCCGAAGCACAGCTCCAAACCCGCGCCACTATTCAGCTTCAGCCAGTCGGTCTGCACCTGCTCCGGCAGTGCCGCGAGGACGAGCACCTTGCCCTCGATGGCCAGCGACAAATTGAGATCGCGCAAAAGCATGAGGGCGCTCTGATCGGCCCGACTGATACGCCGGCCATCGAGGACGATGTATTTTGATTGCGGGCTGTCTTCAACAATCCGCCGAACGAGTTGCTCGGCCGTCGCGAAGTAAAGTCCGCCTTGAAGTTCATAGGCGATGATCTGATGACCATGGGAATCGAGCGCCTTACGCTCGCGTGCGCCGCGCAGGCGTTTGGACGTCACACCGCCGCCGCGGTAGCTCCGCCGCACGATGTTGTCAGCGACGAAGTGCATATCGTAGACGTGCAAATGGAACCGCTGCGAGAGTTCTTTACAAACCTCGATGCCGCGATGGCTGTTGCCGTGATCGTCGAGCAGTGGCGAGAAGGTTCCGACGCCGAACTGCCCGGGCAGCACCGCGATGATGCCACCGCCAACGCCGCTCTTGGCCGGAAGCCCCACGCGGTACACCCACTCGCCCGAGTAATCGTACATGCCGCAGCTGGCCATCACGCTGAGCACCGTTTTCACGTGCTCTGGCGCGATCGCGCGCTCATTGGTGACCGGATTGACACCGTTGTTAGCCAGCGTCGCCGCCATCATCGCAAGATCCCGCGCGCTGACGAGGATTGCGCACTGCCGGAAGTAGAGATCGAGATGCTCAGAGACCGGCTCTTCAATCATCCCGGAGTTCAGCTGCAAGTACGCAATGGCTCTGTTCCGGTGGCCTGTCGCGCGTTCGCTCTCGAAAACAGATTCGTCCACCGTCAGCTGCCGCCCTGCATAGCGGCTGAACATATCAAGGATGCGCTTGAATTGGTCTTCGAAGCCGTTGCCGCGTATCAGGGCCGTCGTCGCAATCGCCCCCGCATTCACCATCGGGTTGAACGGTCGATTGTTGAGTTCATCCATCACGATCGAATTGAACGCTTCACCCGTCGGCTCCACGCCCACCCGCTTCAGCACGGCATCCGAACCGTGGTCCTCAAGCGCCAATCCGTACACCAGCGGCTTCGAGATGGATTGGATGGTGAAAAGAACTTCGCTGTCACCGGTAGCGTAGCTCTTGCCATCGGCTGCGGCGAGCACGATCCCGAAGTGCTTGGGATCTGCGTTGGTCAACTCCGGAATGTAGCTCGCCAAGTGCCCGTGCATGGTGTCGCGATATTTCTCATGGAGATTTCGCAACCAGACGTCGATCGGCGAGGTCAATATGTTCGGGATCGGGAATTTCACGCCCTCGAGAATAGGGGCATGGCCGGCGCCATTCTCAAGCGTTCTGACAATATAGGGAGCGCCAAAACCTGCCGCTGCTTTCGTCTCCTGGACTGTTTTTGTCTCCAATGTCGCCCCACCATTCGAATTGCGCCAGAACATCGATTCATACCTTCAACGCTGCATCGTAGGTACCTCACCGGATGCAAAACGTAGAGTTATGATCGATATCTGTCCAATTCGATTCATGACGACTAATTGGGCACCTGCTGCCTATTTCGGCAATCTACAAGCACCGTCAAGTCGCTCAGGATCGCTCCCGCTGGATAGTACCCAGCAGGGTCTGATGGGCGAGCGCGCCTATGGCTTGACTAAATGGAAAGATCATTCCATCGCGAGGATGAAATTCCGCACCACGGGGTAGATCTCATTCTCCCAACGCTTGCCGTTGAACGTGCCATAATGACCGACGTTGGCCTGGAGATGGTGCCGCTTCAGATGCGGCCTCAGTGAAGAGCACAAGTCATGCGCGGCCGCGGTCTGGCCGAGCGCGCAGATATCATCGCGCCCGCCTTCCACCGTCAAAAGCGCCGTCCGGGTGATCTTCGCCGGATCAACCTTCCGCCCGCGATAGGTAAAGTTTCCCGTCGCCAGATCCGCTCTCTGGAAAATACGGTCGATCGTCTCAAGGTAAAACTCTTCCGTAAGGTCGAGAACGGCGAAGTACTCGTCGTAGAAATCTTTGATTTTCTTGGCTTCAGCCACGTCTCCGTTGGCCAAATGCTCATAGAGTTTCTGATGTTGCGACCGATGCCGCTCGACGTTCATGGCAACGAACGCGGTCAATTGCAAAAACCCTGGATAAACGCGCCGCCCTGCGCCTTTGTAGCGCCGCGGCACACGCGAAATGACGGTTTGCTTGAACCAGGACAGCGGTTTGCCCATCGCCAGCTTGTTGACCTCTGTCGGGCTCTCGCGCGTGTCGATCGGGCCGGCCATCAACGTCATTGTCCGAGGCGTCGCAGGATGCCTTTCTTCCGACATCACGGATACTGCGGCGAGAGCTTGCACGCACGGCTGGCATACGGCGAGAATATGTGCTCCGGGGCCGATTTCCTCCAAGAAGCTGATCACATATTCACAGTATTCGTCGACACCGAACTTTCCCGCCGCGAGCGGTACATCACGCGCATTGCACCAGTCGGTAATGTAGACGTCATGGTCCCGCAGCAAAGTCGTGCAGGTCTTCGCCAGCAGCGTCGCAAAATGACCCGATAGCGGCGCGATCACCAACACCTTCGGCTGAGGCGCGTCCACATCTTTGGCAAAGTGTAAAAGGTCGCCAAACGGGAAGCTCAGAACCACCTCTTCCTTAACAGGCACATCGCGATTTCCCACGCGCACCGAAGTGATCCCGAAATCCGGCCGCGTATGGGTCAACGTGAACCGCGACACCATCTCCATGCCCGCATCGAAAGCGCGCTTGGCATCGGTAAACAGTGGCCATGGCGAATGATTGGTGGCCAACCGGGCGGCATTACGGAAATGCCCGATCAGATCATCCTGGAACTGGTAGGCATCATAAAGCATGTTTGTTCCTTATAGGCGCGACGCCGCATTCCATTCGATGCGAAAAGCTAGTGTATTATTCAGCGATCTGCGAGAGACTTCTCAGCGCAGAAAGTCATGGATGCACAGATGGCGAACGCGACACTGACAATTTCATCCAAGAATTACTCATCTTGGTCTTTGCGTGGTTGGTTATTGTGCAAAATGGCAGGCCTCGACTTTGAGGAACGCCAAGTTGCTGGCGATGATATCAACGCACGTCGAGAGCTTTTGTTGCTCTCACCCTCTGTGCTGGTTCCGCGCCTGACCCACGGTGATGTCATCGTGTGGGATACGCTGGCGATCGCCGAGTATCTTAATGAAATCACCCCGGAGGCCGGAATCCTACCGAACGACCGCGCAGTCCGCGCCCATTGCCGGGCCGTATCCGCAGAAATGCATTCGGGCTTTTACAATTTGCGTTCAGCACTGCCTATGAATCTCAAGGCGCGCCACAAATCGTTTAAGGTATTCTCCGGCGCGCGGCCTGATGTTGAGCGGATCAAAGAAATTTGGACCGAATGTCTGAATAAATACGGCGGCCCGTACCTTTTCGGAAAACTTTCGCTCGCCGACGCGATGTATGCCCCCGTCTGCACCCGCTTCCGCACCTACGCCGTACCGCTCGAACCCGCGCTCCAAGCCTACTGCGACCACATCTTCGATTGGCCGCTCATGCAGGAGTGGACCGACGGAGCCGTCGCTGAAGCCGATGAAATTGATGAACTCGAAGTCGAGTTCTGAGCCTGCAAAAAGCAAAAAGGGCGCCGGTTGAACCGGCGCCCTTTCTTTATCTCCGACCGTAGAGTGGTCAGGCCGCGGCGGCAGCGGCCAACGGCACTTCCGAGACCGTCTTCAAAACCTGCGAAGCAATCTGGTAGGGGTCGCCCTGCGAGTTCGGACGGCGGTCTTCCAGATAGCCCTTGTAGCCGTTATTGACGAACGAGTGCGGCACGCGAATAGAAGCACCGCGATCGGCTACGCCATAGCTGAACTTGTTCCAAGGCGCCGTCTCGTGCTTGCCCGTCAAACGCAAGTGATTGTCCGGACCATAGACGTCGATGTGCTCTTTCCAGTTCTTCTCGAAAGCCGCCATCAACTTCTCGAAGTAATCCTTGCCGCCGACTTCGCGCAGGAACTTCGTCGAGAAATTGCAGTGCATGCCCGAGCCGTTCCAGTCCGTATCGCCGAGCGGCTTGCAGTGATACTCGACATCGACGCCGTGCTTTTCGCACAACCGCTCGAGCAGATAGCGCGCCATCCAGATTTCGTCGGCGGCCCGCTTGGAGCCCTTGCCGAACACCTGGAATTCCCACTGGCCCTTCGCGACTTCCGCGTTGATGCCTTCATGGTTGATGCCGGCTGCGAGGCAGATGTCGAGATGCTCTTCGACAATGGCGCGCGCAATGTCGCCCACGTTCTTGTACCCGACGCCCGTGTAGTAAGGACCCTGCGGCGCCGGATAGCCCTGTGCCGGGAAGCCAAGCGGACGGCCGTCCCTATAGAGGAAGTACTCCTGCTCGAAGCCAAACCAAGCATCGGCATCATCCAGAATGGTCGCCCGCTTGTTCGAAGCATGTGGCGTCTTCCCGTCTGGCATCATGACTTCGCACATCACGAGCACGCCATTCGTACGCACCGGATCTGGGAAGTGGCGCACAGGCTTCAGCACGCAATCGGAGCTGTGGCCTTCGGCCTGCTTGGTCGAGCTGCCATCGAAGCCCCAGAGAGGAAGCTGCTCGAGATCGGGAAACGCGCTGAATTCCCGGATCATGGTCTTGCCGCGCAAGTTCGGCACCGGGGTATAACCGTCGAGCCAGATGTACTCGAGCTTATACTTCGTCATAGAGGCTCTCTCCTAAGTTGGTGACATCGGCTCCGCGACGCGGCCTGAGCAGGCCGCTGGTGCGGAAAAGCTGCAATGCGTATGGCCGGTGCGCTGAAAAGATCTGTCCAAAGGTCCATATTTTTTGGCCGCTCTGGCCGCCCG
Organism: uncultured Alphaproteobacteria bacterium; assembly: GCA_963708775.1. Taxonomy (GTDB): domain Bacteria; phylum Pseudomonadota; class Alphaproteobacteria; order Rhizobiales; family Hyphomicrobiaceae; genus JAGVSR01. The sequence goes on along the minus strand of CAVPTI010000012.1, from coordinate 482,249 downwards.
AGAAAGGCCGGCAGCCAGCGTATGATCAGTTCTATTCCACGCGCCGCAAACGCTCGTTTCTTCACCACGCCTCCCATTGCGACGCCACGCGTCCGCCACCGGAGACGAAGTTTGGAGCTTGAGTCCATCGTCGATAGAGTCCGCTGAGGGCGAATTTCGAGCACGATGGGCAGGCACCAGCCAAGTGATCTGCGCCCAGAATGCTACTCAGCTAAGCACGCCGACGCATGCTCATAGTTTAGGCAAACCACGATAATTGTTGTGCAATTGGATGAAATCGCGGGCAGAAGGTGCTATATATGAGGTCCGGAACAATGCGCCGCACCGCCGCGTTTTTAAGTTTCAAAGCCGAAAGGAGCGAACTGATGACGGAAAGTCTCAATCGCCAGTCTGCAGACATCATCCCCTTTCCGGGCCGCCATCGCGTGCCTGTTTATGGGATTGATACGCGTGCCCTCGAAGCCGAAGCGGCTAAGTACCGTTCGGCCGTCGACACCACGGGCTGGTACCACGAAGAAGCAATCGAAGACGAACACGACCACACCTGCCACAAGCACTGGCAGTTTTGACGAAGGCTCTTGGCGCCGAATCTCGGCGCCAGCCTTCTCTTTGTATCGCACATGCTCACCGCTTGCCGCGGATCACCTGGTGCACGAACCTCAGCTTCTCACGCGCAGGATCGGGAATGACGAACGGATAATAGTCCGCGTGTCCCATGCTGCGATTCATGCTGTTGAGCGCCAGCGTCAGGGGCACCCAGCGCTCCAGTAGGCTATCAAGCGTCTCGTCACGGTAGACGTCGTACTTCTTGAACGGCCAAATCGACCCGAAGATGAGGCCTGCTGCCCGCGGCTCCATCCCTTCCGCTTCGGCCGTGTCGACGCTATCCACCATGTGAAGGTAGTGGGCCCAGGTCTCCGCCCAGTCCTCCGACGGATGCATGCTGGCATAGCCCGAAACGTGATTGAGTTGCCAGTCGGGCTTGGGTCCATACGTATGGTGTTGCGTCAGCGCCGAATGGTAATCGGCCCGCTCATCACCAAACAGCGCTCGAAACTCCTCCAGCAGCCCCGCGGATTCGACGAGGACCTGCCAATAGTAGTGCCCGCTCTCGTGCCTCAGATGCCCGAGCAGAGACCGGTAAGGCTCATCGAACTGCTGCCGCTGGCGCTCCCGTTCCACCGCATCCGCTTCCAGGATATTGATGGTGATGACACCGTCGAGATGACCCGTCATCGTGTTGCGCGTGAAATCGAAGATCAGCCGCCCAGGCGGCGCGGGACTGGTGTCGAGCGGCAATCCGAACCTCAATAAAGAGTAGACGAGCCGCTTCTTAGCCCGCTCCAGATCCTGCCACGCCGTGAGATTACCCGGCTCCGACAGGTTCGGAATGGTACGATTGAGATCGCACGCCACGCAGAATAGGTTGGGATCATCGGCTCGCGTCAGCCAATTGCACGCGCCATGCACCACGTTGTTGCAATAGCGCAGGACCTGCTTCGTATCGCCTGTGATCCTTCGATAAAGTCCCGGTTCAGCATCTGGCTTTAGCGCAATCACAGCTAACGCATCCGGATCGAAACCCAGCGCATGACCGCACTTCAAGCATTTTACGTTCTTGAAGTAGACCTTGGTGCCACATTTCGTGCAGGAGAAGTTTCGCATGGGTCCTTTGTTCTTGCGTCCAAATCTCACGGGTCGAACGACATCGTCTGCGTTCTAAGCATGTGTTTAATGTTCAAGCACGAAGGTCACGCCCTGTCGCGGTGCGATTGCTAGGAGCCCTAAATCTGCATTATTCCCCATCAGATGTCCGCCGCATGTCTTGGCGTTTGCCTACCGCTTAATCATCTTGAGCGCTTCAGCGGCCGATGCGGCAGCACCGCCCTTGTTTGGCCCTACCGGAGCCGATAACCCAAGAGACGCACCGTGGCGCGCCGAGTTCCGGCGCAAAGGACACAACCAAGCCCATGACGTTGCACGTCGCTCTAACGCACGAGACGACCTATCGCTACGACCGCTTGATCGGGATGGGCCCGCAGATTGTCCGGTTGAGGCCAGCCCCCCACAGCCGCACCCCCATTCTCAGCTATTCGCTGACGCTGGAGCCGAAGGTCCATTTCCTGAACTGGCAGCAGGATCCCTTCGGCAATTTCCTCGCTCGCATCGTCCTGCCGGAACCTACCGAAATCTTCTCGGTCAAGGTCGATCTCGTCGCCGATATGGCCGTCATCAACCCGTTCGACTTCTTCATCGCTGAGGAAGCGTCCGCTTGGCCGTTCCCCTATGAGGAATTGCTGCGTAAGGAACTGCTGCCCTATCTTGTGCCGGAGCCTGCAGGCCCGCATCTGAAAAAATACCTCACGGGCATCAGCCGCAAATCGAAAGTCACGATCGATTTCCTGTGTGACCTCAACCGTCAACTCCAGAAGGACATCGAATACTACATCCGCATGGAACCTGGCGTGCAGTCGCCGGAAGAAACCCTCGGTAAGGCCGGCGGCTCATGCCGCGACAGCGCCTGGCTGCTGGTTCAGATCCTGCGCAACCTCGGGCTCGCCGCCCGCTTCGTTTCCGGCTACCTGATCCAGCTGACGCCGGACGTGAAGTCGCTCGACGGCCCGTCAGGCACTGAAGTCGATTTCACGGATCTACATGCCTGGACCGAAGTCTATGTTCCCGGCGCAGGATGGATTGGCCTCGACGCCACGTCCGGCTTGCTGACCGGCGAAGGCCACATCCCGCTTGCCGCCACACCTCATCCAACGAGTGCGGCGCCTATTTCCGGCGCACACGAAAAAGCCGAGGTTACCTTCGCGTTCAACATGGGCGTCACGCGCATCCGCGAGACCCCGCGCGTCACGAAACCCTACAGCGACGAAACTTGGAACGAGATTCTCGAGAGCGGCCACAAGGTCGATGAGCGCCTGGTCAAAGGTGATGTCCGCCTCAGCATGGGCGGCGAACCGACCTTCGTCGCCGTCGACGACATGGAAGGCGCGGAGTGGAACACCGCCGCCGTCGGACCCAACAAGCGCCGCTATGCCGAAAACCTCGTCCGCCGTCTCGAAAAGCGCGTCGCGCCCGGCGGCCTTCTTCATTACGGCCAGGGCAAGTGGTACCCGGGCGAGCAGCTCCCCCGCTGGGCCTTCGCCCTCTACTGGCGCGCCGATGGCCAGCCGCTGTGGGAAGACCAATCCCTCATCGCGCGCGAAACCGCCAACGACAACGCCACCATCACGGACGCCTCCCGCTTCACCAAACAGCTCTGCGCGACCCTCGGTCTGCCCACCGACAGCGGCATCCCAGCATACGAAGACGCCGCCCACTTCATACTCGTCGAGCAAAAGCTTCCGGTCGGCATCACACCAGAAAAGAACAAACTCGATGACCCCGCCGAACGCGCGCGCCTCGTCCGCGTTTTCGACCGCGGCGTTGCCGCACCTTCGAGCTACGTTCTGCCGATCCAAGTCTGGAACACGCACGACCGCGGCCGCCGCTGGGTGACGGAACGGTGGGCGCTGCGCCGCGAAAAGCTCTTTCTAATGCCCGGCAATTCACCCGCCGGCTATCGTCTGCCGCTGGGCTCCCTGCCCGTTGTCACGCCCACGATCCAATATCCGCATGTCCTTCCGCGCGATCCTTTCGCGAACGCGCCGCCGCTGCCGCAACGCGAGGTCCTCCTCCAGCGCCGTAGGACCGTGTCACTGGAATCGCCGCCGCTGCCCCCATCCGGCGTAAGCGAGATCTGGGGCTCGGTCCGCACCGCCATGACGGTGGAACCGCGCGGCGGCCGCGTCTGCGTGTTCATGCCCCCGCTGGAAGACGCCGAAGACTACGCCGCCCTAGTGGCCGCTATCGAAGAAACGGCCCGCACCACCAAAACGCCGGTTCACCTCGAAGGCTATCCACCGCCTCACGATCCGCGCATCAACGTCGTCAAAGTCACGCCTGATCCGGGCGTCATCGAAGTCAACGTACAACCGGCGACCCGCTGGGAGGAGGCCGTGGACATCACGACAAGCCTCTATGAAGAGGCCCATCTCTCGCGACTTTCGACCGAAAAATTCATGATCGACGGCCGTCACACCGGCACCGGCGGCGGCAACCACATCGTGCTCGGTGGCCTCACACCCGCCGACAGCCCGTTCCTGCGCCGCCCCGACCTGCTCGCCTCTATCATCGCATACTGGCAGAACCACCCGTCCCTTTCGTTCCTGTTCTCTGGCCTCTTCATCGGCCCGACCAGCCAAGCGCCTCGCGTCGACGAAGCGCGCCACGAAAGCCTCTACGAGCTTGAAATCGCGCTCGGCGAAATCCCCGACCCCGGCATGGGGTCCGTCCCGCCGTGGCTGGTCGACCGCATCTTCCGCAACTTGCTCATCGACGTAACAGGCAACACCCACCGCGCCGAAATCTGCATCGACAAACTCTACTCCCCCGACAGTTCCACCGGACGCCTGGGGCTCGTCGAATTCCGCTCTTTCGAGATGCCGCCGCACGCGCGCATGAGCCTCGCGCAGCAATTGCTGCTACGCGCTCTCATCGTCCGCTTCTGGGAGCGGCCTTATCGGCAGAAGCTGGTCCGCTGGGGCACGGCCTTACACGACCGCTTCATGCTGCCCCACTACATCTGGTCCGACTTCAGCTCGATCATCGACGACCTTAAGAACCACGGGCTGCCCGTCGAGCTCGAATGGTTCCGCCCGCACCACGACTTCCGCTTCCCGAAGCTCGGCTCGATCTCGGCCTTCGACGTCGAACTGGAACTGCGCCAAGCCCTGGAACCCTGGCACGTGCTCGGCGAGGAGGGCGCCCCCGGCGGCACTGCGCGCTACGTCGACAGTTCGCTCGAGCGCGTCGAACTGAAAGTCCGCGGCCTCACCGGCGATCGCTTCATCGTTACCTGCAACGGCCGCACGTTGCCCTTGAACCCTACCGGAACCGCGGGCGAAGCCGTTTCCGGCGTCCGCTACCGCGCCTGGTGGCCGCCTTCGGCACTCCATCCGACCATTTCTCCGCACGTCCCCCTTGTGTTCGATCTCGTCGACACCTGGTCGGGCCGCTCCGTCGCGGGCTGCCGCTATCACGTGTCCCACCCCGGCGGCCGCGCCTTCGAAACCTTCCCCATCAATGCCTATGAAGCCGAAGGACGCCGCCTTGCCCGCTTTGAGGATAACGGCCACACCGCCGGCAGCATGAGGCCCGGCCCGGTCGATCGAAATCCCGACTATCCTTGCACGCTCGACCTGCGCCGCCGCGTCTAGGCATCGCCCACCCGCCGGTATTTACCTCGCCCCGTCCTCAGAGGTTGCGAGCGCCCCAATTCGGTCGGATAGTCGGCGCGTGCGTCCGTTCTGGGGAGAATGCGGCGCGGGGGATGACTGCACGAGGGGCAAGGCCTGATAACGATGAACAAAACGGCCCCGGCACAAGCGGGCCTTCAGGCGGACCTCGTCAGCACCTACCGGGCCGCCAACGGCTCTGGCTACGATGAACTTCTGGATGGCTCCGGCCAGGTGCGCCCGCACTGGCGCGCGCTTCTTGATGGTCTCGGCGAAATGTCCGAAGCCGACCGCGCGAACCGCGCTCAGCGGCTCGATCGGCGCGTGCGCGACACCGGCATCGCCTACGACATCTTTTCCGATCCTCGCAAACCCAGCCAGCGCTGGCAGCTCGACCTCGCTCCGCTGATGATTTCCGCGGCCGAGTGGCGTTGGCTGGAAGAAGCGATAACCCAGCGCGCCCGCCTCTCCGATGCGATCCTCTCGGATCTCTACGGCCCCCAAAACCTGATGCGCGAAGGACTGCTCCCGCCCGAGCTCGTCTTTTCCGACACCGCCTTCATCCGTCCCGCACAAGGCGTCCTTCCCGAAGCCGGCGGCCTGCAATTCTATGCAGCTGACCTCGCCCGCGGCGACGATGGCCAGTGGCGCATCATCGACAATCACACCGAGACCCTCGCCGGCGTCGGCTTTGCGCTGGCCAACCGTGTGGTGCACACGCACATCACCGGCGACCTGTTCAAACAGTGCAACGGCGTCCGCCTTGCACCCTTTTTCCACAACGTCCAATCGACCCTCACGAGCCACAGTGGCCGCGAAAATGCGCGTATCGCGCTCCTGACGCCGGGGCCCCTGCACGAAGACTATTTCTCCCACGCCTACCTCGCGCGCTATCTGGGCTACCTTCTTGTGGAAGGCTCCGACCTGCGCACGAAGGTCAACCAAGTCTATCTCAAGACACTCGAAGGCTTGAAGGAGATCGACCTCATCGTCCGCTGTGTCGATGGCCGCTCGATCGATCCGCTCGAACTCGACCCCGGTGGCTTCGACGGTCCCGCCGGTCTCATGCGCGTCTGGCGCCGCCAGCCCCGTCTCATCGTCAACTCCGTCGGCTCCGCCCTCGCACAGAACCGCGGCATCGGCTGCTACCTGCCGCAGATCTGCGAACGTCTCCTTGGCGAGGAACTGCAGCTGCCCGACGCACGCCGCTTCTGGCTGGGCGATCCTTCAGCCCGCGCGCACGTTCTGTCGAATCTCGACGGCCTCGTTGTCCGCAAAGCGCAGGAAGGCACCGGCCGCCCAGGACAGGCAGCGCTTGGCCAGGACACGCGTGCGCTGTCCGACGCCGACCGGGACGTCCTCAAACGCGAGATCAAACTGCACGGCGCGCGACTCGTCGCCGAGGATAAGATCGGGTTCAGCCGTGCGCCCGTCGTCACGCGCGACGGGTTGGCATCGCGCCCCTTAGCCGTTCGTTTTTTTGTTGCCCGCACACCTGCCGGTTATCAGGCCATGCCCGGCGGCCTCGCAATGACCGTCGATCCCGACCGCGCCGTAGCTCTCAACGCCCCTGATGGCCATACACGCGACGTCTGGATCGTCTCGGACGCCGAGCAAGGTCCCCATATCAGCCTCTGGCGCCCTGCGCTGGAAACAGCCCGCGTCGAGCGCTCGCAGCGCGTGATCCAAAGCCGTGTTGCCGACGATCTCTTTTGGCTCGGCCGCTATAGCGAGCGCGCTGACTGGACAATGCGTGTCCTGCGCGGTGCCCTACGCCGCGTCGAGGAAGACGGGGGGCCCGCCACTGGCCGCCGCGCCGCCCGCAAGTGCCTCGACGTTCTGCTTTCCAAATCCGATAGCCACGCCGGCATATCGGAACGCGCCGGCACCAACGACTTTGAAATAGAGAAGCTCTGCACTGACCTCATTGCCGGGTCCACCGGCCACCGCACGCTGGAAAATACGTTCGAAGGTCTTTACCGCGTTGCGCATCTGGCCCGCGATCGCCTCTCGCTGGAAGCTTGGCAGACGCTGTCTCGCTTCCGCCCGGGCGACACGTGGGTCACGACGCTCGCCTCCGCCCCACCCGTTGCCGTGCTCGACCTGCTCGACGAAGGCCTCGCCTCGCTCGCCGCTTTCAACGGCCTGATGCACGAGAACATGACCCGCAACTACGGCTGGTCGTTCCTGGACATGGGGCGCCGCCTGGAACGCGGCTACAATCTGAGCGAAGCGATCCTCACGCTCTTCATTCCCGTGCCCGACAGCGAGGAGGAACAGAGCAGTTTGCTCCTCCTCCTCGAACTCGCCGACAGCTTCATCACCTACCGCTCGCGCTACCGCCTCGATCCGATCCTCGCGCTGGTCCTCGACCTCCTGCTCTTGGACGAGACGAACCCCCGCAGCCTCGCCTATCAGCTCGCCGCCCTCTCCCGCCATCTCGAACGCCTGCCCGACGGCAAGCGCTCCACCACCCTGTCGGAAGATCGGCGCCTGATCCTTGCCCTCCTCACCGCCATTCGCCTCGCCGACGTCGAAGCGATGGCGCGCGAACCCAATGGCACAACCCTCGAACGCATCATGCTCGAACAGATCCAGCTCCTGCCGGCGCTCTCGAATGCCGTCTCGCGGCACTACTTCAATCTGACCGACGACGCGCCACACCGCGTCCACACCCGCATCGAGCCTCAAAATCGCGCCGAGCACAGCTCATGATGTTCGATGTGAGCCACCGGACGCACTATGAATATTCGCAGCCGGTCATCCAATCCCAGCACCTGATCCATATGTCGCCGCGGCCCTGCCTGCGGCAGGTCGTGCGCCATCACAGTCTCATCGTTGATCCGGCACCGGCCCTGCGCCAGGACGGCATCGACGCCTTCGGCAACCCGATCGTGACCCTCGATATTGAAGTCCCGCACCGCGAACTGATCCTGCACGCGCGCAGCACCATCATCGTTCATGCCGCGCCGGAACTGGAGCCCGCGCGCTCCACGCCGTGGAACCTGCTCGATGCGCATATTTTAGGAACAGGCCGGCCCCTCGACCTGGACGTGCTGCAGTACCGCTGCACCTCCAAGCTCACTACGCCGAACCTCGACATCGAAGCCTACGCGGCAAAATCCTTCCGCCCCGGGCGCCCGGTTCTCGAGGCCGCGATCGATCTCAATCAGCGCATCTTTGACGAGTTCACCTTCGACCCGACGGCAACCGACATCTCGACGCCGATCTCACAGGTCTTCAAGCAGCGCCGCGGCGTTTGCCAGGACTTCGCCCATCTGGCGCTTGCATGCCTGCGCGCCATGCGCGTTCCCGGCCGCTACATCAGCGGATACATCCTCACGCACCCGCCCCCCGGCCAGCCGCGTATGCAGGGTGCCGACGCCTCGCACGCCTGGATTTCGGTTTGGTCGCCCGAAAGAGGCTGGACCGATCTTGATCCAACGAATGGCCTCATCGTCGCCGAAGAGCACATCACCATCGCCCACGGCCGCGACTACGACGACATCAGCCCCATCGGCGGGGTCCTTCTCGGCGGCGGCGAACACACCGTCTCCGTCGGCGTCGACGTGGTGCCGATATCTGTCTTGAGACCGCGGCACCGCGCGTGCGGCGCCGCGGTGAAAAGCTTATGTGCAGGCGACCTGCCGCGCTTTGCACGTCGTCACGACGCCGATGTAGTCGCACTTGACGCTGACGGCACCTCTGGCCTTGCGGCCCGCGAACATGTTCGAATTGTACAGCGCTTCCTTGGCCAGCACCGTGGCCAATTCGGATGTGATCGCCGTAGCACTTGCACCGGCACGGACACACCCGGCCGAAGCCGGCGTTGCCGCAAGCGCGATCACGCCCGTCGCCACGATGGCAGCCAACATTTTCGTGTCAATCATTGATCATTCTCCCTTTGCACATTCCCCGGAGCGCGATTATGCGCCTCCCGCCCCGCCGCAAAAAGGGCGCGCGCGCAATCCCCACCTTTTCCAACGGTGAATATCTGGCGATGATGCGAAACGATCACGCTTTATGTTGCGGCTGCGGACCTGCAGAGCCGCGGTTCCCCAAGTCCTTCAGCGCTGCTTTGCCCAGCAAATGCGCAGATACGGGCGCCGTAATGAACAGAAAAAGCAGAACCGTCAGCGCCTTCAGGTTGATTTCGCCTGTGACGGAGTAGGCGGCAACACTCGCCGCTATGACGATCGCACCGACTCCGAGCGTCGTCGCCTTGGTCGGCCCATGCAATCGGGTGAAAATGTCCGGCAAGCGCATGAGACCAATGGATCCGAGGAGAACGAAGAAGGCTCCCAGAACAATGAGACACGATGCAATGGCTTCAGCGATCATGATGCGCACCACCTAATCAATGATACTGCGGCCGATGACATATTTGCATAGCGCCACCGTGCCGACGAAGCCCGTCATCGCAATCAGAAGCGCCGCCTCGAACGACAGCGCGCTGCTTGCCAGCAGACCCATCAGAACCACCAGCGCAATCACATCGATGGCCAACGTATCGAGCGCCAGAATACGATCCGGCAAAGACGGGCCGAACGCCAGCCGCAACACCGTCAGCACCGTCGCAAATCCCACCAGCACCAAGGCGATCGTGACGGCAGTCATCAGCATCCGAAAATCTCCTTCAGCGGCGCCTCATAGCGGTTCTTTATTTCCGCGATCAGCATCGACCTGTCCTGCACATCGAGCGCATGGATGTGCGCCACCCGCTTCTCCATATCGATATCGATCGTCAGCGTGCCCGGCGTCAGCGTGATGATGCTGCCGAGGATGGTTGCGACGTAGGGATCGGCCGTATCGAGCGGCACATCCACAAAAGCCGGCCTGATCCTATCGACATTGCCGAGCACGATCCGCGCCACCGCAATGTTCGCCACGATGATGTCATAGATCACGACGACCAACAGCCGCAGAGCCGGACCCAACCGGAACGTGTGCGGCCGCCCCGGCCAGAACGCCGAAGAAAACGGCGGGATCAGCAGCCCGATCGTCAGCCCGAGCAACACATTCCCCGCGCTGGCATCCGACGCGAGCACGAGCCACAGCGTCGCGATGACCAGCGTCAGAACAGGTTGCGGCAACAGGCGTTCGCGCAAACTCATGGCCGGCGCTCCCTCTGCACCGCAGCCGGATCACCGAGCACCGCCGGCACATACGCCTCCCGCGCCAGGATCTGTTCCGCCGTCGCCCGCGCGTAGACAGATACAGGCGCGGCAGCAAAACTCACCGCCACCACCGCGCCGAACATCACCACCAGCGCCATCGACAGACCCCGCGCGGGCACGTACGGCACGTCCGGCCGGTCAGCGATACCGGGCGCGCCCGGTTCCCAGAAAAACACGCTCGCTGCGCGCGCCAGAACCAAGGCTGCAACGAAGCCGGAGACGATGAGCGCCGTCCAAACGAGCGCCGGATGCGTCGAGCCGCTCATCGCCTGCATCACCATGATCTTGCCGAGAAACCCCGACAGCGGTGGCGCGCCGCACGCAGCAACACCGATGACAAGATACATCAGACCAATCGCCGTGAAACTCGGCAACCTTGGCCCGTCGCTGAAACGGTCCGCAACATCTCCCCGCTGCCGCGACAGCGCATCGGCAAGGAGGAACAGCGCCCCGGTCACAAGTGATGTCTGCACGAGATAGTAAAGCGCCGCCGCGATCGATGTGGCCGTCGGCTCCGCCACGGCCAGTAGAAGCGTCCCGCCCGAAACAATCACAAGGTTCGCGATCACCACACCGAACGTCGTTGCCGAGAACATGCCGACGCATCCGAGCGCAATCGTCCCCAGTGCCAGCCACGTCAGCCACGGCTGCAACAAGTCCGCAGTGAAGGGCGCCGCCGCCAGACCGATGGTCGTAACGCGCAACAACGCATAGATCCCCACCTTGGTCATGATCACGAACAGCGCCGCTACCGGCAGCGTGGCCGCCGTGTAGACATGCGGCAGCCAAAACCCGATCGGCAACACGGCCGCCTTAAGCAGGAACACCGTCACCAGCAGCATGCACATGACCGCCACGACGCCCTGATCCGCCGGCGCGACCGTCTGGAGCGCCACGCCAAAGTCAGCCATATTGAGCGTGCCGAGAAACCCATACAGCAGCCCAGCGCGATACAGAAACAGCGCCGACCCACTCAAATTCAGCACCACATAAGCGATGCCCGCACGCGCGCGCTCCAATCCCCCGCCGTGAACCAACAGGCCGTAGGATGCGAGAAGCAGGATCTCGAAAAACACGAAGAGGTTGAACAAGTCACCGGTCAGGAACGCGCCATTGAGCCCCATCATCTGGAACTGCAAAAACGCATGAAAATACCGCCCCCGCGTGTCGGTCCCGGAAAGGGCGGCGAGCACGACCGCCACACCCAGAAAACTCGTCAGCGCGACCATCAGCGCCGATAGCCGGTCGAGCATCAGAACGATGCCGTAAGGCGCCGGCCAATCTCCCAGGCGATAGACGCGAATGGTTCCATCGCTCGCCGCGTCGAGCAGCACCGCACCAACGGCCGCCAACAGGATCAGCGATGCAAGCGAGATCGCGCGCGTCACAGCCAGACCTGCATTCGCGACGATCAGCAGCAAAATCGCCGTGGCCAGCGGAATGAGGACTGGTAGAATCGGCAGATGAGCCATCATCGCTCACCACCTGCATCGACGTGATCGCTGCCGCTCTCCGCTTTGCCTTTCAATGCCAGCGCCACGAGATAGGCCGTCATGCCGAAGCCGATCACGATCGCGGTCAGCACGAGCGCCTGGGGCAAAGGATCGGTCTGGTCCGTGAGCCCCGGGATCGTCAGAGGCGGCGCCGTGGACTTCAGCCGTGCGCCGAAGAAGATCAGCACGTTGACGGCATACGAGAGCAGCGACAGGCCCAGGATTACGGAAAACGTCGTCGGTCGCAGGATTAGATAGACCCCGCACGCCGTGAGCAAGCCGAGCGCCACCGAGACGAGAACTTCCATTTTACCCCTCCCCCGGCGCAGGCTGTTCCGTCCGCTTCAATCCGGCGATTTCCGTCATTGCCAGAAGCACGGTCCCCACCACCACCAGGAACACGCCCAGATCGAACGCCATGGCGGAGGCGAGTTCGAACTTGTCGATCAGCGGCGGCGTCACGTATCCGTGCGTCGATGTCAGGAAAGGATATCCGAACATGAAACTCGCCATGCCCGTCAGCGTCGCAATACCAAGCCCAACACCGAGCAGGCGCACGTAGTTGACCCGCAGCCGCTCAGCCGCGAAGTCCATTCCGCTTGCTACGTATTGCAACATCAGCGCGATCGCTGCCACGAGCCCCGCGATGAACCCGCCACCCGGCAGATTGTGCCCGCGCAAGAAAATGTAAGCGGCGACCGCCAGCGACAATGGCAACAGGGGCCGCATCAATTCGGCCAGCATGATCGTGCTGCGTTCGGCAAGGCTAGGCGGCAAACCTTCCGGCTGCTTCATGCGCACGCCGGCCAGCAGTGCACACAGCCCAAGCGCAGCCATCGCCAGAACCGTGATCTCGCCCAGCGTATCGTAACCGCGAAAATCGACGAGGATAACGTTGACGACGTTCGTGCCGCCGCCCCCGGGCTTTGCATTCGCCATGTGATAAGCCGCGATAGACTCGTAAGGCCGCGTCAGCATGGCGAACGTCATGATCGTCACGCCAATCCCCGCAGCGATCGCAATAATCCCGTCGCGCAGCCTACGCGAAGCGGCACTTTGCTTGGCGGGCCTCGCCGGCAGATACCGCAAGCACATGAGCAGAAGCACGATCGTCACGACTTCGACGGTGAGCTGCGTCAGCGCCAGATCGGGTGCATTGAAGCGCAGGAACGTCAACGATACGATCGTTCCCGCGACACTCAGAAAGATCACCGCCAGTAAGCGGTTGTGCCGCAGGAACACTGTCGAACACGCACCGAATACGAGTACGGCGAAGGCCGCCGCAGACGCCGCATCGACAGGCAGCACCGTCAGCGAGCCGATCAGCGCGGCGCCACCGTCGCTTGCCAAGTTCCGTTTTCACCCATGCCCAGGCGCCAGCAACGAGCAAGAACGAGAAGAACAGCGCCAGATTCCGCTGCAACGACCGTGCGTCCAACAGCGCCATGACTGCGCTCGAAAACCTCGTCGCACCGCGGTACACCCGCTCGAACGCAACAGGGCTTGTCAGCGACCACGCGAACCGCTCCTGCCAGGCGTAGAGCGTGTGCCGCCGCGTAAATTGCAGCACACCAAGCCCGAAGGCGACCACCGTCATCGCCAGCGGCAGATTGAACCCATGCCACACCGCCAGCTTGATCTCCGGTACGGCGCCCGGCAGCACCGCTTCGGACGCCGACAAAAGGATCGGTCCCACGACGACCTGCGGCAGGAAACCGACGATCAGCACCAGACCGACGAGCACTTCCACCGGCAGGCGCATCCACATCGGCGGCTCGTGCGGCGTCTTTGGCATAGGCTTCGCCGGCCCGTCGAAGAAAACGTCCCACACGAAGCGCACCGAATAGGCAACCCCGAGCATTCCGCCGATCGTTGCGACCACCGGCAAAATGTAAGCCGCCCCTCCGAAATCCTCATGTGCCACGGCCGCCGTAAAGAACATTTCCTTCGACAGAAAGCCGTTCAGCAGCGGCACGCCCGCCATCGATCCCGCCGCCAGAATACCGAGCACCGAGGTTCGCGGCATCGTCTTGAACAGGCCACCCATCCGGCGCATGTCGCGCGTGCCGGTCTCATGGTCGATGATGCCCGCCGACATGAAGAGCGATGCCTTGAAGATCGCGTGATTGATGATGTGGAACACGGCCGCCACTGCCGCGAGCGGCGTGTCGAGGCCGAACAGCAGAGTAATGAGACCCAGATGGCTCACCGTCGAATAGGCGAGCAGCCCTTTCAGATCATGCTTCAGCAGCGCAATGTAGGCCCCGTAGACGAATGTGATGGCTCCCGTCGTCGAGACGATCACGAACCAGAGGTCTGTCCCCGCCAGCACGGGATACATCCTCGCCAGCAGAAACACGCCAGCCTTCACCATCGTTGCCGAATGCAGATAGGCTGACACCGGCGTCGGCGCCGCCATCGCGTTCGGCAGCCAGAAATGGAACGGAAACTGCGCCGACTTCGTGAACGCACCGAGCAGAAACAGAACGAGAATGACGGGATAGAGCCCATCGGCGCGCACGAGCGCCGCCCGCTCCTCAATAACGCTGAAATCGAAAGTGCCTGCCACGCCGCCCAAAAGCAGCGCGCCCGCCAGCAGCGCCAACCCTCCACCACCCGTCACGGCCAGCGCCATGCGCGCTGAAATCCGCGCCTCGACCTCTTGGTACTTGTAGGCGATGAGCAAGAACGAGGTGAGACTTGTCACCTCCCAGAATACGACCATCAGAATGATGTTCTCGGCCAGCACGATGCCGAGCATGCCGCCCGCAAATCCGAGCAGCGACATATAAAAGCGGCCAAGATCGTCATACTTCGGCAGGTAGTAGGCCGCGTAGAGCACGATCATCACGCCGATGCCGAGAATGAGGCCCGTGAAAAGAAGCCCCAGTCCATCGAAGCGCAACGCCAAATCGAGCCCCCACTCAGGGAGCCACGCCACTCGCCAATACACCACCCGGCCCGCGAACACTTCCGGCGCGAGTTGCAGAGCCGCGGCCAGCCCCGCTGCCATCGCAGCACCCGCCGTCCAAGCCGCCAGCTTCCGCGAAACCCGCGCCGCCATCGCCACAGCCAGGATGCCCGCAAATGGAGCCAGAAGAATGAGAGGCAAAAAGGATGGGGGCATTGCCGCGCTTATACCACTATCGAATTTCGAGTTGCCGATCGTCTTGACGCCACGCGGCCGGAGGCACGGCTCTTCCGCATTTAAGTGCCGCCAAGGGTGAATGCAAAGCACGCAACGTCACGGTCTAAAGAATGTCGCCCGCACATCCTACCGCCATCAAGCACTGGCGCCGCAGGCGATCCCCAAATATCGTCGCAGGACCTTCCCCGCTCCTTTATTCGAGCCCCGTCTCAATGCCCGGCAAACGCCTGATCGTCATCGGCCACGCGGCCCTGGATTTCGTCTACCGCATCGACGCCTTCCCGCCGAAGCCGACCAAGATGCGCGCCCGCGAGCACATCACGAGCGGCGGCGGCATGGCTGCTAATGCCGCCTCCGCCGCCGCCCGTTTAGGAGGCAGCGTAAGCCTCTGGAGCCGAGTCGGTTCCGACCCCGCAAGTCGGCTGATCCTCACTGAGCTAGAGCGGTTCGGCATCGATATCAGCCACGTGAAAGTGTATGCGGGCGCCCGCTCCGCGACGGCAGCCGTCATCGTCGACGCTACCGGCGAACGCTTTATCGTCAGCGAGGACGATCACGCCATGCCCATGACGGCAGACTGGCTCCCGCTGGACGAGATAGCGGACGCCGGCGCAGTTCTCAGCGATCTGTCATGGATCGAAGGCACCCGCGCCGCCTTCGAAGCCTCGCGCGCGCACCAAGTTCCCACGCTCGTCGATCTGGACATGGGTTCGGGCCGCCTTCTCACCGATGTCGCCCATCTCACGGACTACGTCATCGCGTCCGCCCCCGCTCTCGAAGCCTTCATCCCCGGCCGCGACGCCGAACACCGCCTGCAAACTCTCATCGCGCAAGGCATCAGCCACGTCGGCGTCACCCGCGGTCCCGATGGCTACACATGGATGAACCGCGACGGCACCGTGCATCACCAGCCGGCCTTCGCTGTCCAAGCGCGCGACACAACCGGCGCCGGCGACGCGTTCCACGGCGCCTTCACATGGGCACTCACCGAAGGCTATGCCGAAGCGGAATGCGCGCGCCTGGCATCCGCCGCGGCCGCGCTCAGTTGCCTTGGTCTCGGTGCCCGCTCTGGCCTCCCCACGCGCGCTGAACTGGACGCCTTCCTTGCTGAACGCGCGCTTGCGCAACCCACCGGCACTTGATTGGAATCAAGGCAACGCCTGGCCCCCCACGTCACCATGCCCGAATGCTCACAATCATGCGCCGTATCCCAACGATCATCGCCACCGCACTTGCGTTAGTCATGATCGGCTCCCACGCCTTCTCGCAAGATGGCGAGGGCGAAGATCCCATCGGCCTCACCGAATTCGAGCTTGCCTGCATGTCCTGTCATGGCCTTGATGGCAAAGGCGACGGTCCCAAGGCACGCACCCTCTCCACGATGCCCGCCGATCTCACGCAAATCGCTGCCCGCAATGGCGGCATTTTCCCTGCGCGCGCCATTTACGACATGATCGACGGACGCGGCGTGATCCCCGCCCATGGTAAACGCGACATGCCGGTATGGGGCGACCGGTACCGCAAGACCGGCGACCCCGGCGAAGAACCGGCTGAAGTCGACAAGCGGGCGCGGGCATTGATCGGAGCCCTCGTCGACTATCTCGAAAGCATCCAGCAGAAATAGTCGCCGGCGCGCCAGTCCGCTGAGGTTCCCGCCGCGCATGCGTCCGTGCTATGCGCTTCGCCACGATTAGTGGCCGAACCCGGACCGAGCATGACCACCCCAAAAAAGCGCACCGCCATCCTCATCTCCGGTCGTGGCTCCAACATGAAGAGCCTCGTCGAAGCCGCGCGCCGGCCCGATTATCCGGCCGAGATCGTTGTCGTCATTTCCAATCGCCCGGATGCTCCCGGCATCGCCTGGGCGAAAGATCGGGGCATCCCCGCACTCGCGATGGACCACAAGCTCTACGAAAGCCGCGCCCACTTCGAAGGCCAGATCCAAAGCGTTTTGACGGCCTCGCACGTCGATCTCGTTTGCCTCGCAGGCTTCATGCGCCTGATGACGCCGGCTTTCGTCGAATTATGGCGCGACCGCATGTTGAATATCCACCCGGCCCTTCTGCCCGCGTTCAAGGGCCTGGACACGCATGCGCGCGCCCTGGAAGCGGGCGTGAAGTTCGCCGGCTGCACGGTCCATCTTGTTCGCCCGGAGATGGACGAAGGCCCGATCCTTGGCCAAGCTGCGGTCCCCGTTTTGCCTGACGACACAGAGGCGACCTTAGGCGAGCGCGTATTAGCCGCGGAACATCTGCTCTACCCCCGCATTCTTGAACTGTTCGCGTCCGGCTTGATCACGGTCAATGGTAACAAATCCTCGATTGTTTCGGACGTTAACGGATTGTGGGCACAATTTTCACCGCAACTTTGATTTATTGGGGTTCAGGCGTGCCCGTTTGGTTACCTTCTCCCGATAAATTGACGCGGTACGACCCCGTCTCATGGACACTCCCGTGACCACGGTGTTAGTTCACCGCAACGGTTCGACACCCCAGCGGGATGAATGAACTGATCCGCGCGAGCGAACGGCGCGGCCCCTTGGCCCGGTTCATGCGGCGTAAGCGAGTTTCGTGACCAGGGATCACCGGGACGCACCGGAAAGGCAGCCGCAAATCAGCGGCTCGGAGACGATGGCATGACGATTCAACAGAACCTGGGCCACACACAGGGTCTAGGTGAAGCAAATAGCATCTGGTTCAAGCTTTCGGCGCTGTCGAAAGGCAATCCGGATAACCCGATGCAGACGCTTCAAATGATGGCCGACCGCTACGGTCCCGTCATTGCGGTCAACATCGCCGACCAGCGCGTCGTCTTCCTCACCGAGCCCGAGCACTTCAAGCACGTGCTCGTCTCCAAAGCCGATGACTACATCAAGTACTTCGACGGCCTGAAGCCCGTCTTTGGCAAATCCATGATCACGCACGACGGTGCGCTCTGGCAGAAAATTCGCATGCCGCAGCAGCCGGCGTTTCACCCGGATATGTTCGCCGAATACATCCCGTATTTTCTCCAGGCCATTCGCACCAAGATGGACCTGTGGTCGAAGCTTGCCGAAACCGGCGAAGAATTCGAAATGGTCGAGCAGACCTGGACGCTCGCTGCCGACATGATCTGCAAGGCGCTGTTCGACCGTGACATGCCTTTCAATCCGCACTTCGTCTTCAAGTGCGTCAAGACCTACACCGACGTGATGGAGCACAAAGCCATCCGCATGCGCGTGCTGCATGGCGAGGACGGCGTCAAAATCACAGATGAGAACGCCGCCAAGGCGATGGAAATCTGGGCGAGTGTTCCCCCCGCCGTGTTCGCGCAGAACCCAAACGAGGAACGCGAGCGCACGCTTCTGAAAATGATCGAAGCCGTGGTCGCCGATCCGAGCGTCCCCGAATTCGACCAGCAGCAGGCGGTCGACGAACTCAAGCAATACCTTTGGGCAGGCACGGAAACGACCGCTCTCACGCTTGCTTGGGCGATGTACCTCACATCCAAGCATCCCGAAGCCGCCGACCGCATCCGCAAGGAAGGCGAGACGGTCTACGGCGATCGCGAGCCGACCGCCGCCGATTATTCGGCACTCGCCTACACCCGTGCCGTTATCCAGGAAACGATGCGGATCTACCCGCCGATCTGGGGTCTCATTCGCGTCGCCACCAAGGACGACGTCATCGGCGGCAAGGAGATCAAGCCCGGCGATCGCGTGGTGATGTTCGCTTACGGCGCGCACCACAATCCCAAATTCTGGCCTGAACCGGAAGAGTTCCGCCCCGAACGCTGGATGGGCGGCACCAAAGGTCAGGTGAAGTATTCCTATCTTCCGTTCGGCGGCGGCAAGCGCTCCTGCATCGGCGGCGCTATGAGCCAAGTCGAAAACACGCTCGCCCTCTCCATGCTCCTGCGCCGTTTCCGCCCCGAATACCTCGGCAAGGAACCGCCGGGCTTCTCCGGCACCGTGACGCTGACGCCCAAAGGCGGCCTCATGTTCCGGGTCCGCGAACTGAGCTGATTGAACATCTGATCGCAAATGAAACGGCGCCGGTGTCATCCACCGGCGCCGTTTTCGTTGGCTCCTGCCTAGCCGCCGATTTCTGCCTCGACGGCTTTGATCTCGCCTTCTGCCCCGGCAAGATCATCAGCTGCACATTTCGTTTCGAGAGCCGTCAGCATCCCTTCGATCTTCGTTTGCTTGTCGGTGTCGAATTTCTTCGATGCCGCCTTTTCAGCGAGCGAAAAGGCTTGCTCCAGGCAAGCATCCTTCGACGCAGGAGGTGCTGCGAAAACAACACCGGTCGTGAGTGTCAGCGTCAGCGCAGCGGCTGCAAATCGTCTCGTCATGGCAGTGGCTCCTCCGTCTCAAAGTCCTGATAGGCACACGGTGGCGCGTCCGCCGAAGCTGATCTGCGGCAAGTAGCGCAAATCGACATAGTCGATCCCGCGGTGACGGCCGGAGAGGTCGATTGGCCTGGTTTCTGCACCTTCCGGAATGACGGTTCGAACCGCCAGGTCCTCCGCCTGACCGTTCGCATAGACGACCCGCAGCCGTTCAAGCCTCAGCTTATTGCCCCGAACCGAGAGTTTGATGGCCCGGAACGCACCTTCCTTGCGCCCGACCCGAATGACATCCTTGCCATCCAGAAATCCGACCTTCGCGCATCCCAGTTCCTGCCAGGTGCCCGCACCGGGACCTGGACCGAACCCGCCTTCACGGCCGACGAGTTCGATCCGCGCCGGACCGAACGGGCGATAGACGACCTCGATTTCACGCAGCCGTCGCGCGCGACCGGGCAGATCGATCGGCGGCAAACCGGTTCCCGCCCGCACGAGCTTGCCGACGCGCACGCGCTCGACCTCGTTGTTGCCGAAGCGCATATTGAGCTCGATGATTTCGACATCGCCGTCGAACGCGCGGACCCCAACCCGTCTGAACGCGTCCTCTCGCGGATTGACGCGGATGATTTCCCGCTCAACGCGCGGCTTGACGACGATCTGACCAATTTAACTCCAGCCCCCGCCTCGCCGTTCGTCATAAAAAGAACGTTCGTCGAACCGTTCGCTGTCGCGCTGCGCCATCGCCGCATGCGGAAGGAGTGCAAACATCGCTGCGATCGTCGCGGCGATCATAGTTGTTTTTTTCATGTGCGCTTCCTCAAGCCGGCCGACGGGCCATGTGCCTCTCACCGAAGTTGAGAACACCCCTTGGCATCGCAGCGAAAACTGATCCGGGATTGCGCACTTTGTGGGGCGGATTTGAGCCTCAAGACCCACAAAACTCGACCGTCACAACCTCACCATAGCGCGGCACTAGCGACGGCCATTCACTGACAGGAGCATCCGACAGCGTACCCCGGATCGCCGCAATCGGACCGCCATGACAGATGGCGAGGATCGGGCCAGCCTCGAGCTGTGCCGCATCTGCGATCCATGCCATCGCGCGGTCTCGCATCGCAAATGTCGTCTCGCCATCCCCACCTGGCCGGAATGCGTCCGGCGCTGTCACGAGCCCCATCATGGCGTCGCCGCTTTCCGTGTAGATCGCATCCCACGTGCAGCCCTCCCACGCTCCGAAGTGGCACTCTGCCAATCGCGGATCGATGACGAGGTCGACGGGGCCGGCCTCACGCGCCACGAGCCCGGCTAGAAAGCGCGCCCGACGCAACGGCGACACATGCAGCCGTCGCGCTCCAAGCTTTGCGATCTCAGTGGCAAGCACACGCGCCGCATCTCGCCCTTCGCGGCTCAACGGCACGTCGCTTTGTCCATAGCAG
Organism: uncultured Alphaproteobacteria bacterium; assembly: GCA_963708775.1. GTDB lineage: Bacteria > Pseudomonadota > Alphaproteobacteria > Rhizobiales > Hyphomicrobiaceae > JAGVSR01. The sequence goes on along the minus strand of CAVPTI010000012.1, from coordinate 461,384 downwards.
CGACCTGACCAATGCCGCGCAACCGCCGTATGCCGGACCAGATGCACGACGGTCATGACGTCAGCTCTCCCGTGCCAAGGCGAGCGTCGTCAGGATCATACCGGCATAGGCCGAAAAACCGAGGCAATCCCCTGTCACGCCTCCGATACGCCGCAGCAGATACTTGCGGTACCAGATCACGAACACCGCAATCGCAGCTGCCGCTAGAACCATCCCGGCGAAGTCGTGGATAAGCGCAAAGAGCAGCACCGGCGAACACCACATCGCACCGCGCCCAAACGTGCCCCAATCCGCGACCTGCCCGACATCCTTTGCCAAACCGTCCCGCGCGGGCACCGGAGCCACCACCGCCATCACGACAAGGATGACGAGCCGCCCAACACCACCTGCGATAACCAGCGCCGCTGCCGCGAGCCACACGTTGTCGAGCGCCATCAGCCCGCCGGCCCGCAGCGCCACAGCCAGAACAAGCCCCAGCGCGCCATAGCTCCCGATCCGGCTGTCCTTCAAGATCCGGAGCACGTCCTCGCGCGTCCAGCCCCCGCCGAACGCATCGCAGAAGTCTGCCACCGCATCCTCATGAAATGCGCCCGTCAGCCGCGCCTCCACCGCCAGCGCCGCGATGACGGCCAGCGGCAGCGGCAGCACGCTATCGAAAATCAAAAGTGCCAATGCCGTCAGCAGCCCGACGGCCGCGCCGATTACCGGAAAAAACTGCAAACCCCGCTTGATATCTTCCGGAAACGTAGACAGATCGCGCGTCTCTCCACCGGGAACCGGGATCCGCGTCAGAAACTGCACAGCGGTGAAAAACGCCCGCGGCCACGGCGCATCGTGCCACGCATCGGATACGCCCACCTCGCTCATGTGCTCCCCGCCCCCGCCGTCACCTCATCAAGCTTGGCGACGTTCTTGAGCAGCGCCGCCGCCGCATCCAGCAGCGGCATCATCAAGAGCGCACCCGTGCCCTCGCCCAACCGTAAACCCCAATCGAGATATGGCTCCAACCCCAATCGCTCCAGCGCAATTCGATGCGCCGGCTCCGCGCTCACATGAGACGCAATCGCCGTCTCCAGCGCCGCCGGATCAACCGCCTGCGCAACGATCGCCGCTGCGCCGGATACCACGCCATCGAGCACCACTGGCACGTCCGCATCCCCCGCCGCCGCGATCGCGCCTGCCATCGCGACGATCTCGAAGCCCGCAATCCCGGCCATCGCCGCCACCGGATCATCCTCGATCAGCGCCCGCGACCGCGCCACCGCTGCGCGCACCACCGCCCGCTTGCGCTCCAGCGTCTCCGCCGTCGATCCGGCACCCGCACCAACAAGCGGATCGCTGTCCTGTTCGCAACCCAGCGCGATCAACGCGGCTGCCGCTGTCGTGTTGCCGATTCCAATTTCACCAAAGCCGAGCACACGCACCCCGTCGGCCCGCGCGTCCGCCACGGCCGCCTGTCCGGCCAGCCATGCTTTCCAAAATTGATCCGGTGTCATCGCCGGCCCTTGCGCCAGACTGACTGTCCCCCGAGCGACGCGCCGGTCCTGATAAACTCCGCCCGCCAGCGTCTCACTCACTGCCGATCCGACATCCACGAGCGTCACACTCACGTCAAAAGCCGCCGCCAGCGCCGAACATGACGCCCGGCCTGCCGCGATCACACCCATCATCGCGCCGGTCACCGCCTGCGGCCAGATCCCGACGCCATCGTTTACGACGCCATGATCACCCGCGAAAACAAGCAGCCGCCGTGGTTTCGTCTCCGGAGCCAGCGTGCCCTGGATCGACCCCAGCCGCACCGCCAGGTCTTCCAACCTTCCAAGGCTCCCCTTGGGCTTGGCCAGGAGATCCAGATGGGCGGCAACCTTTTCGGGTTCGATCATGCGTCCCTCGCATCCAGAAACAAGATCGGGCCCGCGAGGGGCCCGACCAAAACTCGAGTTGTCATTGGACCACCGGCATCAGCCGACGATCTCGTCGAGGCGGAAGTTCAGGCCGATCTCGCGGTCAGCAGCTGCAGCGCTGTCTGATCCGTGCGAGGAATTCTCGCCCTTTGAAACCGCGAAAAGCTTGCGGATCGTGCCCTCGGCGGCTTCCTTCGGATCCGTCGCGCCCATCACTTCGCGGTACTTTGCGATTGCGTTCTCGCCTTCGAGAACCTGCAAAACGATGGGTCCTGAAGTCATGAAATCGCACAGTTCGCCGAAGAACGGCCGCGCCTTGTGTTCCTCGTAGAACTTCTCCGCCTGCGCCCGTGTCCAGCGCACGCGCTTCTGCGCTACGATCCGAAGTCCCGCTTTTTCGATCACGGAATTGATCGCACCCGTCAGGTTACGCTGTGTCGCGTCGGGCTTGATGATGGAAAACGTGCGCTCGATGGCCATCGTCTGGTCTCTCCAGTGGTCTTTGCAACGATTGTTGGAAATGGGCTGCGCGGCTTATAGCCGTGCCCCCCGAGGCCAGCAAGCGCCCGCCATCGCGGCGGATCGCCTGCGTCATGCGGGCGCTCCATTCCCCTGATCTGGCCCGAACAGCGCCGCGTTCATGCCTGGATTGTATGACAAATCCCCAAAATGGCCCCAAGCAGGTGAGCCCGCTACGGTTCCCGCAGCCAAAAACTTAGCGGGCCAGGAGCGGAAGCCGGCTCCGCTCCCGTTGCCGGTCCCGGACCCAACAAAGAAAGTCTAATTCCGTGCCACGATTGACGCGCGCCATGCGAAAGTCCACGAATCTGCGCAAAATAGGTGCAAGCGAATTTGCGACTCGGTTTCTTTCATTTGACCGCGCGGCCGATCCGCACCTGACCGAGGCTTTCAACGAGGCGTGCTCGTGACCGAAACGACGACTGAGGAGAACGTCTGGTACCTCGCCCGTGATGGCAAACAGCACGGCCCGCTGACGCATCTTGAGATGACGAAGCTGGTTGAACTCGGCCATTTGCGGACGGCGGATCTCGTCTGGCGTCCCGGTTTCGACAACTGGCGCCCCGCACCGACCGTTTTCGACTTCGCCCCCGCACCGCCGACGCCCCAACCCGTTGCGACCACACCGCAAGCTTCGACGGCGACAATCCGACCCGCGGCCGCGCCCGCGGATGGCGCCACCGCCACACCGAAGTCCGAACCGGCTTCACCGTCAGCCGCTCCCCAGTCGGCACAAAACCTCTCCAACACCTTCCAGACTTCCGCCGCCGCTCGCCCGCAACCGTCATTCGCCGGCTTGTCGGCTGCAGTAGAACCGGCGAAACCTGAGCCCGCTCGTTTCGAATTCCCGCGCGAAACCGCCGCCCGCATCGATGCATCGCGTGCCGCCACGCCAGCGGCGCACGAGCCCGAGCCGCAGCCGTTCTCGTTTGACACCCGCGGCATCCGGCCCGCCGGCTCTGGGTCGCAATTCGGCTCGCCGACCATCCCCGACGAACCCGCGCTCGAACCGTTCCGCATGGAGCCCTCGTTCGAGGAACCTGCTCCGAAAAAGGGCCGCGGCGTGGCCGTAGCGCTTGGCTTGCTGATCGCAATCGGCGGCCTCTCGGCCGTGGGCTACACCTATCGCGATACAATCAACGCCACGCTTCACAGCGCGTCAGGCACGCCCGCCGACTTGCCGGTCGTCGAGGCCCCGGCCGAAACTAACGGCCCCGCGCCCAACGTCACAGGAGCCGCCGCGAGCCCGCCCGCCGACCAGGCAGCGGCCCCACCGCAATCAAACGAACCGGCACCGGTCGTCGCCGCTGCCGAACCGCAGCCGACGACCGGACCCGCCACCTTACCGGGTGTCGTCGCCGATCAAGGCCCCGTCGATGCAGAGTGGCAGGCATCGCCGTTCTGGAGCCTCGCCAAAGTCGAATTTCCGCAATGGTATGCGGACCGCGTGCGTGAAGCCGGCGAGATGAAGGCTGCCAACCAGCCGGACGCCGACATCAACCGCAAACTTGTCGAAGCCATTGTCGTCCTGCGCCGGCAGAATGCATCGAAAGCTCTCGCTGCCAGCCCCGATCGCTTGAAGATCATCGCCGAAGCGTTCGTGACGAATCTCGGCGCCATGCAGACCCAGAGCGTGGACGCCTGCTATGATTTTATCGGCAAAGGCGAACTGACGCCCGCCGCCGCCGCCCTTGTGCAGAAACCTGCCGAGGGTCCGGCACTTCACGCCCAGCTTGGCGCGGTCTTCACTGCCGTAATCGACGGGCAGAAAAATCCCATCGCGCGCACATCACCCCAGACGACCGATTATAACCTCCTTGCCGCCGAACTGGGCACCATCGGCTGGAGCCAGGCCGACATCCAACTGTTCGCTGATCCCAAAGCCTTGTCCGCTGCTCCACGCGATCGCGTCTGCCGAATGGTCAAGGACTGGTTTAGTGCACATCTTGCAGTGAAGGACGACGCGGCACGCGAACGCCTGCTCTTTGAGACCCTGCGCCTCGTCATCGCCGGCTAGACATTTTTTAAACAGCACAGCTTCAAAACAGCCGCATCTGCGCCCCTTCCAGCACCGGCGGTACAAAGAGATCTGTTCGTAGCGAAATGCGCCGCTCGTTGAGCCCCAGCCGCTTCATGGCCAGCCGGAAGCGCTGCGCCACCTGATCCGCGTACGCCCCGCGACCCCGGCCGCGCGTCCCGAACTCCGCCACATAATCCTTGCCGCCGTGCATCGACTGCATCAGATGCAGCACGCGCTTTGCCCTATCTGGAACCTCGGTTGCCAGCCATTCGCGAAAAAGCTCCTTCAGTTCGAGTGGCAGCCGGAGCATCACGTAGCCCGCCTGCTGTGCGCCGGCGGTTTTTGCCGCTGACAGGATGGCTTCGATTTCATGATCGTTGAGCGACGGGATCACAGGCGCCACCATCACCGCCGTCGGTATGCCCGCCTCGCTCAACTGGCGGATCGCATCCAGGCGCCGCGTCGGTGTGGACGCTCGCGGCTCCATCCGCCGCGCCAAGTGCCGGTCGAGAGTTGTGATGGACAGCGCCACCTTGGCGAGCCCACGCTCCGCCATCCGCTGCAGAATATCGATATCTCGCACCACGAGCGCCGACTTGGTGACAATGCCAACCGGATGTCCGGTCCGCTCCAGCACCTCCAGCACCGATCGTGTGATCTGATGCTCGCGCTCGATCGGCTGATACGGGTCTGTATTGGTGCCGAGCGCCATCGTCGCGGGTACATACCCCGGGGCGCCAAGCTCCTTTTCCAGCAGCGCCGCGGCATTGGGTTTTGCATAGAGTTGCGTCTCGAAATCGAGCCCGGCCGAATGTCCCAAATAACAGTGCGACGGCCGCGCATAGCAGTAGATGCAGCCGTGCTCACACCCGCGATAGGGATTGATCGATCGGTCGAACGAGATATCGGGGCTGTCGTTGCGGGTGATGATCGTGCGCGCCGCATCCGCCCGGACTGTCGTCCGGAACGGTGCCAATTCCTCTTCAAGCTCCCAGCCGTCGTCGAAGGCGACCCGCGCCTCGGGCTCAAAACGCCCAGCTGCGTTCGAGAGCGCGCCGCGCCCGCGCCGTCGATTTGCTGGAGCCTGCACGTCGATCCTGTCGGCCAAAACGTCGGCTGCTTCTCTGGCCATGTGGGCGACCTCACTCATTCGAGAGCCATGCTAGCGCGCGACTAAGAACATAACAAGAACAAAAAATGTGTCTCCCTGGCCACTGCTGCGAAACGTGCGCTTGTTGCGGACCGCCGCTCATGTCATCGGTGATCGTATGATTTCGGTAGTTATCCCCACGCGTGACGCTGAGAAGGACCTTGCTCCGACACTGGCGGCACTTATCCCGGCAGCCGTCGATGGCTTTGTCCGCGAAGTCATCGTCGCTGACGGCAACTCCTCCGACCGCACGCTCACGATTGCCGAGAATGCAGGCGTAGAGGTCGTGGAAACCGCCCCGGGGCGCGGCCGCCAGTTACGCGCCGGTGCAAGTCGCGCGCGGTTTCCCTGGCTGCTTTTCCTCCACGCCGACACGGAACTCGCACCGGGCTGGGATACTGTCGCCGCCAACTTCATTCACAAGGTGGACAGCGGCCGGATTCCGCTCTCCGCCGCCGCGTTCCGGTTCCGGCTACTCGACGAAGGCTGGAGGCCGCGCTTGCTCGAAGCGGCCGTAGCCGTGCGCTGCGGCCTCTTCCGAATGCCCTACGGCGACCAAGGCCTGCTGATCCCGCGCGCGCTCTATGACGAGATCGGCGGCTTCAGCGAACAGCCCCTGATGGAAGATGTCGATCTCGTGCGCCGTATCGGCCGTCGCCGTTTGACGATCTTGCGCGCCGACGCCATCACCAGCGCCGTAAGATATCGCAGCGAGGGCTATGCCCGGCGCATCCTGCGCAATCAGACGTGCCTTGCGATGTACGCCGCCGGATTTGCGCCCGAGCACATTGCACGGATCTATGAGCCCGCGCCCGCGCGTGGATCCGCCCTCGAAACGCGCGAAAGGCTATCCCAACCGTGAAGCGCGCGTGCCCGCGCCCACGAACGATGATGCCCCTGCGGACACTGGTGATGATGGTCAAGGTGCCGATCGCCGGACGCGTCAAAACCCGGCTCGCTCGCAGCATCGGTATCGGCCCGGCAACAACATTCTACCGCCACGCCACCTTCGGCCTCGCGACGCGCCTGGCCAACCCGCGTCGCTGGTCTCTGGTCCTCGCAGTCGCGCCGGACGCGCAGATGCGATCCCCGGCACTACCGTCCGGAACCCAACGCCTGCGGCAGGGCACAGGCGATCTCGGTCAGCGCCTGCAGCGTGTGTTTGATGAGTTGCCGCGCGGCCCCGTCGTGGTGATCGGCTCCGACGTTCCTGGCATTTCACAGGTCGATATTGCTCAAGCCTTTCGAGTTCTCGAAGGCCACGAGGCGGTGATCGGCCCCTCACCAGACGGCGGCTACTGGCTGATCGGACTGCGCCGTCGGCCGCGCCGCTTGAAGCCGTTTCGCAATATCCGCTGGTCCACGCATGAAGCCCGCTCCGGAACGATGCGGAATCTCGCGGGCAGCCGCGTCGGTTTCGTGCGTGAAATGCCGGATATCGACAACGGCGATGATTGGCGCGCGCACGGCTCAAGGCGCAGCCGCCGAATTCTCTCGGCCTTGTGAGTGGCGTCCTCAGGCTGCAGAACGGCCTGTGTTTTCTTCGGCCTTGACCGGCATGCAAACGTCCACGCGCTGATTCTCGAACGGCACGCGATCTGGATGATCGAGGTAGATCTCGATCACGGGACGCCGGCTGTCGATCGCAACACCTTGGCCCGGCGTCCACTCGTTACGCAGTTTCGCAATCGTGTGCGACAGACCCACGGCACCGCCGACGTGCCGCTGACGCACATACGCCCCACCCGGCAAGCGCCGTATTGAAAACGTCACCGGCAGCACGCGCCGGGCTTCTTCGACGAGTTCCACGCACGCTTCATAGCGGCAGTTCGCGGGAGCGACGATGCGCGGATCATCAAGCAGCAGACCATAGCCCGTCCCGATGTCACGGATTAGGCCAGAACTGTTGAGCCAGCTGAACATGTCTCCCCAAGCCGCGGACGCAGACTTGGAATAGGGACCTTTGGCACGCACCACTGCCACGTTCAGTGGTCGCAGATATACAAAGCCCGTACTCACGTTGGTCACTCCGCTGCTGCTGCCCAAAGTTGCCGAAAGTCTCGGGCAATCGATACGGAAGCTAGCATTGCGGAATTCAGGCGCGTTTAAGTCGTGCGCTAAAACTTACGCTCAATTCGACCTAATTTAATGGCGGATTGCGCCGCAAAACGAACTGTTCACCAAGCGCCCTGCGTCAGGTTTTCTGCGGCTTCAGCGCCTCGTTCACACTCAATATATCGCGCCAGGCCTGCCGCTTGGCGATCGGCGTGCGGAGCAGGTACGCTGGATGCAGCGTCGCGATCACCGGTACTTTCAAATTTCCAAATTCGAGCGTCTGCCAGCGCCCGCGGATTTTCAGGATCCCTTCATCAGTCCGCAAAATTTGCTTCGAGGCCGTACCACCCATCAGCAACAGCACACGCGGCGCCACGAGTTCGATTTGCCGCTCCAGGAATGGACGGCAGACCTCAGCCTCCTGTGGCGTCGGCGGGCGATTGCCGGGCGGGCGCCAGTAAACGATGTTCGTGATGTGGACATCGGCTTCCGTCCAGCCGGCCGCGGCAATCATCCGATCGAGCAGTTGTCCCGCGCGCCCGACGAACGGACGACCTTCGATGTCCTCATCCCGCCCCGGCGCCTCACCGATGATCATCACCGGAGCATGAGCCGCCCCGCGGTAGAAGCACAGGTTCTTCGCCGTCGCCTTCAGCCCACACCCGTCGAAGGTCGCCAGCGCCTTGTGCAAACCATCGAGACTTGCGGCGTTCCGCGCCGCCGCCCGCGCCGCACCAACAGCCACATCCGGAGCTGCGGGCGCAAACTTCCGAGCAGGCGCAGCCATCGCCGGAGCCGGTCGACCTGCCGCCGGTGCCGATCCCGGCCGTTCGGAACGCTGCGGTTGCAAAAGCGTTGATCGGGCAGCGGCGGTGACGGCTGCCGGCTCGTCTCCCGCGAAGGCAGAGCTGGACCCAGGCGGACCGCGGCCCTCCGCGAGCCAGTCCGTCGCCTCCTCGGCCACAGCGGCGTCCGCGCCCATGGCCAAGGTCCACTCCAGCATGGCAGCCAGCAATTCGCGGTTCGCATCGGTCATGACCGCACCATATCCGCCACGGGCGCCAAGTCCACCGGCGCGACCGGCCCTACTGCCCAGCACGCCGTGGCAGGTCCACCGCGGCAGCCGCCGCGTTTCCTGTGACGGAACGCCCGCGTTGCTTGACGCTGCCGGGCGCACAACCTAATCGGGAACGCCTGCCATTCCCCCACACCACCGGAACCGAAGGACCTCTTCGAGATGGACGTTGAAGCATTCGAGTTGCCGCCACGCGAGGCCATGGAATTCGACGTCGTCATCGTCGGTGCCGGCCCGGCCGGTCTTTCGGCTGCCATCCGCTTGAAGCAGCTTGCCGCAGAATCGGGGCGTGAGATTTCGGTCGTCGTTCTCGAGAAAGGCTCGGAGGTCGGCGCGCACATTCTCTCTGGCGCCGTCATCGATCCTGTGGGCCTCAACCGCCTCATCCCAGATTGGAAAGAGAAGGGCGCGCCGGTCGAAACGGAAGTGACCGAAGACCGCTTCCTCGTTTTGGGCCCACAGGGCGATATCAGCCTGCCCGGCGATCCTGATGCCGCCGCTGATGAACAATCACGGCAACTACATCGTCTCGCTCGGCGCCGTCACCCGTTGGCTGGGTGAGCAGGCTGCTGAACTCGGCGTCGAAATCTATCCGGGGTTCGCTGCCGCCGAAGTGCTCTACGACGACAAAGGCGCCGTCGTCGGCGTCGCCACGGGCGACATGGGCGTCGGCCGCGACGGCCAGCCCAAGGACAGCTTCGTGCGCGGCATGGAACTGCGCGGCAAATATACCTTTATCGCCGAAGGCGTCCGCGGATCACTGGCGAAGCTGATCATCGCCAAGTTCGGTCTCGACGCGAACGCCGAACCGCAGAAGTACGGCATCGGCCTCAAGGAACTTTGGGAAGTCGCCCCCGGCAAGCATCATCCCGGCCTCGTCCAGCATTCGTTCGGCTGGCCGCTCGGCAACCGCACCGGCGGCGGATCCTTCGTCTATCACTACGGCGAAAACCTCGTCTCGGTCGGGTTCGTCGTGCACCTGAATTACGAAAACCCCTACCTCTCGCCTTACGACGAATTCCAGCGCTTCAAGACCCATCCCGCCATTCGCGAAACCTTCGAAGGCGGCAAGCGCATCGCTTATGGCGCCCGCGCCATCACCGAAGGCGGCTGGCAGTCGCTGCCCAAGCTCGCCTTCCCCGGCGGCGTGCTGCTCGGCTGCTCCGCCGGCATGGTCAACGTGCCCCGCATCAAGGGCAGCCACAACGCCATGCTTTCGGGCATCGAGGCCGCCGAAGCCGCATTCGAAGCCCTCGGCGCCGATCGCGCCCACGACGAGCTGAAGAGCTACGAGACCGCCGTCCGCGACGGTGCCATCGGCGACGACCTGAAGCGCGTGCGCAATTCAAAGCCCATGTGGTCGCGCTTCGGCACGGCTCTCGGCATTCCGCTCGGCGGCATCGACATGTGGCTGCGCACGCTGCTCGGCGGCTGGTCGCCCTTTGGCACCTGGGGCCACGGCAAGTCCGACGCCGCCTCGATCAAGCCGCGCCGCCGACTACGAACCCATCGCCTATCCCAAGCCGGACGGCGTCCTGACGTTCGACAAATTGACGAGCGTCTCGTTCTCGGCAACCAACCATGAGGAAGACCAGCCGGTCCACCTCAAGCTCACCGACCCTTCAATACCCATCGCCGTCAATCTGCCCACGTGGGCCGAACCCGCCCAGCGCTATTGCCCCGCCGGCGTCTATGAAGTGGTCCGCGACGACAAAGGCACGCCGCGGTTCCAGATCAACGCGCAGAACTGCGTCCATTGCAAAACCTGCGACATCAAAGACCCGAGCCTGAATATCACCTGGGTTTGCCCCGAAGGTGGCGGCGGCCCCAATTATGCGGGGATGTGACCAGAGCCGCGCAGATCCCCGGCAGCACGCCACCTTCAAATCAAAAGGTGAAGGTGGCGGCGGCCCCAACTATGCCGGAATGTAACCAGCCATCTCCAGATGTGATCGGCGCGCCACCTTCAAAACCAACTATGAAGGTGGCTGCCGCCCCAATTACGCCGGGATGTGATCAGAGATATCACCAGCGCAGAAATACTCCACGCCGGACCGCTACTCTTTCGGCGCGTCGGGCGCGGTCATGCCAGCGTCGTCAGCAGGTTGATCATCGGGCGGCACGACCGGCTCTTCACCGGCCGACGGCTCACCCTCGACAGGCGCGTCTTCCGCGGAAGGTTCGCCCACGCTCTCACCGGCCGCAGGCTCTTCCTGCGCGATCGTCCGCTCACCGGCGGTCGACATCGGTTCTTCGCGAAGTTCCAGCGCATTCGCCGGACCAGCAAGGGCCGAAGCCATCGCGCCAATAAGTGCGATGATCGGCCCTCGCATAGGAGCAACCATCAAAGCTGGCAGGGCGCGAAGCATGAGGTTGCTCCAATATGGAAATGATACCAGGGCCGCCGTTTCATCGAACGTCAGCCACGGCGAGACTACCCGAGACTGCATTCTACGTTGAGCCTTTTCGACGCCCTTTGATCAGACAGGGTAAAAACTCCACTTATCTTCTTCACGTCTGTCGCCAAGCTGCCGCAGACTTTGCTAGAATTAGCCTCGCAGTCGTGCGCACATCCGGCGCAAGATCCCGCGGCAAAAGGAAAATGCGTCCATGCGCTCACGTTCGGCCCGCTTCCTCGCCCACACCTCGCTTCGCGGCGTCATCCTCGCCGCGCTGCTGACGGCGGGCCCGCCGGCCGTTATGGCGGAGACGGACGATCCAGCGGCAGATCTTTCCCAGACGTTGTCTGGCAGCTATCTGGCTGGCCGGTTCGCCCGCTCCGAGAACGATACCGACAACGCCGCCCGCTTTTACTCGAACGCCCTCGTCTTCGATCCTTCCAGCGACATGCTCTATGAGCAGGCGTTGCTGGCTGAAGCCTCGCAAGGCGCCTGGGATCGTGCGATGCGGCTGTCCCAAAGCCTCGTCAAGATGGAACCCGACCACCGCATGGCCCAGATGTTTCTGGGGCTCGGTGCTTTCCGCAACGGCGATTGGTCGGCGGCCGAAAAGAACTTCCGCGCGTCCGCCTCCGGTCCCATCGGCGAACTGACAAGTTCACTCGCCACCGCATGGATCCTGCTGGCCGAGAAGAAGCCATCCGAGGCCCTCGATCTCCTCGTCGTGCCGCGTCAGGCCGAATGGGCCCAGTTTTATCTTCGCTACCACCGAGCCCTTATTGCCGATGTCGCCGGCCGCAGCAGCGAAGCCCATCAGACCTTCGACAAGATCTTCAAGCAGGACGGTCGCACCCTGCGCACCGCGTTGGCGTACGCGCGCAGCCTCGCCCACGCCGGCAATATCAAGGGCGCTCAGTCTGTCCTGAAGCAGCACATCGAGAAGTCGCAGGGTGAAGGCCACACGTTGGCCCGCGCCTTGTCGCGTGAACTGCAAGAGCCCAACCCGAAAATCTCGCTGCTCGTATCCACCCCGTCAGAAGGTCTCGCCGAAGTCTTCTATGGCCTCGGGGAATCTCTGATCGGCGAAGGCGCCGTTGGCGTCGGCATCGTCTATCTGCAGATGGCGCTCTATTTGGAGCCCCAGCATCCGTTCGCGCTCGCCGCACTCGCCAACGCTTTTGAAGCAAACCGCCAGTACGTCGAAGCTATCACGACCTACGATCGCATTCCGAAAGGTTCACCGCTTGAACCGGCCATCGAAATTCGTAAGGCGTTTAACCTCAATTCGCTCGAAAAGCCGGATGAAGCTCGCGCGGTTCTCGAACGCCTTTTGAATCTCGACGACGCCGCTAAGGCAGCGCCGGCCCCAGCCGCAACCACTGCGCCCGCCTCCAGCACGCCCGCTTTCCCTGCAATCGATCTGAAGAACGATGTTCTCCGTCTCGGCTCCAGTGGCGACGCGGTCCGCGAAGTCCAGGCCGCGCTCGATCGTCTCGGCATTGCCCTCGGCGGTCCGGCCGATGGCCGCTTTGGCGCCGCAACGCGCCGCGCGGTCCGCGAATTCCAGACCGCAAACGGTATCCGCGCCGATGGCGTCGTGGGCCAGGAAACCGTGAACGCGATTCTTGCCAAAGCCAATGCCGCTGGTGACGCGAACGTCGCGGCACAGAGCGCGCCAGCTCAGCAGCCCGGCGCGCTCGACGCGAGCGAACGGCTGCAGGCTCTCGATGCGCTCGGCAACATCCTGCGTTCGCGCAAGCTCTATGCAGACGCCGTCGATATCTACAATCGCGCCATCGGCATGATTCCGAAGCCCGATCGTCGCCATTGGGTATACTTCTACGCCCGTGGCACATCCTATGAGCGCCTGAAAAACTGGCCGCCCGCCGAAGCCGACCTCAAGACGGCACTCGACCTCTATCCTGATCAGCCGCTCGTCCTGAACTACCTCGGTTATTCGTGGGTCGACCAGGGCATCAATCTCGATCAAGGCATGAAGCTGATCGAACGCGCGGTGGCCGTGAAGCCCGACGACGGCTACATCGTCGATAGTCTCGGCTGGGCCCACTACAAGCGCGGTAACTTCGCGGAAGCCGTACGCTACCTCGAACGCGCCGTCGAACTTCGCCCCGATGATCCGGTCCTGAACGACCACCTCGGCGACGCCCTTTGGAAAGTCGGTCGCGAACGCGAAGCCAGATACCAGTGGGAACAATCTCTGTCGCTGAAGCCAGAGCCCGAAGACGCTCTCAAAACGCGCCGCAAGCTCGAAGAGGGCCTCGTGGTCATCGAGCACAACACGCCAAAGGTTGCGACCGGAGACACCGCCGCGGCGGCCGACAAGCCATCGACGACCCCGTAATGCCGGCCGTCACGGAAAAGGCGCGTGCGAAAATCAATCTCACGCTCACGATCCTCGGGCGCCGGTCGGATGGCTATCACGCACTCCTGAGCCTCGTCGCATTTGCCGATGTTGCAGATATCGTGACCCTTGACCCCAGCGCCGCAACTGGCGTCACGGTTGTGGGCCCCTTCGCCGATGCCATCTGCGCACCAAACCTCGTCGAAACGGCTCTTCGGATTGTCTCCGAACACCTTCCGGGTTTAGAAATCGGCCACGTCACACTTGATAAACAGCTGCCCGTAGCCTCGGGCATCGGAGGCGGTTCGGCAGATGCCGCAGCCGCACTCCGCGCCATCCGCAAGGCCCATCTGCAAGCAACCGCCGATTTGGACTGGATGAGCATCGCCCGCCGTCTCGGCGCCGATGTTCCGGTGTGCTTCGCCGATCAGGCCGTATGGATGAGTGCAGCTGGCGACCACTTGCACGATCTCGCCTCGCCTCTGCCGCAGCTTCACGCCGTGCTCGTCAATCCGCGAGCACCCGTTCCCGCCGACAAGACAGCGCGCGTCTTTCGCGCACTTGGCGCCCCGCCGATCTCCGGCTCCGGCGACGGAGTTGCCACAGCGCGTCCCGCCATTCCGGATCGAGACGAGTTACTGGCCCTCATGCAGCGGATGGGTAACGATCTCGAAGCCCCCGCGACAGCGGTTGTCCCCCAGGTTCAAGATGTCTTGGCCGCATTCGAAACGTGTTCCGGCGCGGAAATTGCCCACCTCTCCGGCGCAGGCCCCACCTGCTTCGCTGTATTTCCCGATAAGGCATTGGCGACCGCTGCCGCCGCGTCGCTTATCGCAGCTCACCCATCGTGGTGGATCGTACCCACCGTCATCGGCTGAGGCAGCGGCGTCTGCCTCAATGCCCGCGATTAACGGAGAAGGCGATCACCTCTTCCATTGCAGACTTGTGTGCACTTTCGGGGAAGATTGCGAGTGCGTCGCGGGCAATTGCACCATAGGCGCGCGCCCGCTCCATCGTCGCTTCGAGCGCCTTGTGCTTCTTCATAAGACCGATCGCGTGGTCGAGGTCGTCATCACGAATCTCACCTTCAACGATCGTGCGGTTCCAGAAGGCCCGCTCCGTCTCGTTGCCGCGCCGGAACGACAGGATGAGCGGCAGCGTAATCTTGCCTTCGCGGAAATCATCGCCGATCGATTTGCCGAGCTTGCGGCTGTCACCCGAATAGTCGAGCGCATCGTCCACAAGCTGAAACGCCAGCCCCAGGTTTTTGCCGTAAGACCGCATCGCCGCCTGCTCTTCCGCAGGACGCTTTGCAAGCGCCGCCCCCACTTCAGCCGCAGCCAGGAACAATGCGGCCGTCTTGGCGTTGATGATCGCCAGATACTCGTCTTCGGTCGTCGAAGTGTTCTTTGCCGCCGCCAGCTGCATGACTTCGCCTTCGGCAATCACGGCGGCCGCGTTCGAAAGGATCTTCAACACCTGCATGTTGCCGACTTCGACCAGCATGCGGAACGCCTGTCCAAGCAGGAAGTCCCCAACCAGAACACTCGCCTGGTTGCCCCAGATGAGCCGCGCGGTCTTGCGCCCGCGCCGCGCATCGCTTTCATCCACGACATCGTCGTGCAGCAGCGTGGCGGTGTGCATGAATTCGATCGCCGATGCCGTGCGGATATGGCCGTTGCCCGTGTAGCCGCACATCTTGGCCGAAGCGAGCGCCAGCATGGGCCGCAGCCGCTTGCCGCCCGACGCGATCAGATGGTGAGCCAATTCCGGGATGAGATCGACATCAGAAACGGCTTTATCGAGGATGATGCGATTGATCGCCTCCATGTCCTCGTTGACGAGCAGGAGCAGCGGCTCCAAGCTCTCGTTCGCGGACTTGGCCTCATCGAAGGGGACAACGACACCCACAGGCTCATCCTCTCAAGTTTTGCCGCGTTTGCTATACCGGCTTCCACTCTGCATATTCTCCGGCACTTTGCCGCACAAGACAGCCTTTTTTGGAGGGAAAAAAGTCGATGCGGGAACTGATGCGGATAAGCGATCCGGTCCTGATCAGCTACGTCGATGCCCTCCTCCGCGGCGCCGGCTTAGAACCTGTGTTTCTCGACCGCAACATGAGCGTCCTTGAAGGTTCGCTCGGCATTTTGCCCTGTCGCGTCCTGATCGATGAACGCGATTGGGACGCCGCCCGCCGATTGATCGTTAATGCAGATCTCGGCCATTGGATCATAGAGGAGGCCGGATTGTGACCTCTGTCGACAACCCGGCCGTGTCGATCGACCGGGGCCCCACAATTCGCGACGCCGTCACCGACGATGCTTTCCTCGGCGATCGCTTGTATATCCTTCAACCCTCGTCTGGATATCGGGCTGGGATCGACGCGGTCCTTCTCGCAGCGTCTGTCACAAATGGACCCGCCGAACCCACGATCCTGGATTGCGGCTCCGGCGTCGGCACCGTCGGCCTCTGCGTCGCCGTGCGCTGCCCTGATGCCCGCGTCACCCTCATCGAACGCGAACCCGTCCTTATAGATCTCGCCCGCCGCAACATTGACCGCAATGGTCTCCAGGCTCGCGTCTCGATCATCCCCGGTGATGTAACCTCCCCGGCCCAAAAACCCGAGGCGCCGTCTCTGCCGGCGGAAAGTTTCGATCACGTCCTTGCCAATCCTCCCTACCATGACGACTCCGGCGGCACCCCGGCCCGCGACCCCCTGAAACGCGTCTCGCACGCCATGCCCGCCTCCGCCCTCGATGGCTGGGTCCGCTTTACCGCCAGAATGACCCGTCCGGGCGGCCGCGTGACCCTCATACACAAAGCGGATGCCCTTCCGGCCCTCCTCGCCGCCCTCCAGGACCGTTTCGGCGCAATAGCCGTGACACCCATTCACCCGTATGCGGATAAGCCGGCGGGGCGCGTCCTCGTGTCAGGCATCAAAGGCAGCCGCGCACCGCTCGAATTACGCCCGCCCGTCGTACTTCATGAAATGGGCGGCGGCTTCACGCCATATGTCGGCCGGATTCTCCGTCAGGGTGCCCCACTCACGTCATCTCGAACTTAAGGATCACTCAGCAGCATGTGGCCTTTCACGCGCACGCCCGTCGTTCCCGTCCTGCGCCTCAGCGGCGCCATCGGCATGGCCACGCCGCTGCGCCCAGGCCTGTCGATCGCCACGCTTGCCGAACCACTGCAAAAAGCGTTCGAGATGTCGAAAACACCCGCGGTGGCGCTGATCATCAACTCCCCCGGCGGATCCGCCGTGCAATCGAGCCTGATCCTCAAGCGCATCCGCGCGCTCGCCGATGAATTCGAGAAAAAAGTCCACGTGTTCCTGGAGGATGTCGCAGCCTCGGGCGGCTACTATCTCGCCATCGGAGGCGACGAAATTTACGCCGAACCCTCATCCATCGTCGGCTCCATCGGCGTCATCTCATCCGGCTTCGGCTTCGTTGAAGCCATCGACAAGCTCGGCATCCAACGCCGCGTCTATACGGCCGGCCGGTCGAAGGCGATCCTCGATCCTTTCCTTCCCGAAAAACCCGAGGACATCGAGCGCCTCTCCGCCCTGCAGCGTGACGCGCACGACGTCTTCATCGGGGCGGTGAAGGAGCGCCGCGCCGGCAAGCTGAAAGGCCCCGACGCCGAACTCTTTTCCGGCGCGTTCTGGAGCGGCAAGCAGGCCCTCGAATTCGGCCTCATCGACGGCATCTCCGACATCCGCTCACGCATGCGCGAACTCTACGGCGACGATGTGAAACTGAAGGTCGTCCCCATCGAGCGGCCGGGTCTCCTCTCGCGTCTGCGCCGCACGCCATCACTCGACGGCCTCGCATCGCTCACCGGCGGCAACGCCACACTCACGGATGAACTTCTCTCCACCCTGGAGACAAGGGCCCTCTGGGCGCGCTATGGTCTGTGACGAACCAGCAGTCGCTGGAAGGAGGCTTCAACATGCCCCCCGTCTTCTTTGCTCTTGCCGCCGCCGCCGGCTTTTTCGCCGCTGCACGTGCCATTGCGTCCATGATTGGCGCTGCCCCGCCCGACCCGATACAGGCAGGCGACAGTCACGCTCAGGCCACCGCCAGCGACTCTGCCCGCGACCTCGGCAAGCTTGAATGGGACGCCACCACCGGCGTCTACCGCCCTAAAACCTGATGACCATCACTTGGCCGCCGGCTCCGCATCAGCGGAATAGCCAAGTGCAGTCACAAATACGCACTTGGCCGCCGGCTCCGCATCAGCGGAGTCGCCAATTGCAGTACGCACTTGGCGGCCGGCTCCGCGTCAGCGGAATAGCCAAGCGCAGTCACAATACGCACTTGGCGGCCGGCTCCGCGTCAGCGGAGTCGCCAAGTGCCATCATAGAGCCAACAAACCGATCCCGAGAAACACGAGCACGTTCAACAGCGACGACACATTGATGTCGCCGGCCTCCTTCACGCGCACCGTTCGCACCACTTCACGCACCTCGACGCGAGACCCGCTGGCCGGCCCCGTTTCGCGCTGCCGTGCCCAGTTCCAAACGAAGCGTCCGAACGTCGACACACGAGCGGCGATTTCCGCCGGTGCCCGCTGCCATCCGTATTTGTAGAAAAAGATGATGCCCACGAGCACCGCGATCTGAGCAATCGTCGAAACCCAGCCACCGAGCAGAAACCACAGCAGCGACCACGCGACCGCCAGAACGCTCGCAACCGCCCACCACATCCAGGCAAGAATATCCACGTCGGTGCTCTCTCATTCTGCATCACGGCCGCCGGTCGCCATATCGCGTGACGGCGTGGCCGAAATACGTATATTGCCCTCAAAACGGCTGAACCGCATCCATGAGCAATTGATATGTCGACGAAATCCGGCCCCGCTCTGCGCCCCCGCGAAGCCTTCCAGGATCTCATCCTGACGCTGCAGCAGTTCTGGGGCCAGCAGGGCTGCGTTGTGCTCCAGCCCTATGACATGGAGGTCGGCGCCGGAACATTCCACCCCGCCACGACGCTACGTGCGCTCGGCCCGCGCCCCTGGCGCGCCTGCTACGTCCAGCCCTCGCGCCGGCCGAAAGATGGCCGCTACGGTGAGAACCCAAATCGCCTTCAGCACTATTATCAGTTCCAGGTGATCATGAAGCCATCGCCGGAGAACATCCTCGATCTCTACCTGCAAAGCCTCGACGCCATCGGCATCGACACCAAGGTCAACGACATCCGCTTCGTCGAAGACGACTGGGAAAGCCCCACGCTCGGCGCTTGGGGTCTCGGCTGGGAGGTCTGGTGCAACGGCATGGAGGTGACGCAGTTCACATATTTCCAGCAGGTCGGCGGCTATGATTGCTCCCCAGTCGCGGGCGAGATCACATATGGCCTCGAGCGCCTGGCCATGTACGTCCAGGGCGTCGATCGTGTGTACGACTTGAACTTCAACGGCCAAACTGGCGACCGCAAACTCTCATACGGCGATGTCTTCCTCCAGGCCGAGCGCGAATACTCCCGCTATAACTTTGAACACGCCGATGCCGCCATGCTGCTGCAGCATTTCAAGGACGCAGAATCCGAATGCCAGTCGCTGCTTGAAAAAGGCCGCGGCGATGACGGTCACCTGCTTGCGCTGCCCGCATATGACCAGTGCATCAAGGCGAGCCACGTCTTCAATTTGCTCGATGCCCGCGGCGTCATATCCGTGACCGAGCGCCAGAGCTACATTCTGCGCGTGCGCGAACTGGCAAAAGCCTGTTGCGGCGCGTGGCTCGCAACCGAGGGCGGCCGAGCTGCGGCTTGATTTACCTCTGCCTTGTGAGCAACCTGATCCGAGCACCTTGCCGCAGGCAGTCTCAACAGGCCACCTGCTTCAAGCCGGCAAGATAGGTGATAATCAGGTTGTCGACGAGCGGCCCAGCGCCCTCACATTTGGCGATCGAAAGCTTATCGGCCGTCGCGAGCGACGTGATGCCATGCACCCCCGCCCACAGAACCTGAGCCGTTCGCTTGACGAGCTCCGGCTTGCTGTTCGGCATCATCGGCGCGATCGCAGCTTCAACGCGCGCCATGATCCCATCGATCTTCTGCTGATACCACGCCGGCACCTCGCGGCCCGCCGGCAGATGATGCTCGAACAGCAAATTCCAGAGCTTCGGCTTTTCGCTGGTGTACTTGATGTACACGCGGCCCAAAGCCAGCGCCTTTTCCTTGGGCGATCCGATCGACAAGACCTGATCGAGTTCTGCCGCGAGCCCGTCGATCAACCGTCCTTCGATCGTGAGGATAAGGTCATCGAGATTCTCGAACACGTTGTAAAGCGTGCCCGGCGAATACCCAATGCGCCGCGCGACTTCTCGCGCCGATAAACAGCAAAGCCCACCCTCGCTGATAAGCGCGGTGGATGCTTCGAGGATCAGCTCACGCAGTTCCTCTGCCGTATGCGACGAACGACGTCCCATGAATATAATCTTCACCCTGAAATCGAATGAGAAAACGTGACAGGCAGTGCCGACGATGAACGCTGGTCGTGAAATATATGCCCACCGATTTACCGGCACCCACTTCATACAACAATACAAAATCGGCCGGACATTGTGTCCGGCCGATGTCACATTCGTATTATACAAAGTTCAATTATTCGCAGGACGGTGTGGGTTCGCAATCTGGCTGCGGCAGCGTCGTTTCGGCTTCGAAACTGACGCATCCTGATCGGGGAGCCAGAACAGCACGATCTTGCCACGTGCTCGGCGTGAGAATGCCTTGCGCGATCAGCGGCGTGTAACCGTACTCGCCCTCCACGATAATCGCGGTTCCCCGGGTCTCCAGAAGATCCGTCGTAAGTCCGGTATAGGGATCGCACACGTTCTTGGGCGAACCTGCTGCTGAGCCGAACGAAGGCCTGTTCGTTGTGTCGGCATACACATAGATATCATTGCGATCGTCACTAGACGCGCGCACTGGATAGACATGCAGCTTGAGTGTGCTGACACCCCACACACCCATGACGTGCTCAACAATGCCGTAAATGCCGGTCCGTTTACCGGAGGCGTTGACCCCGTCGAGATCTTCTCTCTTCAAGACTTCCTCGCGAGAAATCAGGTCGGCAACCAAAGCCGTGACCTGACCGAACCGCCGGTCAATGGACACCGCACGAGTGATCTCCACCACACCAACAAGCATGATCAGCAACACCGGAGCGATGAGGCCAAACTCGACGGCGGCAATCCCGCTCGTATCGCGCGCAAAAGAGCGGGGGCGAGTGAACGTCCTTCGCAATAACGTGGTGCAGTCGAACATGGTGGTCCTCGGACAAAGCTAATTCGGCAACACGGTTGTCTCAAATCATTCGTACGGTTCGGTGCGGAACGTCGCGACCGATTGGATGAGTGAACCTCCACTCACCAGCGGCACGCCATCCGCCGGCCGCATCATCATGTAACGCAGGTAGGGAAACGTGATCGGCAACTGCCAGTCGTAGCAGACCGTGACGAGCACCACTTGCTCGGACCCACCTGAAGAATCGGCAAGAGCTGCCGTCATGTTCGACTGCGGCGTCATTTCTCCGCTTTCCGCGCAGTCCGTTGGCGTAATGTCCGCCCAGTTCGTGGCGCTTTGAACGTGCACATAGATATTGCTGCAATTATCCTCGATGTAATATCCACCAGAACTACAAACGAGCTCCTTGAAATTCTGCATGGTCAAGCCTGCCCGCTGCGCCTCGCCCGTGCGAAATCTTGCGCGCCGCCGTTTCGACGGCATTGTCGAGCGCGTTGACCGTAAAAAACTGCAACCCCGCAGCCATGATACCGAACACGAACAACATGAAGGGTAAGGCGACGAAACCAAACTCGATCGCCGTCACGCCTTGCGCATTGGCGCGAAAGCGGCGCGCGAAGTCTCGAGCGCGCTGCAAAATCACTCTCTCATCACCCGGCAACACCATGACGTCCTCACTGCTGTCGCTTTGATCGCACTGGCGTCCATAGGCATGGGCGGCGATCAGACACGCAGTAGAGCAAAGGCAGATAAAAATTGGGCCAAACCAGCCTTGCGAGATTTATGCAAATTTGCCGAAATTTGTCTGGTCCCCGGTAAGAACTTGTTAAAGCTCTCAAGGGCGCAAAACGAAAAGAGCCCCCGCGGGGAGGCTCTTCTCGCATTATGACTGAGACGAATTCAACCGGTCCCGACCGCGTCCAGTTGGCTACTGACCGCCCTGTCCGCCGCCGCCGCCGCCGCCATCAGAGCCAGATTCGGAAAACTTCGTTTTGGTCGTCGAACTCTGAACGACCTGATTGAAGTACGTCGACTCGTCACCGATGGTAATGGTCGGCGCACAGGTGGGCGTGCAACTGAACGATTGCCGTTGACCTGCGCGGCTCACATTGACGATTCCGCGCTCATCCCGCTCCACGACCACGCGCTGATCCTGGATGACGTTCTTCTCGGCATCGAGCGCAATGATGTTGGTGATACCGAATGTTTTGCCGGTGATGACAAGCATATTTCCCGATTGAACCGTCACGTCGGCGATCGAGGGGTTGCCGATGATGATCTCGGAGACGGCACGCGGCATCCGGAGCAATTGCGATTGGTCGTAGCGCACAACAAGGTCGTCCGCCGCCCATACTGGCACTATGGCGCCGCTGAACGTCATGATTGGCAGCGTCACGAGCGACAGAATAACCGCCCGGCCAAGTCTTTTACGCTGCATCGCGTGCCCCCTTCACTTCGCTCTCGAAAACATCACGCTGATTAGGTCAGCAAATGATGAAAGAAGTGCAAACGGCTGTCCCACCGTCGGTCGCTTTGATGAGCTCGCGCGCTGAACTAGGCCGACCGTTCTGGCCAGAGTTGGCAAAAGGATGCCGATCAGCCTTCGAAAGTCTCCGCGCCGGCATATCGCCGATGAGTTTTCGCCAAACACAGTGCTGGTGGAATCGCCCCAGCGGTGCCCCGCGCTGGCTCAGCGGCGAAGTTTTGACTGCCGATGACCTTATCCGCCGCCAGTCTTGGAAGCTCGAAGCCGAGGAAAAACAATTTATTAGCCACGGCCACGACCAAAATCAAAAGTAGAAATCCATGTTTACACAATATTATCTAGACGAATACTGCAATAGTCTTCAGTAAATCTAGTTTAAAGCGAATTATTGACTGAAGATTTACGGGCTTGAAAGAAGTATTGATAAGCACCCGCTGGGCTTTTACCTGAGTTTAACATCTGCCCCTGTAGATTAGCTTCAGTTCAGACGCACCGGGCCGAACCCCAGCAATGAACTAGATTGAACTTTTCACAGTGGATTGGGAGACTACCAACATGACCATCTTTTCTCGCTTCCTGAAGGACGAGTCGGGCGCTACGGCAATCGAATACGGCCTCATCGCTGCTCTCGTCGGCGTTGCCCTCATCGGCGCTCTCGGCACCATGGAAGACGGGCTGTCCGGCCTCTTCACCAGCATCGGCTCACGCTCACGGCTGCCACGCCTCGTAATCGGCCCACCGTCTTCAGACGGTTTGCGAAGACAGAACCCACCGGCTCCGAGCCGGTGGGTTTTGTTTTTGCAGAACATTCGGGTAAACGCCGTTTTATAGGAGGATTTGCGCGGGTTTAGAGTTGGCTTTTCGTAAAATTATACCCTCCCCTTTCGGAGGATCGCTTCACGCCACTTTAATGCGCAGCTGTCATCCTAATCGCAGTCAAGAAAGTGTCGGCAGTCAAGCCGGGAAGTGCCAAATCGGAGCTCGGAACGTCGCGATGAAAACGCTCAAAAACTTTCTGGTCGACGAGTCCGGTGCAACGGCAATTGAATACGGGCTCATGTCAGCCATCATTTTCATCGGTCTGCTCACGACGCTCACCTCATTCAACGGCAGCATCGTCGGGTATTACGAGCGGATAGCCGAAGCGATGCTCGCCGCATTCGGAATGAGCCCCTAGCCTCTTGCGAAGCTTTGAATGAAGCGCTCGTAGATCTGTGTCAGCATTTCCAGATCTTGAAGCGCCACCCTTTCATCCACCTGATGGATCGTTCGATTAACGAGCCCGAACTCTACGACAGGGCAGTAATCCTTGATGAATCGCGCGTCCGAGGTTCCGCCCGATGTCGACAGCTTCGGGATTCGGCCGGTCACCTCATGCACCGCCCCGCGTAGCGTGTCCACGAGCGCCCCTTCTTCGCGTGAGAAACACATCTCCCGTCCCCGCGAACGACACATCATACTTCGCGCCCGTCGCCAGTGCCGCCGCATCACACTGCAGCCGCACCCACTCCTCGATCGTCGACCGCCGCCAGATGTCATTATAGCGGATGTTGAACGTTGCCTTCGCGAACGACGGGATCACATTCGACGCCGTGTTCGGCACCGACACGACCGTCACCTGACAGTTCGACGGCTCGAAGTGCCGCGTCCCCTCGTCGATCCTGGTGCCCGTCAACCGCGTGATGAACTGCGCGAGCTTCGGCACCGGGTTGTCGGCGCGCTGCGGGTACGCCGCATGTCCCTGCACACCATGCACCACGAGTTCGCCCGTCACCGATCCGCGCCGCCCGATCTTGATCTCGTCACCCAGCGCTTCGGGGTTCGACGGCTCGCCCACGATCGCTGCATCGAGCGCCTCGCCACGGTCCTCCAGCCAGCGCAGCACTTTCACGGTGCCGTTGATCGACGGCCCCTCCTCATCACCGGTAATCAGAAGCGAAAGCGATCCCACGTCCTCGCCGGCCGTGATCCGCCGAGCCGCTGCCGCGATGAAACACGCGATGGCGCCCTTCATGTCCACCGCGCCGCGACCGTAGAGAACCCCGTCCCGGATCGTCGCCCCGAACGGATCGCTGGTCCAGGCACCGAGATCCCCCGGCGGCACCACGTCCGTATGCCCGGCAAAACACAGGTTCGGCCGCGCCGTCCCGCGCCGCGCATAGAGATTGTCGATATCGGGCGTACCAGGCTCATGGAAGACCACCCGATCGCAGACGAATCCCAGCGGTTCCAGCACCGACTGCAGCAGCGTCAGCGCCCCGCCCTCGTCGGGCGTCACGCTGCGGCACTGGATCAGCGCCCGCGCAAGATCGACGGGATCGGTCACATTGAGAGTCATGGATATCGGCCGCTGCGAAAAACAATAAGGGCGGCCGAACCTATCGGCTAAGCCCCAACAGGGGAAGCTTCCCGCTTCCATTCAATGCCAGATGAAAGTTGCAGATCACAGACGGAAAACGGCGGCGCCGCTCAATCTCGCGTTCGCCGGCCGAATGCTGGTCCTTTGCTCCGCCGGTCCGGTGCGGCTCCGCGCCGCTCCACAGCAACAGCCTCGCGGACCTTGCGCCGGTCCGGCAAATCCGTCATCCGCCGCTCCGTGTCGGCGGATGGCGCACGCGCCTGATGTCGCCGGATGGCCTCTTGCATAGCGGCTTCCGCCGCAGCCAACGACGGCGTCACGGGCCCCGGATCGTCATGACTCAGACGGTGCCGCCACGCCTGTCGTCGCGAACGTCTCGATGAAAGTTTTCAAAAGTCCCACGGATGGACCCCCGGAAGATCGCAATCAGGTCCCCAGGAGGCAGCGTGCCTTCTTGGGGCGTCTGTCTGATTGTTTGTCCTCAATCTCTCAACAGATCATTGATACTGGTCTTCGAACGCGTCTTTTCGTCGACCCGCTTCACGATCACCGCGCAATAGAGGTTCGGCCCCGGTTCCCCGTTCGGCAGCGGCTTGCCCGGCATCGTACCCGACACCACGACCGAATATGGCGGCACCTTGCCGAACATCCGCTCGCCCGTTGCCCGGTCGATGATCGTCGTTGACGCGCCGAGGTATACGCCCATCGACAGCACCGACCCTTCGCCCACCTGCACGCCCTCGGCTACTTCCGCACGCGCGCCAATGAAGCAGTTGTCCTCGATGATGACAGGGCCGGCCTGCAGCGGCTCCAGCACGCCTCCAATTCCGGCACCGCCCGAAATGTGGCAGTTCTTGCCGATCTGCGCGCACGAGCCGACTGTCGCCCACGTGTCCACCATCGTGCCAGACCCCACATAGGCGCCGAGATTGACGAACGACGGCAGCAGCACCGCACCCGGTGCGATATAGGCCGACTTGCGCACGTAGGCGCCGGGCAGCACGCGGAATCCGCCCCTCTTGAAATCGTCCGCCGTCCAACCCTCGAACTTCGGCGCCACCTTGTCCCAGTAGAACGATCCCGCCGGTCCGCCGGAGATCAGCCCCATGTCGTTCAACCGGAACGACAACAGCACGGCCTTCTTGAGCCACTGGTTCACAATCCAGCCGCCGTCGCCCTTCTCGGCCACCCGCGCCTCACCCCTGTCGAGCAGCTCAAGCGCCGCATCAACGGCATCGCGCACGTCGCCCTTGGTGCCGCTATTGATCCCGTCGCGGGCCTCCCACGCGGCTTCGATCGTCTTTTGCAGGTCTGCGTGCGCCATGTCGGGACGTCCTTGGACTGTGGTGTGTTGAGGGAACTGGCCGCCTTGTGCCGCCCCACCCCCCACCTGTCAACGCCACACCGCCTTCCCCCGTCATCCCGGCAAAGGCCGGGACCCAGACAAGCGGCAGCATGGGGAAAGCTGCCAACATCGACCACCGGAATACCGATTGGCCCATTCCTGCCATTCACGCGGGCGGCGAATCCCCTCAATCTTCGGCCGGATCAAATCGCGATCCGGACGGCCCGTGCGGGGCCGCCGCAAACCGAAAACGGGGGTTCCCCATGGCAAAGAGTGCGAGCACGAGTAAGAAAGTGGCCTCATCGGCCGCAAAAGTCCTGAACAGCAAATCGTCCACGAAGGCTGAAAGAACGGTCGCAGCCTCGGCCCTCACGCAGCGCGGGTCCACCGAAAGGACGAGCAGCAAGGTCGCCTCCTCGGCCTCTAAGATTCTGACCAGCAAGACGGCATCGAAGGCCGCTAAATCCGCTGCCGCATCGGCCCTCACACAGAAAAAGAAGTAATCACTCTCCGCATCCCAATCGCGCACCTCGAACGTCTTCGATCACTCGGTCGAAGACGTTTTTCTATGTCTTTACAATTGCGTTGGGACCAATTAGAGTGTGTGCCTCAATACACACTACAGGCCCGAGATGCAGGTCGAGCGCAACAGCCGCAAAATCCTTGCGCGACTGCGCAGCGAAGGGTGGGTCGAGGCTGGTGCCACTGGGTCGCATCACAAGCTCAAGCACCCGGTGACCGGCCAGTTGATCGTCGTTCCACATCCCAAGAAAGACTTGCCGCTCGGCACAGCACGCCAAATCGCCAAGACCGCCGGATGGCTGTGAGGCTCGACATGAAAATCTTCTACGGACTGGTTCACAAGGACAATGACAGCGCCTTTGGCATCACTTTTCCGGACGCCCCCGGTTGCTTCTCCGCTGCCGACGAAGAAGTCCGACCTGCTGACGAATGCACAGGAAGCACTCTCACTCTTCGTCGAAGGTGCATCCGTTCCACAGACACGGACGATTGCCGATTGCTGCGCGACAAGGACGTCGCGACGGAGATCGCAGCTGGCGCTTTCTTCTCGCCGTGCCGCTGATCGAAAGTCGCCGAAAAGCGCGCTTTAATCTGATGCTCGACGAAGACCTCGTGGCAAGCGTCGATCGCGTTGCGAAAGTCTCCGGCGTCAGCCGTTCCGAATTCGTCGCCCAGGCCGTTCAAGCCAACTGAGTAACGAAGTGCATGCGCCTATTTTCGGCGAGCAAAGAGCGGTTAGCTCCGTCAAGCCTACCACTGCTGAAATCGTTGCTGATGCTCATCTGCCGCTAAGGTGTCGAAAAGCAAATCCGCCATCGAAGGCCCAGAAAGCCGTCGCAGCCTCCGTCATGACGCAGCGCAGCTCGACCGGAAAGACGAGCAGCAAGGTCGCCTCCTCCGCCTCCAAGATCCTGACCAGCAAGACGGCATCGAAGGCCGCTAAATCCGCTGCCGCATCGGCCCTTACACAGAAAAAGAAGTAATCACTCTCGACATCCCAATCGCGCACCTCGAACGTCTTCGATCACTCGGTCGAAGACGTTTTTCTATGCCCGATTACTTGAGCGCCTCCGCCACCAGCTTCTTCGCCGCCTCGCTGTCCCACTCGGCAGGTCCCGGTAGCCGCCCGAGCTCCTTCCCGTCCTTGCCGATCAGGATCGTCGTCGGCATGCCGACCGCGCGCAGACCGTTGCCGGCCTTCATCGTCTGATCGATGTAGAGCTTGAGGTTCTGCACCTTGATCTCATCAAAAAACTTCCGCGCCGCATCCCGTCCGGCGCGGTCGAGGCTCAGCGCCACGACCTCGAACTGATCCGATCCCATGATCCTTCTGCAGCCGGTCGAGCGATGGCATCTCATGCCGGCACGGCACGCACCACGTCGCCCACAGGTTCAACAGGATCACCTTGCCCTTGAAATCGGCCAGCGACCTCTTCGCCCCCGTCTCGTCCTCGAACGAAATCTCCGCCACATCGACGGGCGGGTTCTTGCGCACGAACGCAACGAGATCGCCGCCACCGGCCGTGTCTTTCGTCTCCACCGTTGCCTCGGCCGCAGGCGCTGAGACGGCCCCTGGCCTGACCTTATCGTTGTCAGGCCCGCCCCGCGTGACGTATACCGCCGCAAACCCGATGGCCGCCGCCGCCAGCGCCGTGCCGATCAAGCCGAACCGCGAGGCCGCCGGTCCGCGGCTGTTGTTGTCCGTCATTTAACCAACCTTTTCAGCGATCAGGCTCAAGGAGCCCAAAGTGTCGAGCGAATCCAACAAGATGTGGGGCGGCCGGTTCGCCATGTCCCCGGCCGAGATCATGGAGGAGATAAATGCCTCCATCGGGTTCGACAAGGCACTGGCCCCGCAAGATATCCGCGGCTCCAAGGCCCATGCGGCCATGTTGGCCGACGCCGGCATCATAACGAAATCCGACGCTGATGCGATCAGCGCTGGCCTCGACGCCGTCGCCGCCGAGATCGCCGCCGGTACTTTCGAGTTCAAGCGCTCGCTCGAAGACGTGCACATGAACATCGAAAGCCGCCTGAAGGAGATCGCCGGCACCCCCGCCGGCCGCCTGCACACGGCCCGCTCGCGCAACGATCAGGTCGCGACCGACTTTCGCCTCTGGGTCCGCGACCAGATCGATGGCATCGACGAAGCCTTGAAAGCCTTGCAGTTGGCGCTCGCAAAGAAGGCCGCCACGCACGCCGCGACCGTCATGCCGGGCTTCACACACTTGCAGCCGGCCCAGCCGGTCACGTTCGGCCACCACCTGCTGGCCTACGTTGAAATGTTCGCGCGCGACCGCGGCCGTTTCGCCGACGCCCGCAAACGTCTGAACGAAAGCCCGCTCGGTTCCGCCGCGCTCGCCGGCACGTCATTCCCCATTGATCGCCACAAGACGGCTGCCGCGCTCGGCTTCGACCGCCCGATGTCGAACTCCCTCGATGGCGTGTCGGATCGCGATTTCGCGTTGGAAACGCTGGCCGCCGCGACGATCACCGCCGTGCATCTGTCGCGCCTGTCGGAAGAGATCGTGATCTGGATGACACCGCAGTTCGGCTTCATCACGCTCAGCGACAAGTTCACGACCGGCTCCTCGATCATGCCGCAGAAGCGCAATCCTGACGCTGCCGAACTGTCGCGCGCCAAGGTCGGCCGCATCGCGGGCGCGTTCCAGAGCCTCGTCGTGGTGATGAAGGGCCTGCCGCTCGCCTATTCGAAGGACATGCAGGAAGACAAGGAAGTCACCTTCGACGCCATCGCCTCGTTGAAACTCGCGCTGGCCGCCATGACAGGCATGGTCGGCGATATCGAACCCGTGCCCGAAACCATGCGCGCCGCCGCCGGACGGGGCTATTCCACGGCGACGGATCTCGCAGATTGGCTCGTGCGCGAGCTGAAAATGCCCTTCCGCGACGCCCACCACGTCACCGGAACCATTGTCAAACTTGCCGAGACCCAGGGAATAGACCTGGAAGCCCTGCCGTTGGACGCCATGCAGGGTGTCGAGCCGCGGATTACGCAAGACATCTACAGCGTTCTTTCCGTTGAGAATTCCGTGAAAAGCCGTACCAGCCATGGGGGAACTGCGCCACAGAACGTCCGCAAAATGGCGGAAGGCTGGCTCGCGTGCTTGGAAACGACACAAAAGACCGGCTAAAAGAAAGCTCTGGTTCAAGATGTTAGGCGCCGTGATGCTGAAGCCCCTCGTCCGACTGTCGCTCGCCTGCGCGCTCGCCGCGTCTGTCGCCGGCTGCGGAATCAAGGGCCCTCTTGAAACGCCCCAGGCCAAGGAAACCGCCTCTGCCGAAAGCGGCCAGGGCAAGCCTGCGGGTGCCGCCGCCAAGCCGCACCAGCCCTTCATCCTCGACGGCCTGCTGCGCTAATCGCGCGCCGCCCGGATAACGTCCACCCGCACCGTTTCGAATGGCTGGCATGGCGGTAATGCCGGCACCCGGCGCGCCTCCACATCGACCGTCCACCCAGCCGATCCTGAGATCATCGACGAACCGCCCCGCGTGCGTGCGCGCCGGATCGGTCAAAATCGCCTGTCCGCCGGGTTGCACCGTGCGCTCCAGAAGGCGCACGATATCCCCGTAAAGCGCCGGTTCGTAGAGAATATCCGCCCCGATCACCAGGTCATACCGGCTCGCGTCGCGCCAGTCGGTCCAGTCCCCGAACCGCTGTTCGATGCCCTATGACGCCGTTCGCCCGCGCGTTGCGGCGGGAGAGCGCCAGCGCTTCCATGCAGTAATCCGTCTGAGTTACCCCCGCCCCCTGCGCCGCTGCTACAATTCCCCCGAGCCCCGCTCCGGCCCCCAATTCCAGCACCGCCCCCGGAAACGACAACGACAACGACTCGACTACCGCATCCCCCATCACCACCCCCAATTCCCAAAGTAGGAGTCCGAATGGAAACACCTCGAAGGTTCCCGCCGCAGCAAGCAACCGGTCCTGATCCCGCACCGCCTCGATCGCAAACGCGTGGCCTGCGATCTCGATGGTCATGGTTTCCAGCGGCAGAAGATCGAGCCTTGCGTCGGCCGCGGCGATGAGGTCTTCGAACGGTGTCAACGTTTCGCCGTCTCCAGCATTGCGCAAACGGGGATCCACCCCCTATAGCTCGCACGCCTTACCGCGTGCAGCGGCCGGCTCCGCGGAGCGGAGACGCTGCGCGCAATCATAAACTGGACCGCCGACTTCCATGCATCATTTCGCCTACAGCAACGGATCCCTCCACGCCGAAGGCGTCGATATTCGCACCATCGCCGCAGAAGTCGGCACACCGTTCTATTGTTATTCGAGTGCCACCATCGAGCGTCACTTCGAGGTCCTCACGCAGGCCTTTGCCGGTCAGGATCATCTCGTTTGCTTCGCCGTGAAAGCCAACTCGAATCAGGCCGTCCTCGCCACGCTCGCCCGCCTCGGCGCCGGCATGGACGTCGTCTCCGAAGGCGAACTGCGCCGCGCTCGCGCCGCCGGTGTTCCAGCTGATCGCATCATTTTCGCCGGCGTCGGCAAGACACGCGCGGAGATGGCCTACGCGCTGAAGGAAGGCATCCTCGGCTTCAACATCGAAAGCGCCCCTGAACTTGATCAACTGAGCGAGGTCGC
Source organism: uncultured Alphaproteobacteria bacterium (assembly GCA_963708775.1). Taxonomy (GTDB): domain Bacteria; phylum Pseudomonadota; class Alphaproteobacteria; order Rhizobiales; family Hyphomicrobiaceae; genus JAGVSR01. Next base: position 430,332 of record CAVPTI010000012.1, on the reverse strand, counting down.
TTCGTCCCTTGGGCTGACGGCGTCGATCGCCATTCGCGTCAATCCTGATGTCGACGCGAAAACCCACGCGAAAATCTCGACCGGCAAGTCCGAAAACAAGTTCGGCGTGCCTTTCCTTGATGCGCCTGCTCTCTACGAACGCGCGCGCACGTTGCCGGGCATCGCGATCTCCGGCATCCACATGCACATTGGCAGCCAGATCACGGAGCTCGGGCCCTTCCGCGACGCCTTCACGCTGATGCGCGAAATGGTGCTCGACCTCAAGTCGCGCGGCATCACACTGAAGCATCTCGATATCGGCGGAGGCCTCGGCGTGCCCTATCGTGCCGACAACGAGTGGCCGCCGCATCCGGATGAATACGCTCGCATCGTCAAGGAGACGCTTGGCGATCTCCGCCTCAAGATTGTGATGGAACCGGGCCGCATGATCATCGGCAACGCCGGCATTCTCGTCACCCGCGTCATTTATGTGAAGCAGGGCCAGGGCCGCCAGTTCACGATCGTCGATGCGGCCATGAACGACCTCATCCGTCCGACGCTCTATGAGGCCCATCACGACGTCTGGCCCGTCGCCGAACCGCAAGGCGTGCACGATCTCGTCGCGCAAGACCTCGTCGGGCCCGTCTGCGAAACAGGCGATTATCTGGCGCTTGACCGCCCGCTGCCCGCCTTCAAGTCCGATGACCTCATCGCCATCATGACCGCAGGCGCCTACGGTGCCGTCATGTCGTCGAGCTACAACACCCGCCCCCTCATCCCGGAAATCCTGGTCCACGGCGAAACATTCGCTGTCGTCCGTCCGCGCCCCACGTACGATGATCTCATCGGCCAGGACCGATTGCCCCCTTGGCTCACTCCAACAAAAATCTGAGCCTGCAGTGCCTGTGAATTGCCTCGTCAAAGCAGCAACCAACCGGGAACGGCTGACCGGTTTTTAATGATCCCGGTCAAGCGGACCGTGCTAGCTTTTCCGTATGGCAAACTCCGCTCCTCAGAACCCGGCGCAAAGCCCCACTCAGAATCCGGCCTTCGAGGCCAAAATCCGCAGAGCCCGGTGGGCGGTCGTCGCCGAACAGGCATGGCTGCGCATATGGGTTCTATTCGCGATCGCCGCCGTCTTCTTGTTGTTGTCGATGGCCGGTGTCTGGTCGCTTATCGACACACTCACGCATCAAATCCTGCTTGCGCTGTTCGCCGGCGCGCTGGTCGGCTGGCTCGTCTATCTCTTCCAGATCCGCTTTCCGTCCCGCGATGAAGCCATTCGCCGGATCGAAGCCGTTTCCGGAATCCCGCATCGCCCCGCCACGTCGTACGAAGACACGCTAACGGCATCGGCTGCCGATCCCGCAACGCAAGCCATCTGGTCCGCGCATCGCCAGCGCATGGCTGACCTCATCAAGAAACTGCGGCCCGGCCGTCCTGAACCGCGCACATATCGTTTTGACCCCCTCGCACTGCGCGCACTGACCGTTCTGGGCGTTGCACTGGGGCTGGCTTTTACGGGCAAAGGCGCGTTCGAAAGCGTCGCCGATGCCTTTCGCTTCGATGATCGTGCCGCACTCGCTGATCAGCGCCTCGACGCATGGTTGACCCCACCTGCCTATACCGGCCGCCCGCCGCTGATGCTCGTCGATGGCTCCGCACAAAAAGGTCGCAACCCCTGCTTCGACGACCGTAGCCGAAGCGAGCGGTGAACCCAAACCCCTCGAAGTTCCCGAAAAGAGCCTCTTGATCGTGCGCGCCAGCGGCACGCCCAAACGCCCACTCGCGCTGGAAGTTTTGCCGGCCGGTGCAAAGGAACCCTTGCTCATCGAGCCGAACGCCGACGCGAGCCCCGCCGCCGGCGTGACCGAGGTGCGCACCGAAATCACGACATCAGCCACCATCAAGGTCGTGTCCGGAAGCGACATCCTGGCGACATGGACGATCCGAATGATTCCCGACAATCCGCCGGGGATCGCGCTGACAAAGAACCCCGAGCGCACCAACAAGGGTGCGATGAAGCTGACCTACTTCGTGCAAGACGACTACGGTGTCGCTTCTGCCGAAGTGAAGTTCACCCGCGTCAAAGATAAGGACAAAGGCGATCCTTCGACTTCATGGGCCCAAAGCGACGAATTGACCGGCCCACGCCCGCCGTTCTCACGTCCGCCGCGCCTGTCGCTGCGCCTCCCCACGGGAAATCCGAAGTCCGGCGAAGCATTCACCTATCACGAGATTGGATCGCATCCCTGGGCCGGTCAAAAGGTGATGATGACGCTTGAGGCGAAGGACGTCGGCGCCAAGATCGGCCGCTCGCCCGCCACGGAAATCGTGTTGCCGGAGCGTCCCTTCACCAAGCCGCTGGCCCGCGCCCTGATCGAACAGCGCAAGCTCCTCATTGAGGACCCACGCTATTCCGATCAAGTGCTGAAGGCGCTGATGGCGCTGACGACGGCGCCAGAAGGGTTCATCGACGATACCCGCGTTTACTTACCGCTGCGCGCCACGGTGCACCGTCTGGGTGGACGCAAGATCACGCGCGAGGTGCTGGACGAAACCATTGATCAGCTCTGGCACACCGCACTGCGCATTGAAGACGGCGATCTGTCCGAGGCGGAAAAAAATCTGCGCGATATCCAGGACAGGCTCGCAAAGGCGCTCGAGGACGGCGCGTCCGACGAGGAAATCCGCAAGCTCATGCAGGAACTGCGTCAGGCCTTTCAGGAATACGCGCAGGAAATGCAGAAACAGAACGGCGACCAGCAGCAGCAACAGTCCGGCAACAACAAAGACCAGCAACAACTCTCCGCCGAAGACCTCGACCGCATGATGCGCGAGATGGAACAGATGGCGGAGAACGGCTTGCGCGACCAGGCCAAGGATATGCTGGCACAGATGCGCGATCTCATGGAGCGGCTGCAGCAAGGTCAGCAGAATGCTGAACAGCAGCGCCAGAATAAGGAGATGGCCGAGCAGCTGAAGAAGCTTGGTGAGGCCGTCGGCGAACAGCAGTCGATCATGGACGACACGTTCGAAGAAAGTAAGCAGCAGCAGCAAGGTCAGGGCGGTCAGCAGATGCGCCAGACGCAGCCCGGTCAGAAGGGCAAGCCCGGCCAGGGCATGCAAGCAGACCGCAGCGGGCAAAGTGGCCAGGGTGACGACCAGGGCGACATGGGCCTGCGCGAGCGTGGGACCGATGAAGGTCAAGGGCAGGCGCGTGGCCAGCAAACGCGCGAACAGCTTGCACAGCGTCAGGCGCAGCTGCGTGAGAAGATCGATCAGATGCGTCGCGACATGCAGCAGAAGGGCCTCGGCGAAGACGAGAAGCTTGGCGCCGCATCCGAAGCGATGGACAAGGCCGAAGACGCCTTGCGCGAAGGCGATCTTGACGAAGCGAGCGAACAGCAGTCACAAGCGTTGCAGGAAATGCGCGAAGGCGCCGAACAGATGGCGCAGCAGATGCAGCAGAACGGCAACCAGCAGGCGGGCGAGAACGGCGATAACTCACGTGACCCTATGGGCCGTCCACAGCGTTCACAGGGCCCCGATCAAGGCCGCTCAGTGAAGGTTCCGGATCAGATCGATATCCAGCGCGCCCGCGAAGTGCTGGAAGAGTTGCGCAAGCGCGCCGGCGACGCGCAACGTCCGCAGCTTGAACTGGATTACATCGACCGCCTTCTGCGTTGGTACTGACGCAAATAAGCTGAATTCAGCGCTGCGCTCATGGACCGACAGGCAGTCTCACGCCGAGGCCGCCGATGATCTCGTGGCTCGTGTAACGCGTCTCTGCCCACCCGTCGCGCGGTTCGATGCCATTCCACCACTCGCTGAACTGACGCCACACGTCGGTGAAGAGGATGTCACCGTCGCGACCGGTGAGCGGCATCCGATAATCCGCAAGCGTGAACTTGTACTCCAGGAAATAGCTCATGCGCGGCAGCCGGAATTCCAGCCCGATGATCGCCTGACCGACAGGTCCCGCCATTTGATACTCGTATGTGCGCGACGGATCGTTCGCCACATGCACTTCCGAATGCGGCAAGGACACGCCGGCACCGAGCCCCACGTAGGGCGAGAGCCGGAATGTGAATGAAGGCAACCGCAGCAGCCCGTTGAGCGTCAGCATATTGTGTCCGTGGCTCGCTTCGAGCTTGCGGAACACGTCGCCGATCAGCGCCTTCTCGGGTGCCGGCTGGCCGTTGATCGTACCTTCGAAAGTGGCTTGCTGCTGACGGTTCGACATCGCTTTCGAATGCGTGAAATCCAGCATCGAGCCCGTGCGGCCATCTCCGAACCATCGCAGCACCCGCACGCCGTAGTAGATCGGGTTGATGAAAGGCCGGCCCTCCCACTCCACATCTTTGACAGTGAAATTGCCATCAGGCTTCGTGAACTTGACGTCGCTGGGATAGGTGTAGGGAGACCCGCCGTAAGCGGCGACCATCCATTCCGACCGCGGCGCGACGCGCGCGGGATCAGCCGCCCCACCGCCAGCCTTTGCACTGATATCGGCCGGGTCCTTCGCAAGCACGCTGCTTTCGTCTGCCGTCGCAGTCGCCACCATCACGACCAGGGCCACCGCCGCGACAGAACTCAAGGCCGCATCCGCCGCGCGAACAAACCTAGTCTGGCTGGTTCCGACCCAATGATTGAGAACGCCGGCATCGGCGCGCACTGCTCTCATCCGCATTTCCCCCATCGGCGTCACCCGCCGGTCCCTGGCGGCTGGTCGAATCCAGCTGCCCCCACTGCTACGCCCCTTGTTCCATGACTGGATAGACCAGCGGTTGACCCGGGTCAAAAGACGACGGTGCAACCCGTCGCGCGCCCACAACTTTCCGGCACCCCTACGGCTTTTCGGACAGTCGCGCCAGCATGGCCGCAACAGCACGGATCTGCGGCGCCTCACGGGTCAGGAAGTCGCGGCCCGTATAGCCCCACCAGTCCCAGCACCCCTGCGGATTGGAACCCGTCGCAACTGTCTGCGGAAAAAGCACGACGAGTTTGTTCGTATCGGCCCAGCGTGCAAAACCCGTCTGCTCCACGAAGGCTTCACCGATCGTCTCGCGGTTCTGCGCGCAACCGTGATACGCCACATGCACCCGGCACCCGCCGCTACGGCATTGCTCAGGGATGTAAACGATGCCGGTGTCCGCCATGCCCGATGTCGTGCGATCGCCGCCGTATGCGCGCTGATCGAATGCGACGTACTGCCCTGACACGGTCTGCGAAGGAGGCGCCACGGTGCCTAGGAGATGCGTCAGGAGATCTTTCACCTGATCGTAGTCACAATCCACAATGTACGGTTGATCAGAGGTCGAGCATGTGGCGCCCTGCGTCTCGGTTACGAATGCATGCCCCGCAGGCAGGTCAGACACGAAACGAATGCTCGCGTCAGGAACGCCGAGCCGGCGATAGAACTCTGCCGCACTCGCGACGATCGCTGGATAAACCGTACGATCGTTCGTCCCGGAAAACAGATAGACACGATCGCTGATCGCATCCTCGACTGGATCGATCGCGCCGTCTGCCGCGCGATCCCTCGCCTTATCGGCAAGCAGTGCCGGATTGGGCACACCCCATGTCGCCATCGAATTCTGCATACAGCCGGAGATCGCCTTCGTCGCGTTCAGCATTGTCTCGAACGGCCCGACAACCATTCCCGAGAAGGCGCTCTCCGCGCAGCCGTAGGGTCCGCCTGCGATAATGGCCGCACCCGTGACCATCTTCGCATGTGCCATCTGGAACTGACCCGCCATGTAGGCCCCGGACGAAATTCCCGATACCGTCGTCTGGTCGAGCACCGTCCCGAGCGGCGGAAGCGCACCCGTCTCCTCACCTGAACATGCTGCCACGGCGGCACAAGCGGCAACTGCAAACAGAGTAGAACCGCGATAGCCCATTCATCATTCCTTCAAACGCGCGAGCGACCGGTTCGCAGCAGCGCAGTTCCGGGCGCGCAACGAAGACAACGTCCAACATCTAGGTCGAGAGACTACCTCAGTCGCACAGTTACGCGATCGGCGCGACCATTGGCATCGATCACTTGGAGTTTGACGAAACCTTTGCCCGGAGGTGTCCACGCCACTTCGCGATCGGTCCCATCTACCGCCATCGGCGCGCCGTCCACCAGCCATGTCAGCGGCAGCGCGCCACCTTCTGCCTTGAGCACAACCGGCTCGTCGGCCTCTCGTTCCGCAAGATCGAGTTCGGAACGGTCGGGCGGGAATGCAATCAGAGGCGGCTTGTCGAGGAATGGACCCGCGGGCGCCGCATCATCCGGCCCGTCGCGAAATCGCTTCAGCGGCGGCGGCAAATCGGACCCAGCCCTTTTGATGACCCCAGCAGGCGGCGCTTTGAGAGGAGTCCGCTTCTCGGCAATCCGCTGGAACGCGTCGAACAGAATCGGCGCCGCAGCGAGCCGCCCCATCAAACCGGGCACCGACGCGCCGTCCGGCCGCCCGACCCAAACAGCGATCGTATGCCGCCCATCGAAACCCACCGCCCACGCATCGCGATAGCCGTACGAGGTACCGGTCTTGTAAGCGAGCTTGCCCCCGCGCGCGTTCAATGGTGCCGGCGCGTCTTTCAGGATATCACCCACATACCAAGCAGCGACCGGCGACAGAAGCCGCCTCTTCGCAGCCTCGCGTCCTGACGTCAGCCGCAACTTGAGGCTCTCACCATCCCGCCGCCATGTCAGTGGCACAGGCTCTCCGCCTCGCGCCATCGTCACGTACAGTTGCGTCAGATCCTGCAAACGCATCCCGATGCCACCGAGCGCTACGGCCAACGACGGCACCGTCTCCGGCGGCAACTCCGTCTTCACGCCGGCGCGATCAAGACGCGCCGTTAGTTTTCCCGGACCAACCGCCGCAAGCATCTTCACAGCCGGCACGTTGAGCGACAGACCCAGCGCCTCGCGGACTGTCACCGTGCCGTGAAATTCCTCATCGAAATTCTCCGGCCGATATGCGCCAAACCGTGTCGGCCTGTCTTCGATGAGCGTCTCGGGATGCGCAAGACCTGCCTCGAATGCAAGCCCGTAAATTAGCGGCTTCAACGTCGATCCCGGCGACCGCACCGCCTGCACCATGTCGATGGCGCCCGCGCGGTCTGCATCCAGATATCCAGCAGATCCGACGTAAGCCAGCACCTCGCCCGTTGCGTTATCGACGGCCAGAATGGCCGACGAAAGCTTTTCCCCCAGCAGCTTCGTCTGCTCGGCAGCCAATGTTTCTAGGGCTGATTGCAACTCCCGGTCGAGCGTCAACTGATGCACGGCGACATCGCGCTTCGCCGCAACCTCGCTCTCAGACAAATGCGGCGCAAACTTCGGAAACGCCCGCCGCCCTTTTGGCACCGCTTCATCCTTCGCCCGGTCCCGCTCAGCCGCCGAGATCGCGCCCACCTCTTCCGCCCTGTCGAGCACGCGATTGCGTGCCCTGAGCGCGGCCTGCCAATTCCGGTCCGGCCGCCGCGCTTCGGGTGACTGCGGCAAGGCGACAAGCAGCGCTGCTTCGCCAATCGAAAGCCGCTTCGGTTCCTTGCCAAAGTACGCCAGCGACGCAGCCCTCACCCCCTCGATGTTTCCACCAAACGGCGCCAGCCGCAGGTAGAGGCGGAGGATCTCGGTCTTGGAGAGTTCATCTTCCAGCTGCAGCGCGCGCACCATCTGGCGCAACTTGCCCTTGGCATCCTTGCCATGCCGTCCCTCAAGCAGCCGCGCCACTTGCATTGTCAGCGTCGATCCGCCGGAGACGAGCCGGCCATGACGCACCGCCTGATAGACGGCACGCAACATACCCACCGGATCGACGCCGCCATGATCCTCGAAGCGGCGATCTTCGAAGGCCTTCAGAATATCGAAGTAGCGCGGGTCGATATCGTCAGGCTCCACCGGCATGCGCCAACGGCCATCAGGTGTCGTAAACGCACGCAGCAACTTGCCGTTACGATCGATCACCGTGGTCGAGAGACCGTCGGCATTCGCCAGCGGTGGTGGCCCCAAATGCACCTTTGCTGCCTCGACGGCAGCAAACGCCACCGTCGAGAGCACCACAGCTGCAATCAGAAACCACTTCACCGATCGCATCTTTCTCACTTCTCCGTCGCGCCCGACGTGACCGTCAGACGACCGGCATCGGTGCGTGCGTACCGCTCCGGACGGTACATGTCTTCGATCGTCGCGGCCGGATGGACGAACGTCCCCGGCGTCACGGCACGAACGATGTAGGCCACCGCCGCCGAAGCCTTGGCCGCCGGACACCGGATCGACCGATGCTTGATCTTCGCCCGCGCCCTCACCACCGTCCCCGCTGGTTGCAGGCTTCGCCGACAGATCGAATGCGGCAACGAACCGGTCGTCGCGGAACTCCGTGTGCTGCGGCTTCAGCGTATCCTTCAGCCACTCCAAGTTCGAGACATCGCCTCCCTCCACAAGGCGTGGGTTATCGATCTCGAGCCCCGACGGCAGACGATCCACCAGAAGCACGCGGCCGTGCGCCTCGTCGCTCTCGATCTTCACCACCGCAACAAGCCGCTCGTTCTGCGCAAGTTCCGCCACACCTCCGCTCGCGCTCGCCAGATCGACCGGCTCACCATCGAGCGTGAAGTAGCTGCGCACTATCGTAAAGCCCTTTGCCACAGCTGGTTCCGGCTCCAGCGACGAACCGATGACGGTCACCACCGCATCGACGCTGGTCTCACCATTGTTGGTGATAACGACACCGCTCTCGACGTCTCCAGCCGACAGTGCGCGCACGATAGATCCGTCCACAGCGCCCCCGTTGATTGAGAGCTTCGTACCTTTCAGATCCTCACCGAGCGCGTGCGCTGCGAGCAGCATCCAGGCCTGTTCTTGCGTCGAGGTGTACTGCCGCGCCTGATACGCTTTCGCGATGACGTTGACGAGCTTCGGAGCCTCCTGCTTGTAAAGCCCCGTCTCCATCGCCAGCGTCACAAGCGCCGCGCCGTCTCTGAGACCCGAACCAAAGTCGTTCCGAGCAAGCACCACCGGCGCCTTCTCATCGACACCATCGAGCGCCGCCTTGAACACACGCTCCGCGCGCGGCTTGTCGCCCAGCATGGACAATGCCGCGCCCAGCTGCGCCTTCGACAGCACCGTCTGGAACTGATCGAGCTTTTCGTCCGCGAAGTAGCGCAGTTCACCCACCGGCGCGCGGCCATTGCGTGCCAGCACATAAAGGGCATAGGCGCGCAACTCCGCCGAACTGGCGTTGTCCTGGGCGTTGGCGACGAAGTTCTGCAACCGGTCGAGCGCCAACCCGAATGGAACCGGCCGAATGGTGTAGCCCCCCTCTTTCGCCCGCGTGAGGAAGTCCGTCACATACGCCGTCAGCCAAAGGTCGACATCGGTTGGGCCCCAGACACCGAACGCCCCGGTGCTGTCCTGCATTTCGAACACGCGGTCGACCGCCTTCTGCACGCGCTCCTTCAGTTCCTTGTCCGGCGCAATGCCGATCTGTTCGGCCACCGCATTGGCATAAACCAGAGGCAGAGCCCGCGAGACGGTCTGCTCCGCACAACCATACGGATAGCGATCGAGCGAGGTCAGAAGCCCCGGCACGTCCAGCGTTGCCGCGGGACCCACGCTCACGTTCACGCGCGTCCGGCTCTTGATGAGCCCCGCCAACAGATCTTTGCCGAGCGTGATCTTGCCGCCCTTCGCGGCGAGCGCACTCACCGTCGTGCGCTTGATGTCGCCCGCCGGAGGCTTGACGTCGAAGGACAGCCGGCGGCGGACATCGATGCCGTCCGGACCCGTCACCGCCACGTCGTAAGTCTGCAAGCCGACCTCTTTCGGCTTCAGCGCGAGTCGTTCGCTGTTGCGCTCACCAATCTTGAGAGCGAGTGGACGCGAGAGGATGCTCTGCGGCCCGCCCTGTGACGCATCGAGCGGCAACTGCGACACGGCCACCAGATAGTTGCCCGCGGCACCATCGACGTTATGCACGGCGAGATCGACAGAGGCCTCATCACCGAGTGTGAGGAACCTTGGCGCTGAAACAGTCAGCGCAACAGCGTCGCGCACGATCACATCCGACGTGCCATGGCCGATCTTGTCCTTCGACCACGCCACCGCCATGACGCGCACCGTGCCGTTGAAGTCCGGCAGCGCGAACTCGACTTTCGCCGTGCCGTCGGCCTCGACCTTCACGATCCCTGAGAACAGCGCCACGGTTTCTTCTACCGGAGGCGAGCCCTTGATGCCGTCCTCCTCCATGCCGTCGCCGCCGGAACGCATACGGCCTCGCTCGGCTCGCATGCCGTCGATCAGGCGACCATAGAAGTCGCGGATCTCCAGCGACAGCTTGTGCTGCGCGTGGAAGTGCGTCTCCGGAGCCGGCGCCTGGAACTTCGTCAGATTGAGAATGCCGACATCGACGGCCGCCACCGTGACGCGCGCCTCTTCGCCTGCAGCCAAGCCTTCCACCTTCACCGGGATCGTGAGCCCGTCACCCGATTTGATCTTTGCCTCGCCCGGCAGCGACACCTTCAGCGTCCGCGCCGACTGATCGACACCGATCCACTTGATGCCGATGGCCCGGCTCGGCATGCGCTTGGCCTGTTCGTCCATCGGACGGTAAAGAAGCGCCGTGGCATAGGCCCCAGGACCCCAGTCGTCACCGACTGTCAGATCCACTTCGCCGCCACCCTTCGCTATATCGACTTCCTTCGACGTAACGAGACCGTTGCCAAGGATCGCGACCAGCGCTTTGCCGCCCTGCTTCGAGGCAATGCGCAGCTTCGCGGTCTCTCCCGGCTGATAGCTTGCCTTGTCGAGCGCGACGTCGAGCATCTCCGGGCTCTCAGCGGCTCCCGCCGCCGCATACCAACCCGAGTTGAACGTCATCTTCGTTGAAGGACCGCCGGCATCTACCGAACGGACCTCCAGCTCGTAACGCCCGTATTCGACATTGGACGCGACCGTCGCGGGGGCTTCAGCCAGAGTATCGAGCGTACCGCTCGCCACCTTGCGGCGGATCGTCTGCGTCTCATAGGTCCACGCCCCGTCCCGGCTGTACCACTGCCACGAAGTCTCAAGGCGCACGAGTTCCCACACGAGGCCGGATTCCGCCGTGCGGCTGCCGGCGCTATCGAGCGTGATCACCTCGAATTGGGCCTGCTCGCCCTCGCCCGGTCCGCTATCCTTGAACAGCGGCTTCACACCGATCCGGCGCTGCTTCAGATCGACCGGCAGCACCACCGCCCGCTCGATCGAACGCCCCGAGACCTCGCGTAATCGCACGATGATGTTGGCTTCCAAAGGCCGCGCCGTTTTCTCGACCGCCGGCAGGGAGACGGAAAGCGTCGCCTTGCCGTCTGCGTCCGTAGCGGGAAGTTGCTCCAGCGGCTGACGGACAGGGTTGATCAGCTCGTCCACGTTGCCGAACTTGTAGCCGGGATAGGCTTCCAGATCTTTCGGCGACGCACGCACAACGATCTCGCCTTCCACAGAAAGATCAGCCGCGGGTGGCCCATAGAGATAGCGCCCGCTTATTGCGATCGGCTTCGCCGCATCGACCGCAATCGGACCCGCCACCGGCGTAAGCGTCAGATCAAGCCGTTCCGGCACATAATCTTCGACCAGAAACGACACCTGAGCCAATGCATCGGCCTTCGGATCGGCATGCACCTTCGCACGCCACGTTCCCGTCATCACTCCGCCGCCCAGCGGAATGCGAACCGTGCGCCCGCCAAGACCCTCGTCAGCCAACGGATACCGCGCATGCTCCACGCCATCGGGCCGGGTGAGAATAACCGTGACCGGTAGCGTGGAAGCAAGTCCGGCTGCATCACGAATGAGCGCGGTGACGTTCACCTCTTCGCCCGGCCGATAGACGCCGCGTTCCGTATACGTAAACGCATCGATTGGTCCCGGCGCATCGCGGCCTTTCACGCCACGATCCGACAGATCGAACGCATTCGCCGTCAAATCGAGGAACGCGTATTCGCCTTCACCCGTCTCGGCGACGAGCACCGCCGGCTGCAAACCACCCTCGCCCCGTGCAAGCCCTGCCTCGAAGCGCACATAACCGTTCGCATCCGACTTCGCCGCGCCAAGCACTTCATTGTTGCGCGCAACGAGCTTGACATTCGCCCCGGCAACGGCCGCCGTATCGGCCAGCGAGCGCACGAACGCATGAACGCCGCTGTCACCGGAAAACGCCGTCAGACCAAGATCAGAAACGATGAACCATTGCGTCGAAAGGCTGTTCCAGTTCTCTGACGAACCGTCTGCGGGCTTTGCGATCATCGCATAAGCACCAGGCTTCAACTGCCCGATCGTCTCGCTCACCGGAAAAGCCGTGACGACCTCCTCGTTCAGCTTTTGCGTGACATCCATCTCGCCCGCGTAGACTTTTTCACCTGTCCGATCGCGCAACGTCTCGACATCGTAGCCGTAGAGCTGGCGATCGAGTTCACCGTTTCCGATCACGTTCGCCAGGCTGCGATCGCCAACGCGATAAACTTCGATGTCCACACGGTCCGTATTGATGCTGACAACGGGAATGCCCTGCTGGCCCCGGCTCGGAAGCACGTAGCTCTTGCCCGTGAACCGCACGGAGGCCTTACGGTCCGGCACATAGACCGCGAGCGCGATCTTCTTTTCGATCACTTCTTTGGTTTCGGAAGGCAGCCCGTCACGGATCTGGATCTCGTAGCGCTGACCATACGTCAGCCCCTCGATGCAGAGCTGCGATCCCTCCGCCGTCACGTTCTCCGGGTCCTTGCCGTCCACCGACACGAACTTCGCGAAATCGATGTCGCCGCGGCTCAAATTCTCAGAAAACACCGCGCACACGCGAGGGCGCAGCGATTCGGTGTCCGTCTTATAATCCGTCATGCGGAAGCCGTGCTCGGCGCGCAGCTTTTCATAATCCGCACGCACAGCCGGCGCTTCAGCCAACTCCAGGCTGATGCGGTAAGCATCGATCGCGGGACGCCAATACGCGCGCCGCTGCATCGCCTCGCCAAGCACGGCCAGCGCCTCCGCCTGGCGGGTCTTGTCCGTCGCAAGCTCGTAAGCTCGATAGGCCGCGCCCGAGGCATTGACGGGCAGGTCGTAGCGCTCGCTTGAATTCTCGTCTGTGACCTTGATCGCGAGCAGCGCGCTGGCGAGCCCCAGCCAACTCTCCGAGCTTTTCGGGTCAGCTGAAACCGCCGTCGCATAGTTTCGCGAGGCAGCGCGTGCATCACTCTCCATTTGCTTGCCCGCCGCGAGCCGGAGATCGGCTGCCGTCTTGCCACCCGGCTTCCAGGTCTCCCGCACATATTTTTCGTAGCGCGCTGCATCCTCCGCGACCCCCTGATGGGCGAAACGCGACGCGGCATTCGCGGACCACGGCCCGGCCACCACGGCAAACACGAGAAACAGGAAAGCGCAGAAGAGGCGCATGACGTCACCTTTGCAAAAGCTTGCGAGGCATCACTCTCAAGCACGGATTGAACCGCTGGGATCATTGACCGTCCCAAGGCTCCGGTGAAGCCCAACACCCGCGAGCGGCCAGACGACGGCGGCATCGCTCAACTTATCCTAACTTACCGCCTTTTGCCGCCTCCCTCCCCCGCCGTGCGGCCGCCTTCCCAGCAGGGGAGTCACACGGCGCCGACAAAAGCGCGCCGTGCGGCCGGCTCCCCCGGCAGGGGAGTCGCACGGCGCCAATAAAAAAGGGCGGGTCCCGAATGACCCGCCCCACCGTTCGCACCGGTAACTCGCAAATGTCAGTGGCGCGTCGAAACCACCGGGGCCGGCTCGCCCTCGGCGATGGCTGCGATCGACACCTCGACGGGAGCAGCGACAGCCACCAGCGCCGGGGCGGCGACTGCCGGCTCGGATTTGCCAGAACCCGTAAACGACCAGACCCGTTCGAACGAGCGATGCGCGACCGCGGCCGTCTCGGCACAATCGCCGCTATAGATTTCGTAGGCATCCCGCTTCGTAGGCTCACGGCGCATGCAGTCACCAATCCATGCCACACGGTCACCGACGGCGAGTTGCTCATGCGCGTCGAGCAGTCGGGCATCGCAAGCGCAGCGCGACGGCACACCGGCAAGCAGGGCGTTGACCTCGGGGCTGGCGGGTTCATCCATCACGACGATGGCCCTCATCCGCAGGCCCGCCGCGCGGATGGCGTCGGCATGAGCGGCCAGCGCCTTTAGAACGGGGCTTTCATGCGAGCGCGCGAGCACCGTAAGCCCCAGCCCCGACACATCGCAGACAACGGCGTTGGCAAGCAGGTCGGCGATAAATGCCGTCAGCCGGGCCTCCTTCTCCTCCTTGCGTACGACGTGCATGCGGGGCGGGGTGAAGGTGCGCATAGGCTCTGCTTCCTTATCTCTCCCCCTCAGCCGGGCGTGGGCACGCTCAGCCGGAGGCCTGTTGTTGTGGTGCCTAATCTGCGACGGAAGACGTTAAGCAACCGTTGCGACGCGTGCCGTTTCGATCAATCCGGCCACACTTCGAACTTGACGTTCAGGCTCGCGGAACTGCCGGTCGCAAACGGCCTGCGATGCTCGCTGCTCCATCGGTGTCTTCATCATCAAAATCGCTCAGGTCCTTGGCCGCCCAGGGCTCTTGCTGATCGTCCAGAAACGGCTCCAAGGCGCCAGCTGGCGCACGATCCGGCCCTTCGACGGCAGCAATGGCCTCGACCGGAGGAATGGCTTTGGCGAGCGCCCCCTCGGTCGAAAAAAGCGTAACCGGAAGTGTTGCCTGGCTAACCGGAACCCGGAACGTAGCCGTCTCGCGCCGCATCACGATGTCGACCATACCCTCGGGTGTCTGCATCACGCTGTCGGCCTCGAAACGCGAATGCATTTGTGTCGGCTGAGACGAAACCTCGACGGCGGCCGGCGGCAACACGGTAGTACTCACGGGAGACCGTGGTCGCACGGGCAAGGGAACAACGGTCGGCGCAGGTTCTGCGGCTGCATTCGACTCTCTCGTCCACGGTTGACGCCGGACGTGAAGCAGGAACCGTGTTGGAATTGGCCGCCCGCACTTCGATATCGGCATCCCGCTCGGGCCTGAGCGAAAGCTCCTCCCGTGCAGCCCGTGCATACGGTCCGTGCCCTGCGCCAAATTCCCGATCAACCGCGGAACCATCCAACCCTGGGGCCGCTGGCTCTGGCCGCATCCGCTCGCGAGCCATCCGGCCCGCGGCTTTAGCGTCAGCCATATCATCTTGGGCAGCCGCACGCTGCTCCTCAGCCCGCTTCGCAGCACCCATCACGGCGCCCAGGATAATCTCCTGCCACGCACCGTCTCGGAACCGGTAGATCCGGAACGCTCGGCACCCGGAAAACTTGCTCCCCTGCCGCGCGAGCTTCTTCTGCACCACGGACGTCGTGAGAAACGGGCTGTGCACGCGCGCGAAGATGCGCTCCTTCTCGAAGCTTGTGAACAAATTAGCGAGCAGATGCGCCTCGTTCTGCAGGTCCTGCGCGTCCTGCGAACCATACGTCGCGTATGGCCCCGGTGACCCGCTGGGCGGACGACGTCCCATGGTGTAGGGCGCATCAAGCGGCACCGCGACGTAGTACACACCACTCCAGTCGAACACCACGTGCCGGAACACCTCGAATGTCTGCCGGATATCGGCATCACGGTGAATGTCGTTGAATCGCGAAAGTATCGTGCTGACCGGACTGCGTTCCGCGGCTTGCATTCGCGGCATCAGACCGCCGAGACGATTGGCTGGACGCCCCATGGACACGAGCAACAGACAAATGTCCACGAACACCGCCACGGCAAGCGGCACGTAATCCCGCTTCGAGAGACCCACAGCATCCACATCCGGCAGGCGCTGCGCCGGGCCACCTTCGACCGACTGCACAGCCTTCTGCTGCAATTCGCGCAGTTCGTCAGCCGAGGGCGGCATCTTGAACGACAACGCACCGTAAAAGGTCGCTGTAAGCCGCCGGAACGCCTCGATCGTCGCTTCCGAACCTTCAACAGCGGCGATCTTCGGCTTCTCCAATTGCGGCAGTTGGTCGATCGCCTTCACCGCGCCCCGCAAAGCGCCTTGCAGCTGCGCGTCCGGGCAAATGAACCCGCCCTTCTTCGGATCACCGAAGGTCGACTGCTCTGCGCGATCGGCCAGTTCTGTCCGCAACTGCCGCAACTGCGGATCCGTACGGAAGGCATTGAACCCGGTCACCGTCATGTCGAGTTTGCGCGACAGCGCCTTCATGAATTCGTTGCGCGTTCCGGTTTTGGCATCCACCGTCGACGGATCGCTGTTGACGATTTTCAGAAGATCGCCATCGAGAGCGGTCAGTTCACCTTTGACAGCTGTCGCGCGCTCCTTGACGAAGTCGGACGCAAAAGAAAATCTCGCCGCATCATCTTCTCGCAGCTTCCGCCGTGGCCCATCGCCAGGCCGGCTATTGGGGCACGACGTCCCCTTCGTCCGCTCGATTTCCGCCTTTTCAGACGACACCGTCGACAATTTCACGAGCGTGCTCTGGAGTTGGTCGAGCCGCGTCGCCGCCGCATTGAGCGAGCCTTGCACCTGGCCCACGGCCAATTCCGCCGATCGTGACGCCTCCGACCGGCTTTCCAGAACCTTCCAGTAGAATCCGAAGCCAAACCCGACCGAAATCAGTGTCAGGAAAACGTATCCGCCCGCATAAATAACTTTTGTGAAGAACGGGATCGGCGCGAACATCTGGTCGAGCAGCCAGATGATCATCGTCATCAGCATCCCGACCGAGAAAGCAATGATGGCCTTATGAATGAGCGGCAGATCACCCATGTTGGCTTCGATGAGTTCCAGCATGCCGACATAGGTCGCAACCCACGATAGGATGCCCAGACCGGCAATCAAGACGACTTTCTTGAGATCTCGTTTTTCTGCCGGATCATCGCTTTGTTGGGGCCTGCCACGTCCGTCCGCAGCATACGGCAACCCCGAAAGCCTCCGCGACCGCGCGGCATCCGCACCCGACTGCAACACCATTTCCGGCCCCGAACTCGCACCGCAATTGAAACGCGAGACTGATCTTTAGTCGTCCTTCTTGTCGCGACGGGGACTCAATGATGGCGGGCCGGCGGCTTGTCCCCGGCGTCAACGTGGCGCCGCAACTGCCGTCCGCGACGGGCACTGGCAGGACTGACGCGCCCGTGCTTTACCGATAAGACGAAACGGTCGATGGGAGGCGAGAATTGATGGCGAAGGATGATAAGCCGGCCAAATCGGCATCGAAATCAAAGCCCGCCAAACCGGGGAAAGACCCGACCGTCGGCTTTGACATCAACAATCCCGAACTGCCGGAGGCCATCGCCGAGGCGGCGCTGTCCTCCGGCGGCTTCCCCTACGATGCGAAGATCAAGCGCAAGGTCTACGAAGACGACCTCACACCCCTGCAACTCGAACTCCTGAAGTTTCAGGCACACATCGAAAAGACCGGCGAGCGCGTCGTCATACTGTTCGAAGGTCGCGACACGTCCGGCAAAGGTGGTGCGATCTCAACCATTCTAGAGCGGATCAATCCGCGCCACGCCCGCGCCGTCGCGCTGACGAAGCCGACGGAAGCCGAGCGCGGCCAGTGGTACTTTCAGCGCTACATCCAGCACCTGCCGACCGCCGGCGACATGACCCTCTTTGACCGATCTTGGTATAACCGCGCCGGCGTCGAACACGTCATGGGCTTCTGCACGCCCGAGCAGCACGCAAGTTTCCTCCGCGACGCACCGGAATTCGAAGGCCTCCTGGTCCGAGACGGCATCAAGCTCTTGAAACTCTATCTGACCGTCGGGCGTGAAATGCAGATCACCCGTTTCCATGAACGCAAGCACAATCCCCTGAAGCGCTGGAAACTGACCGACATCGATATCGCCGCGATAGGGAAATGGGATGCCTACAGCGACGCCGAAACTGAAATGTTTCACTTCACCGACACCGCCGACTGCCCTTGGACGGTCGTCCGCGCCAACGACCAGCGCCGCATGCGCCTCGAAGTCATTCGCAAGATCCTGACCCTCCTGCACTACGAAGGCCGTGACGACAGCGTCGCCACGCTGCCCGATCCCAAAATCGTCGGATCTGGGCTAAATTTCCTGCGACCCACGGGAAGGCCCACCTGATCCGCTGAGCACGGTGATGCGAGCCCAATTGCCGCGAACCCTTCAATCCTTCTGCGGCCACCTTTGTACTGGCGCCGAACTCGGGTAATGGCTTTTGGCTCAAAGGTGGATTTCGGGACACTCAACGGGGGACGACCCATGATCGACAAGACCTCGCTGGTCGTTTGGATGACGACCCTGACCATCGGCGTCTGCTCACTGATACTAGCCACCGGGGCCGCAAACCCTGAACACTACATGGCAGTCACCGCTCTGATCAGCTTCGCCATCGCCGTGATTGGCCTGCGCGAGATCATTTCACTCGATCAGCAAGGCGCGTCGATCAGCGCTGTATCGGCAGCCACTGCGCGATACATGGGCCTCGTCTATGCCTGGGGTGCCCTGGCCCTGTTCGTCACTTATTTCTTCATTCTGCCGGAATGGCACGAGTGGCCGGTGTTCTGCGCCGCCTTTGCAATCGTCGCCGCCGTCAGTTTGTTGT
Organism: uncultured Alphaproteobacteria bacterium; assembly: GCA_963708775.1. Lineage (GTDB taxonomy): Bacteria > Pseudomonadota > Alphaproteobacteria > Rhizobiales > Hyphomicrobiaceae > JAGVSR01. Next base: position 411,754 of record CAVPTI010000012.1, on the reverse strand, counting down.
TCGCCGCGGTCATGTCGAACGATGCCGAACGCGGCAAAGACGATCCAACCCTGCTCAAGATCGGGCGCGTTCTCACCATCGTACAATTCGCCGGAACGATCATCGCCGTCATCGGCCTCATGATCGATCCCGATAAGCAGTTCCTTAATCCCGAACGCCGGGATTGGGCAGCGCAGACCGTGTTTTTGTTTGGTGCCATCGCTCTGGCCGCCATCAGCGCAGCGGCTCTTTTCTACACGCGCGACCGCGTGCCTACCGCCTAACGGTCATAGACGAGAACCCACATGTCCCTTCAGCCCATGATCGCGAGTGTTGTCGGCGCACTCCTGCTGAGCGCCGGCGCAATGGCGTACGGTGTCGGCACGAACGCGACGCTCATCACTGTTGCCGCGGCGATGCTTTACGCGTTCTTTGTTTTGATCGTTGCCTGGCGTGTCAACCGTCCAGCATGGTTCGCATCGAGCGAGACCGGGCCTGACATTCTTTTTCACACCATGCGCCGCAACACCCGCCTAGCGGCGCTCGTGTACGCGTGGGGCGCGGCAGCATTCTTCGCCATCTACGGCTTGACGACCATCCGCTGGCAGCACGGCTTTCAATACGGAACCGGCGCCGCCCTGATCGCCGCGGCTCTGCTCTATTACGTGCACCGGTTAGGGGCCAGCGGCGACAACACTCCGCCCGCGCCCGCCTTGAACATCCTGCATGGGCTCGCGGTGTCCGCGGGGCTGGTGTTTCTCATCGGTTCGAACAAGCTCGCGACACCGAAAGGCGACTGGCCCGCCAACTACATCTTCCTCTTTGGCGGCCTTGCCATTGTCGGGTTGTGCTACTTCGCGTTCATCACGCAGGTCAGACGACGCAAATCTTGACCACTGCTATTTCTGACACCGCGGACAGTAGAAGGTGGACCGCCCCGCCTGCGTGATCCGGCGGATGATCCCGCCACATCCGGGCTTGCGGCACTCGTCGCCTTCGCGGTCATAGACGTCATGCCGATCTTGGAATGCACCCGCTCGTCCATCAGGCTGCCGGTAATCACGCAAGGTCGAGCCGCCGGCCTCCACAGCCTCCGTCAGCACTTGCCGAATAGCAGGCACCAGCCGCGCAGTTCGGTCGGTAGGTTTACCGCCCCGACCGGCAAGCGTCCCAGCACGCCGCCGCGGCGACAACCCAGCACGGAACAACGCCTCGCATACATAGATGTTGCCGAGCCCCGCGATGTTGCGCTGATCCATCAGAAAGGCCTTGAGATCGGCTCTCCGCCCCGCCGCCCTTTTTGCCAGCAACGCCCCGTCGAGTTCATTCCCCAGCGGCTCGACACCCAGCGCGCGGAACAACGCGTGCGCTTCGAGGTCGGCTTCAGCTTCGAGCAGCATGTATCCGAAACGGCGCGGATCGTTGTATGTGATCCGCAGCCCATCCGCGGTTTCCATGACGACATGATCGTGCTGCGGCAGATGTCCGGTTTCATAGACATAATCGCCGACGATAGCCCCACGCGCTGCGTCAACCCCTGGTCCTGCCACGATGAACCGTCCCGTCATGCCCAGATGAACGATCAGCACGTCTCGACTGTTGAGCATCACCTGTAGGTACTTTGCGCGCCGCTGTACCCCCGTGATTACGCGACCCGTCAGCCGCTCCGCAAAATGCTCCGGAAACGGAAAACGCAAGTCGGCGCGCCGCAACTCGATATGCGCAAGCGTCTGCCCGACGAGCACGCGCTCCAAGCTCCGGCGAACGGTTTCGACTTCCGGCAACTCCGGCATAATGCACTCTCAATGACTCGCCCAACTATCGGCCCGGCGACTGGCCCGACCTGAAGTGGGCAACCCAGACCGGTAAAGTCACCGCGGCCCTGGACTTCCGCCGCCGGCCTGGCGACAACGGTCCCATGGCAACACCGAACCAAGCGTCCGGGCAATCGGAAGATGGCCCACTCGCAGCCGATCCGATCGCCGTTGAAATCCTGCGCGGCACCTCGCGCATGCTGATCGATACCGGCTTGACCCCGCTGCAGGAGTTCACATTACCGAGTGGTCGCCGCGCCGATATCGCCGCCCTCGACCGCGATGGCACCATCACCATCGTTGAGATCAAGTCGAGCCTTGCAGACTTCCGCTCCGACCAGAAGTGGCCCGAATACGGCGAGTATTGCGACCGCTTCTTTTTCGCCGTGAAGCCTGATTTCCCGCGCGAAGTCTTGCCCGGCGACTGCGGCCTTATCCTCGCCGATCGCTACGGCGCCGAAATCCTGCGACCGGCCCGGCCCGCCCCGGTCCTTGCAGCCGCGCGACGCAAGGCCTTGACCTTACGCTTCGCCCGCGTCGCCGCGCTCCGGCTGGCAGCCGTAGCAGACCCCGCCATCAGGGCCCGATCGGAAACCGGCGAGATTTAGCGCGCTACTTGGGCGCGCGCTTGGCGAGGATACGCTGCAGCGTGCGGCGGTGCATGTTGAGCCGCCGTGCCGTCTCCGAGACGTTCCGATTGCACAACTCATAGACGCGCTGGATGTGCTCCCACCGCACCCGGTCCGCCGACATCGGGTTTTCCGGCGGCGGCGCTTTGGAGTTGGGCGGAGCGAGCAGAGCATCCGTCACGTCATCGGCATCTGCCGGCTTGGCGAGATAATCGACCGCACCGAGTTTCACGGCAGTCACCGCAGTCGCGATGTTCCCGTATCCCGTGAGCACGATAATCCGCGCGTTCGGGCGCACCCGTGTCAGTTCGGCAATGACGTCGAGGCCATTGCCGTCCTCCAGACGTAGATCGATGACCGCGAATGCCGGCGGGCTCTGGCGAACCAGATCAATCCCCTCCGAAACCGTAAAGGCGCTTCGGACCAGGAACCCTCGCTGCTCCATGGCGCGCACCATGCGCTGCAAAAATGCCCGGTCGTCGTCGACGATAATCAACGAACGATCTTCGGGCAGTTCATCGGGTTTGAATGACAGATCTTCAGTCACGGGGTCCTCCACGTGCGGCAAACTATAGTCTTGCCTCCAACTCGCCAAGCGCAAACCGGTGAGAACGCACACCCGTGAATTGGTAAATGGATTAACGGTCGTAGACTTCGACCGCAGCCGGCCTGACCTGAGGGCGCGGCAACGCCGTCCCGGGGCCGGATCGCTCGGCCCCGGCCTCGAACGCTGCTCTCGGCCAGACGAGCCTCACGATCGCCCCAGACTGCGGCGCCTGCTTGTTTTCCAGAGAAACGCGCGCGCCTGAGCGTTCGAGCAAGGTCTTGGCAATAAAGAACCCGAGCCCCAGACCACCCAGCTTTGCTGGCTGATTTGCGCGTCCCCGACGGACGAGAGGTGACATAGGGCTCGCCCAGCAAATCGATGATCTCCGGCGCGAAGCCCGGGCCGTCATCCGTGAGCGTGACCGACACGATAGCTTGATCCCATTCGCCGGTGAGATCGACGCGGCCTTGCGAAAAATCGACCGCATTCTCGATCAGGTTTCCCGAGGCCATAAAGCACTCCCGGCCGACGCGCGGCGAGGGGTTGGTCCTGCATCGTCCCGGAAGTCCCGCTCGCCGGATGCACGAAGATGTGAATTGGCTTGCCGTCGCTCATGTAGGGCGCCGCAGCTTCCTCGAGCATCTCCTGAAGAGAAATGGTGCCGTGCAGCGGATCCTGTTCGGTTGGGTGCTGTGTAAGCTTCTGCAAGATCTCGCGGCAACGCAGCGCCTGCTGTCGCAAGAGCTCCACGTCTTCCGCAAGCGCGCTGTCCTTGGGCAAGCCCGCCTGCATCTCCTTCGTCACCAGGACGATGGTCGAGAGCGGCGTACCCAGCTCGTGCGCCGCCGCCGCGGCCAAGCCGTCCAGCGCATGAAGTTTCTGCTCCCGCGCCAGAACAAGCTCTGTTGCCGTCAGCGCCGCCGACATCAGCTTGCTCTCCCGCGTTAGTCGCCGCGCATAAAGAGCCATGAACAGCATGGTCGAGATGACTGCGGTCACGATGCCGAGATCATAAAGAAATGGGTGTTCAAGCGGCTGCGACGGAAACCAAGGCAGCGGGCGATAGATCACCGTTAGCAAAATGGCAGCGGCTGCCGCCAGCAACGCCAGGACGATCGTATGCCGGGGCGGCAGCGTAGCGGCCGATACGGTCACCGGCACGACGAGCAGCATGGTGAAGGGATTCTGCACCCCGCCGGTGAAGTAGAGAAGTGCTGCCAGCTGCAAGATGTCGTAGGCAAGCAACTCGGTGGCCAGTCGCGCGGACAGACGATGCCGCGCGGGGAACCGTACCGCGAGAAACACATTCAGCCATGCCGAGCACGCGGTGAGAAACAAGCACCAGCCGACCGGCAACCGGAATTCGAGAACGAGCGCGACGACGGCAATCGCCGCCAGCTGACCGAGCACACCCAGCCACCGCAGACGCACGATCGTCTGCAGGCGAAGCTGGCTATCCTCGTCACTCGTCTGCCACAGCCGGCTCAGGATTGATTGCTCGGACGACACGCCTCAGAGGGTCCTTGTTGCGGCGGGCTCACGAGCCGGCCGATTGTGCGTTCACAACCATACGGTGGCGGACGTTGCAAGTCCGCACCCACACCGCTATCTCCGCACCCGGGCGGGTTCGGGTCAAGCTATCTTGACCTGTGTTGACAAGAGGATGGTTTTTGCAGTGCAAGACCGACTTCCTGTCCATCGCCTCTTAGGAGACGTTCACGATGTCGTCGAAACTGCTCATCGCCCTCGCACTTGGTCTTATCGCTGGTGTCGGTGCGGCGTACGTGACGCTGAATATCGCCGCCGGACCCGAGGGCCAGACGCAAACGCCAACCGGACGCGTTGCGATCGGTGGTCCCTTCAGTCTCGTCGACACCACCGGGGAGCGACGCACAGAAAAAGATTATGCTGGCAAACCGATGCTGGTGTTCTTTGGCTTCACGAATTGCCCTGACGTATGTCCGTCGGGCCTGCAGACCCTCACCGTCGCACTCGACAAACTCGGTGACAAAGCAAATCGCCTGACACCGCTCTTCATCACCGTCGATCCGGAACGCGATACGCCACAGTCGCTAGCCGCTTACATGAAGAGCTTTCACCCGCGGATTCAAGGCCTAACTGGCACCCCCGACGAAGTGAATGCCGCCATCAAAGCCTATCGCGTATACGCCGTGAAGGTCCCCGACCAAACAGATCCGACGCGTTACAACATCGATCACAGTTCATTTTTTTATCTTATGAATTCCAGTGGTGAGTATGTGAAGCACTTCCCGCACTCGACCGACGCGAACGTACTCGCAGACGCACTTGCTGCAGTATTGTGATCAGTTGAGCCATCAGTTTTCTTGAAGCGACTTTGAGTGCGGCCAATCGCCGATGACACCGCGATGCCACACTCTGAGCGCACGGACCCGCTTCATAAAAATTCTACTCGCCCACATGGCACCGAACTTGGTAGGTGTCTCTTTGAACGAACGCATGGTGCGGCGCCATGCGCTGCAAATCGCACAACACGATTGACGAAAGCGCAAGAACAGCATCGTATCGTGTTGTGATCGGGATCAAGGCGCATTGCCGGCTCTGCCACTCATTATCGTGCGGAAGTTCCGTTCATTCGAGGACGTACATGCGGAAGACCAAAGCGCCTCAAGTGACGACCCTTTCCAAACGCGAGACCGATCGCATAGGCGCACCTGTTGAAGTGCGGCACCATCCGGCGGCCCGCCGTCTCACCCTTCGCGTCAGTCGCACGCGCCGCGCGGTTATTGTCACCCTGCCGGTCCAGTGCGGCATCGAAGAAGCGGGCTCCTTCCTCACGCGCAATCTCGATTGGGTCCGCGAGCGTCTCGATAGCCTGCCGGAACCGATTCCCTTCCGCCATGGCATGCTCGTGCCCCTGCGCGGCACTGCGCACCGGGTCGTCATGCCAGGCGAGTTGCCGCGTCGGCGCGTCGTGCGCCGCCTCGACGCCCATCCCTTCCCGGAACTTTACGCACCAGGTGAGAGAGCAGCCGCCGTCAAACGATTGCAGCAATGGTTCACTCACGAGGCCAAGTCGGATCTAGAGGGGCGTGTCGCCTTGCACGCCGATCGCCTTGGCGTACAGCCAGGGCGTCTCACAATTCGCGATCAAACAAGCCGCTGGGGATCCTGCTCGACAACAGGGGCGCTCTCTTTCTCCTGGCGTCTCGTCCTCGCCCCACCCGCCGTCCTTGATTACGTTGCCGCTCACGAGGTCGCGCACTTGCGCGAAATGAATCACGGTCCCCGCTTCTGGGCTTTGGTGCGCAAGTCGTGCCCCGGCATGGACGAGGCCAAGCGCTGGCTCCGCATCTACGGCATGGATCTGCACCGATACGGCGTTGAAAACGGCGATTGACGGCTCAGCGCGTAAGCGCCCCAAGACCGGCACCAAGCGACATCATCCCTGGCAATGGAGCCGTCGCGCGAGGCTGAGAGATCGCCGTTGAACGCTCATCCATTCGCGGCCCCGCTGGTGTCGGCGCTTTTCTTTCCTCCGTCCCAGGCAACCCGGCCAGCGCCCGCGCGACGAAATCCTCATCGATACGGGTTGTGGGAAAGACATCGGTCTCCGCACGCTTTTCCGTCTTCGCCTTCGGCTTGGCGTTGGGCGGAACCTTCGTCGGCATCTTCCACGGTAACAGTTCTGGCGGAGCCGCGCTGTCGCTCGCGTAGGTGCCTGTCGCTTTCACCCCACCCGCTTCACCGGACGCATCTAATCCCGCGAGCGGCATGCTGTCCTTGCCCACATGCGCCTGCGCCATGATCCTGTTCCAGATCAGCGCCGGAAGATTGCCACCCGTCGCCTTCCGCATCGGCTCGCCGTTGTCGTTTCCGGTCCATACGCCGCCCGTAAAGTGGGCGGTGTACCCGATGAACCATGCATCGCGAAAGTCCTGGCTTGTTCCTGTTTTTCCGGCGGTCGCATGTCCAGCGAGGTGCGCACGCTTTCCGGTACCGCGTTCAACGACGTCTTGCAGCATCCCGTTCAAGGCTGCCACTGATCCCGGAGCAACGACCGAATCTGCCAACGGCGCCGGCCGCGCGTAAAGCACCCGGCCCGTGCTCGACCGAATGCGCCGGATGATATGCGGTTCCACCACAGACCCGCCGGACTGCGAATGCCCCATAAGCTCCGGTCAAATCCAAGAGCGAGACTTCCGACGTCCCCAGCGCGAGTGACGGCTCCGTCCTCAGCGGCGCTTCGATACCGAGTTTGGTGGCCAGTGCCACGACCTTATCCGGACCGACGTCCATCATCAGCCGCACAGCCACCGTATTCACCGACTGCGCCAGAGCCTGCCGCAGCGTGATCGCACCTCCAAATCGCCCGTTGTCGTTCTTGGGCGACCACCCTTCCAGATTGAACGGCAGATCATAAGCCACGCTGTCCGGCGTATAGCCCTTCTCCAGCGCCGCGAGATAAACGAACGGCTTGAATGCGGAGCCGGGCTGCCGCATCGCCTTCACCGCGCGATTGAACTGGCTCTCGGCATACGACCGCCCGCCGACCATTGCCCGCACGCCGCCGCTCGTATCGAGCACCACCACCGCCGCCTGATTAGCTTCGAGCGCAGCGCCCTCCTGTCCCAATCGCCTCCGCCACCACCGACGAGGCGTGCTGTTGCAGATCGCGGTCGATCGTCGTATCGACGATGATATCGCCGCTTCCTCCGCCGAGCGCATCCGGCATCCGATCCAGAACATAGTCGATCGCATAGTCGGCAGCCTGCCGTTCCTGATCGCGCCGGACATTGGAAAACACCATCCGCTTCGACCGCGCCATCTGCTCTTCCGCAGCGGAGATGAAACCCGCGTCGTGCATCTTCGCCAGCACACTATGGCTGCGAATGACCGCCAACCTTGGGCTCGACGTCGGCGCAAAACGCGACGGCGCCTTCAGCAATCCGGCGATCACGGCCGCCTCTGCCAAAGTCAATGCGCGTGCTGACTTGTCGAAATACCGCTGTGCCGCGGCCTCGATGCCGTACGCGCCGCCGCCGAAATAGACGCGATTGAGATAGAGCTCGAGGATCTCTTCCTTGCTCAGCCGAAGTTCGAGCCACAGCGCGAGCACGACCTCTTCGACTTTTCGGCCAAGTGTTCGCTCCGGCGACAGGAATAGATTTTTCGCCAGCTGCTGGGTCAGTGTAGAGCCGCCTTGCACGAAACGTCCGGACCGCAGGTTTACGAACACGGCCCGCACGAGGCCGGCCGGATCAAAGCCCCAGTGCGTCCAGAACCGCCGGTCTTCCGTCGCAATCACAGCATCGATCACGCGCTTGGGCAGAAGGTCGAGCGGAATATAGTCGTGCGCCGTGCCGCGTTCGGCAAGCACACTGCCGTCGCGCGCCAGGATACGTATCGGCTGGCCTGAGACTTTGGTCCTGAGCGACAGAGGATCGGGTATGGTGATGGTGTAGGCGACGAGCATCGTCACGAGCGCCAGAGATGCGACCACAAACGCGATCACCGGCGGGAGCACGATAAGGCGCGTTCGCGGGCTCATCCGGCTTAAGGTCTTGCGGGCGCGGTTCGCAAGCCCGCCCTTTTTCCCGCGCGAAGCCAACCGCAACAACGCCGCGCCGGAGCGCCGCGCTTTGACGGCGCCGCGCCGCACGCGACCCTTCGCGCGCCCCCGCTTAGACCCACTCATGACGTCTGATCCAGACACGACACCGGGCACCCGTCCGCATTGGAGCAGGCAGCCGGCATGACCCCGAGTCCGTAAACTAAGTGGTTGAATTTAAGACGCGGTTAACTACGCAAGCAGCTCCGACTGCCTCGCGCAACCATCGGCCGCCGCCGCAAGTTGCTTGATCCTGCTCAAGGGCGGGACATGTATTCTCTCGGATAACACTTCTCGCCGGGCGTCCGCTTCAACGAGGAACAAACCAGATGCGCCAACCGCTTTTTGCCGCCGTCAGCGCTGCCCTCGCCGCTTGCTCGGCCGTTCCCTCATCCGCCGTCGCCGACGATCTCGGGAACCCCAAGCTCGGTGTGACCTACGCACAAGCCAATTGCGCCGGATGCCATGCGGTCCTCTACGGCGAAACGGAATCGCCGAACCCGGATGCTCCCGTCTTCAAAGCCGTCGCAGATACTCCAGGCATTACGCGAACCGCTTTGAGCGTGTTCTTGCAGTCGCCTCACCCGACCATGCCAAACCTGATTGTCCCCGCTCAGGACGCCGACAACCTCATTGCCTACATCCTGAGCCTGAAAGGCGACGGAGCGAACGCTCCTAAGTGATCGAGGCTCCGCACGACGAACACGTTGCAGCGCCTGGTGCCACCGGCCATCCGCATCGGCACAGACGGTGACCGGACGGCCGCACCCCGTGACCGACCGCGACGCGCTCATCGAAGACAAAGCACGCCCCGTCCCAGAGGCTCTGCTCTGCCGGGACCTCTTCGAGATACTTCAGGATGCCGCCTTCGAGATGATAAACATCCTCGAATCCATGCGCCCGCAAATAAGCTGACGCCTTCTCACAGCGGATGCCGCCGGTACAGAACATGGCGACCGTGCGATGCGTCGAAGGATCGAGGTTTGCGGCCACGAATTCCTTAAAGCCGGTGAACGCCCGCGTCTTTGGATCGACTGCCCCGCGGAATGTCCCGATCGCGACTTCGTAATCGTTCCGCGTATCGACCAGCAGCACATCCTCGCGCGCGATCAGTGCATTCCAGTCCTGCGGCTTGACGTAAGTGCCGGCTCTGACATTGGGATCCGCCTCCGCCGCCCCGAACGTCAGGATCTCCGGCTTCACCTTCACCTTCCACCGCTGGAAGGGCTGCGTCTCTGTCACGCTCTCTTTCGACACGAGCCCCGCAAATCGCGGATCAGACCTCAGGTGCGCAAGAAGCGCCCGCACACCGGCATCCGGCCCAGCGATGGTCGCGTTGATCCCCTCCGGCGCAATGAGAATCGTCCCGCACAGCCCAGCCTGCTCACCGAGCGCGGCCAAGTCGGCTCGCAAGGCCTCGCAATCTTCGACGCGCGCAAACTTATAAAACGCTGAAACAGTGAAGGTCATGGCTCACGCCATCACACGTCGAGGTTCTGCACGCTGAGCGCATTATCCTGAATGAACTCGCGCCGCGGCTCCACCACGTCGCCCATCAGCTTGGAGAAGATCTCGTCCGCTTCCGCCAAGTCGCCGAGCTTCACCTGCAAAAGCGTCCGCGCATCGCGATCGAGCGTCGTCTCCCACAACTGCTCCGGGTTCATCTCGCCCAGCCCCTTGTAGCGCTGCAGCGTCAGACCCTTGCGACCAGCTTCGTAAATTGCCTCCAACAGACTGCGCGGCCCATGCACCGGGATCGTTTCTGACTTCCGCTTCAATTTCGCCGGCTGCGCGTAAACTTCCGACAGCGACTCGCGCCGCTCGTTGATACGACGCGCATCCAAAGACGAAATCAGAGCCCGGTCGAGCGTATGCGCTTCCGTCACGCCGCGCACCTGACGCCGTACGACGTAACCCTCGTTCCCGATACGGCCTTCCCAGCCGCCCTCGGTCTCTTCGGCCAATTGGTCGAGCCGGGTGGCGAGCGCCTTGGCTGCCGCGTCTGCCCGCTCCTCCGTCTGCAACAGATCCGGATCAAGCAGTCCCATAATGGCCGCCTGCTCGACGATGCCGCGATTGTAACGCGAATGCAGTTGATCGATGAGGTTCATCACGATCCGCGCGTCCTTCACGATCTCGCGCAAATCCTGACCGCCGCGCTCACCGTCGACGGTCACCAGCGTCGTATCTTCCAGACCGCTGTCGATCAGGTAATCCTCGAGCGCCCGCTGATCCTTGAGGTACGTGCTCGACTTGCCCCGCGCCACTTTGTAGAGCGGCGGCTGCGCGATATAGATGTGCCCCTTCTCCACCAGCTCCGGCATCTGCCGATAGAAGAACGTCAGCAGCAGCGTTCGGATGTGCGCGCCGTCCACGTCGGCGTCGGTCATGATGATGATCTTGTGATAACGCAGCTTCGACAGATCGAAATCATCGCGGATGCCGGTGCCGAGCGCACCGATGATGTTCGTCACCTGCTCCGACGACAGCATCTTGTCGATGCGCGCGCGCTCAACGTTGAGGATCTTACCTCGGATCGGCAGCACCGCCTGGTACTCGCGCTTGCGTCCCTGCTTGGCCGAACCACCGGCCGAGTCACCCTCGACGATGAACATCTCCGTATTGACGGGATCGCGATCCTGACACTCGGCCAACCCGCCGGGCAGCCGCAAGCCATCCAGCGCGCCCTTGCGCCGCGTCAGTTCGCGCGCCTTGCGCGCCGCCTCGCGCGCCAGCGCCGCCTCGACGATCTTTCCGACGATCGTCTTGGCTTCCTTGGGATGCTCTTCAAACCACGCCGCCAACTGATCGCCGACCGTGTTCTCGACGACCGGCTTCACTTCAGACGAGACGAGCTTGTCTTTCGTCTGCGATGAAAACTTCGGATCCGGAACCTTCACCGACAGCACGCAGGTCAGACCCTCGCGCGCATCTTCGCCCGTCAGATCGACCTTTTCCTTTTTCGCGATGCCGCTTTCATTCGCGTACTTGTTGATCACGCGCGTCAGCGCCGCCCGGAACCCGGCGAGATGCGTGCCGCCGTCGCGCTGCGGAATGTTGTTTGTGAAGCACAGCACGTTCTCGTGGTAGCTCTCGTTCCACCAGAGCGCGACCTCGACACCGATGCCATCCTTCTCCGACCGGATCATGAGCGGCTCGGAAATCAAGGCCTGCTTCGAGCGGTCGAGATAGCGCACGAACGCCGCCGTGCCGCCTTCGTAGTAGAACTCTTCGCTCTTCTTGATCGGCGTGACGATTGTCCGTCAGCAGCACCTTCGCGCCAGAATTGAGAAACGCGAGTTCGCGCAGCCGGTGCTCGATCGTCGGGTAATCGAATTCGATCATCGTGAATGTGTTCGGCGACGGCAGGAACGTCACTTCCGTTCCGCGCTCGCCTTTGGCGTCGCCGATCACTTTCAGCGGCGCCACCGCGACGCCGTCGCGAAACTCGATGAGGTGTTCTTTGCCCTCGCGCCAGATACGCGCCTTCAGCCACGTCGACAGCGCGTTGACGACCGACACACCCACGCCGTGCAAACCACCCGAAACCTTGTACGAGTTCTGGTCGAATTTGCCGCCGGCATGCAGTTCCGTGAACACGATCTCCGCCGCCGAACGCTTCGGATCCATGTCGTCGTCGTTCTTGATGCCCGTTGGAATCCCGCGCCCGTCGTCGCGAACCGTGCACGAGCCATCGGCATTGAGCGTCACCTGACACGAGTTCGCGTGTCCGGCCAAAACCTCGTCGATGGCGTTATCGACGACTTCGTAGATCATGTGGTGCAGACCCGACCCATCGTCGGTATCGCCGATGTACATGCCGGGGCGCTTGCGTACCGCATCCAAGCCCTTCAGCATCTTGATGCTGTCGGCACCGTAGTCGTCCACCGGCGGCTTTCGTGCGGGCTCCGCGCTCATTCGTGACCTGTCTAGAATTGTTGTTCTTAGAAGCGCGTGGACTATACCACGCGGGTCAAACGAAGGGCTAGAAAAGCGACCGCCCGCCCACCACTATCCAAAAGAAAAGTCATAGGTTTTTCAGTGGCTTGTGTGTGCCGCTTTGTCGCGCCGTCAGCTCCGAGAGATAATTCCCGTCCGCCCCTCGTCAACGGCCACAAAACGAGCCCGTCCGCCAAGGGCGGAAAAGGCCTCGGCGTCCGTCCCCGTCATCCACGCCTGCGTCCCAATGGCCAGGATTTCCTGAAAAAGCGCCGCACGCCGTGCGGCATCCAGATGAGCCGTCACTTCATCGAGCAGCAGGATCGGCGCCCGCCCGCTCTGACGCTCCGCCGTCAACTCCGCATGTGAAAGAACAAGCCCCAACAGCAGCGCCTTTTGCTCACCCGTCGAACACAGCCGCGCCGGCATCGCCTTCGGCCCGTGCTCCACCACGAGGTCCGATCGGTGCGGCCCCTCGAGCGTCCGCCCCGCCGCGCGATCACGCTCTCGCCCAGAGCGCAGCGCCGCCTTGTATCGTTCCTCCACGTCGAGCGCCGGCATGGAGCCCAGATTTGCCTCCAGCGTGCCCTCGACGGCGATCACCGCCCACGGGAACGCCGACGCCTGATCCCGCGCCCGCCGCCGTTCCGAAATCGCCCCGAGAGCCGCCGCCGCCTCGGCCCGCGCCGCCGCGATCGCGACGCCCGTTTCAGCCATCACGTCTTCCAAGCCTTGGAACCGCGCATTGTCGCGAACGTCGTCCGAGAGAAGCCGGTTGCGCTGCTGCATCGCGCGCTCGAACCGCGACGCCCGCCGCCCATGCTCGGCATCGAAACACAGGATCAGCCGGTCGAGAAATCGCCGCCGCTCGGAACCGGCCCCGGTGAATAGCCCGTCCATCGCCGGCGTCAGCCACGCCACTTCGACGTAATCGGCCAGAACACCCGACCCCGGCTTTGTCACCCCATCGATACGCACGATGCGTCCGGTGGCGTTTTCCGCGCCGGCCGCGATTCCGGTCCCGATATCGACAGCCCCGAGATCCGTATGCACCTTCGCCGCGACCGACCAGCTGCCGTCGCCGGTTGCCCGCGCGATATCGGCATAGGCCGCGCGCCGCAGCCCCTGTCCCGGCGCCAGCAGCGAAACGGCCTCGAGCAAGTTTGTCTTGCCCGATCCGTTCGCCCCCGCAAGCACGACCGGCTCCGGCCCAAGTTCGAGCGTCGCACTTTCATAATTGCGAAAATTGGTGAGCGTCAGCCGCTCGACCCAAAGCCGCGGAGCCGCGTCTGCCATGGTTCAACTTTCAGCCAGACGCGCAGCGCATGGGCAAAACGCTTACACCCGCATCGGCATCAAAACGTACAGCGCACCGTTGTCTTCGCTGTCCTTGATCATCGTCGGCGAGCCGGCGTCGGCCAGCATGAACCGCGCTTCTTCACCTTCGACCTGGCTCGCGATATCGAGCAGATACTTCGCATTGAAGCCGATTTCGATCGGAGCGGCGTCATAGGTCACGCCGATCTCTTCGGTGGCGCTGCCGCCTTCCGGATTGTTCACCGACAGCACGAGCTTGTTCTTCGAGATCGCCAGCTTCACCGCCCGCCCGCGCTCGCTTGCGACCGTCGAGACACGATCCACCGCCGCCTTGAAGATGGTGTTGGGTACGAGCATCGCCTTGTCGTTCGACTGCGGGATAACGCGGCCGTAATCGGGGAAGGTTCCGTCGATCAGCTTTGACGTCAGCGTCACCGAGCCGATCTCGAACCGCACCTTGGCCGCCGATACCGACACGCGCACGGGATCCGTCACGCCTTCCACGAGCCGCTGCAGTTCTTGCACCGTCTTGCGCGGTATGATCACGCCCGGCATGCCGGCTGCACCCTTCGGCAAATCGCAGTTCCGCCTGCGCCAGGCGATGCCCATCGGTGGCAACCGCGCGCAGCGTCGGCTTCTTATTGGTCTCAGCCGTATGCAGAAAAATGCCGTTCAAGTAGTAGCGCGTCTCTTCCGTCGAAATGGCAAACCGCGTCTTGTCGATGATGCGCTTCAGTTCCGCCGCCGGAACCTCGAACGAATGCCCGAGATCGCCCGCTGCAATATCCGGAAAATCCTCCGGCCCGAGCGTCTGCAAGGCGAACCGGGCCTGTCCCGCCGAGAGCGTCAGCCGCTCTTTCTCCGCGTCGCGCTTCAATTCGATCTGCGCCCCGTCGGGCAGCTTGCGCACGATGTCGTGCAGCATGTGCGCGGGAACCGTCAGCGCACCCGGCTGCGTCACGTCGGCCTTGGCCTCCTCGACGACCTCGCGCTCGAGGTCCGTCGCCTTGAACTCCAGCCCAGCCGGCGACGCCTTCAGCAGCACGTTCGACAAGATCGGGATCGTCGTGCGCCGTTCCACGACACTCGTGACATGCCCGAGCGCTCTCGACAGTTCGCCTTTTTCGATAACCAGACGCATGTCTTGCTTGCCCTTAGCCTTGCTGCGGTGGGAACACGTACCAACGTGGTGGGGAGAGACCGGCGGCCGAAGGCCACCGCTAGCGCCACCCCCTGTAAGCCCCCTCACATCGCCGGACGTGACCGGCCGGAACAATAGGGACCACGAACAAGGGATTCGCGGAAGGGCTGCAAAATGACCCGTTCTCCCGCCCCGTTCAAGTGCTGCGGGAACCCAGGCCGGCCAAATCCCGCCGCCAGCCGACCGAAACACCCCCTGAAAAACAGGAGAAGGGGCCGCGTGACCGCGTCCCCATCTCCCACCCCGCAAAGTCTCCGCCGCCCAGAGGATGGCGAAGTCGTCAGACCCGGTGGGCGTGGCCCTCTCCCCGCCCGGGTCCCCCAGCCGGCGCTAATGCGCCAGCATCTTCTTCAGGTCTTCCAGTTCGTCCCGGAGACGCTGATTGCCGTTGAGCTCGCCCTCGATCTTGCGGATCGCGTGCAGCACAGTTGTATGATCACGATTGCCGAACCGGCGGCCGATTTCCGGCAGCGACCGGGCGGTCAGCTGCTTGGCCAGCCACATGCCGATCTGGCGCGGCCAGACCACGGACCGGTGACGCCGCTGCGAGAGAAGATCGCCCTTCGAGACGCCGAAGTGACGCGATACCACCCGCAGGATGTCCTCGATCTTGATCCGGCGCTGATCGCCGCCCGAATGTACGAGATCGCGAATAACGGTCTCGGCGATGTCGGGCGTGAGCGTACCGCGCACATGCTGCCAGGTCTGATGCAGCCGATTGACGGCACCTTCCAGTTCGCGGCCGTTTTCGGTCAGCCGCTGTGCGAGCATTTCAAGGATATCGCGCGACAGTTCGAACGACGGATCAGTCAGCTTCTTCTCGGCCACCCGGCGCTCGAGCACCTTCATGCGAAGGTCCTCGTCGAACCCTCCGATCTCCGTCACGAGACCGCGCTGCAGCCGCGACCGCATGCGCTCGTTGAGCCGCTCGATGTGTCCCGGCGGACGCGACGAGGCAACCACGACCTGGCGGCCGCCATCGAGCAATGCGTTGATGATGTGCTCGAACTCCTGCTCCGTCTTCTCGCCTTGCAAGAATTCGAGGTCGTCAATGAGCAGCATGTTGACGTGACGGAAGCGCTCCTTGAACGCCAGCGGATCGGAGCTGCGAACCGCTTCCACAAACTCGTATCGGAACCGCTCGGCGGTCAGATAGAGCACGTTTGCATGCGGAGAGCGGCGGCGCACTTCCCAGGCGATCGCCTGCAAAAGATGCGTTTTGCCCAGCCCCACGGACGAGTGGAAGAACAGTGGATTGATGCCCGGAGACCCGCTCATCACCGTCTCAGCCGCCTGCACGGCGGCAGCGTGCGCAAGACGGTTGGGCGCGCCGACAATGAAGTTCTCGAACGTATGGTGCGGGTAGAGCGGCGATCCCTCCACCCCGCCGGCCGGAATACGCGTGGGCGAAGGAGCCACGTTGCCACGCACCGGTGACGGGCGCGCGCCCTGCTCCGGCGGAGACTGCGGCGCCCGATGGTCGAGCGCCGAGAGGTCGTTGCGCTGCGACTCGGCCGTGCTGGTAATGACCCGCAGGTTCTGTCCGCCCGGCTGACGCAGTTGCACGTCGACGCGCTCCGCACCCTTGAATTCGAGGCGGCTACAAGCGAGCAGATCGTCGATGTAATGCGATTGGATCCAGTTGCGCAGGAACTTCACGGGCACCGACGCCGTCACTGTCTTGCCGTCGAAACCGTCGAAATCAAGTGTCTTGAACCAGCTCGTATAGATGTCGTCACCGAGACGCGCTTTGAGGGCGGCATGAACCTTCTTGCCGCGAGGTTCCTCTGACGTTTTGAGAGCTTCCGACGTTTGCATTGTGCTACCCCGCACTTGAACTTAATTCTTCCCTCGATCCGGGCATGCCTCCGCCGATTGCCGTTTGCCCTCGAGCAACGGCGGCTTCAGACCAGGATCTCTCAAAAGTCGAGTGCCTACCCTTGCACCCAAGGAAGACCTGAGGCCTTCCAGCCGGCGACCTTCCCCCGATGACGGTTGGCGTCGGGGGGACCCTCGAAGCCTTCCGCCACATTGTGACACCGGTCGTACCCGGCCGATGTCATAGCCTCTGCCGCAGCGCGGCTTCGGGCTCCACTCCGGCAGATGAAGAACAACTCAGCGTCCTTCGCCCTGCCGGCCTGCTCCAGCAATCCCGAGAGACGTTCAGAGAATGCCGGGTCCACCCGGCCATCCAGAGACTGCCACTCGAGAGTGACGACTTGTCGGCCAAGTCCCGAGAGGTCGGGCAGGCCAACGAACGTCCATTCTGCCTTCGTCCGCACGTCGATCAGAACGGCCGTCTTGTCGCTTTGCAGACGAGCCCAGGTCTCTTCCACGGGCACATCATCAACGCTCAAAGCCGGAACTCCTTTCACAACAAAAATCGGACGCTTCGCACGCGAACCTGCTTTCGCCCGGTCCTCACGAGTTTCCCCGCCGCACAGCCGAGAAAACTCGCATCCTTCACTTTCAAACGTAGAATGGCACTACATTCCGTACCCCAAGCCGGCTGTTATCAGCCCGTTGGGATTTGATCCGGACATTAATGACGATGAAACCCAGGACGCGGTACGTAGTAGAAACAAGGGCCGACGCACGCCAACAAATACATTTTTCAAACACGCGCCCCACAGCCAGGGCACAGGAAATTAATTATCGCTTAACCTCTCCGCGCGCAAGGCTCCGGCCCGCGATCACGCGCTTTCAAATACGACTGATTTTACTCGTTTTTTTAGCTACCAGACTCTCAGACTTCACGCCCATTCGAATCTAAATCCCATTGATTAGAAAACCGATTTTTAACTCGCCCATCAATTCACTCGATCAAACTCGCTTTTCAGCCCGCGCCTGCATTTTTCGCACGCCCCCCGCCAGGGTCCAACGGCCCCCATCAACAACCTTGTCCACGAAGAGCCTGGGAATCCACGGGTTAGCGATGTTCAAAACGCGAACCCATTATCCTCACAACGCTTCCTCTGTTGCGAACACGTCACAATCGCAACAATGAATCTGTTTCCCGACGCCACACCATTGACGCGGAATTACGGGGCCTGTGCGCCCGCTGAGCAAAATGGACAATAAAAAAACCGGGCACATGGGCCCGGTTCTTCAGTTCTCAAAGCTGTGGGCGAGCCGGTCGTTACGCTCGCGGGCAATTACGCCATGCTCTTCACGCGCGCAGCCAAGCGCGAGACCTTGCGGCTGGCGGTCTTCTTGTGAACGATGCCCTTCTGAGCGGTTCGCGCCAGGATCGGCTCAACCGCCTTCAGCGCGGCGGCGGCCTTGGTCTTGTCGCCCGAGGCAATCGCTTCCTCGACGCCACGCACGCTCGACTTCAACCGCGTGCGGCGCGTCTTGTTACGCGCGGTGCGGGTGATCATCTGACGGGCGGCTTTCTTTGCCGAGGACGTGTTGGCCATAGTCTTGAATTCCTTGCTTGTTTGCTGCCCCGGCGGGTTGACCCCGGACTTGCCCCTGGTCTGGGGCTGCCGAGCCAATAGACCGGCCTGGTGACACTGCTGTTCAAATGAGGTTGCGCCCGGAACCGAAGGTCCGGGCGTTGCTTGGCGCGGTCTATAGCTTTTGGACCCTCAACGGTCAACGCCCATCGCGCCGGTCCCTGGCAACCCTCGGGTTAACGCCAATCCGCCCGCCCGCCCGCCTCGATTACGCCAAGCCCGTCCGCCATGCCACCCGGGCCCGTTCCGGGAGAGGCCTGCGGGGGAGAGATGCAACGGCTGTACAGACCGACCAGACACCACCCGCCGCATCCGCTGCGCCGGGCAGTCTATGAAACAATTGAGGTTGGTCGCGGCGACCAAGTCTTCAGCCGCATCTTTGATGCGTCGATTCTCACGCTCATCCTGCTCAACGTGGCCGCATTCGTCCTGGAGACGGTGCCGGCCTACGGTGCCGCGTACGCTTCCGAGTTCGAAGCCTTCAACGTCTTCTCCGTAACAATCTTCACAATCGAATACCTTCTGCGTCTGTGGACCGCTGTCGAGGTTCCCTTTCTGCGCCATGATCCGCCGTGGAAGGCCCGGCTGAAACTCGCGGCCACACCAGCCCTCATCATTGATCTGCTCGCGATCCTGCCATTCTATGTGCAGGCCGTGTTCGGTATGGATTTGCGCATCTTGCGGGTTCTGCGCCTGCTTCGTTTTCTGAAGCTGTCGCGCTATTCGCCCGCCTTGCACACGCTCATGCGCGTGCTCTCCAACGAACGCCGCTCGCTTCTTGGAGCCGGCTTGCTGCTCGCTACTGCTCTGCTGTTTGCATCGTCCGGCATCTACCTGATCGAGAGCCATGCCCAGCCGGACAAATTCGGCAGCATTCCGGCCAGCGCCTGGTGGGCGATCGCAACGCTCACCACGGTTGGCTACGGCGACATCGTGCCGATCACGCCGCTCGGGCGCATTTTCGGCAGCGTCGTCATGGTGACGGGATTGTGCATCCTCGCTCTTCCCGTCGCGATTATTTCAGCGGGATTTGCTCAGGAAACGAGCCGCCGCGACTTCGTCGTCAACTGGTCGCTCATGTCGCGTATTCCACTGCTGGCGGAACTCGATGCCCGGGAAGTTGGAGAACTGATGCCCCTTCTCCACGCCCACCACGTGCCACCGAGGTCCGAAGTCCTACAGGCCGGCCTGCCCGCTCGCGCCATGTTCTTCGTCGCCTCCGGAAAAGTGCGCATGCAGCATCCGGAAGCTGAGGTCGTCTTCGAGGCGGGAGATTTCTTTGGCGCCACGGCAATGTTGACCGGCGACGCACCCAGTGCACCGTGCATCACTGCAACGAAGTGCCGGCTCCTGAAACTGCACGCCGCGGACTTCCACCGCCTCGAACTGGTCAACCCGCGTTTCGCCGACGACATTCGACGCCGCGCTGCCGACCCCTGCACGGTGTCACGTTAAGTGCGGACTAACCCGCTGCCGGGCGCCCCGTGATTTTCCCCACGAGCATCGTGCAAAGCTTCGCGCCCACGACCGCCCCGGCAAGTATGGCGACCAGCGGAATGAGCCCCGGCTCAATAGCCAGCATGGTCACTGCGTAAAAAGCCGCGAACGCGCCGCCCAGTCCGCCGAGCGCCCCGAGCAGGGTGGACCAGATCGATCCATCCGCCAGCCCAATGAGCGCTCCGACGATGAGACCTGGGTAAACACTCGGCCAAAAATGATCGTCCATGATAAGCCCCCATGCTGTTCGCTATGGACACTCTATCGGCGCAGTCTCGCCGCCTGCGCTCTGATCGAAATCAAAGCAAATCAGGAAAGCGTACCGCCAGAGGCCGGAACGACACGGACGGCGACGACCGTTGCATTGTCCTGATGCGGATCTCGAACCGCCTCCACCGCCCGGATCAGCGCCTGCGCCACGGCTTTGGCGCCGTCTGCCGCATACGCTGAGACGATGCGCTCCACCTCGCTCTGCTCGAGTGTCTGCAAGCCATCGCTCGCCAGGATCACATAATCACCGGGTTCCACTGCAAGCGGCTTTTTTGAAATATCAACCAGGTCGATTTCGTCACCCGTCACCGCCGAGCGCAGCATATGCCGCCGCGGGTCCCGCCGGGCTTCCTCCACGCTGATGTGACCCGCCTCCGCCATCCGGTCGAGCTCCGGCGCGAGCGAATGATCCTCATTGAGAAGCGCGATCTCCCCACGGCGGTAAAGCATCAGCGGACTATCGCCCACAGACACCCACTGCGCGCCATCTTTAGAGAAAACGACGCCAACCAGCGTCGAACCCATTCCTGAAAGCGCAGGGTTTTCGCTCACCTTTTCAGCAATCGCATCGTTTGCCGCCGATAAGGCCGAAATCAGACGCGTGGTCGTATCCGTCTCATCGGTACTTGCGAACGCATCAACAAACGTCTCACAGACAGTACGGCTCGCCAGCGCTCCACCTGCGTGCCCTCCCATGCCATCGGCCAGGATCGCAACAAGCTCACGCGACGCGCCACCGCCGAGCGCCGGACGACATGAAGTCATCTCCCGGCCAGAGCATGGCGCTGTCTTCCTGATAATTGCGCGCTCCCTGCGTGGAGCAACTTGCACGGTCGAACACGATCATCCGCCAGAAAACCGGACCCTCTCAACCGGACCCTCAGAAGAACTAAAGCCTCAGATTAGCCGTCGGCCAATGCTGACCAATCGAAATCAGGCCCACAGAATGGCACGAAAACGAGTTGCGTGCGCCCCATCGTGATCACGTCCATTGCCTGCAGCTCGACCGCAGCCGTCGGCCGCTTGTCGTTGAGCGACACCACATTTGTCTTAGCAAGATTGGGCACGAACAGGAAGGAGCGGTCCGAGCTATCGTAACGGATGTAGGCCTGCTCTTCGCCGGAGATCGCATCATCTCCGAAGTCGATCGCAATGCGGTTCTGTGCCGACCGGCCCACGGTATTGTTGCCTTCGAAAATGGGCCGGTACTGGCCAATCCCTGGGCCACCGACCACGACCAGCCAGCCCACGACCGGATCGGCCTCGAAGGCGCCCCGCTTCACCTGCTGCTTGCCCCGCACCAATGACGTTCGCGCCGATGCATCTGGCATGGGCGCCTCGCGCGACGGAGAACGAAACACGCGCGTCGTTGGCGGACGATCAGCCTCCGCCAGCGCATGATCGAGCGGCTTGGGAGCACCTTTCACTTCACGCGCGGCATCGGCGGCAGACGGGCTGGCAGCAGGTGGCATGGGTTCATTTGCGGCCGCGAGAGCTTCCGCCACCTGTGCTGCCATATCCGGCAGCGGCGGGACAGATGGGGCCAGCGGCGCGATCGCGGCCCCTGGAACGGTGTTGTCACGTCCCGCAGCAGCCAAGACATCCTTCAACGAACCGAGAATGGAATTGCGGGCTTGCGGTCCGGCAGCAGCGCTCGACATGGGGGGCTCCTCGATTGGCCGATGGAAAGGTTATCTGCGAGCGAGGCATAACCAAAGTCCGGCTTCGCTCAACCGGGTGCCGTCAGACTGACCGACGCGTTTGAATGCGTGCGAGCAATTCGACCGGCGAATGTCCGTTCTCCGTGCGTCGTGCGGCAGCTTCGTGGCACGATCTCGTCGCTCCCATGAAAAATGCATCTTTGCAGCATTGCCCGAAGGGTTGCCACATTCCTGCTCCATAGCTGCCGCCACTCGATGTTCGGCGAGTCGCAGATTTTTGCGACGCGCGCGTGGCGAAACCTCCGTCAGGACGCTCACTAGGACCGCGTTGCACCGCTCATGACCCACCTTATAGCCCTCAAGAGCGGAACGGAGCTCGTCGGCGATTTTCGCATTACGCGCGTCCTTGGCGCGGGCGGGTTCGGCATCACCTATCTCGCCGATGAACTGGCGCTCGGCCGCGCCGTCACCATCAAGGAGTATTTCCCCGCCGACTTCGCTGTGCGCGGCGCAGCCCTGGAAGCCGTGCCACGCTCGGAAAATTGCGCCGGTGATTACACGTGGGGTCTCGACCGCTTCATTGACGAAGCCCAGACACTCGCGCGTTTCAATCACCCCAACATTGTGCGCGTGTATCGCTATTTCCGCGCCAACCAGACCGCCTACATGGTGCTCCACTTCGAAGAGGGCCAGAACCTGAAAGGCTGGCTGAAAAGCCTCGGCCGCGCCCCGCGCCAAAAGGAACTCGATAAAAT
Organism: uncultured Alphaproteobacteria bacterium; assembly: GCA_963708775.1. Taxonomy (GTDB): domain Bacteria; phylum Pseudomonadota; class Alphaproteobacteria; order Rhizobiales; family Hyphomicrobiaceae; genus JAGVSR01. The sequence goes on along the minus strand of CAVPTI010000012.1, from coordinate 389,097 downwards.
TATCGGCCCTCTCCTGCTCGCGCTCGAGGAGATCCATAAGGCAGACTTTCTGCATCGCGACATCGCGCCCGACAACATCATGATCCGCAAGGATGGCGCGCCCGTCCTCATCGACTTCGGCTCCGCACGCGGCGAGATCGCAGCTCATTCAAAAACCGTCTCGGCGCTCGTCAAACCCGGCTACAGCCCCTACGAACAATACGCCGAAACCGGCAAACGCCAGGGCCCCTGGACAGACATCTACGCCCTCGGCGCCACGCTCTATCATGCGATCACCGGAAAGCGTCCGCCCGATGCGCCCTCGCGCATGGTCAAGGATGATTTCGTCCCCGCGCGCGAAGCTGCGATCGGCGCCTATCGCGCAGGCTTCTTGAAAGCGATCGACAAGGCGCTGGCCCTTCGCATCGAAGATCGCCCGCAGACGATTGCCGCCTGGCGCGGCGATCTTCTGGCCCCGGATCCCAAACCCGCCTCCTGGCTCCAGCGCACGCTCAGTTCCGACGACAAACCAGCCCCCGCCGTCGCCAAGGCCAAGCCCGTCGCAACACCCATTCCCGACGCGCCCGGCCCCCAAGGTGCGCTGCTCGATTTCGTCGAGAACCTGAAGGACAAGAAAAGCGCGCCCGGCGACGCACCCGCATCGCCAGCCAAGCCGAAAACCGCGCCCCCTGCCGCGGTTGCCGACGCGGCCTGCGAAAAAGCCTGATGCACTCGCTGCCGCCACGCGCAAGCTCGACGACGACTCTGCACCGCCGAAGCTGCCGCGCGTTCTGCAACGAAAATCCGAACCGGAAGCGAAATCCGCACCAAAGCAGGCCGCAAAACCCGCTGCAAAAATTCAGCCGCCGAAAATCTATCGCACACCCAAGCCGAAGCGCATCGCGTCCTCCACGTGGGCGTGGACACCCGTGCTGTTCAAGCTTCTGATCGGTATCGGCGTCGCCAGTGGCGCCGTCGCGCTGCAAGACCGTCTGCCGCAAATGGAGACGCGCAGCGCCACGATCACCTCCAACACCACGACGGGCTCCATCAACCCGCAGCCCGTCCGCATCGCCACGCCAATTGCGAAACTTACCGGTCACAGCGGTCCCGTCACCGCACTCTTCTACTCCGACGATGGCGCGTCGATCATCACCGCATCGAAAGATGCCACCGTCAAAGTCTGGACCGCGTCATCCGCCACGCTCAAGCGCACGATTGAGATGGACGACGGGTTGGCCACCGCAATGGCGGTCGCCGGCAACCGCCTCCTCACCGGCCACGCCAACGGCAACGTCGTGCTGTGGGATTGGGAGACCGCGGAAAAAATCGCCACCTTCAAACGTAATGACGCCGAAATCTGGTCGGTCGCCTTCCTCGGCAGCGCCCAGCGCTTCGCCGCCGCAGGCCATGATTGGAAGATCGCCGTCTGGGATGCAGCGACCACGAGCAGCCCATTCGGCGTACTCGATGCACACGACAGCGCCGTGCAATCGCTCGCCTTCGGTACGTCAGGCTCGAAGCCCATCCTAGCCTCCGGCAGCGCCGACAAAACCCTGAAGATCTGGAATCTCGAGACGCTAGACCGCGTCCGCACCTATCGCGGTCACCGCGATTACATCACCGCCGTCGCGCTGGCAGCCGGCGGCAAGGACATTGCCTCCGCCAGTCTCGATGGCAAGGTTCGCATCTGGTCCACGCGCTCCAGTCGTCTGACGCGCTCACTTTCGGGCCACGACGGTCGCGCCAGCGCGCTTGCCTTTGCACCATCGGGAGACGTGCTTGCTTCCGGCGGCGCCGACGGCAAAATCCGTGTCTGGGATTTCAAGAAGAGCCGCACACCGCGCACGTTGCCCAGTCATGCCGGCGATATCGCAGCGCTTGCCTTCTCGCCCGATGGTCAGCACATCGCCTCGGCAGGCGACGACGGGTTCGTCCGCATCTGGGACAACCCACTGCAGAAGCCTGTCACCAATTGATCCGGCTTACTTGCAGTACCGCTGCCGGCCATCACGTCCATGGCGCGCGAGATCGACGTGAAAATGGTCGGCATGAAACTTGTCTGAGTTGGGGCCGAGCACCGTCGTGAACTCGCCGCACGCGCCCTCATGGACCGCGCGCAAAAACAACCTCTCCCGCTCTTCGCCCCACCATCCGCCCTTCACCGTCACGACGCGGCCGTCAGCCAGCGTGAACGACGAGATATCCAGCGCGTTGGCATATCCATGTTCGGAGAGCTTGCCACCGGACTGATTGTTGCGAGGACGGCATCCATAGGACGCCGCCACCTTCATCTCGACGACGGGGACACCGAAGTAATATTCCGAAGTAGGTTTGACCACATGTGAGACCCAGCGCTCGACTTGCGGAATCATGGGGCAACGCAGCAGCGCCGGCGGGCGCAGCGAAACGCGACCTTGGTCAGCTGCTGACATCTCGAATGGTCGTGCCGCACCGCAATAACTCGGACCACCCAGCGACGACCGCGTTTGCAGGTAGGGCGATTGCCTTACGGCCCCGGCCGCGAGACAGGCGCTTTCTTCCGTCTCTCGCCATGGTTCGTGCTTTGCAACGAAGTCAGGACCGCCCGTGCTGCATCCGGTGAGGATGAGCAGACCGGTAACAACTAGGGTGAACAGGACGCCACGCAACGACATGGAATGGGACACTACGCCCCGATGGCTAACGAGCCGTAAACGGTCGATCGGAACTGAGCGAATTTGCCAGCGAGATCAGGCGGCCATGAGCCAATGCGGCGTCTGGATTAGGGCCGCTTCCGGATCGAATCGCGGCTTCCAAATCAGCGTTAATGTCTCAAGATGTCCATATGAGTTATCCACAAAATTTAGGGGGACAACGTACAATTGTCACGGACACAGGACAAAACGAGGCGTACGTTCCCCTTGTCGCAGGCAAGACACGCCTCGACAGCAGGCAAAAAGTCCCGGTTTTCGGCCATCCTGTTGCGTATCGATGGCTAAGTGTGAAGCGTAACGAGACAACGGTCTGCACGTTTGCGTTGTGTTGTGTAGTGTCGCGTAAGAGGAGCGAGAGTCAGGCTCTACCCCCCGTCCCATGAGCCCGGATCCGCCAACCTCGAATGGTAGTGCGTTGAAGTGTGTAAGCGTTGCGTTGGTGCGTATAGGCCCTGGCTCTTTCCGCCGTCTCGACATTGCGAGATTCCCCCGAACGATGACGGCGAGGCCCTCTCTCGCCGGAGCTGGGGCCTAAATTTCCAATCTCCCTGGGCCGGCTTCCTCTCGCATAGCCGGCCAGGTTTTTTCAATCAAGACATGGCATGGTCATCGTCAAGTGCGCGTTGCGCCACCGGCATCCCTTTCAAGAAAATCCAGCACCGCCGTCTTGAAACTGCGATCTCCCACAGCTTTCATGTGATCGCGCCCAGCGATTTCGAATGTCTCTGATCCCGGAATAAGGTCGGCCAGAATGTGCGCCGGACCTGCGATGACATCGTTCGTTCCAACGGCGACGAGTGTCGGCACTGAGATCCGACCGATTTCCTCGCGCGGCACCGGATCTCGGATCTGGCGCACGCAGACCGCCAGCGCCTTGAGATCGCTTTTCGTTTGATCGGCAAATGCCCGAAACGTCCGCGCCGTAGGATTGACGACGTCGTCGATCGACGGCGCCAGCAGCGCCTGCGCAATAGGCCCCGTGCCAGCCATTGCGCGCACCATGTTGTGGCCAAGCCCGCCGAGCACCAGGCGCCCGATCCGCTCCCGATGCGCCAGAGCCAGCGTCGCCGCAATGCGCGCGCCCATCGAATACCCGATCACGTGCGCCTTCCCGATCCCCAGATGATCCAGGAGCCGCCGCGCATCCTCCGCCATGATCTCTCGGCTGTACCCCTCGGGCACATAGAGCTTCTCGCTCTGGCCATGCCCGCGGTTGTCGATGGCCACAACCCGATAGCCTGCACCAACCAGATCCCGCACCCATGACGTCGCCACCCAGTTCATCTCGATGCTGGAAGCGAAACCGTGGATCAGCAGGACCGGGAGCGGGCGCGAGACACCGTCATTCTGGTCGAGATAGGCAAGTGTCACGCCATCGGATTGAAACGTCGGCAAACTGCGGCACTCCTGCTGTCGAACTCTGTCGGAACCGCCGTCCGATGCGGCGGCCTGCCATGGGTCATCCCCTATCATTACAACAGGCTAGCCGCTATGGTGCCCCAACCGACCCACGCCCATTCATCAACGAGCCGAGAGACTGCCATGGCCGCACACTTCGTTCCCCACCTCGCGAACGACCAGGGCGCGGAAAAAATCTTCGTTGGCGTCAAGGAACTGAACTGCATGGGCGCCCGCCCTCCGTTCGATCATCCGCACGTCTTTCTCGACATGGGCTCGGATGGCCAGATCCTGTGCCCCTACTGCTCGACCCTCTTTGTCTATGATGCCCGCCTTGGGGAACATGAGACAGATCCCAAGGGCTGCCTCGTCGACGCCCACCTCGACACCGCTGCCTGATCGAACCCGGCGCGCGTGATGACAGACCGCGCCTCTGACCGGCCATCCGAACAATCCGACATTCTGATTGCAGGCGCCGGCATCGCCGGCCTGGCGTCAGCGCTCGCACTCGCCCGCACCGGCCGCTCCGTCACCGTGCTCGAAAAGCGAGCTGAAAGTTCCGAAGAAGGTGCCGGCATTCAGATCGGCCCGAACGGCATGCGCATTCTCCAGGCGCTTGGGGTGACACCGTTCCTCGAAGGTAAAATCGCGTGGCCCGAGAGCATCCGCGTCATGGATGGCCTGACCGGAGAACAACTGACGTCGTTCCCCCTCGGACGCGATATCGCCTCCCGGCATGGCGCACCCTATGGCGTCCTGCATCGGGCCGACCTGCACGACGCGCTCCGCTCCGCTGTCGCCTCAATGCCCGCCGTAACAATCCGTCACGGTGCAAGCGTGATCGCGGCGCAGCCATACGCTGAGAGCGTCACAGTCGAACTGGCCGGCGGCGAAACGATGCAAGGCGCCTTGTTGATCGGCGCCGACGGGATCTGGTCCACCCTGCGCAGGACCGTCATGGGTGCTCCACCACTGACATTCACCGGCAAATGCGCAATCCGCACCGTCATTCCGAGCGACGCCGTTCCTCCCGGCATCTCCACCGCTGACACCACAATCTGGCTGAGACCTGCCGCGCACGTCGTGCACTATCCGGTCCGAGCCGGTCGCGAACTGGCTATTGTCGCCATCTTCGACGACCGGGCCCTCGGCGAAAGCTGGTCGCAACATGTCGATCCCGCACGCGTCGTAGACCGCGCGCGATCCTTTCCGCCGGCGCTGCGCACACTCCTGCAACAACCCGCGCAATGGCGGCAATGGTCGCTCTACACTCCCGCGGCGCCATTTCCCTGGATTGAAAAGCGCGTCGTACTCCTCGGCGATGCTGCCCATCCGCCGCTGCCGTTCCTTGCCCAGGGCGGGGTTATGGCGCTCGAAGATGCCGTCGTTCTCGCAGAACTTCTCAGGACCGTTGCAACGACAGATATGCCGGCGCGCCTCAACGACTTCGAACGCATCCGCCGCCCCCGCACCACGCGCGTTATGGAAGCTTCGGCGAAGAACGGCCGCGCCTATCACCTTGATGGTCTCATGCGCCGCGCACGCAACGCAGTGCTCGCCGCGACACCACCCCATCTCTTCATGCGGCAGTACGATTGGCTCTACGGCTGGACCGTGGAAGATGCGCTCAAGAGCGCCAGAACTCAGGTCTGAAAAGCACGAGAACCGTGAACAGCTCCAGTCGTCCCAGCATCATCTGGAACGACAGCGCCCATTTCGCTGCATCCGGCAGCGGCACGAAATTACCAGCTGGTCCAATGATGTCGCCTAGTCCCGGACCCACGTTACCAAGCGCCGTGGCAGATGCCGAAAGCGATGTAACAAAATCGAGCCCCAATCCCGCGTAGATCACCGCGAACAGCCCGACGACCGCGAAATAGATCGCGAGAAAAGCCACCACGGAGAACGGGACATCCGCAGGCAAGCGCCGACCATTGTATGTCAGGGTCACGACACGGCTGGGGCTAATGAGATGCAGAAAATGACTGCGCGTCAGCATGTGCGCGATTTGCAGCCGGTAAATCTTGATCGCACCCGCCGTCGAACCCGAGCATCCCCCGACGAACGTCAGCAGGAAGAACACGCCGATCGCGAAGTTGCCCCACCTCGTGTAATCGTCACTCATGAACCCTGTGGTCGTAACAATGGATGTCACGTTGAACGAGGACAGCGTCATCGCATCGAGAAACGAAATGTTACGCGTGAAGATCAGCCACAGCGCCATGATGAGGCTGACCGAAATGAGGAACCCGACGAACGCGCGAACCTGCACGTCTTTCCATAAAGCGGTCTTGTCGCCGCGTAATGTTCTGATGAACACGACGAACGGCATGGCTCCAAGCATCATGAAAACGGTTGCTGTCCAGTGAATCGCAGGACTTTCGAAGTGCGCGAAACTCGCGTCATAGTTGGCAAAGCCTCCCGTCGCGACGGTGGACAAGGCGTGGCAGATCGCATCGAAGCCCGTCATGCCGAACCAAGCGTAGAAGAATGCGCAGATCAGCACGAGCCCCACGAACACCGCTGCAATCCCCAGCGTCAGCTCAAAAGCGCGCGGCAGCACTTTTTCTGATTTGTCCGAACTTTCCATCTGGAACAGCTGCATTCCGCCGACTCGCAGGAACGGAAGCATAATGATCGCCATCACGATGATTCCCAGGCCGCCAATTCCGCACAGCAAGGCCCGCCACAGCAGGATTCCACGCGGCAGCTTATCAAGGCCCGCGATCACGGTTGATCCGGTGGTCGTCAGCCCCGACATCGTTTCAAAATAGGCGTCCGTATAGGACAGCCCATGGCCTAAAAACGGGAGCGCTGCAAAAGCTGCGATGACAATCCAGGCCGACGTCGTCAGCAGAAACCCTTCCTTCACGCCCATGCGCGGAGGGTTCTCGTCGTAGGCAAAAAGAACGAGCAGCCCACCCGCGAAGAACGTCACCACGGACGAGGCGACGAAGGTCTCCCATCCGTCCCGATCATCCGCAAGATCGACCAGCGCCGGCAACAGCATCGCCGCCGCAATCGTGCACAGCATGAGGCCGATGGAGAATAGGATGGGCCTGAGTTGTAGCAACGCGCGTAAATCCCGCGTATAGGCGGGTCCCCGACCGGGGTGTCTGCCACGCCGGTCCGGCCTCAGTGTTCGATTATTCGCAGGGTCGCGGTCAAGCCCGCGGAGCCGGTCCACGCCCGATCATCATAACGGCTGTGGCCGTTCTTACTGTTTGGTCCAGCCAACCGACTTGCATAGAACGCCGCCGAGCACGCATCCGCGCGTCTTCATCCGCTGTTCGGCCACGCTGATGTCAATGCGGTAGGTCAGGCCGCGCTGCGGATCGAATGCGGTGCCGGATAACTTTCCCCCCGCCTGAGGGCTCACGTTCATGACGAGCCGATCGCCAACTTTCTCGCCGCTCGTCCCGTCCTTAACCCAAGTATTGACGGCGCACATGGAGGAGCCGCACGGATTGATCCTCACTGTTGCCAGCCCATCACCCCGCTGCCAGCTGCCGGTCATCTTGTCGGTAGAAGCCGAGGCCGTGCCGGAGAACACCAATCCTGCGGTCAAAATTGTTGCCGATGCGACGCGCATGTAAACACCCCACGAAGCGATTGCCCCTCATCGATCTGCTCGACTGATGACGATGGAACGCGAACCGATTGCTCTTGGATCTTTCGCAGATCATCACGTGCCGAACACCGACCACCCGGTACGCTGCGCGATCCGCTCGAGCGCCTTCGTGCCCAGAAGCGAATTGCCCTGAGTGTTGAGCCCAGGCGACCAGACCGCGATCGATGCTTTCCCCGGCACCACCGCGAGAATGCCGCCGCCGACACCACTCTTCCCGGGAAAGCCGACTTTGAAGGCGAAATCACCCGATCCGTCATAATGCCCGCAGGTCAACATCAAGGCACTGATGCGCCGCGCTCGCTCGCGCGAGACGACGGAAATTCCGGTCCGCGGATCACGACCGCCATTCGCCAGAAACAGCCCGGCCTGCGCGAGTTGCACGCAGCTCATCTCGATCGCACATTGATGGAAGTAAACCCCGAGAGTGAGCTCCACCGGGTTTTGAATGTTGCCGAAGGCGCGCATGTAGTTCGCCAATGCGGCATTGCGAAAACCGTGCTCCTGCTCTGAGCGCGCCACCGCCGGATCGATCGACACCGTCTCATCGTTCGCCGCCACACGCACGAAGCGGAGGATCTCGCCAATCGCCTCGCGTGGGCGATGCCCCGCAAGGATGATATCTGAGACGACGATCGCCCCCGCGTTGATGAACGGATTTCGCGGAATACCCTTTTCATGTTCGAGCTGAATGATGGAGTTGAATGCCGAACCGCTCGGCTCCCGCCCCACACGTCGCCAAAGCGCGTCCCCCACTTTTCCAAGCGCCAGCGCCAGCGCGAAAACCTTGGAGATGCTTTGGATTGAGAACGCCTCATCCGCGTCGCCCGCCGTGAAGCAGACGCCATCGAGGCCCGCGATCGCGATGCCGAACTTGTTGGGGCTGACCTTCGCCAATTCCGGAATGTAGTCGGCAACCTTCCCCCGGTCCGTCTCCCCGTCGAGCTCCGCATGTACGTCGCGCGCCAAAACTTGCAGATCGACCATCCCGAGACGCCCCGCCCTGTGCAGCCACGTCACGACCCTACCCGCTCGACACCCACACCGGTCCGCAACAGTTCGCCGCAACACCACGACCAGCTTTAGGCCTCATCCTCACCTTCGGGCCGAAGGCCCGGGGAGCCACGCGACCCGGCGCGAACCCCACACCTCGGGCCGAAGGCCCGGGAAGCAACGCGACCCGGCGCGAGCGCCGCCTATGCGGAGCGCCCCGCGGGCGCGTGAGCTATAAAATGGTGCGGACGGTGGGATTCGAACCCACACGGCGTTGCCGCCTCGGGATTTTAAGTCCCGTGTGTCTACCGTTCCACCACGTCCGCGGGGAAGGCCGCCTTTATGCTCCGCCGCCGCGCAGGACGCAATCAGGTCGCCGCAGGCAGCGCCGCCCGCTCGCCATGTCGGATTGCCGCCGCCAACAGCAGGAAAAGCAACACCGCATTGAGCGTATGCCAAAGCGCATGGGTCCCGCGCGATCGGCCCAGGAACGATGTGACGCTGCACACCTCGAAATCCACCGTCCGCAGCGTCAGCGACAGCGCAAACACCACCCCGCCCATGAACACCGGCCACCCGGCCGCGTGCCCCCGCACGATGAGTACGGCACCCATGAGCAGCAAAGCGCCCAACGCCGGAACATAGCCGAGTGATCCGTTGAAGCACGGCCGCCCTGCCGCCACCGTGATCGGCAGCAGCTCCGGATCGCACGGGATCGACCCCGCATAGCGTAGCGCGACGATGAAAAGGCCCAATGCCACGAGCACTGCGACATACGACGCACCTAGAAATCGGCGCATCGCATAACCGAGATACCCGATCATGAAAATTCCGATCGGCGCCGTATCCGCCACCGATGCCCACCGCGTGGCGTAGGTGTGGAACAAAAAGCTTCCGATCCCGATGATCGTCACGAGGAGCACCAGCCCCCATTCGATCCGGCGCTCCCGCGCGTGCGGCGTTCGCACGAGAAGCACCGCGCCTGCCAGGGCAGCGATGAGAAACGCCACGTTCGAAATGGCGTTGAACGGCTCCGCCCAGAACGCCGGATCGCCGGCCCGCTCACAATAGGCAAAGATCTTGTCGGTCCAAGCCATGTGCGCCGCTCACTGTCAGAATGCGTTGCGGCTGCGCGACGCTGGCAATCAGTTCGAAGCCCGCCGATCCGGCTCTGCCTCGCCGGCAGCTTTTACCCCTGCCTTTTGCATGAGCGCCAGAAGTTCATCCGCTTGGTCGATATCGATGGTGTGCGGATGCTGCGGATCGCTCTTTCCCGTCAGATCCGTCCGCACCTCGCCATCCGGCGTCATGAAGATCGTGCGCGGCACGTAAGTTCCATCCGGCGCGAAGGCACCGTTCGCGGTTTTGTCCGCGTCCGCATCCACCAGGATCATCACCACATCCTTGGCAGCCGCGACCACCCGTTCATCCTTGAACACCGAGCGATACTTCGCGCACGCTGTGCACCACGGCGCATGAAACACCATGACCACGGTCTTCCCGGTGCGCGTCGCTTCAGGAATGCCCGTCTTCAGGCTGTGCCAGGTGATTGCGGGAGCATTCCAATTCTCAGCCCCTGGAACAGTCGCCCGCGCACCGCTGGTAGCGAGCACCGCAGCAGCGATCACTGTCACGAGAGCTGTCAAAACACGCATGGGCGAACCTCCGAAAATTTCTGCCACGTTTAGCTGTGAGTACGGTCCCCGATCAAGACAAGATCGCCCGCTGGGCGAAGCAGACGAGCCTTGTCCCTCAGAGGCTCTTCGCCGGTACGCCCAGCAGCGGAGCAATGCGCTCGATGATCCGCGCCGTAGTCGGCGCCGCATTCCGCCCCGCTGTGACCTCCCCGCCGGTCGCGTCCTGCCCCTTTGGCTCGAATAGCAGAACCAGCGTCACATACCGTGGATCGGACGATGGAAAAGTCCCGACAAACGAAGCAAGAACCGACTTCTTGCGATACCCGCCTTTTACGGCCATCTCGGCGGTCCCGGTCTTGCCCCCGACCTCAAAGCCGGCCACATCGGCCCGCCGCCCCGTTCCCGCCGGATCGGTCACGTTGCGCCGCATCACGTCGCGCAGCAATGCGCTCGTCCGCGCCGACACCACCCGATCCCCTCGGACCACGGGCGCCTCCCCATCCAGCGCCAGAAACGTCGGCGTTATACGCGTCCCGCCGTTCACCAGCGCAGCGGACGCCGCCGCAAATTGCAAGGGCGTCGTCGCCAACCCATGACCGAACGCCAGTGTGATCTGCTCGATGCGCCCGATCTGCTGCGGCTTCTGCGGCGCGGGCCCTGGGGATACCTCGGTCTTGAGCGCCGACCACAGGCCGAGTTTCTGCAAAAACGCTTTCTGCGCTGCGGCCCCTGCTGAAAGCGCCAGCTGCCCTGCTCCGACGTTTGACGAGTGGATAAAGACTTCTGATACCGACATCGGCCGGCCGAGCGGATGCAGATCCTCGATCGTAAAGCGGCCGGCCTTCAGCGGCTCCGTCGTATCGACCACGCTGTCGAGACTGCGGCCCATCTCCAGCGCCATGGCGACCGTGACGAGCTTCATGATCGAACCGAGTTCGTAGGTTCCCGCCGCGATCCGGTCGATGCGTTCCGCTTCGAGCGCCTCCTCGTGCACAGCCGGATCGACGCCCGGTCGAGAAACCGAAGCCACCACTTCGCCCGTCAGCACATCCATCACGAGCCCGGCCGCTCCGGCCGCCTCGTACCGCGCCATGGCGCCTGCAAGTTCCTCGTCGAGCGCATGCATGACGCCAAGATCGAGCGACAGGCGGACCGGCGCCCGCGCCGACAGCCGCGCCCCCACCGCCGCCTCAGACGCACCGATCTCGTCGATGTACCGTTCGATGCCGCCCGTGCCGCGGTTGTCGATATCGACACGGCCGAGAATATGCCCTCCAAGCCGTCCGGCGGGGTACGTGCGCCGGATCTCGTCGACGAACAGAAGCCCAGGAATTCCCAGATTATGTACGCGCTGCGCCATCGCCGGGCTCAAACCGCGCCGCACCCAGACGAACCGCCGCGACTTGTCAGCGAGGCTCTGACGCAACTCCCGCACATCCAGCTGCGGAAACAGCCGCACCAGCCGCTCCGCCGCGTCATCCGCATCCTGGATCACCAGCGGATCAGCGTAGAGCGACGGCATTTGCACGTCGGTCGCCAGCAAGCGTCCGTTGCGATCCACGACATCCGGCCGCGCCAGCGTCCTTGCCGGCGACGACATCATCGAGACACGGATCGTGCTCACATCCTCATTTTGCCATGCGAGCCGCACCAATTGCCCGCCGACTGCCACGAACGCCAATGCGATCACAAGTGCCAGCAGACGTGACCGCGACCGCGGTGCCGCGGATGTTCCGCGCAAGTCTGGTCCGGCTGTGCGCGCGGCAACAGACATCGCGTGCCTCACCGCACCGAAGTGGAACTGGTGGTTATCTCGCTGGCGGCCAACCCGGGTCCCGGCAACAGATGGCGCGCCGACAGCGGCTCGAGACCAAGCCCGCGAGCGAGAGGCTCGATGCGTTCGGGCCGCGCAAGGTGTGCCCGCTCGGCACGCAATACCGCGATGTCGGCCCGCGCCTGCTCGGCCTCCCGTTCGCGCGCTTGCAGGCTGCGCTCGATCATGCGCGTGTCGTAGTTGAGGCCGTAAAGCAGAAATGCGCTCGAAAGGGCAAGGAGCACGGCAACGACATTTAAAATACGCATGGCGACACTCCGAAACCGCGACCATTCTGGCCGGACGTGTCAGCGGCTGCCGGGGGCGGCGCTCCAGGCGGGAGCGTCCGTCCGGATGGCGGCCCTGAGCCGTGCCGACCGGGCACGCGGGTTCACATCCAATTCACCTTTCTGAGGTGTTAACGGACGGGAGTTAACAAGTCGAAAACTTGGCGGCGATAATTGTACGTTTTTCTGCGGCAGATACCGCGATCCCTGATCCACCTTGCCGGACCGTTCAGCCAGGAAACGCTTCACAATTCGGTCTTCGAGGCTGTGAAAAGTCACCAGAACCAGCCGTCCACCGGGACGAAGAATTTTTTCCGCCGCACCCAGCGCGCGCTCCAGTTCACCGAGCTCGTCGTTGACGAAAATGCGTAAGCCTTGGAAGGTCCGTGTCGCGGGATGCCGACCGTCCTCCTTGCGCCCGTGAAATACGCGCAGCACGAGATCGGCCAGATCCTTCGTTCGCGTCAGCGGTGCAATCGCCCGCGCTTTCACGATCGCACGCGCGATCGCACGTGACCGCCGCTCCTCGCCATATTCGTAGACGATGTCGGCGATCTGCTCCTCTTCGAAACCGTTGACGACATCCGCCGCGCTCGGCCCTTCGCACGACATCCGCATGTCGAGCGGACCGTCGCTCTGGAACGAGAACCCGCGCTCAGCCTGATCGATTTGCATCGACGACACGCCGATATCAAGCACAACGCCGTCCACGGCCTCGACGCCGATCTCCTGAATGGCCTCAGCCATCTCACCGAACGGACGATGCAGCAATGTCAGGCGCGGCGCGAACGCCTCGACGAGGGCAGCCCCGGCCGCAATCGCGGTCGGATCGCGATCGAATGCGACCACACGGCAATCGTCTTTTTCGAGAAGGGCTCGCGTGTACCCACCCGCACCGAATGTGCCGTCAATGTAGGTTTCGTGGGGCCTCGGCTGCAGTGCGTCCAGCACGTCCGGAAGCATCACCGGAATGTGCCGCACAATGTCCGGCGAACCGGAAGCCGTCATGAACCCTCTCCGTCGCCGCCGTCTGTTCGGGGCGGCTGCCGTCCAAGAAGCTTGCGATGCTCCTGGACTTTTTCGCGGGCAACACGGCGGCGTTCGTCGAACCGCTCGGGCGCCCACATTTGAAACTTGTCGCCAAGCCCGACGAAAGTGACTTCGGACTGAAGACCGGCGTGGGTGCGAAGCGGCTGAGGAAGGACGATGCGCCCGTCGCCATCGATCGCGAGGACCTGGACGTCACCGTAGAGCGCGACAGAGAGTTCGTCACGCTCATCCGAATAGTCCGGCAGGCCTGCGAGAAGCCCATCGATCTTCTGCGCAAGTCTCTCGCCGCCTGCATCGAGTGCCGGAGCATCGAGTGAAGGGTAGCAGTAGATGCCACCGGCATATCCGTCGCGCTCGAGCACGGCTCTGAACGGTGCGGGGATCGACACCCGCCCTTTAGCGTCGATCTTGTTTGTGAATGTCGAGACAAAGCGGTCCATCCCCCGGTTTCGAACCTCGTCAACGACGCCCACTCGATTCTTCGATGTCCCGGCTCCCTCGAACCGTCTCGAAACTCACACCCGGCGCACCGGCGGGGCCGTGGCAGTCGACCTGATCTGGGCCCTCTCTCCAGATCGGCGCCACGCCACGGATCCCTACCCGGTGCGGTCGGGCACTTATGGGATGCCATGGAATTTTATGGGCGTCAATGGATCGTTAACCTTTCAGCATGGGGATAACTCCCAAAGCGAAGGGGCAACACATGAAAAAAGGCCCGGCAGAACCGGGCCTTTTCGTCAGCTTGCAAGTCTTGGCCGTGACAGCTCAGGGCGTTGGAGCGGATGGCTCCAGAGCCGGTGGCGTGGGTGCAGGTGACGAACTGCTGTCCGTTGCTGGCTGTGTGGGTGTGCTGCTGTCGGTGGGAGCCGGCGTGGCCGGTGTGCTTTCGGGCGTTGCTGCAGGTTCGCTCGGCGGGGCGATTGCATCGGTCGGCGCAGTCGCCGGAGACGGAGTGGCCGACGGCGAAGACGGCTCGGAGGCTGGTGTGCTTGCGCCGTCTGTCGGCGGTTCGGTGGCCGATGGCGCAGCACCTTCGACCGGCTGCTCGGGAGCCGGAGAAGGAGCAGCCGTTTCACCCGTCGGAGCAGCCGGTGTTTCCGCAGCAGGCTGAGTAGCTGGAGCAGCTTCGGCGGGCTTGTCCTCTGGCTTGGCCTCGTCTGGCTTCGCCTCTTCTGGCTTGGCCTCCTCCGCCGGCTTCTCTTCGGGCTTGGCTTCCGTCGTTGCAGCCGGCGGTGTTTCAGGTGCCGCCGCAGCGGGAGCTTCAGACGTGGCTGGCGGCGTCTCAGCAGCAGGGGCTGCTGGTTCGGTGGCAGCAGGCGCTTCAGCCGCCGGTGCCTCAGGTGCAGCGGCAGGTGGCGCTTCACCCGTCAGCTTGGCGCGTTCCGCCGAAATAACCTCTTCGATTTTCTTGAATGCTTCCTCAGCAACATTCTTCGCGGTCTCGCTGCCGGCAACCTTGCCTTCGAGTTCGCTGACCTTCGCGGAAAGTTCTTTCACCTGCTGAATTGCGCCATCGCGCGCCATTTGTACTGATTCCAGCTGACGCACGGCATCGTTCCGGCTTGCCATCATCCAGCCGGCGATCCCCAGAGCCGCCAGTGACACCACGGCGAACGCTGTCTTACTAATCCCTTCAAACATACGACTACTCTCCTCCCGGGCATCTCGGCGTGCCCCTCCCGCAACCGGCCTTGGCTGACCGGCGGCATTTAATTGGAAGCAAGTCTAAGAGAATAGTCGTCGGAGGTGAACACCTGAGTTGACGCTTTGGAGCAGAACCCGCGAATTGGCAAACGCGCCCGGCGGCCGGCTACCCAGGAGGGGAGTCGCCGGGAGCAATTGTAAATCCCGCGCGCGGCGGCCGGCTCCCCGACAGGGGAGTCGCCGCGCGCTAATCAAATAAAGCATCAGTTGGCCTGTAAGCCGGGTTCTGTCTGGAGTTGCCTCCGCGACGGCCATTCATCTGGGACGCCCATTGCTGGGCGCCTCGAGCAACCAACCCGGATGGCGGGCCTGGAAACGGGCTTGCAGGCTGGATTTCTCCACCTGCCGGCCATCCCTATTTGGTCTTGCACCGGATGGGGTTTGCCGTGCCGGCGCCGTTACCGGAGCCGCGGTGCGCTCTTACCGCACCGTTTCACCCTTACCGTCGGGCCGAAGCCCTCGGGCGGTCTCTTCTCTGTGGCACTTTCCCTGGGGTCGCCCCCGGCGGCCGTTAACCGCCATCCTGTCTCCAAGGTGCCCGGACTTTCCTCCACCGCACGTTGATTGGGCCATAACGCCCCGTCCGGCAGCGGCCGTCCAGCCAACTGACACCTTTTAAGTGGCCCCCGCCGTGCTCTGCGTCAAGCAAAGTCCCGCCTGATCCTCAAGCCTTGGTGACCGTCCCCGCCTGGTACACCGGCCGGAACTTGCGCGCGCTGATGGTGATCCGCTCACCGATCTGCGGCTGCGGCTGACCATGCAGAACAAAAATCACCGCCAACCCGCTGTCGGTCACAAGTTCCCCGAACGATCCGCTCCACGAGCGCACCGTGCCGGTGAAAATCTGAGTACCCGGCTCGAAGAGTTCGAGTTCCCCCATCTGGGCAGCTCCGGTTATCGGTCATGAGCATTTGCAAATGCCACCACGTGAACGCAGTCAGTGTCACCCACGTCCCGCCCTAATGCCAAGGCCTTGCGGCAGGCTTTTGATATCTTCAGGCAATCTCGGCGTTGGGAAGCGCCTCCACAAGACGCCGCAACGTCACCAGCGTTGACCTGTCGAGCCGTCGATCGACCCGCGCCGGCCGAAAGTGCAGTTGAAATGCTCTGAGCACAAAACCGAGTTCATCGTCCAGCGGACCCGCAGCCGCCACCCCGTACCCATACCGCGCTAGCAGCCGACGCGTCTCCGCAATCTCAGCCGTATCGGCGCCAGGCCCGAGCCCGGCATCATCAAGGTCCGGCGGCTCCGGCGGCAACCAGAACCCCACCCCCTCCATTGCCAGCCGCGGCCAGTCGAACTTCTCGCCCGGATCGATCTTGCGCGCGGGCGCAATGTCGGAATGCGCCAGCACCCGTTCCGGCGCGATCCCATGCCTGCCGCAGATGTCCTGCGACAGCGCGATCACCGCACGCATCTGCGCTTCGGGAAAGTCCGGATAGCCGAGCGCGTGCCCGCCATTCTGGATTTCAATGCCGATTGATGCGGAATTGATATCCGTTTCGCCGTGCCACGACGATAGGCCCGCATGCCACGCACGCATCTCCTCCGCCACCATCTGGATCACCCGGCCATCCACATCCACCACGTAGTGGCATGACACCTTGCAATCCGGCCGCGACAGCACATCGAGTGAGCGCTCCACCGACTCCAATCCCGTGTAATGCAACACGAGAATTGTCGGTGTCAGTCCGCGAAACCGCCGCTCGATGTTCGGCGACGGAAATAGATCCGCCACAAGCGGACTGTCCGGAGCCGAGATCAGAGCCGGACCGCTCATGCGCGCCGGCCTCCAAAGCCGCGCTCTGCCGCGATCTCTTCGTAGGCCGCGTTGATATGGGCCAGTTTTGCAGTCGCAGCCTTCACGACGCCCGGGGGTGCCCCGTCTGCAATGAGCCGGTCGGGATGAGTTTCCTGCACCAGCTTGCGATAGCGCGCCTTGATTTCCTTTTCGCTGGCGTCCGGCATCACATCGAGAATGGCATAGGGACTGTCGGGATCGCGCACGAACTGATCCCGGATCGTCCGGAATTCCGTGTCGCAGTATCCAAACCGCGCCGAAACCGTTTTCAGAAAATGATCCTCCGCCGGATGCAGGATTCCGTCTGCGCAGGCAATATACATAAGGGATTCGAACACGCGCCGTTTGGTCTCCGGATCGCGCTTCAGCATCTCGCCGACCCGATCGGCATAGATTTCGTACCCCGTCACATCAGCCGCAGCCTGCTCGTAAACACTGCGCAACCGCGGCAACTCATCGGCCTGCACGTCGAGAAATTGCTCGAACATCGTGGCCTCGGATGATACGGCGACGCCGTCCGCCGCGGCCATTTTAGCCGCCAACACCACAAACGCTGAAGTAAACCCCGTCGTTTGCGACCAACGCCTGCGCCGCAAAATGCCGTAGGCCTTGAGCCGCCGGCCGAGACGGGCAAGGGTGCGTGCCGCCCCGCTCTGCGCAGGACGCATCAACGAATCGAGAAGAGTTTCGTCGGCCATTTGCCAGCACTAGCCGCTTTTCCGCGGCAACAGAAGGGCAGCCTCTCCCGCCCCGACGCCGCACCCGATGAACCTCCCCGCTCGCAGTCATTGATGCTGCTCATGGGTCCGGCAGGTCGCGGTCAGCAAGGGATCGACTTGCGCCGCCTCACCCTCTTGTTTAGAGCCCCATCATCGAGAACGCCGCACCGGAACCCGCGATGAACACCGCTCCAGCGGACGATCAGAAATGGCAATTCTTTATCGACCGCGGCGGCACCTTCACCGATGTCGTCGCGCGCGATCCCGACGGCGCGCTCCACGTCAGCAAGGTCCTGTCCGTCAATCCCTCCGCCTATGACGACGCAGCCCTCCATGCCATCCGGCAATTCCTCGAACTCCCAGCCGGGGCAGCGATACCCGCGTCGCGCATCGGCGCCATCAAGATGGGCACGACCGTCGCCACAAATGCCCTCCTCGAGCGCAAGGGCGTACCGACGGCACTCGTGATCACCCGCGGTTTTGCTGATGCGCTGGAGATCGGGACCCAGGCCCGTCCGGACATCTTCGCAAAAGCCGTCGTCAAGCCTGACATGCTCTATGCGAGCATCATCGAAGCCGACGAACGCACGCTCGCAGATGGTACGATCGACCAACCATTGGACGAAGCCTCGCTTACCGCGGACCTGCTTCGCCTCAAAGCAGATGGCATCGCCGCCGTCGCGATCGTTTTCGTCCATGCCTGGGCTTTTCCCGGGCACGAACAGCGCGCCGCAGAGATCGCGCGCGGCATCGGCTTCGCACACGTCTCCGTCAGCCACGAAGTCTCCCCACTCGTAAAGCTCGTCGGCCGCGGCGATACCACCGTCGCCGACGCTTATCTCTCACCGGTCCTCGACCGCTACGTCGCCTCGATCACCGCCAGCATCGACCCTGACGGCGACGCTCGCACGCCGCTCATGTTCATGGCGTCCTCCGGCGGCCTCACCGCATCGGACAACTTCCGCGCCCGTGACGCAATCCTATCAGGCCCCGCCGGCGGCATCGTAGCCATGGCCGAAACGGCCCGCGCCGCAGGCTTCGAAAGGGTCATCGGATTCGATATGGGCGGCACATCGACCGATGTCTCCCACTTCGCCGGCACCTATGAACGCACCTTCGAGACGGAAGTCGCGGGCGTGCGCCTGCGCGTGCCGATGCTCGACATTCACACCGTGGCGGCCGGGGGCGGCTCCATCATCAGCTTCAACGATGGCCGCCTGCGCGTTGGGCCCCAAAGCGCCGGCTCCGATCCAGGCCCACTCTGCTATCGCAAGGGCGGCCCACTGACCCTCACCGACGCCAACATGCTGCTTGGCAAGCTCGATCCCAAAGCTTCCCGCACATATTCGGGCCCTCCGGAAATCTGCCGCCCGATCGCGATGCCGTGCAGTCTGCATTCGAAAATCTGGCGCGCGATATGGGCGGCAGCTTCACGCCCCATGAGGTTGCCGACGGTGCAATCCGCGTCGGCGTCGAGAACATGGCCGCCGCGATCCGGCGCATCTCCATCGAACGGGGCTATGACGTCACCACCTACGCCCTGCAATGCTTCGGCTCGGCCGGCGGCCAGCACGCCTGCCTCATCGCCGACGCGCTCGGCATGGACACCGTTCTCATCCACCCGCTATCGGGCGTGCTCTCCGCCTGGGGCATGGCACTTGCCCCCGCGCGCGCCAGCCGCGAACAATCGATCGAACTCCCCTTCGATGAACATTCTCTTCGCGACATCGAAGAGACCGCCTGGGAGCTCGGCAATGCCGCAACAGACGCGCTCCTCGACCAGGGCGTCGACAACGACGATGTTGCGCTCATTACACGCCTGCACTTGGCCTACGCAGGAACTGACACGGCGATCCCCGTCGATCTTTCTGAAATCGCGATCATGCGCGCGGACTTCGAACGCGCACACAAGCGCCGCTTCGGTTTCACATCGCCAGGTAAGCCGATCCGCATCGCGCACATGGAAGTCGAAGCGATCAGCAACACCGAACTCGCCCGAAGCAACGATTGCACCCGCACCTCTCAAGTGGACCACATCCACCACGCGCCGTTTCTTCTCCTGCGGCCTCTGGCACGACGCGACCGTTCAAGACCGCGCCACCCTCGAGCCGGAACAAACAGTGCCCGGACCCGCCATCATCCTCGAACCCCACCAGAGCGTCGTCGTCGAAACCGGATGGTCGGCATCCCTGACATCACGCGGCGACCTCGTGCTGACCCGATCGGAACCCCGCGCGCGTGGATCATCCATCGCCACCGCCAGCACCACACCCGACCCCGTCCTGCTCGAAGTCTTCGCCAACCGCTTCAAAGCCATCGCTGAAAACATGGGCGAGGCGCTTCGCGCTACGGCCCGGTCCGTCAACATCAAGGAACGCCTTGATTTCTCGTGCGCCCTCTTCAACGCTCAAGGCGAACTCGTCGCCAACGCGCCCCACGTCCCGGTGCACCTCGGCAGCATGGACAGCGCCGTCGCCGCCGTCCGCGAAGCCTTCGCCGCCGAAATGCGCCCCGGCGACAGCTTCATGCTCAACGCCCCCTACAAGGGCGGAACGCACCTTCCCGACATCACCGTCGTCACGCCCGTCTTCATCGACACCGGCACCCCGCCCGCCTTTTTCGTCGCCAGCCGCGGCCACCACGCTGACATCGGCGGCCTCGCACCCGGATCGATGAGCCCGCGCGCGACGAGCGTCGAAGAAGAAGGCGTCTATATCGAGCCAACGCGTCTCGTCGCGGCCGGGCATTTCCTCGAAGGAGAAATCCGCACCCTGCTGACAGGTGCCCGATATCCCGCCCGCAATCCTGACGAAAACATTGCCGATCTCAAAGCGCAACTCGCCGCCAATATGCGTGGCGCAACTGAAATGTCAGCGCTCACCGTCGAGTTCGGGCTCGCAGACGTCACCCGCTACATGGCCCACGTCCTCGATAACGGCGAAGCCGCAATCCGCCACCTTCTTGCCAAGCTGAAAGGCGGCCACTTTCGCATCGAAACAGACCAAGGCACAGTCGTTGAAGTTTCGATCACGATCGACAGCAGCACGCGCTCCGCAATCGTTGATTTCACCGGCACGTCGCCCGAGCAGCCGACAAGTTTCAACGCTCCTGCACCCGTGACCCGGGCTGCCGTGCTCTATGTCTTCCGAGTTCTCGCCGATGTACCCATTCCGCTCAACGCCGGTTGCCTTCGCCCGATTGAAATCCGCATTCCCGAAGGCTCGATGCTGCGCCCGCGCTTCCCGGCCCCCGTCGTCGCCGGCAACACGGAGACGAGCCAGATCGTCACCAACGCACTGTTCGCAGCGCTCGGACAGCTTGCCCCGTCCCAGGGCACGATGAACAACCTCACCTTTGGCAACGCTCGCGTTCAATACTACGAGACCATCGCGTCAGGCTCGCCCGCCGGTCCGGGCTTCCATGGCGCTGCCGGCGTTCACGCGCACATGACGAATACGCGCATGACCGACACGGAAATCCTTGAGCTTCGCTATCCTGTCGTCGTCGAGGAATTTGCAATCCGCCGCGGCTCCGGCGGCCGCGGGCAATTCAACAGCGGCGACGGGACCCGTCGCACCTTGCGCTTCCGCGAAGCGATGCACGTCTCCCTGCTCTCCGGGTATCGTTCCATTCCGCCACCCGGCCTGAACGGTGGCGAACCTGGCCAGCGTGGTCGCAACATCGTGCACCGGGCCAGCGGTGCATCGGAAGATCTGGGCGGCTGTGGCGAAGCCAACGTAAACGCCGGCGACGTTCTCATCATCGAAACCCCGACCGGCGGCGGCTTCGGCCCTGCCGACTGACCACACGCAACGTTATCCCGTCACAAGCGAGACGTGTTCGACCTAAGGCGATGAGGCGGGTCGTCCCCGCCACTTGCTCGGGAACTAGAATCTGGCATCCTCGGGAAGTTGTCCCATTCGACAGCCGTCGAGGGAGCCGATCGCATGCTCAAGGCCGCAGGCACGTTTGTCCTCGCATCGATCCTGGCGCTTCCAGCCGGGCGGGCTCCAGCATTGGCCGACAGTCTCGGCAATGCCTTTGTCGAGCCCTTCGTCTTCACGCTCGTCACACCCGAAGCCGACATCACCGCGCGGGAAGTGACCGAGCGGCTTTACAAGGTGAAAGCCGGCGAGCGGATGGATCTCTCCGGCCGCGACCTCACCTACCTTGATTTCTCCACCCTCGACTTCAAAGGCGCCAGCCTCGCGCGTACCGACCTCTACGGCGCCGATTTCACCGGCGCGAGCCTGAAGGGTGTCGATCTTTCTCGCGCGCGCCTCGATCGCGCCGTTCTCATTCGCGCCGACCTCTCTGGAGCCAACCTCGCCGGCGCAACCATTCTGCGCCCCACCATCTATTCCGATCTCAACAGCCTGCTCGCCGATGCGCCGCGCTTTTCCGGCGCCAACCTCCGCGGCATCAAGGTTCAAGCCGATTTGTCCGGTGCCGACTTCCGCGGCGCAGATCTGACCGACGCCGATTTCCACCCTCTTGAAGATCGGCCCGGCGAAGGCACGCTCACGACGCTGCGCAAGAACGTGATCAAATCCTGCGACTTCTCCGGCGCAACGCTCATACGGGCCAACTTCACCGAAGCCGTCCTCACCTTCTCCCGCATGACCGGCGCCGATCTGCGCGACGCCAATCTCGCACATGCCGATCTTTCGAAGGTGGATTTCCACGGAGCGGATCTGACGGGCGCCGATTTCACGGGCGCCGATCTTGATGGGGCCAACCTTTCCGGAGCGCGCGGCCTCGACACCGTCAAAGGCCTCGATACGACGCAAAATCTCGACAAGGCCTTCCGCTGATCAATGCCTGCGGGTCACGCGGTGATGTAGTCTTCCGCGACGCGCCTCGGCTTGGGCACATCGGTGACAAACGGCTCCAGCGTTTCCAATCCGCGCGGAACCGGCCCTCCATACGCCCAGTCCAGCAATTCAACCGTATGGACGATTGGGATACTCATCCCGCCGCCGAGCTGCGTGATACAGCCTATGTTCCCAGCCGCCACGACATCCGGCCGCATCGTCTTGATGTTCTGAACCTTCCGATCGCGCAACTGCGTGGCGATCTCCGGCTGCAGGATGTTGTACGTTCCCGCCGACCCGCAGCAGATGTGCCCTTCGGGAACATCGACAACGCTGAACCCCGCTTGCGTGAGCAAGGCCTTCGGCTCGTCGGTGATGCCCTGGCCGTGTTGCAACGAACACGCCGAATGGTACGCGACCTTGATCGAGGACCAGCGCACCGGCGCCCCAATCCCCACACCGGCCACGAACTCGCTGACGTCGCGCGCGAGATCCGCGATCTGCTTCGCCTTTGCCGCGTAAACGGGATCATCTGACAGCAGGTGGCCGTAGTCCTTCACCACCGTTCCGCAGCCCGACGCGTTGACCAGGACCGCATCGACCGGACCCTTGCCGATCTCCTTCATCCACGCATCGATATTGCGCCGCGCCTGTGCCTTCGCTTCTTTCTCGCGCCCCAGATGGTGCACCAGCGCGCCGCAGCACCCTGCCCCTGGCGCCACCACCACATCGATACCGCGACGCGCCAGCAATCGAACAGTTGCGTCGTTGATCGACGGTCTGAGGACCTGCTGCGCGCAGCCCGCCAGCATGATCACCCGCGCCCGACGCTCACTCTTGGTCGCAGCCGTACCTGGACCCGAGAATTGCCCCGCCCGCGGCAGCACGGCCGGCGCCATATCGATCATGGTCGCAAGCTCTGACAGTCCCACGCGCCGCATCAGGCCACGGAACGGCCGCCCAAACGGTGCCGCCCGCAGCGCCCAGCGGAACCGGCGCGGATAGGGCACCACGCGCGCCAGCAATTCGCGCATGAACCGCGCCTTCGCCGGCCGCGGGGCCCGCTCCTCGATATACGATCGCGCATGGTCGACGAGATGCATGTAGTCGACGCCGGACGGACACGTCGTCATGCACGACAGGCACGACAGGCACCGGTCGATATGGAGGCGCACTTCCGCACTCGGATCGCGCCCGCCCTCGAACATGTCCTTCATCAAATAGATGCGGCCGCGAGGACTATCCCGCTCATCACCGAGCACAACGTACGTCGAACACACCGCCGTACACAGCCCGCAGTGGACACACCGGCGCAGGATACGTTCGGCCTCTGCCGTACGCGGATCGCTAAGCTGCTCGGCGGTAAAGTTGGTCTGCATCTCGTCTCCTGGATCGGCCGCACTCGGGGCGCCAACCAACGACTACATCGTCTGATACATCCGACCCGGATTGAGAAGCCCTTGCGGATCGAAGGCTTGCTTCAACCCCCGCGACAGTTTCTCGATGCCCGGCGCCTGCGGCTGGAACACTTCGACTTCCCGCCGCACCGCTTCCCGCGCCCGGATCAACGTCGCATGCCCGCCCGCGATAGCCACCGCGCGGCGAATGTCGGCCGCCCCTGCGTCGGCGCAATCGGGAATCTCCAGCCACACGAGCCCGCCCGACCAGTCGAACGTCGCCTCCACCGGCATGTGACGCCTCAGCGTCGCCACGAGTTCCGCGGCTTTGCGCGGCGAGGTCGAAACCCGCCACAGGATCGCATCCGAAGCGGGCGCAAACGCCATCCGCCGCATCTCTCCCCAAAAGCCCAGCGACGCTTCCAGATCGAGTTCCACCGGCTGGCCATAGGCCTTCAGACGCCTCAATCAAACGTCCCTTCCGGTAGCGCACGGACTTCATGAAGTTCTCGACCCGCAGCGCCGTCAGCGACGTCTTCTGTCCTGCCAGCAGCGGCGTGACAATGCGCGCGGCGTGCGCGGGCGTCAGATGCACCGTCCCCGACACTTCGTACGGCGTTCCCATCGCAAGCGACATCAGTTCGATGGCGAGATCTTCCGGCAAACCGGAATAGACGATCGTCGCGATATCGTCCGGCAGCGGCGCCACCTTGAACGTGACTTCCGTCAACACCGCGAGCGTGCCCCAGCTTCCGGTCAGCCCGCGCGCCACATCATACCCGGTGACGTTCTTCATCACCCGGCCGCCCGATTTGAAGATCTCCGCACGCCCGTTGACGCCGCGCACCCCGATCAGGTGATCCCGAGCCGAACCGACGGTGATCCGCCGCGACCCCGAATTGTTTGTGGCAAACACCGCGCCGATCGTCTGCAACCCCGGCCGCGAGGCCAATGCCGGACCATAGTCCATGGGCTCGAACGGCAGCATCTGTCCGCGCGACGCCAACTCCGCCTCGACCTGCGAGACCGGTGTCCCGGCACGCGCAGACATCACGAGTTCCGTGGGCTCATACAGAGTGATGCCACGCAAGCTCGCCGTGGTGATGATGGCCGACGCGATGACCGGATGTCCGATCGCCCGCTTCGTTCCCGCTCCCACGATTTCGACGGGCAGCTTCTGCTCGCCAAGTTGAGCGAGTATGCTCTTCAATTCCCAGTCGGCCGCCGGTCTCAGAATTTCGCTCACGTCCGCAAATTCCTCGTCACTCGGCTGCCATGGCAGGCTCCGCCGGCCTTGACGCAGGCACCGGACGTCCGTCGAGTGGAAACACCTTGGCCGGGTTCAAAAGCCATCCTGGATCGAACAGCGATTTGACCCGCATCTGCTGTGCCAGGTCCACGTCCGAGAACTGCACCCGCATCAGATCGCGCTTCTCGATCCCGACGCCGTGCTCTCCCGTCAGACATCCGCCGGCCGCTACGCACAGCCGAAGGATATCCGCGCCCGCCTGTTCCGCCCGTTCCGCCTGCCGCGCGTCGTTCGCGTCATACATGATCAGCGGATGCAAGTTGCCGTCACCAGCATGGAACACATTGGCGACGCCAAGACCGTAGCGCTTGCAGATGTTGGCAATCTCCTCCAGCACGTACGTGAGTTGCGACAACGGTATCGTGCCGTCCATGCAAAGGTAATCGGCTTTGCGGCCAATGGCGCCAAATGCGCTCTTGCGACCCTTCCAGATCTTCGCGCTCTGCGCATCGTCCGCACTGATAACGAGCGACGAGGGGCCTAACTCCTGTGCAATCCCCGCGATGTAGGCGAGCCGGTCCGCAATCTCTTCTTCCGACCCCTCGACCTCGACGATCAGCAGCGCTTCCACATCCAGAGGATAGCCAGCTTTCGCGAACGCCTCGCACACCTCGATCGCCGGACGGTCCATGAATTCGATCGCCACCGGCACGATGCCGGACGCGATGATCCGCGACACGCAAATGCTGGCCTTCGCCGTCGATTTCGAAACCGATCAGCATCGGCCGCGCGCCTTCCGCCTGGCGGAGAATGCGCACCGTCGCTTCCGTGACGATGCCGAGTTGCCCCTCCGACCCGATGATGAGCGCGAGGAAATCATAACCCTCGGCATCGAGATGCTCGCCGCCGATTTCGACGATCGACCCGTCCATCATCACCATCTTGACGCCGAGCACGTTGTTGGTCGTCACGCCATACTTCAGACAGTGCGCACCACCCGAGTTCATCGCAATGTTGCCGGCTAGCGTACACGCGAGCTGGCTCGAAGGATCGGGCGCGTAGAAGAACCCGCTGGGCCCCACCGCCGCTGAAATGGCAAGATTTGTGATGCCCGTCTGCACCCGCGCGAAGCGAGCGACCGTGTCCACCTCGAGCACTTTGTTCATGCGCGACACGCCGATCACGACAGCGTCCTCCGCAGGCAGAGCCCCGCCGCACAGCGATGTCCCCGCTCCGCGCGGCACGACTTTGATGCCGTTCGCGTTGCAGTAGCCCAGCACCGCCGCCACGCTCTCCGTCGTTTCCGGCAGCACAACGGCGAGTGGCATGCGCTTGTAGGCCGTGAACGCGTCGGTCTCGTATGCGCGACGCCCGTCTTCGTCCGCGATCACGGCTCCCGCGCCGGCAATGGCAACGAGATCCTTGACGATCGCATCGCGCCGGTCGAGCACGGAAGATTTGGGATCTGGAAGCGCAATCGAGCTCATTTGGTCCTGTTCCTGCCGGTACTGCGACGCCCGGATCCGCACATGAGGCTAAGCATACCCGTCTGAAAAACAACAGCTTCGCAGCCAATCTGACGTGTGCTCATGTTCAATGAGTTAACGTAGATGAGTTCCGCTCCAACCTGCTACGTCATAACCGAACACGCCGGATGAACATTCAACATCGAGTTGAAGAGGCAGTCAGAAGCTCTTTCGTGGCGTCAATCCACCACTTCGGCATCTTCGCACGCGTGGCCAGGACCGGCAACATGTCGGCCGCGGGCCTCACTCGGCGACAAGACACCCGCCCGGCCTGCCGGCCGCCACCCAGGTGTTTGCCATCCGCTCCGCTCTCCCCTATCGGTTGAGGTGAACCACGCGCCTCTGGAGAGCGAAGTCGTGCAGGCCCCCCGCGCCGGTCTTTTCGTGACCTGCCTCGTCGATCTCATGCGGCCGTCCGTCGGCTTTGCTGCCGCACGCTTGATCGAAGCAACCGGCTGCAAAGTGATTGTTCCCGAACGCCAAACCTGCTGCGGCCAGCCCGCCTATAACTCCGGCGACCGCGCCACGGCCAAAGCCCTGGCCCTTCAGACTGTCCGCGCCTTCGCCGATTGCGATTATGTCGTTGTTCCGTCCGGCTCCTGCGCCGCCATGCTCAAGCTGCACTACCCGCGTCTCGTCACGAAGGAACCGTCCGACATTCAAAGCGAAGTCGCAGCCTTTGCCGCCAAGGTCCACGAACTCTGCACGTTCCTGACCACCATCCGCCCGCTCACTGACGTCCCCGGCCGCTACACGGGCCGCGTCACCTACCACGATGCCTGCTCCGGCCTGCGCGAATTGGGCGTTAAAGCCGCGCCCCGCCGTCTGCTTGCTCTCGTGCCCGGCGTTGAACTCACCGAGATGGCCGAACCGGAAACGTGCTGCGGATTTGGCGGTGTCTTCGCTGAGAAGTACGCCGGTATCTCGAATGCGATTGTCACGCGTAAAGCAGATGACGCCAGCTCCACCAGCGCCAATCTCCTTCTTGCCGGCGATCTCGGCTGCCTCATGAACATGGCCGGCAAGCTCACGCGCGAAGGCCGCCCTCTCGCGTGCCGTCACATTGCCGAGGTCCTTGCCGGTGAGCTTGCCGATCCTCCCATCGGCCATAGACCGACGGATTTGCCGTGACCACCTCACCCGCCACGTTCCGCGAAAATGCCGGCGCAGCCCTCGCCGACCAGCGGCTGCAAACCGCGCTTGCGAAGCTTCCCGGCGGCCTCGTCGCACAGCGCCGCGCAGCCGTCGCCGCCGTTCCGGAATTCGAATCGATGCGCGAACAAGCCCGCGCCATTCGCGACGCCACACTCGACAATCTCGCCGCCCATCTCGAAGCCTTCGAGGCAAAAGCGACGGCCATGGGCTCAGCCGTCCATTGGGCAGCCGACGCCACCGAGGCTCGCCGCGTCATCACGGACATCTGCCGCGCAGCGAATGCGCGCCGGATCGTCAAAGGCAAGTCGATGGTCTCTGAGGAGATCGGCCTCAACGCCCATCTAGAGGCGCAAGGCCTCGAAGTCATCGAAAGCGACCTGGGCGAATACATCATCCAGAAGCGCGGCGAGGCTCCAAGCCACATTATCGCCCCCGCGATCCACTTGACCGAAGCCGACGTCGAAGCAGACTTCCGCTCCTACCATACGCACCTGCCGCCCGACCGCCAGCTACCCAACCCGGAAAGTCTCGTCTCGGAAGCCCGCGGAGTGCTGCGCGAAAAGTTTCTGACAGCCGACGTCGGCATCACCGGCGCCAACTTCCTCGTCGCCGAAACCGGTTCTTCCATCATCGTCACCAACGAGGGCAACGGCGATCTCTCACAGACGCTGCCGCGCATCCATGTCGTCGTTGCCACCATCGACAAAGTCGTGCCCACGCTCGATGAAGCGATGACCCTCCTGCGCGTTCTCGCCCGCTCCGCCACGGGCCAGGACATGACGGCCTACACCACGTTCGCAACCGGCCCGCGCCGCGCGGCTGATCTCGACGGCCCGACCGAATGCCACATCGTACTGGTCGATAACGGCCGCACCGACATGCTCGCCTCCGGAATGCGCGACGCCTTGCGCTGCATACGTTGTGGCGCGTGCATGAACCATTGCCCGGTTTACAACGCCATAGGTGGCCACGCTTACGGCTGGGTGTATCCCGGTCCGATCGGAGCCGTGCTCACCCCCGCACTGCTCGGCATTACGGAAACCAGCCATCTCCCCAACGCGTCCACCTTCTGCGGCAGCTGCGAAGCCGTCTGCCCGGTCAAAATCCCCCTCGTCTCACTGATGCGCACATGGCGGGAACGCGCGCACGAGCAAGGCACCGGTTCGCGCACAAGCCGCGCTCTCTCATCGCTGTGGGCCTACGCCGCCATGCGCCCCGCCCTGTATCATCTCCTCGCCCGCTTCACGGTCGCGGTCGGCGGCGCCCTTGGCCGCTCGAAGGGCCGCTTCCGCCGTCTGCCGATCGCGCGGGGATGGCTGAGAGACCGCGATCTCCCCGCTCCGCAGGGGCGCACCTTCCAGCAACTCTGGAAAGAAACCGAGCGCGGTGTCCCCCGATGAGCCGCGACGCCATCCTTGCCCGCATCCGCGCCGCCAACACGAGCGCACCAGCGACCGGTCCAACCGCGCCATCCGCACCGCCAAGCCTTATCAGCCACGGCGACGGCGCCATCGCGCGGTTCCGCGCCGCTGCCACCTCCAAAGGCGTGACCGTGGTAGACGTGAAGGCAACGCAGACCCTTCCAGCATCGGTTGCCGAAGCACTTTCCGCCGCGCGCATCGCCCATCGCGATATCCGCCTCAACGATACCGCCCTGGCCGAACTTCCCTGGTCCGAAGCCGGCTTCAAGATCGGGCGCGGAGCGGCCATACCTCAGGACACCCTCGCCTTTTCGCGCGCCCTAGCAGCCGTTGCCGAGACCGGCACGCTGATGCTCGCGTCCGGCGTCGAGAATCCCACGACGCTGGCGTTCCTTCCGGAAACGCACCTCGTCGCCGTCGACCGCACGAGCATCCTCGGCACCTTCGAAGAAGCGACAGCCCTCCTGCGCCAAACCTACGGCACCACGCTACCGCGCACGGTCAACTTCATCTCCGGCGCCTCCCGCACCGGCGACATCGGCGGCCGCATCGTCCACGGCGCCCACGGCCCCCGCCACCTCCTCGTCTTCATCATCTAACTCCCACGCCATCCGGCCGGCTCCGCGCAAGTGGACTCGGAAGGCGCAAAACCTAAACCTCGCCTTCCGGCCGGCTCCGCGCAAGCGAAGTCGGAAGCGCAAAACCTAAACCTCGCCTTCCGGCCGGCTCCGCGCACGAGCGGCGACCATGCTTCGGCCGGTCGCCAAGCGTGCGCAAAACCTAAACCTCGCCTTCCGGCCGGCTCCGCGCAAGCGGAGTCGGAAGGCGCAAAACCTAAACCTCGCCTTCCGGCCGGCTCCGCGCAAGCGGAGTCGGAAGGCGCAAATAACAAGCGTCGGAAGCGCAACAAAAAAGGGTGCCGCGAACGGCACCCTTCGAAATTCGAAAACGCGTCTGAATTACTTCCCGCGGCAGCTCTGCAGACACTTGGTGAGTTCTGCGTCGCAGCTCGGATCGCCCGCCTTGGCCTTACGGCATGCGTTTTCCTGCGCGTAGCACTGCGCCGCGCACTGGTTGGCCGACGCTTCATCACCGCCGATAAAACGTCCGCCTGCGGTGAGAGCCGCAACAGCGGTACCAACCGCCACCAGCGCGTATGTCCAGGTCTTCATCCTCACCGTCGTCCTCCGCGCCCATCGGGCCAATTACGAGCAAAGCCATTCCGCTTCGTTGCCCAGGTTCTACAGCGCCGAGGATGAACGCGACCTGAACCGTGGGCAAGCGTCTATAGAAAAAGTGGAAGGTTAACACCCACACCGGCCTGCCGAGTGTGGGGCATCAAGAACACCCACACCGGCCTGCCGAGTGTGGGTGTTTAAAAAGCCAGCTCGACGAAAATGGGATCGACCGATCCGTTCCACCGTCCGTGGTAGCGTTCAAGCAATTCGTCGGCCACGGTTTTCCGCTCGTGAACCAATTCGAACAACGGCTCCAGATAGAGCGTTTCGTCCTGTCCGAACGGATTGACCTCGGCCCGGCGCCGGAGCCCACCGCGCGCGATGTGCAGCACATCCAGCGCCATCTGCCAGACGGTTGTATCCCGGAACGGCGTCTCGAATGCGAGCCGCGGCACGCCATTCCTGAGCCCTTGCCGCTCCTCCGCCGTCCAGCCTTTGACGTAATGCCATGCCGCATCCAGCGCCTGCTCGTCATAGAGCAGCCCGACCCAGAAGGCCGGCAACGCACAGATCCGCCGCCACCGTCCGCCATCCGCTCCGCGCATTTCAAGAAAGCGCTTCAGACGCACTTCGGGAAACAGCGTCGTCAAATGGTCGGACCAATCGTCGAGCGTCGGACGCTCCCCCGGCAGCGCGTCGAGCTTCCCATCGATGAACGACCTAAACGACGCCCCCGCGACATCGATATAGTGCCCATCGCGATAAACGAAATACATCGGCACATTGAGCGCGTAGTCGACGTAGCGCTCATATCCCATGCCGTCTTCGAATACGAACGGCAGCATGCCCGTGCGGTTGGGATCGGTATCCCGCCACACCTCACTTCGCAGCGACTTGAATCCGTTCGGCTTGCCCTCGGTGAACGGCGACGACGCAAACAGCGCGGTCGCGATCGGCTGCAGCGCCAGCGACACGCGCAGCTTTTTCACCATGTCGGCTTCGTTGGCGAAGTCGAGGTTCACCTGGATCGTTGCCGTGCGGTACATCATGTCGAGACCGCGCTTGCCGACTTGCGGCATGTAGCGCGTCATCACCTTGTAGCGCTCCTTCGGCATCTGCGGCGTCTCAGCCAGCGTCCACTTCGGCGAAAACCCGACGCCGATGAACCCGATCCCCAGGTCCTCGCCCACGTCGATCACTTCGCGCAGGTGCTCCTGCGTTTCTGCCGCCGTCTGATGCAAACTCTGCAACGGCGCACCCGACAATTCGAACTGCCCGCCAGGCTCCAGACTGATCGTCCCGCCGAGCAGACCCTGCGTTTCGATGTCCGGCCGCTTCAGCGCGATAATGTTGGCGCCTTCCATGATCGGTTCCCACCCGTACCGCTGGATGAGCGCCTCCATGAGCGCGCGAATGCCGTCCGGCCCCTCGTAGGGCACGGGCGTCAGGCAGCACGTATGGAAAACGAACTTCTCGTGCTCCGTGCCGATACGCCATTGCGACTTCGGCTTTTCGCCGGCCGCAATCCAGCCGACGAGGTCGGCCCGCGACGTAACGATGGGGCTGGCATCACCAATTTGGCGCGTGGACATCGAGGACCTTGGGGCAAACGAAGCAGCACGCGATGGGGGCGGCGTGCAGGATGCAAAGCTTATGACGAGGAGCCCTTCGGCGTACAAGTGCCGAGACAACCTTTGCGTTAAACGCGGCCACCCGTCCGCCGGATGCCCCCGCGGTCAGGACGACGCAGCCCCGGCCCCGACCGCCTGTTTCGGGCGAAGCAAGCGGTTGGCGCCGGTCAACGCCACGGTCACGGCAAGGAACACGCCCAGCAGCCCGGCGACATTCATGAACACTTTTTCCCACCCAAGGGTCGCGACATCGACGAAGGGATACGGATACCAGTTCGTCTGCGCCCCATGCACCAGCGTCCAGGCCACGTAGGCCAGCGGAAATGCCAGCGAGGTCACGACCGTCCGCCAAGGCACCTGTCCCTTAGGAACGAAAACAAGCCAATCGAGCACGAACATCGCAGGCGTCACGTAATGCAGCAGCACGTCTGCAACCAGTCCCCAACCTTTCGGGTCCCAATACTTGCGCAAGATGAGGTGATAGACCGCCGCCACGATGACGATGTAACTCGCGATCGCCGTCCGCACCGAAGGTCGATCGAAAAACCGGCCCGGGGCGGATCTCGGAGCAATCACCGGCAAAGCCATCGCCAGTGCAGCCAGGCAGTTCGTTAAAATCGTGAAGAAGCAGAAATACTCGATGATCCACTTCGTCAGTTCGGCACCCTCCAACGGCGCAGCGATAATGTAGAATTGCACCCCCAATGCGAAGAAGCCCACCACCGCCGCCAGAACTCTCAGGCTTGTCTTCATCAGCTCCGGTCCCGAATTTCACATGCAGACGGTAGTCTGGCCTCGATCACATTTCCAGCACGCCTCAGTTCCAATCTCCCAGCACCGCATTCACCACCGCCAGCGCCGCCACCGCCGCGGTATCTGCGCGCAGAATGCGCGGACCCAGTGAAATGGCGCGCGTGTA
Organism: uncultured Alphaproteobacteria bacterium; assembly: GCA_963708775.1. Taxonomy (GTDB): domain Bacteria; phylum Pseudomonadota; class Alphaproteobacteria; order Rhizobiales; family Hyphomicrobiaceae; genus JAGVSR01. The sequence continues at coordinate 356,101 of CAVPTI010000012.1, read as the reverse complement.
CGGCCGGCTGCGAATGGCATCGCGCTCTTCATCGGCAAAACCGCCCTCCGGTCCAATCAACACGCCGAGCGGGCCCCGTTCGACCGCCCCCAGCGCCACCATCGGATTTGCAACCGCGGCTCCCTCGTCGCAAAAGATCAGCACGCGCTCAGCGTCCCACGCTTCCAGCACTGCCGCGAGCTTCACCGGCTCCAGAACTTCCGGCACCCGCAGCACGCCGCACTGCTCCGCCGCCTCGATCGCGTTCGACCGCATCCGGTCGAGGTTCACGCGCTCGGCAATCGTTCGCCGCGTCAAAACCGGACGCAGCCGCTTTACACCCATTTCCGTCGCCTTCTGCACCATATAGTCGAGCCGCGCATGCTTCAGCGGCGCGAAGAGATAGTCGATGTCCGGCCCGTCCGACTGTGGCCGCGTCTGCGCTTCCGCCATCAGCAACAACTACGCGCTTCGACACCTGATCGAGCCGCGCCCGCCACTCGCCATCTCGACCGTTGAACACGAGGAGCGCATCGCCCGGCCTTCATGCGAAGCACGTTGATCAGATAGTTGACCTGCTCGGGCGAGCACGCGACCGACGCGCCCTCCGCCAGGGGCGCTTCGACAAACAGTCGTTCCGATGTGAAGTCATGGATGGCCATGGTGCTTCATTATCCGAATGTTGATCCGGAGTAATCCATCCTGAAACGGCTTGGCCCTGCGCCGTTGCACCGGCACCGCCTGAAGGCTAGGGTGCCGCCGCAACCAACATAAGAACAACCGCGATCATGAGCGACACGACACCGCCCGAAACTGCCCAGACCCCGGTCATCATGACCGTGGCCGATGCCCCGCACGACAACTGGGTCGATCGCTTCGCCCCCGACAGCTGGCGACCCTACTTGCGCCTCATGCGGCTCGACCGCCCCATAGGCACCTGGCTTCTCCTCTTCCCCTGCTGGTGGGCCTTAGCGCTTGCCGAGATCGACGAAGGCCTGCCGCACCCGAGCCTCTGGTACATGTTCCTTTTCGCAATCGGCGCTCTCGTGATGCGCGGTGCCGGCTGTGCCTACAATGACTACATCGACCGCGACTTCGATGCCCAGGTTGCCCGCACCGCAAGCCGCCCCATCCCCTCCGGCCAAGTGACGCCTGAAGACGCCCTCGTGCTGGTGGGCGTGCTTAGGTTTCATCGGCCTGATCGTGCTTCTTCAGTTCAACTGGTTCACGGTTTTCCTTGGCGCGGCATCACTTCTGCTTGTGCTGATCTACCCGTACATGAAGCGCTTCACGTACTGGCCGCAGCTCGTCCTCGGCCTCGCCTTCAACTGGGGCGCGCTGGTCGGCTGGGCAGCAGACGAAGACGGGTCTGGAACTGGCTCCTGTCCTGCTCTACTTCGGCGCCGTCGCCTGGACCATCGGCTATGACACCATCTACGCCCATCAGGATACCGAAGACGACCTGATGCTCGGCCTCAAATCAACAGCGCTGAAATTCGGCGAGGAAAGCCCGACGTGGGTTGGCGCCTTCTATTCGATGGCCATCGTGCTTTGGACGCTGGCCGCCTTCCTTGCCGGCGCGCACCTGATTTTCTTCCTCACCCTCGCTCTCGTCGGTCTTCAGCTCTCCTGGCAGGTCTCGACCCTCGACATCGACGACCCGAAAAACTGCCTCCGCCGCTTCCGCTCCAACCGCGACGTCGGCCTCGTTCTCTTCCTGGGCCTCGCTGCCGACATGTTCATCTCTTGGTGGTCCGGCTTCTCCTGATGCATGCAGCGAAAGGCCTTCGCCTCCCCCGGCACGCACGCGGCCGCCCGCTAACTTACAGTTGTCACCCCAGCAAAACGCTGCGCCGCCACGTCCCCTCCCCCTTGCGGGAAGGGGCAGGGGTGGCGATCTGCCCTTACCCCTCTCCCTACGCGGGGATGACAGAGAAAACGGCCGCCGCCCCCTCTCCCCATTGCCCTTGCAATGGGGAGAGGGTTGGGGTGAGGGGCAGCATCCGCACTGAGCAAGCAGCTGCCCCTCACCCTAACCCTCCCCGCGCGCGGGTCGGCTGACCGCACCTGCGCAAACTGTCATCCCGGCAGCCCGGACCGAGCGAAGCCGTGCCCGGGACCCATCGCGCAACACGTTCGAAGACGCGGCGCGCAGCACTCTCCCTACCCCGTCACCCCCGCGAAGGCGGGGGCCCAGACAAGCGTCGAAAGAGCGCATCATCACCGGACTTGTCGGGTCCCGGCCCCGGGATCCATTCGTCCGCAAGCTCAATCTTCTTTGCGATTGCGGCCTACGCCACCATCGCATCGATCTCGCGCATCGCGGCCGCATCGCGCGCCGACAAGATCGGGATACGCGGGATCGCTCCCCACATCCTTGGTGATCCGCCACGATCGCGCGCACTTCTTGCCCTCCGCACGCTGCGGGATCACGCCGACGCTCTTGGCATCGGACGCCACCACGGCACCGTCCGGCAGCGGCCCCGCGATCACCTCGATACCGGACGTGATGCACACCTCCGCCATGTCGACGCCTCGAGCCCGCTCATCAGATCCGCATCGTCGACGTAAACGACCGGCGCCGCTTCCAGCGACGAGCCGATCCGCTTGGCCGCCCGCTCCATCTCCAGCGCCGCCGTCACGGCGCCACGCACGTCGCGGACGCGGTCCCACTTGGCGGCGAGATTGTCGTCGCGCCACTCGCGCGGGATCTTGGCAAAGCTCGCGAGATGGATCGACGCCTCTTCGCCCGGACGATAAAGCGCGAACGCCTCGTCCGCCGTGAAGGACAGGATCGGCGCCAGCCACTTCAGGATGGCATCGCACAGATGATCGATCACCGTCAGCGCCGCCCGCCGCTTCACACTCGACGGCGCCTCGCAATACAGCGTGTCCTTGCGGATGTCGAAATAGAACGCCGACAGCTCGGTGTTCATGAAGTGCGACAGCAGCGCCACGACCTTGCGGAAGTCGTACGCCTCATACGCCTGGCGGATGTCGTGATCGAGTTCCGCCAGCCGATGCAGCATCAGCCGCTCCAGCTCGGGGTTTCATATCCGCGTCCGGCAGGCCGCGAGCGATCGGCGCGGCTATGAAATGCGCCAGCGCGCCCAGCATCCAGCGCATCGTGTTGCGCAGCTTGCGATAGGTCTCCGAGAAGGTCTTCAGGATTTCCGGGCCGATGCGCAGATCGTCCGAATAGTCCGATGCCGCCACCCACAGCCGCAGAATGTCCGCGCCCGATTTCGCCATCACGTCCTGCGGCGCGACGACGTTGCCGAGCGACTTCGACATCTTCTGCCCCTTCTCGTCGAGCACGAAGCCGTGCGTGAGCACGATGTCGTAGGGCGCATGGCCGCGCGTGCCGCAGCTTTCCAGCAGCGACGACTGGAACCAGCCGCGATGCTGGTCCGAGCCTTCCAGATACATCACGCGATCCTGCCCGCCCTTGACGAGGCTGCGCGCGAGATGCCCGAAGTCCCGGAAACGCAACTGGATCTTCGAGCATGAACGCATGCGTCGAGCCGGAATCGAACCAGACGTCGAGCACGTCGCGACCTTCTCCCATGCCGCCATCTCAGCCTTCGGCACGAGCCCGGCGAGAAAGCGCTCCTTCACGCCGTCCGCGAACCAGGCGTCCGCGCCCTTCTCCGCAAACGCGGTCTCGATGCGCGACACCAGTTCCGCCGAATGCGCCCATGTCGCGTTCGGGATGATCTCGTCCGTCTCCGTCTTGCGGAACACGGTGATCGGCACGCCCCAGGCGCGCTGGCGCGAGATGACCCAGTCCGGCCGCGTAGCTCGATCATGCCGTTGATGCGGTTCTCGCCCAGCCTCGGGCACCCACTGTCACACGTCGATTTCGCGTTGCGCGCGCGATCGCGCAGTGTCGTCACCAGGCTGCCTTGCCGAGCTCATTTGGCTCGCCGCCAGGTGCGTCAGACGGCGCCGCTTTGTCCATCGCGATGAACCATTGCGGCGTGTTGCGGAAGATCACCGGCTTCTTCGAGCGCCAGGAATGCGGATACTGATGCTTCAGCCGCCCGCGCGCGATGATCTTGCCGGCTTCGACCAGCGCCTTGATCACGGCGTCGTTCGCGTCGCCCTTGTCGCCGTTGTCGTTGAGGACGCGCTTGCCCTCGAAGCCCGGCGCGCCTTCGTCAGCACGCCGTCCGCATCGACCGTGTAGGGGATCGTCGTGTCGATGCCGCGATCGTGCAGCGCCTTCTGGTTCTGCATCCAGATGTTGTAGTCCTCGCGCCCATGGCCCGGCGCGGTGTGCACGAAGCCGGTGCCGGTGTCGTCGGTGACGTGATCGCCATCGAGCAGCGGCACGTCGAAGTCGTAGCCGCCGATCGCGCCAGCGGATGGGCGCAGTCGCCTACCGCCTTCAGCACGCTCGCGGGCACAGCACGCCAGCTTCTCGTAGGCCTCGACCTTCGCCGCCTTGATCACGTCGGCCGCGAGCTTGTCGGCGAGGATCAAGCGCTCGCCGTTCTTGGCCCAGTTCCCATCGGGCGCCTGCGGTGACCTCATAGAGGCCATAGTCGATCTTCGGCGAGAAACGGATCGCGCGGTTGCCCGGGATCGTCCACGGCGTCGTGGTCCAGATCACGATCGATGAAGTCAATCAATGTCTGCGATCAGCTTTGTCCTGATCCAGTCGCTGCCGCCGAATGGCCGTCACAGGAAACTTCACCCAGACCATATCCGACTGATAGTCCTCGTACTCGACCTCCGCTTCCGCCAGCGCGGTCTTCTCGACCACGCTCCACATCACCGGCTTCGAGCCGCGATAGAGCAGCCCGTTCTCGGCGAACTTCATGATCTCGCGCGCGATCTGGCCTCGGCGCGATAAGCCATCGTCGCGTAGGGATTGTCCCAGTCGCCCACGACGCCGAGCCGCTTGAATTCCTCGCGCTGCACGTCGAGCCAATGCGCCGCAAACGCGCGGCACTCCTGCCGGAACTCGTTCACCGGCACGTCGAGTCCTTGTTGCTTGCCCTTGGCGCGGTACTCCTCCTCGATCTTCCACTCGATCGGCAGGCCGTGGCAGTCCCAGCCCGGCACGTAGTTGGAATCGTAGCCCAGCATCTGCTGCGACTTCACCACGAGTCCTTCAGGATCTTGTTCAGCGCGTGCCCGATGTGGATGTTGCCGTTGGCATAGGGCGGGCCATCGTGCAGCACGAACTTCGGCCGCCCCTTCGACTGCTTGCGCAGCGCGCCATAGAGCCCGATCTCGTCCCAGCGCTTGAGCATCTTCGGCTCGAGCTCCGGCAGCCCGGCGCGCATCGGAAAATCCGTCTTCGGCAAGAACAGCGTCGCGCCCCAGTCGCGCCCGCCCGCGCCTTCCGGCCGGCTCCCCGCAGGGAAGTCAGAAGGCGCATTCAAAGAGTCCTTGGCCATCGTCTCGCGATCTTTCATTCCGGTCTGGTGATTTGGCCTGCGTTCTAGCAACCGCAGCGGCCCCCGTCACGCGGGGCGACTTGAACCCCTCCCCCTTGCGGGGAGGAGCGGGGGTGGGGGTTCGTCGGGCGCTAAGCCTTACGCCCCCTTCAGCACGTCCCGCACCTTCGCCACGTCCTCGTCCATCTGCCGCACCAGCGCTTCAGCACTGTCGAACTTCCGGTCGCCCCGGATAAACGCCACGAACTCGACCTCCATCTCTTTCCCGTAGAGATCCTCGTCGAAGTCGAGCAAGAACACCTCCAGCACCGGCATCCCGTCATCGAAGGTCGGCCGCGTCCCCAGATACGCCGCCCCGTCGTGGACTTCGGTCCCGACATGCGCGCGAACCGCATAAATTCCATGCCCCAGCGCCGTCCCCTTCGGCATCGGCACATTCGCCGTCGGATACCCCATGCCGGTGCCGCGCTTCGCCCCGCCGATCACCGTGCCGGCGACACGCCAGCGGCGGCCCAGCTCTACGGCCGCGCCCTGCACATCGCCCTGCGCCAGCTTCAACCGGATCGCAGTCGAGGAGAACACCTCGCCGCCCTCCGCCACCGGCGGCACCACCGTCACGTCCCAATCATACTCGATCCCCGCCAGGATCATGCTCTCCGGCGAGCCCCGTCGCTGCCGCCCATAATAAAAATCATACCCCACCACCACGTGCCGCACGTCCAGCCCCTGCGCCAGCACGTCGTCCACGAACTCGAAATGCTCCAGCTTCGCCAGCGCCGCGTCGAACGGCACCACCACGACGAAATCGAGCCCCATCGCTTCGAACACGGCGAGCTTCTGCTTTAGCGGCGTCAGCCGGAAATGGCTCTCTTCGGGATGAAAAAACTCGCGCGGATGCGGCTCGAAAATCATGACGCCCGCAGACAAACCCTTCTCGCGCGCAGCTTTTACGGCCTCGCCGATCAGCGCCTGATGCCCCTTGTGCACGCCGTCGAAATTGCCGATCGCAACCACGCCGCCCCGGATCTGAGGCGGCACGTTCTTGTAGCCTTCATGAACGATCATATTAGGTCAACGAGCCTCCAGGTCCCTTGAACCCGTCGGATCGGGCGGCTCGCATTACGCGGCGGGGCGCGCCGGGATCATAAGCACGGCCTCACCCGTCAGAACAGGCTTGCCGCCCACACTGCACACTGTTTCGAATTTCGCGCGCTTCTTTTCCGGCACGAGTTCGATCAGCTTCACCGTCGTCACAACGACGTCGTCGATCTTCACCGGCGCCTTGAAGATCAGCGTCTGCGAAATGTAGACCGAGCCGGGCCCGGGGAGCTGCATCCCAAACACGGCCGAGATGTAACCCGCCGACAAAATCCCATGTGCGATACGCGCCTTGAACGGTGTCTTGGCCGCGTACTCCGGATCGAGGTGGATCGGGTTGTAATCGCCAGAAAGAGCCGCGTAGGCGACGATATCGGCTTCTGAAACAGTCCGTGCCATGGAGGCTTCGAGCCCCACCGCCAGATCCTCGAAAAAATACGGCTTGCCAGCGGTTGGCATCATGCGGAGGGCCCCAGAATTCCAGTCTGATTCAAGTCTTTGACAGTTATTGGCCTCAGGTCACCCGGCAGAGCACCAGCTGTAAAGGCGCGGCGACACTAGACCTCCGGGTGCGGCCCGGCAACTGCCTGCTGTTGCGGCTAAAATGGTTATCAGAGCCAACTCGGCAGCCAGCGGTTGCCCTTTGCCGGAATTTCGGGCTATAAGAGCGAATTCCCTTATTTCTTCAACTTAAAGTCGGTTTGCGCAGCGGAGCCCGCGCGCAGGCCAGGAACGGAACCGTCATGACCGATCGCAAGCCGCTGATGCCGAAGGCCACCGCCGTCTGGCTGGTCTCGAACACCGCGCTCACCTTCGAACAGATCGCGGCCTTCTGCGGCCTCCACGTGTTGGAGGTCAAAGGCATCGCCGACGGTGACGTCGCGCAGGGTATCAAGGGCCTCGATCCGGTGACGTCCAACCAGCTCACCCGCGAGGAAATCGAACGCGGCGAGAAGAACGCCAGCCACGTCCTTCGCCTGTCGGAAATGAAGGTGGACGTCGCCCAGATCATGACCGGCAAGAAGTCGCCGCGTTACACGCCCCTCTCGCGCCGTCACGAGCGGCCGAACGCCGTCCTTTGGCTGCTCCGCAATCACCCGGAGTTAAAGGACAGCCAGATTATGCGCCTCGTCGGCACGACCAAGACGACGATCGGACAGGTCCGCGACCGCTCGCATTGGAACTCGCCCAACCTCGTGCCGCAGGACCCGGTAACCCTGGGCCTGTGCTCACAGATCGACCTTGACGCTGAAGTCAAGAAGGGCGCCCGCCGCGTCGAACGCGAGAAGAAGGAAAACGATCGCGATCTGCCCAAGGGCGGCACGTTGCTCCCGGCCGAGGAAACGACGGAAGCCCCGCGCCACTCCACAGCCGAAATTGTGACGGCCAAGGAAGAGGCCCCGCGCGAAGAGAGCGAAAAGGAAGAGGCCGCCCGCGTCTTCGCCAAGCTCCAGCAGATGAAGAGCGCCGACACCACGACGATTGACGAGGAAGAATAATCCTCGAGCCGATCTGCGCATCTGAACTGTTTTGAGTGAGCCGACGCGAATGACCGTGAAGCCAACCGCCGCCCGCGCGCCTAAGGTCGGCTTCGTGTCACTCGGCTGCCCGAAAGCTCTCGTCGATAGCGAGCGCATCATCACGCGCCTGCGCTCGGAAGGCTATCAAATCGCCCCCGATTACGACGGCGCCGACGTGGTGGTCGTCAACACCTGCGGCTTTCTCGACAGTGCCAAGGCCGAAAGCCTGGATGCCATTGGCGAAGCAATGGCCAAGAACGGCCGCGTCATCGTCACCGGCTGCATGGGTGTCGAAGAAGGCCGCATTCGCGCCGAGCACCCGGGCGTGCTCGCAGTCACCGGGCCGCACCAGTACGAACAGGTCGTCACCGCCGTCCACGACGCGGTCCCGCCCTTGCATGATCCCTTTCTCGATCTCGTGCCGCCGGAAGGTCTCCACCTCACACCTCGGCACTACGCTTATTTGAAAATCTCCGAAGGCTGCAACAACCGCTGCTCCTTCTGCATCATCCCTTCGCTGCGCGGCGACCTTGCCTCGCGCCCGGTCAACCATGTCATGACCGAAGCTGAGCGCCTCGTGAAAGCGGGCGTGAAGGAACTCCTCGTCATCAGCCAGGACACCAGCGCCTACGGCCTCGACATCAAATATGCCGAGAGCCCTTGGAAAGGCCAGCCGCTCAAGGCCCGCTTCCTCGATCTTTGCAACGCGCTCGGCGATCTCGGCGCGTGGGTCCGCCTGCACTACGTCTATCCCTATCCGCATGTCGATGACGTGATCCCCTTGATGGCCGAGGGCAAGATCCTCCCCTACCTCGACATCCCCTTCCAGCACGCCTCACCCGCCGTGCTGAAGGCCATGCGCCGGCCCGCCCACCAGGAAAAAACGGCAGCCCGTATCGCCGCCTGGCGCAAGATCTGCCCCGACCTCGCCATCCGCTCCACCTTCATCGTCGGCTTTCCTGGCGAGACCGAAGACGACTTCCAGTTTCTGCTGCAATGGCTGAAGGAAGCCCGCATCAATCGTGCTGGCTGCTTCAGGTACGAACCCGTCGCTGGTGCCGCCGCCAATGCCCTGCCCGGCGCCGTACCGGAAGAGGTCAAGGAAGAACGCTGGCACCGGTTCATGGCCGCCCAGCAGGAAATTTCCACGCAATTACTTGCTGAAAAAATCGGCCGCACCATCCCCGTCCTGATTGATGAGATCGACGACGAAGGCGCCATCGGCCGCTCGCAGTGGGACGCTCCAGAAATCGACGGCGCCGTCTACCTTGACGGCGAAACCGAACTCACCCCCGGCCAGATCGTCCAGGCCCGCATCACCGACAGCGACGACACCGACCTCACCGCCGAACTGGCCTGACATGCGCGCTGCGGCCGGCTCCGCGAACAGCGCGAAGTCTGGCGAGCGCGCCCTCGTCAATGAACGTCGCAGTGCCATCATCAGCACGCAACCAAGCACCGACTACGACCGTTTTCCGTCTGGAATGGGACACCGGTTTGCAATTCGGCAACACTTCTGCCGCATCCTTCCGGCACCATATGTAAGACGAGCCCACCCTAGGCAGGCCATCCGCGGTCAGCTAGCGTGCTGCTCAAGAATACGGAGTAGGGGTCATGCTGTTGCGTTGGGTGGGTACGGTCGTTTCGGCGGGCGCGCTCGCGATTTGTGGCCTCGGCAATCCAGTCCTGGCCGAACCTGCGGCAACGGAGGTCGCCAACGCGGAGGCCACCGCGCCGCTGCCGGCCACCACGTCGCCGCAAGCGGTTGGCGCCGTTATCCGCGAGCGCCTGCTCGCCGACGCCAAGACCGCAAAAGAAGAAGAAGCAGCCGACTGGCAGGCCCTGATCGCATTCTACGAAACCCGCGCAGACGAGCCCCTGTTCGTCGGCCGCGCTGGCTACACGCCGAAAGCCGTGGCTCTCATCGAAGAGATGAAGAAGAGCGCCGACTATGGCCTCGACCCATCCGATTACGTCGTCCTCGACATGGGCACCGATAGCTCAGACCGCGCCGAACTGACGCCCGAGCAAAAGGTCGAGGGTGAGCAGAAGTTGGCGCTCACCGTGCTCAAGTATGCGCGCGATGCCCGCGGCGGCCGTATTCCCGAGCCCACGAAGCAGCTCGCGTCCTATGTCGACCGGACACCACAATACATTGACCCGAAGAAGCTGCTCGATGATCTTGCCGCCGCCAACGACCCGGCCGAAGTGCTGCGTGGCACGCATCCCAAGCACGCCCAGTTCGAAAAGCTGCGCCAGAAATACCTCGAATTGAAGCGTAACGCCGACCAGGCCAAGGAAGTTATCCGCCTACCCGCCAAGGGTCCTAAACTGGTGCCCGGCCAGAGCCACCCGGACGTGGCATTGCTGCGTCAACGCCTTGGCGTCCCCGCTGGCACGAATAAAGAAGGCGAAACCGACGACAACTACTACGACGACACACTCGCCGCCGCCGTCGCCAAATTCCAAAATGATAAAGGTCAGAAACCTGATGGGATTGTCGGTCCGCGCACGCGCAAAGTGCTGAATGACATCGATGTCCCGAGCCCGGAGCGCCTCCTCGCCAACATGGAAATGTGGCGCTGGATGCCGGATGATCTCGGCGACTTCCACGTTTGGGTGAACCTCCCCGAGTTCCTCGTCCGCGTCGTGAAAAATGGCGAGATCATCCACGAAGAGCGCATCATCACCGGCGAGTTGAACAACCAGACGCCGATTTTCTCGGATGTCCTGGAGACCATCTATTTCAATCCGCGCTGGAATGTCCCGCAGAGCATCAAAGTCAACGAACTCTACCCGGGCCTTGCGCGCGGTGGTGGGTCGTTCGAGCGCCAGGGCCTGCGCATGATGCGCAACGGCAAGTACGTCGATCCCTACAGCATCGATTGGTCCCGCGCTGACATCCGCAATTACGACGTCTATCAGCCTTCAGGCCCCGGCAACGCCCTCGGTATCGTGAAATTCACGTTCCCCAACAAACATGCCGTCTATCTTCACGACACGCCGACAAAGAACCTGTTCAACGAACAATCACGAACCTTCAGCCATGGCTGCATGCGCGTGCGCAATCCCATGCGTCTTGCGGAGGTGCTGCTGGAAAAGGACAAGGGCTGGTCGCCGGATCAGGTTCACGAGACGCAGCAGTCCGACCCGGATGAAGTCGCCGTCAAGCTCGATACGACGATCCCGGTCCACATCACTTACTTCACCGAACTCATCGGTGAGGACGGCAGCGAGCGCGTTGTGAAAGATGTATACGGACATGAAGAGCGCGTAAAACTGGCGCTGGCTGGCAGGTTCGATCAAATCGCCAAAGGCCGCGATCACCTTGCACCGGTGAAGTTCTCGCGCGTCCAGTACAGTGGTCCCGACGACTGGGGGTTCTTCTACGGTCCATCGGGCCAGAACCGCCGCTATAAGAAGAACAACTCGTCCCTCAACGACTTCTTCAACAACATGTTCGGCGGCGGCGGCTACTAAGCCGCCGCATGACCTCAGATCGACGGTGAGGGCGTCGTATCGGCCGGCGTCGTTGGTGTAACTGGCGCAGCTGAATGCGTTCGCGAGCCACAGCCCAACGCCTTCATAAGTCGTGAAGCGATGTGATCGGCCCCCTCTACGACATCGGTGAGCATCCGCATCGACTGCTCGCCTCGCTTCAAGCGGCGGTCGAGTGCCGCCATGGTCCGCGCCGAGCCAGGATCATCGTCCTGGAGCCAAGTCTGCATCACACTCGCATAAACCGACGCCAGACCTGTCACGCGCGATGTGCCAAGGACGCCGTCTGTTCGAACACCCGCCGCATGGAGCATCCACGCCTGCGAGGCCATCGTGCGGCGTACCAGTTCCATATCGAACGGACGCGCGGCCGCAATGTTCTTGAGCGCCTCCTTATAGGGCACCAGCACGTCCAAACGCGCCATCACGACGTCGAAGATCCGGTCACGCGAATTCTCGGACCCTGTGAACTTTGGCGCACTAGAGAGAACCGCGTCGTCCACTGCGCGGGAGAACGCGGAGAGAATGGCCGTCTTCGACGGAAATTCGCGCCGCAGCGCGGCCAGATCGAGAGCCGCAGCCTCGGCAATGTCCTTCATCAGAACGTCGTCCCAAGGTCGTTCCGCAGCGAGCCGCATGGTGGCGGCAATGATCCGGCCCTTGTTCGTCGATTGATCAAGCATGACGGCCTCCACCTCTTTACCTGAGAGATGAACGTAAGTACCAGACTGCCAGATTGCCAGACTACTAAGCCAACCAACGGTTAACGTACCAAAGCTCTGGCTGCGCCCATGGCCAGCACCGCACCGGCGAACTGTGCCACGATGAATGCCGGTGCGTCCCCAGGAGCGATCCCTGCGAACGTGTTGGTCATGGTCCGCGCAATTGTCACGGCCGGGTTGGCGAACGAAGTGGACGCCGTGAACCAATAGGCTGAGGTGATGTAGAGACCCACAACTACTGCCACGAACTCCGGTTTGTGGCGCACCGTCATCACAGATCGCGAGCACAAGCCCGAACGTCGCCACGCCCTCGCTGATCCATTGCCCCGATCCCGTCCTTATCGTCTCGGACACCTGGATGATCGGCTGATCGAACATCGCGTGCGCCAACTGCACACCCGCGATCGCCGCTGCAATCTGGATCGAAGCATAAACTGCAAACGCGCCCGCGCTGAGATTTCCAGACATCATTGCAACGAGCGAGACCGCTGGATTGAAATGCGCCCCTGAAATTGCCCCGAACATCGTAATCAGCACAACGAGGATCGCACCGGTCGCCAGCGTATTCGCCAACAACGCGATGGCGATATTCCCCCCGGCGAGCTTGGCGGCCATAATCCCTGAGCCCACCACTGCGGCGAGCAAAAGTGTGGTTCCGAGCGCCTCCGCGAATGCGCGCGTCGTCAGCGAAGATTCGCTCATTAAATTGTTCCACTCCCGTTGGTATGAAGCCTACGCCGCGCCACGGCATAAAGTTTCAGTCCGCGCTTTCGTCTGTGTCGCGATTGCGTTGCATCTGTCCGATCTGGTCGAGTTTCGCCTTGAGCGACATACGATCCAGCGCCGCCAACGGCAGGTTCACAAACACGCCGATCCGCTGATACAGCATCCGGTGCGTGTCGGCGAATGCCGCACGAATTTCCGCCTCCGAACCTTGCGTGCGTGACGGATCTGGCAATCCCCAGTGCGCCGTCATCGGCTGCCCGGGCCAGTAGGGGCACGTCTCATTCGCCGCGTCGTCGCATACGGTGAAAACGAAATCCATCTGCGGCGCATCCGATCGTGAGAACTCGTTCCACGATTTAGAGCGAACGCTGCCGACGTCGTAGCCGAGCTTCGACAGCATATCGACGGCATGAGGATTGACACGCCCGCTCGGCTGGCTACCCGCCGAGTAGGCCTTGAACCGGCCTTTGCCGAGTTCGTTCATCACGCACTCGGCGATAACCGAACGCGCTGAATTGTGCGTGCAGAGAAACAGAACATTGAATTCGCGATCGCTCATGGCCTCACACTTTGAGATTGGAAGCTGTTGAACAACAGGCTTGCGCATCCGGCACCTCCGCGCCGCAAAGGTCAGGCCGACCGCCGCAACAATCTTCGGTCAGGAAAGCGAGGAGTTCGCGCATCGCTGGAACATTCAGCGCCGATCGCATAAAGCGGCCCTCGCGCCGTGTTGCGATCAGGCCCGCGCGCTCCAATTCCTTGGTATGGAACGTCAGCGATGACGATGGAATGTCCGCCGCCGTCGCCAGTTCACCGGCTGATAATCCACTGCTTCCGGCACGGACAAGCGCACGGAAAACCACGAGGCGGTGAGAATTGGCGAGTGCGGCCAGCGCACGAACAGCATCGAGATCATTCATCATTTCGACGATACTAGAACTATGCGACTGAGCCATGACAGCGCCCATTTCACAAAAGCGTGAGCCTCTCAAAACGTGCCTTGTCTGAAATGATATAATGTTACATAAAGATGGGGTGAACGGCAGCCCGATCTCCCGAAGCGGAAGCCGGACATCAACACGATCCTCTGGTCGATCTCCAATAAAATCAGAGGCTTGACGTTCCTGAGACCGACCCGACCAGCGGGGATGCCGAAACGATTTCCTCCAGTTTCGCGATCCCCGTGATGCGGAAAACAGCCTCAGAGCCGGCCCCGTCTCCCGCGGGCAACCGGCTAAAGATCGCCTTAAGCGACCGCGAGCTATTGGGAGATGTCCTCCAACATCATTTCGATAGCTCGCGGCTGCGGCGCACCGCAGCCGCCACCGCGTCTGTCATGAGATCCTGAAGTCCCGACTGCCCCATCAGCACGGCCAACGCCGCAGCGGTAGTCCCACCCGGCGAGGTCACGTTCTGCCGGAGCGTCGCCGCGTCGAGGTCCGACCGGTGCAGCAATTCCCCCGCCCCTGCGACCGTCGCTCGCGCCAGCGCCTGCGCGAGATTGGGCGACAATCCTGCCTTCCGCCCTGCCTCCGCCAAACACTCCGCCACGAGAAATACGTACGCCGGGCCCGAGCCAGAAACCGCGGTGACCGCATCCATGTCGTCTTCCCGTTCGAGCCACACGACCTCACCGACGGCTGACAGCAACGCGCTTGCCATTGCCTTTTGTTCAGCCGTCGTTACGGCATTGGCGACACACGCCGTCACCCCCCGACCCACCTGCGCAGGCGTGTTGGGCATCGCTCGGATCACGGCGATTCCCGGCTTCAGATGGCGCTCGAAGCTCGCAAGCGTCTTGCCGGCGGCAATCGACAGCACCACCGTGTTCGGCCCAGCAAGCTTTGCCAATGGCGCAAAGACCTGATCCATCAGCTGCGGCTTCACCGCCACCAGAATGAGCGACGGCGGCGCAGCAAGCGACGCAACGGCTGCCTCGATTCGAATGCCATGCTGCTGCAGAAACTGCGCGATCTCAGGCGGTGGCGCCGGGTCTTGTATGACGATCTGGTCGGCCGGCAATCCGCGCGCGATCAAACCTTCGAGCAGCGCTCCGCCCATCTTGCCGGCGCCGGCAACGATCAAGGGACCATCGAGCTTGAGAGACATAGGCGCGTTCCATCCGGCTTCGAGGGAAAACCGCGCCGGACGTGTCAGGCCTGCCCCTCGGTCTGGAACATGGTCGAAACCAGCGCTTCGCGGCTTTCCTTACCTGCCCAGACCACGAACTGGAAGGCCTGATAGTACCGCTCGCACGCTTCCAGCGCCGCCTTTAGCATTGCTTCGCACTGCTGCGGCGCGCACACCGACCCGTTGAGTAGCAGCGCATGCCGAAACATCACAAGACCTTCCTGGGTCCAAAGGTCGAAGTGCCCGAGCCAGAGTTGCTCATTGATCTGCGCCACCAGCCGGTACATTTCATTCAAACGGTTGTCCGGGACCCGGAAGTCGAATGCGCAGGCGAGGTGCAGCGCCTCCAGGTCGTCGCGCCAATTGAGCGAAACATGATAGTCGGTCCAGTTGCCGCCGACGATCAGCGTCAACTCGTCGTCGCCGGTCCGGTCCACGGCCCAGTCGTGCGCCGCCGCCAATTGCTCGACAATATCGATCGGATTGATTGCGCGCTCGTAGCCCTGCTCAGCCGATGCCATGCGTCTTCCTTTTTGTACCCGTGCGAGGCCGGGCTTTCAGCGGCCGGCGAACCGCCGGATCGATTACCGGGCGCCTCGCCGCCAACGCGACGGGCCGACAAAGCATCAGGCGGGCACGAGTCGCAACACGACGACGGGATTGTCCACGGACAATGCCACCCACGCCGCCAACAGGGCCTTGGATTGCCCGAGAAATGCGGCTTTCGCGGCACGTTCAATCAGCCTCATGTTGATAAGCCCCACGCCGCTGTGGACAGCCAAGCTGCCTCAACGACGCCAACCAAGGGGAAGACCACTGCGATTGAGGCAAGCCCCTGCAAGTCTCCCGCATCTGTCTGACTGAGCCTGGATTATCGGGCCGACTGCGCATCCCCAAACTGAACCGGCGCTTTCTGGCACAACAGTGAGTCAGCATCCGAAAAGACGGCGTCAGGCACCGCCCTTGAGCCGCATAATCTCGCTCTCCAACGCCGCGACACGCGCCAGCAGCGCCTCGCTGTCTTCGCGCGCCTTTGCAGCCATTGCCTTGACGGCCTCAAACTCGTCGCGCCGCACGAGATCCATGCCCGCAAGCATCTTCTCGCCCTGCGCCCGCATGAAGGACTCCATCTCCTTTTGCGCGCCCTGCGCGGCTCCTGCCGCATCCGTCATCAGCTTGCCGAGTTCGTCGAAAAACCGGTTCGAAGTCTGGGTCATGGGAAGCTCCATCCTGTCACAGCTCCACACCGGCTTGCCGAGTGTGGACCAAAGAACTCCACACCGGCTTGCCGAGTGCGAACCAGACAGCTTTGCGCTCCTGCTCGCGCACGGCTGTCGCGGAGTTGAAATATGCCGCGACTATGGGCGCTTAGACCCAAAACTGCAACCGCATCGACCCATGCGGGCCCAACCCTGGACTTTCGCCATCGCCCAACCTAACGTCCGCCGCCGCCCGCCCGACCTACTTTACGTCTCACCCGTAAGGCTGCCCCAAACGCATGACCGTTTTTGCCATCCCATTCCCCGACATTGATCCGGTCGCCTTCTCGATCGGACCGGTCAGCATCAAATGGTATGGCCTGTCTTACATGGCTGGTCTTCTGCTCGCATGGCAGTACGTTCGCTTGCTTTTGAAGACCAATCGCCTCTGGGCTGCAAACCGCCCGCCGATGGCTGTCGATCGCGCCGACGACTTGCTCATCTACGCCGCGCTCGCCATCATTGTCGGCGGCCGCCTTGGACAGGTCCTGCTCTACGATCCGGGATTCTACTTCGCCAACCCGCTGGAGATCTTCAAAGTCTGGAAGGGCGGCATGTCTTTCCACGGAGCCCTCATCGGCTCGGCACTCGTGCTGATCTACTTCGCGCGCACGTTCTCCGTTTCGGCGTGGTCTGTCATGGATCTCGCCGCCGCGGCCAGCACGTTCGGCCTGTTCCTCGGCCGCATTGCAAACTTCATCAACTCCGAACATTGGGGCCGCACGACAGACGCCGCCATCGGCGTGATCTTTCCCAACGGCGGACCCCTGCCCCGCCATCCCAGCCAACTCTATGAAGCCGTGCTCGAAGGCTTGGTCATGTTCGTGATCCTGCGCCTGCTGACCCACACCTTCGATGGCCTGAAACGTCCCGGATTGGTCGCCGGCACTTGGCTCGTCTGGTACGCGATCGCGCGCGGCATCTGCGAGATCTTCCGCGAACCGGAAAGCGTGCACGCCCTCAACCTCGGCCCATTCACAGCCGGGCAGTTCTATTCGCTCCCGATGCTTCTCCTCGGGGTCTATTTCATCTGGCGCGCCCGTTCCGGCGCCACGGCTTGACCCAGAATCTCCTGATCCCCAATGTCCTGATCCCTGAACATGCGTATCGAGTACCACCGCACCCTCATTGCCGACAAAGCCCGCAACGAAGCCCTCTTCGCGGCCCTCGAACGCGTCATCGTCAAAGGCAAGACTGTGGTCGCCGACATCGGCGCGGGCTCGGGGCTCTTAGGCCTCATGGCCTCCAAACTTGGCGCCAAGGAAGTCCATCTCTATGAGGCGGCCGAGGAAGTCGCAGCCGTCGCAGCCGGCGTCTTGAAGCAGAACCGCGCCCGCAACTGCCATCTCTACCCCTGCCGCTCCACCGACATGATCGACGCGCCGCAGGTGGACGTCATCATCTCCGAAACGCTCGGCAACTACGCGCTTGAGGAAAACATCCTCGAAACGCTGGCCGACGCGCTCGAACGCATGTTGAAGCCCGGCGGCACCGTCATCCCCGCTCGAATCCGGCAGTTCGCCTGCCCCGTCACGTCGCCGCGTCTAGCCCGCCAAATGGACGCCTGGCGCGATGTCGGCCACGGCCTCGATCTCGAGCCCGCTCGCACCATGAGCGTCAATAACGTCTATGTCCGCACGATCGAACCCGCCGAACTTCTCGACGAAGGCCGCGCCGCGAAGATGTGGGACGACATCGACCTCACGAAACCGCAGAAGGGCACTCGGAAGGGAGAGATGACGTGGACGCTTGAGCGCGACACTTGGGTCTACGGTTTCGCCTATTGGTGGACCGCCGGACTCGGCGGCGATCTTGAGATCTCCACTGCGCCCGACGCACCCCGCACCCACTGGGAGCAGCTCTACTTTCCCTTGGACGAACCTATCCCCGCGAAAGCCGGCGAACGTATCCTGCTCTCACTCCGCTCGCGGTCGTCGGAAGAAACCGGCACCCACCTCGCCTGGACCGCCGTCCACAGCGACGCCGCCGGCAAAACCTTGAGCCGCCAGGCCATGGACCTCGACAAAGGCTGGATCTCGTAAACTCAGGCTTGCTGCGTCACTAGCGCCCGCTCGATCCCGTCAAGGAACGAGCCCAGCAAAATCTCGAAAACCCGATCCCGCTCGTCGTTGGCAAACACGGGTCCCAGTTTGCGCGTAACAGGAAAGAGACGCGGATCCAGCGCCTCGATCTCCGCCATTTCTTCCGTCGTACATGGGTTCAGCATGCCGCCGACTTCCACGACGCCGAACCCGATCGCCAGCGTGAACAGCGCCATGCCGTAATCAGCCGCGTCTTCTTCATTGAAACCGGCGTCCAGCAGCGCGGCATAGACGATCTCGCCCAGTTCAAAGTCAGCTGGTCCACTGGTTTGGTATCGCGAGACGATGTTGAAGGCCTTCGGATACTTCACGGCCAGCCCACGATAGCGCTGCGCCACTTCCAGAAGGATCTCGCGCCATGGTCCTTTTGGCCGCTCGATATCGAGCGTGGCGACCATGGCATCCGCCACCGCTCGCATCAGCCCTTCGCGAGACTTGAAGTGATGCAGGATCGTCATGCCATCGACGCCGACCACGGTCGCAAGCTTGCGGACGGAGAAATTCTGCTCCCCTTCAGCTGCCAGCATGTCGAGCGCCGCCTCCACCAGATCCTGACGGCGGATACCCCGGCGGCCTCGGCGGCCTTTCTCGTGTTCGTCCTGCAACGATAATTCCTTCACCGTAGACAAATTTTTCTGCACTGTAGCCTTGACTTCTGCGATGCAGAATATATATTCATCAGTGTAGAGTTTAGCGCCGATCGGTCATTCGGTGCAAGACTCAAAGAAAAGGCTCGGAAAAACAGAGCCTCAGCCAAGGACACGTATTATGAGCACCATGAACCAGAACACCACCTCGACCCAGCCCCTCAACCTCGGCGGCTTCTTCGACAGCTTCGTTCGCCAGATCGGCGGCGTCATCAACGGCCGCTAATCCCCTCGCACGTGGCGGCCGGCGTCACGGAGTAGAGTGCCACGTGCCATCACGGTGCCCCTCGCACGTGGCGGCCGGCTCCACGGAGTGGAGTCGCCACGTGCCATAAAAGAGGAGCGAGCGCATGCCGCCCGAAGATCAGAGCGGCGGCGCTCCCTTCACCTTGTACCGAACAATACTCCCGCTCTCCGTTTCCGCAGCTCTCTCCGAAACACCAGGCTGGCTGGCAACGGCACTCGTGGGCCTCGCTCTTGTAGCAGATGGCTATTCGACCGCGGTGGCCGGCACGATCGCGAGCCTTCCCGCCGCCGGCGTGATCGCGATGTCGACGATCTTGCCAGGCATCGCCCGCCGCTTCGGTGTGGTCCCCGTTTTCTATTTTGCTGCGGTTTTGCTCGTCACGTCACTGTTGCTTCTCGTCGCCGCCGCCAACGACGGCGCACTTTGGCTCTGGTGCCTTGGGTCATTTGGCGTCGGGCTTGGCGCGTCCATGCGATGGGTCTTGACCGATGGCTTCGTCAATCACATCGCCACGAGCGGCCAACGCGGAAGGCTTCTTGCCTTTCATGAAGTCCATTCGCTCCTGCGCACTTGGCCTCGGGCCGCTCATCGCGTCCTTCACGACAGAAAATCCGGCCACCGGATTTATGATTGGTATCGGCGCCACTCTCATTGGCGCCGTGCTCACGGTGGGTATGCATCTGCCACAGGTAACGACCGGCCGCGCCCATCTCTCCGATCTCACCACTGGGTTACGCCTAGCACCCTTCGCCTTTGCGGTTGCTTTCCTTGGCGGCGTCTTGGAAGGCGTGGCCGCCGCAGCTGTGCCGCTCTATGCAGTGGCACTCGGTGTAGGAGCAGCAGCTGGAGCGTTACTTGCGGCTCTATCAGGCTTCGGCAATATCCTCGGCCAGTTGCCCTTCGGCGCCTATGCCGACCTGAACGGTTCGCGCCCTGCAATCCGCGGTGCACTGATCCTCGCCATGTTGGCGCTTGCCATCCTTCATGCGGTGATGTCGGTGCCGATCGCGGCTTACGCGGTGATCATCTGCTTTGGCGCCGCCGCCGGCGCGCTCTACACGCTCTCGGTACTGGAGGCCTCGACCACCGCCTCACATGAGGTCGGCATGATCTCGATCCTCGCCACGATCGCCATCGTCTACACCTTGGGCGATCTCGTGGGCCCCATCATCGGCGGCATCGCCTTGGATGTTGCACCGCCGCTTGCCATGCCGGCGATTTTTGTCGCGGCCTGTGCCATCACGCTCTTCTTTGCAAGGAAGGGCCGCGGCAACGGATAGCAGGGGCACGTCAGGCCTTGTTCTCCCAGCGCCCCTCAGGCGACTGCTTCCAGTAGCTCACCTTGCAACCGGCCGCCTTCGCCGCACTCCACTGGTGCCGTGCGTGCGCCCGCGCGTCCTCGTCATTGCCGTCAAAGAGGAACACGAGGCGGGCGTGCGTTTCGAAATCCGGAGCGTCCGCCCCGTCGACCAGAAATCGCACGCCGGCGCCGTTCGGCGTCACCGGCTCCAGCGTCAGAAAAATCGGCTGCTCGTCGGCAGAACCATCCTTCGCAGTGCCGTGCGCGAGAAAGCTCTCTTCGCTGTAGGTCCACAGCGTTGCGTCGAGCGCTTCCAGCCGTTCAGCACTCCCCGCCTGTACCACCGCACGCCAGCCTCGTTGCAGCGTCTTTTCGAGAAGCCCCGGCAGCACGCGATCGAGCGGCTGCCGCTCAAGGTGGTAAAACATGACTTCCGATTTCTCAGCCATCGTGCATCGCATCCGCCAGCAACACTGCGTGTTCACGAACGGTTTAGCACGCGCTCGGATACCGCAACAGAAACGCGTATGCGCTTGAGCGGAAGGTCTTGAACTGCATGGCAACCGACACTAATTGTAGCGGTCCGGTGCGGCGCCTTAAGTGGTGACGCCTGTGTGGGCGGTGAGACGGCAGCCTCTCTAGGGTTCGCTGCATGTCTCCCGCCCACTGTGATTCTGACCCGCCGAAGATGGCCCAATGAAAACGCCCCCGGCAAACCGGAGGCGTGTCCATTTCGAAGTGGCAAACAACCACATCAGCGACGTGAGCGTCGGATTTCACCAGCGTCAGCGAGCGCATCGATGCACCCGACCGAAAGACGTTTGCCGACCTGACGCATGCACTGCCGTGCTTTGGCCGACTCCGGAGGATAGCTCGGGCAGAACCGCTTGTAATCGGCGCCACATGCCTCGCGCACTTTCCCCGATACGGCATGCGCCGGCACGGCCGCAATCAGTGCGCATCCTGCTGTCAGCAAGATCGCGCCAAAGATTTTCACTTTGATCATCTGAGCACCCTTTCGTTTCTCTACGTCCGTTGGACGTCCGTCTCTTTCGTTTTGTTCCCGGCCTGGCGCCAAAATAGCGACGTCCAGCGGTTCGCACCAGCACCGGCTTGATGCCGACTTCTCATCCCTTCAGCCGCTCTCTCACCTGATCCGGCGCCCCGTTTTCTCGTACGGATTTTCACTCTTCCTGAGGTTGAAGCGGATCGGCACCCCTGGCAGTCCGAACGTGTCCCGCAGGCTATTGGTGAGGTATTTGAGGTAAGATTTGGGCATATCGTCCGCCTTCTGGCAGAACGCTACGAACGTCGGCGGCCGCGTGGAAGGCTGTGTCACGTACCTGATCTTGATCCGCCGTCCGGCCGAGGCCGGAGGGGCGTGGCGGGCCAACGCTTCCGCCAGCCAGCGGTTGAGATCGGAGGTCGAAACCCTCTTGTTCCAGATCTCCGCCGCTTTGAAGATCGCCGTCATGAGTTTGTCCATGCCGCTCTCACCCAGAGCCGACACCGGAACCACCGCCACGCCCGACACCTGCGTCAGTGAGTTGTCCACGATCTCGCGGATCTCTTTGAGCCGCTTCTGCTTGTTTTCGACGAGGTCCCACTTGTTGACCGCGATGACGAAGGCGCGACCCTCGCTGGTTGCCAAGTCGCCGATCGTCAAATCTTGATGCTCGAGCGGACGCTCCGCGTCCACGAGGAGCACCACGACTTCCGCAAAACGGATCGCCCGCACCGCATCCGAAGCGGAGAGCTTCTCAGCCAGTTCCGTGATCTTCGCCTTCCGCCGGAGCCCTGCCGTATCGAACAGACGGACGGTTCGCCCCTTCCAATCAAAATCGGTGGAGACGGAATCCCGCGTCAATCCAGGCTCCGGGCCGGTGATCATCCGGTCTTCGCCGAGTAGCGCATTGACCAGCGTCGACTTGCCCGCATTGGGCCGCCCGACGATGGCGACGCGCAGTGGACGGTTGGCCCGGAACGTTTCCTCGTCCTCCGGCGGCGCCTCTTCGTCCAGTTCCGCATGCGGGTCCTTCTGCCGGATGATCGGCTTCAGACCCAGCGCATTGAGCACGTCGATCATCAAGTCGCCGAGACCTTCGCCGTGCTCGGCAGAAATCGCCACGGGATCGCCGAGCCCGAGTTTGAAGGCCTCATAGAAGCCTGCAGCCGAGGATCGGGCCTCACTCTTGTTGGCGACCAGTACGACGGTCTTGCCTGACTGGCGCACGATACGCCCGAACGCTTCATCCGCCGGGGTCACACCATCGCGGGCGTCGATGACAAACAGCACGAGGTCCGCCAACTCGATGGCCGCGATCGTCTGCTGCCGCATGCGATCCGCAATCGATCCCCGCGTTGCCTCCTCGAGACCTGCGGTGTCCGTGATGCGAAGCACATGCCCTTCGAAATTCGCTTCCCCGTCGCGCCGGTCGCGCGTCAGCCCCGGCAAATCGGACACGAGCGCGGCACGTGTGTGCGTCAGCCGGTTGAACAGCGTCGACTTGCCAACGTTCGGTCGCCCCACGATCGCAACCACCGGCAAGCGGACGCCAGGAGCAGCGACCGGCTCAGATGATGATGCGGGCGATGGGGACGCCGGCTTGGAAGAAGCCTTACGAGGGGACATGATACTGCCGTTGGGGGTTGCTCCGCCGCTTATGCCCCATTCTTCGTCTCACGCAAGTGCGTGACAGAGGCGCGGCATGCGGGCATGAAACCGAGAGCAGCAGCAAACCCCATGCTCCCGGTAGCCTTACATTCAGCACCATGAACTACCGCCACGCCTATCACGCCGGAAACTTCGCCGATGTCCTGAAGCATCTGGTGTTAACTCTGGTCATTGAGCACCTGAAGCAGAAGTCGGCGCCATTTCGCGTCATCGACACCCATGCGGGCGTGGGGCTGTACGATCTGACGGGGGTCAAAGCGGCAAAAACAGGCGAATGGAAGGCGGGCATAGCCAAGCTCCTCGCAGAGCCTCTGCCGGACGACGTTGCCAGCGTTCTTGCTCCTTACTTGGCCACGGTCGCGGCCGAAAACCCTGGGGGCGGCCTCACCAGCTATCCCGGCAGCCCCCGCATAGCCCGCCACCTCCTGAGACCCGGAGACGTGCTCGTCGCCAATGAACTGCACCCCGAGGATCATGCGGATCTGGCACGGCTTTTTGCCCGCGATCGCCAGACGAAGGTCCTCCATCTCGACGGCTGGACGGCCTTAAAGTCGCTGCTGCCACCGAAAGAGCGACGCGCGGTCGTGCTCGTGGACCCGCCGTTCGAAGAGGCTGGCGAACTCGATCGGCTGGTAACAGGACTGAAAGATGCCCAGCGCCGCTTCGCGGCCGGAACAATTCTGCTCTGGTACCCGATTAAAGGGCTCGGGCCGATTGATCGGTTCTATTCAACGCTCTCGTCCCTTGCCCTGGAAAAAGTGCTCGTTACCGAGCTTTTCACCCGCGCGCCGGTCGATCCGAACAGCCTGAATGGATGCGGCCTCATCATTTTCAACCCGCCCTTTACGCTCGCCGAACGGCTGTCCGCCGCATTGCCGGAACTCACGCGCCGAATGGCGGTCGCGGACGGAGCGTTCCATGTTGTCGATACGCGTTGCCCGCCCAAACGCCCGCGCCCAGGATTTCCTGCCTCTTAGTTCACCACGTTAAGCCTGTGACGGCTTAATTTGCCTGCCAGCGTGTCATTTGCGCCTTGCGCAAGGTAAAAAACTTTGATCGCATAGGACATGGCGCCGCAGCGGGTGAATCGTCGCGGGTCCCCAGCGCCAAGGGCATTTTTAAAAGCAGCATAGAAAAAGCAGCGAGAGCGGTGACAATGATGCGTCAGACTGGGACTGTTAAATTTTTCAACGAACAAAAAGGCTTCGGCTTCATCAAGCCGGACGGCGGGGGCAACGATATTTTCGTCCATATCACCGCGCTCC
The DNA here is from genome assembly GCA_963708775.1 of uncultured Alphaproteobacteria bacterium. Classification (GTDB taxonomy): domain Bacteria; phylum Pseudomonadota; class Alphaproteobacteria; order Rhizobiales; family Hyphomicrobiaceae; genus JAGVSR01. Next base: position 331,526 of record CAVPTI010000012.1, on the reverse strand, counting down.
AGCAGTCAGGCTTGCAGAACCTGGCAGAGGGCATGCGCATCTCGTTCGAAACCGAACCCGATAAGCGGGGCAAAGGGCCGAAAGCCGTTCAACTCCGGCCAGAATAGGCAGGACCAGAATAGGCGAGGATGAAACAGGCAGGATCGGTCGGAGTCCGCTTCGGCCCCACTCTGCTCCCGCTCAAGCACATCGCGGGCGTCGACCGCACATCACCCGAAGGCTGGATCGCATCCAACCGAGGTGCAAAAACCACATTCAGAAAGCGTTTCGATCGCTCCAGACGATTTGGCCACAAGATCAACAGATTGTTGAAAAGCATGGGGCCCTTCAACGCCTTCGCCACTGGTCGCATCGTCCATCAGTGGCTATAGGTGATGCAGGATTAATGCAGGCCCCATGCTGGCCGCATATTGGAGAACGTCTTGATGCGCGCGCTCACCGCAATGTCGTTGACCTCGTTCGCCGCCGCCGCGGCCATGCTCTTCGCAGCCGGAACGGCCGAAGCCGCGTGCAAGAAAATGGGCTTCCTCGTCAATGATTACGGCAAGGACGGCCCTTCCAAGGACGCTCAGGAACTTCTCGACAAGCACGTGGCCGAGTGGGCCACGCAGAACGGCATTAAGAATTACACGATCGGCAAGAAGGACGTGACGTGCGAACTCTACATCGACGTCATCCTGTTTGATGAGCACACCTGCACCGCCTCTGCTAACGTCTGCTGGGACGAGCCCGGCAAGGAGAAGCCGGCCAAGGCCGCGAAGGTCAAGAACGCTCCGGAACAGACCAAGGCTACTCAGACCGAGAAGACCGCGAGCGAGAAGCCGGCTGACGCGGCTGTCAAGCAGGCGGCTGAAAAGACCACTGAATCCGCCCCCGCTGCTACCATCGAGACTGGCACGATTTCGGCCGATGCCCCAGCCGCCCCCGCGACCCCGGCCGCCGCTGATGATGATGCGGCTGCTCGCGCCGCCGCTGCTGCCGAGCGCGCTGCCGAAGCGGCCGAACGCGCTGCGGCTGCCGCTGAGAGAGCCGCTGCGGCGGCCAAATCCACCGCACCGTCACAATTGGAAATGCCGGCCTTTGGCGCAGGTAAGCCGGCAGAGATTGCACCGGTCACACCCGTCGATCCGAAGTCATAGAATTCGTTCGTCGAACGCGAACGTCGAACTCGAAAAGCGCGCCCCCAAGGCGCGCTTTTTGTTTCCCTCATGCGTCCGGTCTTTTCACCGGCACCAGCCGGTCAAGCCGCAGTCGATGGCGCTCATCGGTCAGCAAGACCACCGAGATCAGTCCGGCCAGCACTACCGCGACGCCAGTCGCACCCGCGATCAAAAACATGATCATGATTTGATACTTCATCGCCTCGACCGGATCCGCGCCGGCGAGAATTTGTCCCGTCATCATGCCCGGCAGCGACACGATGCCCGCGACCGCCATTGCGCTGAGGATGGGCGTCAGGCCCGTCCTCAACCCGCGGCGCAAAACATCCTGCAGCGCATCCCAACGTGTTGCTCCCAGTGCAAGCCGCCCCTCTATCGCACTCTTTTCGCGCGTCGCGGCACCGGTGATCGTGTCGAGAACCAGCGTCACACCCGCAAGAGCGTTGCCGATCATCATGCCCAGAATGGGCAGTAGAAATCGCGGCGACCACCACGGCTCGGAGCCGATGATCGCGGTTACAGCAAACACAGTGGCGACTAGCCCCGCCAGAAACGGCGCCGCGCCACCAATGAGATAAGACGCTGATCCCTGAAATCGTCGTTCCTGTCGTGACGCCACCTCGTACGCCGTCGCAACAAGCATCATCAGCGCAAAACCCAAGGTGGCCAGCAGCGATCCGCTCTCGAAGACGAGCTTCAGCAGAAATCCCACAACTCCGAGCTGCACGCACATGCGCAGCGCCGAAGTAGCAATGGAGCGTTCCAGTCCAAGCCGAAACGCCAACGAAAGCCCGGACGTGAGAACCAGCAGCAATGCGGCAAGCGCCAAATCGAAAGGAGTAAGAGAAACATACGTCATGCAGGACCACCCGTGGGCTGAGGCGTTGCCGGCCGCGGTTTCGGGAGCATCAAACGTGTATGGGACACGCGCTGCGACAGCCCCACGTCGTGAGTGGCAAGAATAACGATCCGCCCCGCATAGAGCTGAAACCTGATCTGCTCCTCGACCAGCGCCGCACTCGCCGGATCCAGCGCCGCTGTCGGCTCGTCCAGGAGCAGCACCTTGGGCTCGCCCTGCAGGGCGCGCACGAAGGCGAGACGCGCCCTTTCACCGGTCGACAAATGACCAATATCGCGATCAAGATGCTCGGGAGTAAGTCCCACGTTTGCAAGCTGCCGTTCAACGCGCTCGGTGTCGATTGCCTCGCGCACAAATGTTCCTCTAGGCGTGTCACTCCACCAGCCGGGCTCTGCCGCCACATAGCGAACCTGTGCGCGCCACCGAGGCCCGGTGATCTCATGTCGCTCCGCGCCATCAAGAAAGATGAGGCCTTCGACGGGATCGAGATCGGCGATTGCCCGAAGGAGCCGCGTCTTGCCCGACCCCGAAGCACCTTCCACCGTCAGGCATTCGCCGTCCGCAACTTGGAACGTGAGCGACGGCAAAGGTGCAAGTCTCAGTGTATCGACGCGCAACACGAGCCGGTCATCCTTCGGACGATGTGCAGTCCGCGGTGATTACCAAGCCCGCGCTCAAGCGGCCAGAGCGGCTTATGCCGCAATCCGCGAAATGCGGAACTTGTCTTCGAGAGATGCGCGATCGAACGGCTTCATAAGCGTCGCATCTGCTCCAGCGGCCAGCGCACGTCTGATGTCGTAATGGTCATACTCTGTCGTCAGATAGACAAGGTACGGCCGGGTGCCCGTCGTGTGGGCTCTGAGTTTGGTGATAAAGTCATGAGCGCCAAGATCCGGTATCTGCCAATCCAGCAAAATGGCATCCGGCATGGTCGATTTGGCCAGCTCCAGCCCATCGCGACCGCTGCTGGCCTCGAGGATCTCGTAGCCAATGGCCGACAGAATTGCAGAGGCGACCTTTCGTACGACATCGCTGTCGTCGACGATCAGGCAGCGTTTCATGACACAAACCCCGGGAACACCTTGCAAAGCATGGCGCTATGCAGACGGTTCATCACTCGAAACTGTGCCGCGCCGGTGGTTAATAAAGTCTTGAGATCGTCTCAGCCCGCAGCTGCAACGATGCGGATATCTGCGCCATCTTTGGCGACCGAAATCGGCATCTCTGCAGTCTGAGCCAAGCGGCACGTATAATAGGCTTGGATGGTCATGGCATCGAGAGCCGGCATGTCCCGTCCCGTTACGAATTCGTTGAGGTGCTGCGGAAAGCGCGCACCAGTCCCGCGGCACGTCACCACGAACGACGGCCGCTCCACGGGACCCTCGATTGCAACATCGATGTCGCCGCCTTTGGGTAGTGCCGTGATTGCCGCCGCGATGATGTTGAGCAGCAGTTTGACTTTATCCTTGCTCATGTAGCCCGGAGGGCCACTCCAATTGAGCCGGTGCTTGGCCTTACCTTTGCCGTTGACGACGTAGCCGCGCGAAATCTTCTCGGCCATGCCGAGGTCGATCAGCGCGCCTGCCGATCCGCTGGCGCCGAACGCAAATCGCGCGAATTCCAGGCAGACCGAGGCTTGGGCCGTGACGTTTCGAATCATCTCGAACGCGTAGCGGCGGGCTTCTTCGTCTTTCTCCTCGTCATGCAATTGCAAACCGATGCTGATAGCGCCTACGGGTCCGATCACATCGTGGCAGATTTTGCTTGAAATCAGCGCGGCGATCTCGAGATCGGACAGCTGGGCTATATCGGTCATGAGCAATCATTTCCTCGAAAGCAAGCCGCACGCGGCGCTTCTGGTTAGCCGCACCATGCAGTGCTGGACGGGTCGAGAGCCCATCCGCTTGCCCGGCGCACGTGTGCTCTGATACACGGCCCCGTGTACGGTTGAAAGGTCCGAGCGGCAGCGCATGAAAAGCGCTTCTTCGGCGGCACTTTCCCGACACAGGTCGGTGCCACACCGCGTTCGAGCACCGCCCATCTCCGAATCACCGGGGCCATCACCCTGCCTTTGCTATCCTGACCCACAAGGTGCACGCCATGCCATTCACGTCCCACGCTGGATTAGCCGGCGCGCTCTTGCCTTCGCTTGCAGAGGCCGCTCGCGTCATTCTTTCAGTGCGGGACCAGGGCCTCGTCGTCGACCGCAAGTCAGACGACTCTCCCGTCACGGAAGCAGACCGCCGTGCGGAAGCGATCCTGACCAGCGCCATCAATGACATTCTTCCCGGCCTACCCGTCGTTGCTGAAGAATCGTCTGCCGCCGATTCAGCGCCCGCAATTGGTACGACATTCATTCTCATCGACCCACTCGACGGCACCCGGGACTACTGCGCCGGTCGCGATGACTTCACGGTCAACGTCGGCCTTATCGAAGATGGTCGGCCTGTCTTCGGCCTGATCTATGCACCCGCGCACCGTGAGCTCTACCTTACGTCGGCACCAGGCAAGGCTGTGGCCGCCTCGTTCGATTGCGTCTCACCTCGCGCGCTCTCGGACCTGGAATTGCAGATCCTGCACGTGCGCACGGGCCAAACCGGCCACCTGAGCGCGCTCGTCAGCGGCCGCGAAGCCGGGAGGGAATTCGATGATCGATTGCAAAAACTTGGCGTGATCGCCCGCACGCCCATGAGCTCGGCAATAAAGTTTGGCCATCTGGCACGCGGCGACGCCGATGTTTATCCGCGCTTTGGGCCAACATGCGAATGGGATACCGCCGCCGGGCAGGCCATCGTAGAAGCCGCCGGCGGCGCCGTCACGGCTCTCGATGGTTCGCCAATGATCTACGGAAAGTCGGCTGCAAAATTCCTCAATGGCCCCTTCATTGCGCGCGGCCGAATTGCGGATTGACGCGGGACAGCCTTTGTTCCGCAGCCGGATAGCCACACTTTGGTAACACTTTCTCGCGATGGTTGATGAAGACCTAAACCTGCCGCCCATGCGCGGCATCGACCACACAGGGTGTCCGCACCATGTCGTCTCGCAATCAGTCCCGCCGCATCGCGGCTGGCGCAGGCAGTGTCATCGCCGCGCTGATGTTCGCCCCACTTTTCCAAACGGCGGCTCTGAGCGCCAACGACGCTTACAGCCCGCCGGGCGAATCATACGAGTCTGCCCCGGAGGAGGTCTACCGCCCCGCGCCAGCACCGGGACAATACCCGTCCAACGATCGCTACCAGCCGGGCAACACCTACAGTCCGGATCCCGGATCAAGCGTACCCCCCGCGGCCGGCTACGGAGAGCCTTACGCTCCACCGTCTGCCAACGACGGTCTGCCCGACCCCAAAGGACCGGGTGAAGCCGATACCGCTGCATCTTCGGGTTACGACAAGAACGAGATTATCGGCGCGGGCCATCAGCTATTCGGCGGTGTCAGCAAAGGTCTTGCAGATGCTGTCGAATGGGCCTTTCAGAGCCAGGGCCGGCCCAATGGCTACATCGTCGGCGAGGATGCCGGCGGGGCTTTTGTCGTAGGCCTGCGCTACGGCGAGGGCACGCTCCACTCGAAGTTGTACGGCAGCCAAAAAGTCTTCTGGCAGGGCCCATCCGTCGGGTATGACGCTGGAGCCGAAGGCTCCAAGACCATGGTTCTAATCTACAATATGAGCGATCCCTCCGAAATCTACGAACGCTTCGGTGGCGTGCAGGGCGCGGCCTATCTCGTCGGCGGCGTCGGTGTCCAGGTGCAAAAGCACGGCAATGTCACACTGGCTGTAATCCGCTCGGGTGTGGGTCTCAGGCTGGGTGCCAATGTCGGCTACATGAAGTATACCCGTTCACCGACGTGGAATCCGCTGTAAGCGGAGCCCGCTGGCGGCCGCGGTTCATCGCTCGGATAGACGTCAGACGCGACAAGCAGGCGTTTTCGCCTAGCCCTCGCAAGGCCGTCGAACTCCGTGGTGGCCCTCAGGCCGCTGTACTCCGGGACGGGCATGGGGTCCGGCTTCCGGCGCAAAACGGCACGAACGAGGACGCACGGGGTGATCACCATCCAATCGGCCATGCTGGTGGTGCTCGGCTTTAGTATCGCGGGGCTGATGGCCTGCGTAATCGCGCCCGCCTACCGGCGCCGCGCCGCCCGCCTTGCAACGCTCGAGTTAAAGCGAACGATGCCGCTAACGGAAGCGGAAATCGCCGCCGACAAGGATCGCATCCGCGCCGACTACGCCATTCGGGTTCATAAGCTGGAGAGCAACCTTCAGGACCTCTCTGTCGAGACCTCCCGTCAGCTCATTGAGATCAACCGGCGCGATGCCCACATCAGCGCACTCGAGAGCGATGTCGCGCGCTTAGCCACCATCAACGAGGAACATGAAAACGCCCGTCGCGTCCTCGAACTCACCATCACCGACCGCTTGCCCAAGGTGGAGCAGCGTCTCTCGGCAGCCAAAAAGCTGCTCTTCGAGCGCGACCGCGAAATTGCTGCGCTGACGCAAACTGCGCAGCGTCAGGCCATCGCCCTGGAAGAAGCGACGCAGATCAATACGCAACAGCGCAACGACATCCATCGCCTAAACGCGACGCTGACCACCCGCGCCGCCCGTCACCGGGACAAAGCGGAAGAACAAAAGCACGAAACTGAAATCGCGCTGCGCACCGAGATTGAAGCGCTTCGCGCCCGCGTGCGCGACCAAGGCGATCTCATCGCCCGGCTACAATCCACCGCATCTGAAACATCTCAGACCGATACGGCCGGCGAGATGTCCCGGCTCCGGGCCAATCTTGCAGATGCCGAACGCGCGTTACAAAACGCCCAAAGTCCGGGCACGCCGGGCAGCGGCACAGACCGCGACAACGAACTGCGTGCGTTGCAATCAACCGTCCAGGATCAAACCGCCGAGATCGCACGCCTCAAGGCCGCTCTCGTTGCCCGCAGTGCTTCGGGCGAGACGGGCGCCGCCGCAGAATCCACAGAGCTGAACGATGAATTGAGCGCGCTGAAAGCTAAGCGCGATGCGCTCGACGGCGAAGCCGCCAAACAGGCAGCTGCGATCCTCGAATTGCGCGCCGAAGTCGCCGCCGCGAATGAGAAGCTCGCGCGTCAGTCCGCGTTCTATTTGGCCGAGATGCAAAAACTTGCCGCCGGAACAAGGCCGGTCGCAGCACCGCAAGAACCCGAAGCGGCGACCCCTCCTTCTGCGCAGCGCATGTCACTGGCTGAGCGCATGAATGCGCCACGCATCGCCACCGTACAGATTTCGAACCGATCGACTTCGGGACCGTCGAATGAAAACCACGCGAGCGACACCGGACCGGCTGACGCGTCCGATCAGGAGGCGCAGGGTTCCGAACGCAGGCCAAGCTTGTTGCAACGAATTACTGGACTGGAAAAGCCGGTTGCGTGATCACCACGGCTGTGGGGCTGTTAGTATTTGAGCGCAACCAGAACGCCCAAGCTGCGGTTCGTAATGTCGCGCGAACTTTCGACGACAACGGCACCCTTCTTCTTCAGTCTTTTCGTCGGAACCAAGCCCGCCTCATTCGACGCGAGATCCACAATCATTGGCGGGAGTACCCCGCCAGCGACCACGGGCGACTTTTTGCGCACCGACAGTTTTGCCGTGCGTACCGATGGTTTCCGTTTGAGCTTGAGCGGCGTCGCCTTCAGGCTTTCCGCCTGATCCATCCTGACTGCCAGCATCTGCACCGGAATGTCGGGCACAGAATGCGCGATGACGACCCGCGGCACCGGAACCTTAGGCGCCTGTGCCGCCGCGACCTCGAACTGCTTGAACGAATCGACGCGCGACGGGTCATCTACAGCGACGTGTAAATCAGGAGCGAGTGTCACCGAGACCCGCATGATCTCTTTCACCGCGGACATTGCGCAAAGTGCCAAAAAGCCATTGAAGGCGATATAGCGCGCCGCTGCCCCAAACCGCTGATGGACACTGAAAAACATTTCTACGCAAACACTTATGTTGAAAAGCGCACGATGACGTCAAAATTAACTGTGTCACCGGTCGCGCTTTATACGTCGTATTGAAGGTCTCGCCATCTACAAGTCGAAGCAGGGTAAACGATGCGCATTCTTTCCGGGCCGGCACAAACCACCCAGAGCCCTAACGGCATAGAAACTGTTTGGTTTCGATGATGGGTTGCGGCCAATCGGCAACTAAACGTGCCACCACCACAATAGCGGCGGAACCGCGAGAAATAGGGCGTAGAGCCCATAAACATCGATGATGTACCGGGCATAGACGCCCGCGAAACCTGCGCGATCTCCTTTGCCGTCCAATTTGGCGAAGAGATAATCGATGCGGCTGTGATTGACTGGACACGCCTTCATGAGCTCGTTGTACCGTCGACGAAAGTCTTGCACGACCTGCGGATCTGTCGGCCGCGCAATTCTTAATTCCTGCGCCAGTTCGGAAACGCCGAGCCCGCAGTTATGCAGATGGTGCGCCTTCATCTTGTAGTCGTTGAGCGCCTCCAGCAGTCCCAGCATCAGCGTGAAGACCGATGAGACAAGCTGAATGAAGGTGATCAATCGGTTCGTCCCGTCATCGATCTGATCGGCATAGACGGCCTGCCACATCGCCAATCCGACAAAGTAAAGCGCAACCGTCGATTGCGTGAACAACGAAACCGTTGCTTTGCGTTCCAGCCGCTCTGCCGCGTTGAAACGAGCCGCCTTGACGAGACGCATGGTCGCCGCGAGTTGTTCCGCCTCCCGACCCGCTTCCTGCTCCGCAACCCACGCCTCGCGCCGCGCCGCAAAGCGCTCATCGAGGCGCCTGCCAAACGTAGTTTGGGCAAATTCATCTTGGGCGGTAACAGGCATGGACGTGCTGAGCCGTTGGATCTCTCGATCCTCGACGCTTAGCGCGATTCGCCACAGCCGCAGATCATAGCCCGATCCAGCGCATGGCGCGCTCGATAGCGGCAGGCTCAGGCAGCCCCCCGCGCACCATGTAAGCCGAAGCGCCGGCAATCAGGGCAACGAACAGCACCACAAGGGTCCATGAGATCGCCGATCGAGCGCGCTCGACCCTGCGCTCACGCCTCGCCCGTCCGAGCCATCCTGCCGCCTGCTCGGCGACACCTTCACCGCGATGTCCTGCGGCATGCCTTGCAAACGTCTCAACACCAGCAATCGAGAGGTCGATTTCGTCACCCGCGACGGCAAGGGCGGCGGACAAAGACTGCTGCTGCGAACGTGCCGGTGGCGGCCGCCCCGACAACACGCGGTCGATCTCAAGCGTCAAGCGACGCATGTCATTCCCCGCGTGTTCGAAACGCGGACGGGTCGGCGGCGCGGCGGCGGGACGGCTGCCGGTGGCGGGCGATAGTCTGGGCGAGGGCGAAAACATGCGGCGTTCCCAATCGAAGCGCCAAGGCGATGGAAGTCGCACGAAATCTACGCACGCCACTCCAGGCTACGGCTGACCGACACGCACGCGGCACCCTCATCCCGCATGCAGCCCCAACGTTAGTGACAGATCGGCCACGCGACAAGCCGGAGTTTCTAGTCCAGGTCTCTCTTGCAAAGCTGAGCAAAACTGCCTGTTGCGCTCAGACTGGATTTCCCGCGAGATCCAGTCCACATCGATGCGATTGTATCGATCCACGTCATCTTTCGATGGCCTTCAGCAAGACCGGGGACACACGCATATGCTTCTACTCGCAATTGGGGTAATACTCTTTTTGGGCATTCACCTCGTTCCCACGTCGCCCGACGTTCGCAGCGGCCTCATCGCCCGCTTCGGCGCCCCGGCCTACAAAGTCGCTTTCGCCATCGCTTCGTTCGCTGGCCTTGCCGTTATCGTGCTCGGCTATCACAAGCTCCAGATGAACCCGGGCAAGAACGTTGTCTTCGGCGATCCGCCGGTCTGGCTGAACCACGTCTCGTGGCTGCTGATGCTGCCCGCCATGATTGCCCTGGTGGCCGCTTACGTCCCGTCTCGCATCCACACCGCGCTCAAGCACCCTATGCTGGTCGCGATCAAGATCTGGGCGCTCGCGCATCTGCTTGTGAACTGGGATTTGGGCTCGTTCCTGCTCTTCGGTTCGTTCCTGGCCTACGCCGTCTATGATCGCATCTCCGTCAAGAAGCGCGGCGCCCTGGGTCCGCTCGGCGCGAAGCAGGGCGGCGTCGGCGGCGACATCATCGTCCTCGTAGTCGGCATCGGCCTCTACGCGTTCATGCTCCTTTACGGCCACGCGTGGCTGATCGGAAAGCCGCTGCTGCCGGCCTAGCGTGAAGATCTAAATCCAAATGGAAAAGGCCGCCCGGTAAGGCGGCCTTTTTTGCAGTCACGCCGTACGCTCGAACTTAGCGCAGTGGCACGATGAAATCGGTGAACTTGCCCGTCTCGTTGCTGAGCCCGTTGTCTGAGATGATCAGCGACGAACCCGGCTTCATCACGTCCTCGATCTTGAGACGCACGTCGGGCGGAAGATTGACGCGCTGCAAAGCTGCCGCCGCAGTCTGCGACTTGCGCAGATCCGCCGCCGCCCGCTCCGCTTCTTCGAAAGCCTCCGCCCGCTCCTTTTTCGAACCGGTCATCTTCGCGAGCGCTGTGTGTGACGGAATGGAGGCCGCCGACCAGGTGACATCATTAGAGGATGGCTTGATCGCCAGCGCCGTGAACACATGCGTACCTAAAGGCTCATCGGGACGATCGATTGTCACCGGAGCCTCCAGGATCGGTTCATAGCCCTGGCGGGCATAGACCATCTGCGTCTTGCGGCTGATGAATACGTGGATTGGCTCCTTGCGCTTGGCTTCGCGCCGCTTGGCTGCGGCCTCCGCCTCGGTCGCATCGGCGAGTTTCTGGTCGGCAGAACGCGCGTCGTTCACCGCTTTCACGCGGGCGGCGTTGCCCTCTGCAAGTGCCGCTTCTGCTGCATCCAAAGCCTCGGCGGCTTTGGCCGCGGCCGCCTTCGCCGCATCAGCGGCATCGGCGAGATCGAGTGCTGCGTCCTCCAGACGATCCTCATCTTCACCCGCCCGGATCACGTCCTCGGGTGTGAACGCTGTCTTCTGCACGAGAGACTTGGAAAACTTGCCGAGCTTTTCGTTAGCGGTCCTTGCCGCCTGGTCCGCCTTGCGTGCTACGGACGCCAGTCGTTCGGCCTCAACGCGGGCATCACGCACGGCAAGCTTATGCCCGTTCGACGTCTTGACGATTTCGGCCGCTTTGGCGATTGCCTTAGCCTTTTCGTCTCTCGCCGCGACGACCGCAGCAGCGAGGCGCTCCATCTCCTCCTTGCGTTCCGCGCGCAGGTTGAGGATGGCTTCGGCGAACTCAGGGGTTTCGCTTGCCAGCGCGGTCGAAACCGCAATCACGCTGCCAACCTCCGACGGCGGAGCCGAACGCATATCGGAAGCATCCGCCACGCGGGTTTCCCCCGGCAGCATCGCGTGCATGCTGGAACTGTCTTCGGGATAGGCGGCGAAGAGCTGCGGGTGATCAAAGGCCACGGGCTGCACCGGATCGTACGACACGATCACGCGCGCACCGAGCTTAGTGACTTCGAACAGCCGTTTAGAAAATCCGTGCGGCAGGCGGATGCAGCCATGTGAGGCTGGATATCCGGGCAGCGCACCTGCATGAAGCGCGACCCCAGACCAGGTGATGCGCTGCATATTCGGCATCGGGGCGCTGTCATAAAGGTTTGAGAAGTGGACGCGGTTCTTCTCCAGAATGGAGAACACACCCGTCGGCGTCGGCGTCCCGAGCTTGCCCGATGAAATGGGCGCTTCCATCATCACGCCATGCTGATCCCAGACGGTCACCCGCTGCCGGCGCAACGATACGGTAATGACGAGCGGCCCCTCTGGAGCGCGATCGACCACCGTTTCCTTGGTTTTATTGCCACGTTCGATGCCGCTGTGATCGTACATGGCATCGACGGGAGCCGAACGCTTCACCTTCGGCTTCTTGACGACATAAGGCCGGTTGTAGCTGCCGTAGTCGAAGAAAAATTGCGCGTGAGCCGGCAGCGGCGCGAATAAGGAGCCCCGCCATCAATCCCGCGGCAGCTCAGCGAAACATGATTATTCAAAAGGGGAACGCGATACACCATGGCCCCACCCACCCTGCAACAAACCCACCCGACGCAACAAACTACGCTCGAACCGTAATGACTTGGTTAGCAGAGGCGTCATATTGGATGCAACGCCAGCACGCCTCGAAATTGTCGAACGCATGACACCTGTGGCAGCGCCCCCACGGATAAGAAATTAATACCAGGTCGAAGCACCGCGAATGTCCGCTTCACCTAGGCCGACGATCGGTCTGGAACTGATTGGTCGATGCGCTTAGGTTGTGGCTCCGCCGGCAGATTACGACCCCTCCGGCTTGAGTGCTGCAGCCCAGTTAGCGCCAACCCGGCCCGTAGATGTCCGTTCAGAAACCGTCCCCCAGACTGATGGCGCCGGATATTGCCGCGCTGAAAGGCGAGCGTCCGGTCGTTGCGCTGACCGCGTATCACGCGCACACCGCTGCCATTGCCGACAAATATTGTGATTTCCTGCTCGTCGGCGACAGCCTCGGCATGGTCATGCACGGCTACGAGACCACCGTTCCCGTGCCGCTCGACCTGATGATCATGCACGGCAAGGCCGTTGTGCGAGGCGCACGCCAGGCGCTCGTCGTCATCGACATGCCGTTCGGCACCTACGAGGAAAGCCCCTCGGTCGCGTTCCGCAACGCCGCCCGGGTGATGAAGGAAACCGACTGCGGTGCCGTCAAACTCGAAGGCGGCCGCCGAACGGCCGAGACGATCCGCTACCTCGTCGAGCGTGGCATCCCGGTCATGGCCCACATCGGTCTAACACCGCAGTCGATCAATGTGCTCGGCGGCTGGAAAACCCAAGGGCGCACGCGCGACCAATGGGCCGCTTTGGAAGAGGACGCCAGATTGGTCGCTGAAGCCGGCGCCTTTGCCGTGGTCCTCGAAGCGATCGCCGAACCGCTGGCCGAACGGATCACCGCCGCGGTGCCCATCCCCACCATCGGCATCGGTGCCTCCGCCGCCTGCGACGGGCAAATCCTGGTCATGGAAGACATGCTGGGCCTCAGCCCCCGCGTACCGAAGTTCGTCAAGGAATTCGGCCGCATAGGTGCGGCCATCGAGGGCGCGATCAGGTCGTACTCCGAGGAGGTCCGGGCCCGCCGTTTTCCCGAGCCCGCCCACACCTACGCCATGAAGGACGAGCCGAACGCCGAACCGGCATCGGCAGCGCCGAAGCCTGCTAAAAAAGCAAAAAACCCTTCTCCACGCGAGGCTTGAGCGCGGCGTGGCCTCACCCAGCATCGTCCGCGCCGCGCCGGCCCGCGAAAATGGTTGCGCCGCCGTAGGTTGACACTATCAATGCGCGCAAACAGAGCCACACCGAAGGACGAAAGCCCCGATGGTCGATCAAGAACGACTCGCTGTCCCGTGAGATCGACGAGGAACTACGGCGCGAAAAACTAGAAAAGCTGTGGGAACAGTACGGCACCTATGTGCTCGGCGCAGCCGCCGCACTCGTCCTGGCGGTCGGCGGGTACCAGTTATACGATCAGCGGAAAAAGAGCTTCGCTGCCGAAAATGGTGCTCGATACGATGCCGCCGTGACGCTCCTCGAGCAGAGCAAAACGGACGAAGCACAAAAGGCGCTCTCGGAAGTTTTAGCAAGCGGCCACGCGGGTTATGCGTCTTTGGCCCAGTTGCAACTGGCCGGCATCCACCTCAAGGCTAACCGCCCTCAGGACGCGCTGGCGGTCTTCGAAGCGCTCGCGACCAGCCCCTCCGCTGATGCTGACATCAAGACCTTCGCCCTGCTCCAGGCCGCTTCTCTGCGCCTCGGGGAGGCCGACTTTACCGAGCTTCAGAATCGGCTCAAGCCGGTGGCAGAGGGTTCGACGGCTTGGCGCTTTCAGGCTCGTGAGATCCTTGGCACGGCCGCCTTCAAGGCTGGGAAGTTCGATGACGCTCGCTCGCAGTTGACGCCGCTGCTGGCCGATCCGGAAACGCCCCGCGCGGCTCTCGATCGCATCCAGCTGATCTTGGCGGCTATGGCCTCGGCCGACGCCGGAAAAGCAGCAGCAGCCCCTGCCGCGACGGCGCCGCAAACGCCTGCCAAGGAGCAGACATCGACGCCTCCCGCCGAAACACCGGCACAAGGAGGCAAGTAGAGGAGATTAGGATGGTTCGGCCCCGCCCCGTGCATCGCGCGCTTGCCCTCGTAGGGCTGAGCGCCTGCGCGCTGGCAGGCTGCTCCTCTGATAGCCTCCCGAGCCTGCCCGACGTCGGCAAGCTGAACCCGTTCAAGGAGACGCAGGCTCCGCTACCGGGGCGCCGCATTCCCGTCCTGCCCGCGAACGAGAAAGTTCCAGGCGAACTTGCGGATGCGTCGTCGCCGATCGTAATCCCAGCGCCCGTCGCTAACGAAGACTGGACGCAACCCGGCGGCACGCCTTCAAACGTGCTCGGCAATCTCGCTCTTTCCACAGCCCCGCGCGAAATCTGGCGCTCGAGCGCAGGCTCAGGCTCGAGCGGCAAGGGTCGCGTGATAGCAAGCCCCATCGTGGCCGGCGGTCGTGTATTCACGCTCGATGCCGAGGGCACCGCCACCGCTTTCTCCGTTTCTGGTGGCTCGCAGATCTGGCGTCAGAGCCTAGCGCCCACTCCAGTGGAAACCGCGTCGTCAGGCGGCTTCTCGAGTTTCTCGACGGGCAGCCTGTTCTCACTGGGCGGTGGCGACGGCGGCGGGTACGGTGGTGGGCTCGCCTCCGACAACGGCCGCCTCTTTGGCGCCACCGGCTTTGGAGCCGTCATCGCGCTCGATCCTGCAACCGGCAAGCGCCTCTGGGAGAAGAACCTCGGCGCGCCTGTCCGCTCCTCACCCACCGCTGTCGCCGACCGCGTCTTCGTGCTGACCACGGAAGGCCGCTTCTACTGCCTCTCCGCTATTGACGGCGCCGAACTCTGGTCCGCTCGCGGACTTCCAAGCCAAGCCTCGCTGTCGCTCAACGCCAGCCCAGCCGTCGATGGCGAGATCGTCGCTGTTCCGTATCCCACTGGCGACGTTCTCGGCCTCAAGATACTCGACGGTAGCCCGGTCTGGTCGGAAAGCCTGACCCGCACCCGCTCCGAGAGCCAGTTCGCCTCGATGACGGACGCAGCCCGCCCGGCAATTGAAAACGGCGTGGTGTACGCCATCGGTCACGCGGGCCGAATGACTGCGACCAACACCAAAACCGGCGAACGGATCTGGTCGCTCAACGCTCCAGGCACCCAGACGCCGTGGGTCGCGGGCGAAAGCGTGTTCATCGTCGATACGCGCGCGCAGATCATGGCCATCTCGAAGCGCGACGGCAAAATCCAATGGACCACGAAGCTGCCCACCAGTGGCGCATGGTCCGGTCCCGTGCTCGCCGGCAACCAGCTCTGGGCCGTTTCATCGAAGGGCCTCCTCGCCGCCATCGACCCGATCGCCGGCAAAGTCCTCGGACAGCAGGAGGTCGGCTCCGGCTCGTACATCGCCCCCATCGTCGCCGGTGGCCGCATGTATCTTCTCACCGACGACGCTAAACTCATCGCCCTGCAGTGAGTCGACGGACAGATCGCTGCTCCCAGGACGAGCGAGTTCGAAATCTTTCTTGTCGCCGTTCCCGGCCTGGAAGGCCCCCTTTGCGCCGAAGCGCGCGCGCACGGCTTTACAGCCAAGACCGTCTCTGGTGGCGTCACGATCAAAGGCGGCTGGCCCGAAGTTTGGCGCGCCAATCTCGAACTGCGCGGCCCCAGCCGCATCCTCGCCCGCATCGACGAGTTCCGCGTCGTCCATTTGGCGAAACTCGATACGCGTGCGCGGCAGGTTCCATGGAGCACCATCCTGCGCCGCGACGTGCCGGTCCGCGTCGAAGCCGCGTGCAAGTCGTCCCGCATCTATCACTCGGGCGCCGCAGCCGAACGCATCGCCCGCGCGATCCAGGAAGAACTGGGCGCCCCCATCTCCAACGATGCCGACGTCGTCATCAAGGCCCGCATCGAAAACGATGTCTGCACGATCGCGGTCGATACCTCCGGCGAACCGCTACACAAGCGCGGCCACAAGGAAGCCGTCGCCAAAGCCCCGATGCGCGAAACCATGGCCGCGCTCTTTCTGCGCCAGTGCGGATACACGGGCAGCGAACCGGTCCTCGACCCCATGTGCGGCTCCGGAACGTTCGTCATCGAAGCCGCTGAGATTGCCGCTGGCCTGAAGCCCGGCCGCTCCCGCTCCTTCGCTTTCGAAAAACTGGCAACATTCGACGCTGCTGCTTGGAATGAAATGCGCACCGCCGGCGTCACCCAGACACCCACTATCCGGTTCTACGGCCGCGACCGCGATCCCGGCGCAATCCGCATGAGCCGCGCCAACGCCGAACGCGCCGGCGTCTCCGCCTTCACCGATTTTTCCGAAACATCGGTCGAAGAATTGACGGCGCCCGGCGGGCCGCCCGGCCTCGTCATCGTCAATCCGCCCTATGGCGATCGGCTCGGCGAGACCAACAAGCTCCGCCCGCTCTATCGCGCGCTTGGCCACACGTTATTGACCCGCTTCCCCGGCTGGCGCGTCGGCCTCGTCACCAGTGACGACAACCTCGCCAACGCCACGGGCCTGCCGTTCTCGCTCACGGCCGAACCCGTCCTGCACGGTGGCCTGCGCATCAAGCTCTACCGTACGGCCGCGCTTCCCTAGGGCTACGCCGCGCTCTGCCCGTCGTTCGTCTTGATGTCCTGGAACTTGATCGCCGGGTTCTTGTCCGTGGCCCAGCCGAGGCTGAACTGGCTCTGCGCCAGGTAAACCCGATCCCCGTCGAGATCGGTCGCGATCGCCGACTTGTTCTTGGCCGCGAACGCCTCAAGCGCCGCCTTGTCGTCCGACGTGAACCACCGCACCACTTCATAGGGGCAGCTCTCGAAGACGACCGGCAGATTGTATTCGTTCTTCAGCCGGTCCTCGAGCACGTCGAGCTGCAGCGCACCGATCACACCCACGATCGGCTGCGAGCCATCAACCGGATTGAACACCTGCACCACGCCCTCTTCCGCCATCTCCATCAGCGCTTCACGCAGCTTTTTGGCGCGGATCGCATCTTCCAGGCGCACGCGACGGAGAATTTCCGGCGCAAAGCTGGGGATGCCGAGAAACGTAATGTCCTCACCTTCGGTCAGCGCATCGCCGATGCGCAGCATTCCACGGTTCGGAATGCCGACGACATCACCCGCGTAGGCTTCCTCAGCCAGCGAGCGATCCTGCGCGAAGAAGAACTGCGGCGCGGCCAGCGCCAGCGTCTTGTCCGTACGCACGATCTTCACCCGCATGCCGCGATTGAGCTTGCCCGACACGACGCGCATGAACGCCATGCGGTCGCGATGGTTCGGATCCATGTTCGCCTGGATCTTGAAGATGATGCCGCTCATCGCGCGGCTCATCCGCTTCCACCGTGCGCGTCGCGGCCCGCAAGCTGCGCGGCGGCGGCGCAAAGGCAACGAGCGCATCCAGCAGATGCCGCACGCCGAAGTTCTTCAAAGCCGAACCGAAGTAAACCGGCGTCAGCGTGCCGTGCCGGAAGGCCTCCAGATCGAACTTGTTGCAGGCTTCCTCAACGAGACTGACCTCGTCGCGCCAGCGCTCCACGGAGCCGTCTTCCGTCAGCAGCGTCTCGAATACCGGGTCGCCCGGCCCCGACACCGGCACATCGACGCCCTCGTCGTCCAGTCGCGTGATCCTCGGCTTGTAGAGATCGTATGTGCCGCGGAATTCCCGGCCGCGCCCGATCGGCCAGTTCATCGGCGCCGTGTCGAGCGCCAAGATGTTCGCAATCTCATCGAGCAGTTCGATCGGCTCCCGCGTCTCGCGATCCAGCTTGTTGATGAACGTCACGATCGGAATATCGCGCAGGCGGCAGATCTCGAACAGCTTGCGTGTCCGGCTCTCGATGCCCTTCGCCGCGTCGATGACCATGATGGCGCTGTCGACCGCCGTCAGCGTGCGATAGGTCTGGTCGGAGAAGTCCTCGTGGCCCGGCGTATCGAGCAGGTTGAAAACCGCATCGCCGTACTCGAACGTCATCACCGACGTCACGACGGAGATGCCGCGCGCCCGCTCGATCGCCATCCAGTCCGAGCGCGTGTTCTGCTTGTCCTTCTTCGCCTTCACCTGGCCGGCGAGCTGAATGGCGCCTCCGAACAGCAGGAGCTTTTCCGTCAGCGTCGTCTTACCGGCGTCGGGATGCGAGATGATGGCGAACGTCCGCCGCCGCGCGATCTCCCGCTGCAGCACGGTCCCCGGCGCACCGCCGGCCGCAGGAGCAGGCGCTAAAGTATCGGTCATGCGTGCGTCGTCGGACACGTCCCGCCTCGTCGCTGGGGTTGAAGTCGCGCGCGGCGGGAGAGGCCCATACGATTGGGCGGGCAAAAGGGCCCGGCAGCGCTGGCCCCCTATACATGCTTCGGGCGGCGCGGTCACCTAACGCGTTGCAGCCGCACTCGAACAAAAATAAAGCCGGGAGGACCTCATGGGAAAGGTCCTCCCGGCCATTTGGCCCCGTCGAGGGCTACGCATTACTTCCGGGACGGGGCATTCTGCTGCTCGTGGATAGGCCGAGACTCCAACACGCATACGCTACGCAAACAACTCACTCTAGCGATCCGCCATTCGCAGATGCCAGGAGAACGTGACACCCCTGCGTTACATTCCATGTGAGTTTAACGCACGCTGTGGATAACCTCGCAACTGGCGGAAGCATCTAAGAAAGCGCTACGATGTTTGCCGGGTAGGGGGAGTGATCGTGGGGCGACGCCAGCCGTTGTATGTCGTGCTGATGGGGGTGGTCCTCGCTGCCTCCGTACTGCTGCGCATCTTCGACCCTACCCCCGTCGCGCGCATGCGCCTCGCCATCTTCGACAGTCTACTGATGAGCGCGCCGCGTCCGATCGACGAGTCATTCCCGGTTCGCATCCTCGACATCGACGAGGCCTCTTTGGCCGAATTCGGCCAATGGCCCTGGCCGCGCACGCGCCTCGCCGACATCATCACGCGTCTCAGCGAGGCCGGAGCCCGCACCATCACGGTCGATCTCATCCTCGCCGAACCCGATCGGTGGAACGCATCGAATATCGCCAAGGAACTCGCTGGTGTCCCGGGCCTGGAACCGCTCGGTGAAAAGGCCTCGACCCTGCCTTCCAATGACGATGTACTCGCCGCCGTTATCGCTAAGGCTCCCGTCGTATTGGGCTTTGCCGGCGAACGGCGACGTCACCCGTCAACTTGTCGAGCCGCGCGCGCCTTTCGCCATTGCCGGCGATGACCCCGTGTTGTTCGTCCCGGCCTTCGCTGGCGGCGTCGGCTCGCTGCCCGTCCTCTCGGAAGCCGCAACCGGCATCGGTGCCGTAAACTGGATACCCGAGAGCGATCAGGTCGTCCGCCGCGTTCCACTCCTCATCACCGCAGGCGGCAAGCTCTATCCGTCGCTCTCCCTTGAAACGATCCGCATCGCGCAAGGCGCCGGCACAACGATCCTCGTCCGCTCATCGGGCGCCAGCGGAATCCTCTCCTTCGGCGAGCAAACCGGAATCGACAGCATTCGCGCCGGTGAAGTGATCCTGCCCACAGACGCGCAAGGCGAACTGTGGCTCAAATTCGCCCCGCCCGATCCGCGCCGCAGCATTTCCGCCCGCGATCTTCTCGCAGGCCGGGTCGACAAATCCGAAATCGAAGGCCGCTTCATTTTCATCGGCACCAGCGCCACGGGGCTCATGGACCTGCGCACCACGCCGCTGGTGCCAGCGCTTGCCGGCGTCGAGATCCACGCCCAGGCACTGGAGCAGATGCTCATCGGTGATCATCTCGTCCGCCCGTCCTGGGCCACAGGCGCCGAACTCGTCTTTCTCGCCGTCGTCGGTCTCTTGTCGGCTTCGCTGATCGCGCGCTCGCAAACCATTGCCCGCTACATCGCAACCTCCGGCGCGGTTGCCGCGGCCATCCTCACGGTCGCCGCCGTCGCCGGAGTCGTCGCCTTGTCCTGGCTCGCCTACCGCAACGGCCTGCTCATAGATCCGGTTTATCCATCCCTCGCCCTGCTCGCTGTCTACCTCGTCGGCTCCCTGACGAACTACGTCCGGTCCGAGGCCGACCGCGCCCGTATTCGTTCCGCCTTCGGCTACTACGTTTCGCCCACGGTCGTGGAAGAACTCGCCCGCACGCCTGAACGCCTCAAGCTGGGCGGCGACCTGCGCGATGTCACGCTCCTCTTCGCCGACGTCCGTGGTTTCTCGCGTCTCTCCGAAGGCATGACAGCAGAAGAGCTTGTCCGCTTCATCAATAGGCTGTTCACCCCGCTCGCGGACGAAATCCTCGCCCATCGCGGCACCATTGACAAATTCATGGGCGACGCCGTCATGGCCTTCTGGAATGCGCCGCTGACCGATCCTGACCACGCACGCCAAGCCTGCCGCACAGCGCTTGCGATGCAAGCGTCCATCGTCGCCATGAACGCAAAGCGCGGCGAGAACACCGAGCCCATTCGGATCGGCATTGGCCTCAACACCGGCGCCTGCGTCGTCGGCAATGTGGGTTCACCGCAGCGCTTCGACTATTCCGTCCTGGGCGATGTCGTGAACACCGCCTCGCGCATCGAAGAGACGACCAAGACCTACGGCACGCCCATCATCATCGGCGAGCAGACCGCAGCGGCCGCCGCCGACTTCGCCATCGTCGAAATCACCACCACGGCACTGCGCGGCAAGGATCGCGGCGAAAAGCTGTTTGCACTCGTCGGCGACGAGACCGCCGCCCGTCACCCGCGTTGGGAGAACCTGAAACAACACGTCCTGGAGTTCGCGCAAGCGATGGCGACGAATGACGTACCCGCCGCCCGCCGCCACATCGTCGCCGCTCGCTCGCTTGGCGTCCTCGAAGCTGCGCCGCTGCTGGAAGCCGCCGAACAGCGCCTTCCGCTCTAAATTGGTCTAGCGCGGAGTTTCCATCTTGGGCGACGGCATCCGCCCACCCCCGCCGTTATCACCGCCACGCCGGCCGCCACCGCCGCCCATCTTGCCGACGCCGATGCCGATGCCAACACCGATCGCCAATCCCAGGGCCGCCTTCCCGGCAGCATCGTCATTGCTCGCGCGCCGCGTCTTCTTAGGCTTTTCCTTCGACGGCGTGGCAACCTTGACCGGCTTCTTCTTGGCCGGCTTGTCCTCGGCCTTTTCCGTTTTCGGCTTCTTCGTGCGACGCGGCGGCGGGTCATCCTTCACCCGGCGCGGCGGCCTCACATCCGGATCGAGCGCGCCGAGCTTGATCAGCGTTTCCGGCGTGAAAACGGGATTAGGATCGATGGCCGGCGGCTTCTTCACGAACGGAAACGCGCTATCGAGCGGCGGCAGAACCGCCTTGTCGATCTTCGCCCAATTTGCCGGCGGCCGCACATCACCTGCACTCGTGATCTGAATGAGCTTGCCCGGTTCGTCGAGATCGCGGCACCGCCCGCGCTCGTCGCAAACTGTCACCGCACCTTCGTGCAGCAGGAGCCAACTCGTGTCATCCGTCTGCACATAGACATCGAAGATCGTTCCCCGCACCGTGATCGACGCGCGCGGCACCTTCACCACGTAGCTCGGCTTCTTGGCCACGCCTGTCATGAACCGGAACGCGCCTTCGACGAGATCGACACCGATATCGCCAGTCGCTTTGTCCGGATCGTAAACGAATTTATCGAGCATCAGCTTCGCGCCCGGACCGAGAGCCAGCTTCGTCTCGTCGTTGAGCTTCAATTCCGTCGAACCATCTTTGCTCACATCGATGAGTTCGTTCTGGCGCACACCGTCTCCGGCTGCGAGCGTTCGCGTGTCACGATTGTACGCCGCCGTCACGATATCGACGACGGACAGCGTCGCTCCGATCGGATCGCCTCCGGCAGCCAGAACAGGTCCAGCCACGAGCCCCGGGCAAATCGAAAAAACGATGGCAGCAGCAGTCAGGCGGCGCATGACGCACTCCCTCGCAAAAACAGCTTTGAGAGCCACGATAGCCTGAAACATAAAACAAGACTGTACCGGCGGGAACAGGCGTCGCTGGATAGATCGATAGCGTTAACGGCTGACCGGCACCACATCCTTGGCTTTCGCCTTGTGGTCCGGCTCCACATGAATAACAACCTGCGAACCGGGAATGCGCGTCTTCAGCGCCGCCTCGATGCGGTCGCAGATATCGTGCGACTGCAGCACAGTCATGGTGCCCGGCACCACGAGATGAAATTCGATGAACATCACCCGCCCTGCATGCCGCGTCCGGATATCGTGCGCCTGGATAGCGCCTTCGCCGCAATCCTGGATGGCCGCCCGGATCTCCGCCTGATCCTCAGTGCTCGCCGCCTCGTCCATCAGTGACGAAATCGACGTCGAGATGATGTGATATCCCGCCCACAGGATATTGACGCCGACAAACGCAGCCAACAGCGGATCGAGTTGCGTGATCCCCGTCCAAAGCGACAGCAGCAGCCCGATCAGCACGCCGATCGACGTCACCACATCTGTCAGGATGTGCCATCCGCCCGCGGTCAGCGCCGGCGACTTCCACGCCCGTCCGCGCGAGATCAGGTATCCCGCCCAGCCGGCATTGATCGCTGCCGCCGCACCGTTGATGGCCAATCCCATCGCAGGCTCGGTCAAGGTTCGCGGATTGCGCCATGCTTCGTAAGCTTCCTGAAAAATCAGGAACGCCGCCAAAACGATCAGCGCGCCTTCGAGCACCGCCGAAAAAAACTCCGCCTTGTGATGCCCAAATGGATGCTTTCGGTCCGGCGGCATGGCGCTCACGCGCACCGCGATCAACGCCGCCACCGCCGTCAAGACGTTCACGATGCTTTCGAGCGCATCGGAGTAGAGCGCGGCGCTACCGGTCTTCCAGTACGCCACGTACTTCAAGCCCATGACGATGAAAGCCACGGCGATGGTCGCCATCGCGGTCCGGCCAACCAGACCGTTGCCGTGGGCATGATCGTGAATGCCGCTCATTGGAAATCTGCCGTCCGTGTTGATCGGCACCCTGTGGCACGCCCTGCCGTCGCCGCCAAGCCCGTTGTGTCGAAGTGGTTTTTCCACATCGGCGCCGGGCGCAGCTATCGCCGCAGCCCTGAGAATCTGATCGGAAGGACGATCGACACGTCAGGAGGGCGACCATGGCCAATTTCACGACCCACATTGCCGTCGGCACCGTGGTGTCCGGTGCGCTCGCCACCCTCACGCTCGCCGCCGACGTGGTTGCTCCCGAAAACCTCATTGCGGTCACAATGGCCGGCGTCCTGGGCTCGATCCTCCCCGACATCGACCTGAAGGACTCACGCCCGAGCAAGGCGATGTTCTCCGGTCTCGGCATCTTCTTCTCGTTCGCGGTCCTGTTCACCTTCGCCACGAAATTCTCGATCGCCGAACTCTGGATCCTCTGGCTCGGTACGCTTGTCTTGTTCCGCTACGGGCTACACTCGGCCTTCCATCATCTTTCCATTCATCGCGGCATCTGGCACTCGATCCTTGCCGCGATCTTCTCCGCTGGCGCGACCGCGGTGGTGTTCTATTATGTGCTCGGCCGCCACGAAGGTGTCGCCTGGCTCGGCGCGGCGTTCCTGTTCCTCGGCTATCTCACCCACCTGATCCTCGACGAGATGTATTCCGTCGATGTCATGGACACGCGCGTGAAGGCTTCATTCGGCACCGCTCTCAAGCTGTTTGACCGCCGCTACCCTTATGCGTCGCTTGGCATGCTCGCCGCCGCCATTGCCATCATGACCATCGCGCCCTCGACAAAAACATTTATGGACGGGAATGTCTTCGCGCAACCTTTGGGCGGGTCTCAACCAGCGCCTGCTTCCTGAAGACAAGTGGTTCGGCATCCTCGACCGCAACAGCGGCCTCGCCAAGGTTGGAACCTCGCCTGAACAAAGCGGCGTCACCACAGGCTCAATTCCGGCCACACCGCCGGCCGTCACCACGCCAGCCCCATGACACGGATCAGCCGCCGCTGAACACATCCACCAGCAGCTTCACGTTCAGCGCCACGATCACAATGGCGATCACCGCCGCCATTGCCGTCAGCCATCGCGGCGCAACGAGCTCGCCCATCTTTGCCCGCGATGCGGTGAAAATGACGAGCGGGATCACCGCGAACGGCAGCTGAAAGCTCAGCACGACCTGCGACAGGATCAGCAGCTTGCCCGCGTGGCTCTCGCCATAGAGCAGGATCACGATCACCGCTGGAACAATGGCCACGAGCCGCGTCACCAGCCGTCGCAGCCACGCAGCCAGCTTGATGTCGATAAAGCCTTCCATGACGATCTGACCGGCCATGGTCGCCGTCACGGTCGAATTGAGCCCGCAGCACAAAAGCGCGATCGCAAACAGCGACGGCGCAATGGACGCACCCAACAGCGGCTGCAGCAGTTCGTGCGCCCGGCCAAGTTCCGAAACCTGCGTCTCACCCGCGACATGAAACGTCGCCGCCGCCAGGATCAGGATCGAAGCATTGATCGTCAGCGCAAACATCAACGCGACCGTTGAATCGAGCGTCGCATACTTCAGGGCCTCTCGTCGCTCCGGCAGCGAGCTGCCATACGCTCGTGTCTGCACGATGCCGGAATGCAAATAGAGGTTATGGGGCATTACGGTTGCGCCGATGATACCGAGCGCCAGATACAGCATGTTGGGATTTGAGATGATCTCCGTCGTCGGCACAAACCCGCCGACAACCTGCCCCCAATCCGGATCAGCCAGCGCGATCTGAATGGCGAAACACACGGCGATCACGCCAAGCAGCGTGATGATGAAGGCTTCGATCTTTCGAAACCCTCGGCTTTGCAGCCACAGGATCAGGAACACATCGAGCGCCGTAATCAGCACGCCGACTTCGAGGGGAATACCGAACAGCAGTTGCAGCCCGATCGCCGTGCCGATCACCTCGGCAAGATCCGTCGCACAGATCGCAAGTTCGGCAAGCAGCCACAGCGGCCACGACACCCAGCGCGGAAATCCGTCCCGGCACGCCTGCGCCAGATCGCGCCCCGATCCCACAGCCAGCCGCGCGCACAACGACTGGAGGATAATCGCCATGATGTTCGAAATCAGCGCAACGGCGAGCAGCGTGTAGCCGAACTGCGCCCCACCCGCGAGCGACGTGGCCCAGTTGCCTGGATCCATGTAACCGACGGCCACGAGATACCCGGGGCCGAGAAAAGCCAGAAACTTCCGCCACGGCGACGCCCCCGGCGACACCGCGACCGAACGAAAGACCTCGATCAGCGACGGCTCACCACCCCCACGCTGCCAGCCGCTATCGCGCTCGGTCGATATCGGACGCTCTGAACCCGGCACCAAAGTCATCGATCGTCCATTCCGGTATCGTCCTTATTGCAAATGAATTGCAGGAGCGATAAGACTGGACTGCATGGGCGCAAACGTCAACCCGTATGACCGAACCGCCGCCCGTCTGCGAAATGCACGCTGCATTTGCTGGAACATCTGCATGCCCGAAACCGCCGACCTCGCAGACCTGTGCCGCAAGAACGGCCGCCGGCTCACCGGCCAGCGACGCGTCATCGCCGATGTCGTCTCCGCCGCCCATGACCACCCGGACGTGATCGAGATCCATCGCCGCGCCGTGGCCATCGATCCCGGCATCGCGCTCTCGACCGTCTATCGCACCCTGCGCATGTTCGCCGACATCGGCCTTGTCGAGACGCATACATTCGAAGGCGGCCGCGCACGCGTTGAGCGGGCGACCGGCGAGCACCACGACCACCTGATCGACATCACCACCGGCAAGGTCATCGAATTCCGTTCCGACGATATCGAGCGTTTGCAGACCGAGATTGCCCGCCGCCTCGGCTACCGCCTCACGGGCCACCGCCTCGAACTGTATGCTGAACCCATGCCGGGGCGCGCAAGCCCGGCACGCCGCAAAGCCCGCTGACCGTTATCTCCATCCCCGCTCTATGCTCGCTCTGCCAAAGCCGCTAGAACGGCGATGCGACACGCGCGCCATAAGCGCGGTCCATCTTGGGGAGACCACCACATGACACCGACGATTGCCGGCGTGCTCGCGCTCGCCCTTCCGCTCCTGCTGCTCGGATTGCTCTTTCTGCGTCGCAACGGCGTCGTGTTCCTGTTCTATGTCGTGCTCTGCGCCGTCGGCATCGGCTATCTCTTCACCACCGGCGCCCTCGACGACATCGGCAAGCAGGTCCTTGACCTCGTCAATCAGGCCACGACCGAAAAGGCTGCCGAACCAGCCCCGGCCGCTCCCACGCCTTAACGGGGGCGCTGCCCCGCACAGCCAGAGCTTGCCGCGTCTGTGGTCCTCGCCTAATGAGACGGGGTCACACGCCAGAGCTGCTGAGAACTCATGTCCGAACTGCTGATTGAACTCTTCTCCGAGGAAATCCCCGCGCGCATGCAGGTGCGCGCGAGCGAGGACCTGAAGCGCCTCGTCGGAGACGGGCTGACGGCCGCCGGGCTGACCTTCTCCAGTGCCCGCGCCTACTCCACCCCGCGCCGCCTCGCCCTGGTCATCGAAGGCCTGCCGCATATCTCGCCCGCCATCTGCGACGAGCGCAAAGGCCCCCGCGTCGGCGCCCCCGAACAGGCCCTCGCCGGATTTCTGAAGGCCGCCGGCCTCGCCTCCATCGACGAAGCCGAAATCGTCAACGATGAGAAGAAAGGCGACTACTACCTCGCTCGCATCGAAAAGCCGGGCCGTAAAGCCGCCGAGATCGTGGCCGAGGTCGTCCCCAATGTGCTGGCCAAATTCCCCTGGCCGAAATCCATGCGGTGGGGCTCCGGCACCTTCCAATGGATCCGCCCGCTCCACTCCATCATCTGCCTGCTCGACGGCAAAGTGGTCCCGTTCCAGATCGCGGGCATCACGGCCGGCCAGATCCACACGCGGCCACCGCTTCCATGGCAACACCCCATTCAAGGTCAAGTCGTTCGCTGACTACGAAGCCCAGCTCCTCGCCCACAAGGTGATGCTCGACCCGGCCGCCCGCATGGCCACCATCAGCGAAGCAGCCCACGCCGCCGCCAAGGCCGCCAAGCTCCAGCTTGTCGAAGACGAAGCCCTCGTCGCCGAGAACGCCGGCCTCACCGAATGGCCTGTCGTGCTCATGGGCGGATTCGACAAGGACTTCCTCGAAGTCCCCGGCGAAGTGCTGACCACCTCCATGAAGCAGCACCAGAAGTGCTTCTCCCTGCGCGACCCGAAATCGAAGTCGCTCGCGAACAAATTCATTCTCGTCTCCAATCTCACCGCCACCGACGGCGGCGCGCAGATCATCTCCGGCAACGAGAAAGTCATCCGCGCGCGTCTGTCTGATGCGAAGTTCTTCTGGGACCAGGATCTCAAGAAGCCGCTCGATGAAATGGCGAATGACCTCGCCGGCATCACCTTCCACGAGAAGCTCGGCACGCAAAAAGATCGCGTCGAACGGATCGCTGAACTGGCCGCGCAAATCGCAGGCGCCGTCGATGCCGACCCGCAGGACGCCCGCCGCGCCGCCCAGCTCGCCAAAGCCGACCTCGTCTCCGGCATGGTCGGCGAATTCCCCGAATTGCAGGGCCTGATGGGCCGCTACTATGCGGAAAAGGCCGGCACCAAACCCGAAATCGCACGCGCCATCGAACTCCACTACAAGCCCAAGGGCCCGACCGACGTCGTGCCGAAGGAAGAAGACGGCGACAGCGTCGCCATCGCCGTGGCACTCGCCGACAAACTCGACACCCTCGTCGGCTTCTGGGCCATCGGCGAAAAGCCCACCGGCTCCGGCGACCCCTACCAACTCCGCCGCGCCGCCCTCGGCATCATCCGCATCGTCCTCGAAAACGATCTGCGGATTGCCGCTATATGCCCGCTGACAATTTTGCAGGGCGATTGCGACGACGCGTCTTGATGCGAATCAGTAGCAATCTGAGCGACAATCTGGATTCCTTTAATCGCGATTAGCAAACTCGACGTTGGGGTTATCAGCGACTCATCGAGACATCGCGTCGGCTGACGCTCATCAGACATTGAAATCGGCGTCTAAAAGTCATGCCGGGAGGCGGAACGTCACGGGATCTCCTCGCCTTCTTCGCCGATCGCCTCAAGGTTCACCTGAAGGAAAAAGGAGCGCGCCACGATCTGATCGACGCCGTGTTCGCGCTCCCCGGCCAGGACGACTTGGCCCTCATCGTCAAGCGCGTCGAAGCCCTGGGCGCGTTCCTCGCAACCGACGACGGCGCCAACCTGCTCGCGGGCGTCAAGCGCGCCTCCAATATCCTCGCCATCGAGGAAAAGAAGGACAAGACCACCTTCTCCGGCGACCCCGACGGCGACCTCCTCGCCGAGCCGGCCGAACGCGCGCTCGCAGCCGCCATCGCCAAGGCCAAGTTCGACACCGCCGCCGCCATCAACGTCGAGAGCTTCACCGGCGCCATGAACGCGCTGGCCGAGTTGCGTGCCCCAGTCGACGCCTTCTTCGAGAAGGTCACTGTCAATGTTGCTGATCAGGCCCTGCGCGCCAATCGGCTCAAACTGCTCTCGGAAATCCGCGCGGCGACCCTCAATGTTGCTGATTTCTCACGCATTTCTGGCTGAGGTGGCCGCGGTCTCATGGCAACCCCGACTGTCAACTTAGCTTAACCTGCGATAAGAAAAATTGACCGAGGTCAGGTGATCCTAGCGGTCACTCCTGCCGTTTCAAATGTAGACGCAAACCAAAATGGGCGCTGCAAGAGACCGCACTTTCGGAATGATCCGCCGGCTTGGACCGGCGCCCGCCAGACGCGATGGACAAGATGGACGACGGGAAGACGCTCCACTTTGAGTTCGCCGAGACCGCCAAGGCCCCCGTGGCCGCGGCTCACATCGGCACGAATGGCACCCACGGCGCCGCGCCGAAGCGCCAAAAGCCTGAAAAACTGATGCGGCTCCTCTCGGACCGCAACCTCAAGCTCCTCAAGATGATCCGCACGGCCGAGCCGAAGACCTTGGCCGAACTCTCCCGCCTCTCCGGCCGCCCGAAGGCCAGCCTTACGCGCACTCTCGCCCGCCTCTCCGACCTCGGCATCGTCGTGCTCGTGAAGTCGAAGGGCCGCGGCAAGATCCCGAAGGTCGCCTGCGATCGCGTCCGCCTCGAGGTCAGCCTGCTGCCCGAAACCGAAGGGCAGACGGGTAACGCCTGAGCCGGGAACCGCTGGACTGCCAGGAACGCATGAAGGGCGGCATCTTGAAAAAGATCCCGCCCTTTTCATTTGGTTCAAGCGCTGTGATTTGAGAGTGCGGTGGAAGCTGGCCGATCGAACTGTTCCGAGCCCTCTCCGATTCAGAACAGTCGGTACGCCCCGCACGCCCGGACCAGCCAGCTCACCACGGCGATGTGATACCTCAACACGCGGCCGTTGACCCATCAAAAAATGTGTAAGGCACGCGCTCTTCCACATGCCTTGACAGACAAGCTGAGGCCTTTTCAACACGCTGACCGATCACGGCGCGCTGTCATAATTTTGCTCTTGATCAAAGTTGTCTACGAAGCGTGACACAGCAATCCGCGCGCCTCACGCGACGGCATCATCCTGCGTTTTTTCCGCCTCTTCGAAAGCGGCGGTCGCGGTCAGCCAATTTTCTTCCGCTGCAATCAACGCCTTCGCGATCAGGCCGCGTTCCAACGTGATTTTTTGCGCCTTCTGAGGATCAGCATACAGTGCGGGATCACCGAGTGCCGCGTCGAGTTTTGCTAAGTCAGCCGTCAGCTTTTCGACACGCTTTTCCGCGTCCTGCATCGTCTTCTTCAAGCGGCGCCAATTGTTGCCGCTTCTGTGCCGATGCGCGGCGCTGCGCACTGCGATCGCTGCGCCCATCATCACCGCCCTGCGAAGCCCCTCGCGTACCCGCGCCGCGTTCCGATAAGAGCTCGGCACGATAGCTCTCCATGTCGCCGTCATAAACCGACACGGTGCCACCCTTCACGATCCACAATCGGTCCGCCGTCGCCTCGACGAGATGGCGGTCGTGACTGATCAAGAATGACCGCGCCCTCATACTCCGCCAGTGCATGGATCAGCGCCTCGCGGCTATCGATATCCAGATGGTTCGTCGGCTCATCGAGAATGAGGAGATGCGGCGCATGGAATGCAGTCAGCGCCAGCAACAGTCGCGCCTTTTCACCGCCTGAAAGGTGGGAGCATTTTGTATCCGCCTTGTCCGCACTGAAACCGAACGTGCCGAGCTTGGTGCGCTTTTGCGCCTCCGTCGCCTCCGGCATCAGTTTCACCATGTAATCGTATGGCGTCGATTGCGGATTGAGATCGTCGAGCTGATGCTGCGCGAAATATCCGACCGTCACACGGTTCGCGCCATATACATGTCCGGTGAGCGGCGCCAGGCGCCCCGCCAAGAGCTTGGCGAACGTCGACTTGCCATTTCCGTTCTGCCCGAGCAGCGCAATCCGGTCATCCTGATCAAGCCGCAAATTCAGCCCCGAAAGGATCGGCTTGCCCGGTTCATACCCTGCGCACGCGTTCTCCATCCTGAGCAGCGGGCTCGCCAGCATCTTCTCCGGGTTCGGCAGGAAGAACGGCACGACGCGGTCTTCCATCTGCGCCGCGATCGGCTGCATTTTGGCCAGCGCCTTCACTCGGCTCTGCGCCTGCTTGGCCTTCGTCGCCTTCGCCTTGAACCGGTCGATGAATGCCTGAATGCGCCGCCGGTCCTCGTCCTGCTTCTTTTTCAGCTTGAGTTCGAGCCGCTGCTTTTCCCGCCGCGATTCCTCGAAATCATCGTACCCACCCGAATACAGCGTGAGCTTGCCGCGCTCGAGATGCAGGATGGCGCCCGGCACCGAGTTCAACAGATCGCGGTCGTGGCTGACGATCAGCACCGTATGCGGATAGCTCTTCAGATAGCTCTCGAGCCACAGCGTGCCTTCGAGATCGAGGTAGTTCGTCGGCTCGTCCAGCAGCAGGATCTCCGGCTCGAGGAACAGAACCGCGGCCAGCGCAACGCGCATCCGCCATCCGCCGGAATACTCCCGGCACGCCCGCTGCTGGCCCGCATGGTCGAAGCCTAAGCCCGACAGAATGGTGGCCGCCCGCGCCGGCGCCGAATGTGCGTCGATGTCCGTCAGGCGCACCTGGATGTCGGCGATGCGGTTGGCGTCCGTCGCCGTCTCGGCCTCGGCCAGCAGCGCTGCCCGCTCGGTATCGGCATCGAGCACCCAGTCGATTAGGCTCTTGTCTCCACCAGGCGCCTCCTGCGCCACGTAACCAATGCGCGCTCCGCGCGTCATCGTGATGCTGCCGTCGTCGGGATTGAGATCGCCTGTGATGAGCTTCAGCAGGGTCGACTTGCCAGCCCCGTTGCGTCCCACGAGGCCAACCTTGTGCCCCGTGGGGATGCCCGCGGTCGCCGCATCGAAGATGCGCTTTCCCTCGATGTGAAAAGTGAGGTCGTTGATGTGCAGCATGGCCACACCGCTTAAAGGCTAAGGGCCCGCCTGTCACCACGGCTCAGCAAACGCCGCTGCGGCATTCGAAGCCGCGGCCGACGCCACTGTGGACATCGCCTCCTGCTGCTTTGACACCATCGAGGGTCCGCCCGACGATTTTCCCATGAAAATCGATGATTCGCGGATCAAGCCGACCTTCGAGCTGGAAGCCACCGAGTTGGCCCTTGGGCGCCACCCGATTGCAGGCATCGACGAAGCCGGACGCGGCCCCTGGGCCGGACCCGTCGTGGCCGCCGCGGTGATCCTCGACCCTGACAACATCCCTTCCGGCATCGACGACAGCAAAGCCCTCGACGAGGACGGCCGCGAGATCGTCTTCCGCCGCATCGTCGAGAGCGGCGCCGTCATCGCCACCGGCATCGCCGACGTCGGCCGCATCGATCGCGACAATATCCTCAACGCCACCCTCTGGGCCATGTCCGAAGCCACCCGTGGCCTCACCATGAAACCCAAACTCGCGATCGTTGACGGCAACCGTGCTCCGCGTCTTGCGTGCGAAACCCGCACGATCATCAAAGGCGATGCGAAGTGCCTGTCGATCGCCGCCGCATCGATCGTCGCCAAAGTCACCCGCGACCGGCTGATGATCGCGCTCGAACGGCAGTACCCCGGCTACGGCTTTGCTCGCCATAAGGGCTACGGAACACCAGAACACAAAGACGCCCTTGGCCGCCTCGGCGTGTGTCCACTGCACCGCCGCTCCTTCCGTCCGATCCAACTCGCGCTCGGCCTCATCGAAGAGCCCGCCTAACCAAGGTCTGGGCCTGAATCACCCCCACTGTGGCCGGGCAGCCCGGGACAACGTGCTGAAAGTGTTGTAATTCGGCTGCTTCAAGTGCGTACCCGGGGGATTGTCATGGCGTCGATCGGCAGCGGCGAAGGTGGCGTGATCACGTCCATCAAAAGCGCCTTCTATTACGTGCTCGGCCGTAATACGCTCATCGGCATTGCCTCGCTGATGCTTCTGCTCTTGTCGGGTTATGCCACCTGGCATGGCATGCGCGATTTCATCGTCGGCGTTTCGCAAACGTCCGCCACCCCCAGCGAAGGCATGTCCGTCTCCAACGACGTCCTCGTCATCGGCGTCGTCGTGGCGCTGACGTTCCTGATGTGGCTCGCCCTGCGCGAAATGTTCGGCGCCAAGCGCAAATTCACCGACCGGCTCGTCATGTTCGTCATGTATGCCTTCCTCGCCGTATGGTCGATCGGCTTCGGCTATGGCTTCTGGTGGAGCCTCATCTCGGGCGAGGAAGCAACCCGCACCGGGCTCGCCGGCCTGCAGGAAGATGCACGCGACGCCTCGTCCGCCATTGCCGCCCGTCTCGACGCCGTGAAAGCCCAGCTCGACAACGTCGTGACCTGGTCCGACGGCCAGATGACGCGCGAGGAAACCAGCGGCGGCAGTTGCGGCAAATCCTCAGGCGCTGGCCGCGGGCCGCTCTACAACGCCCGCGTCAGCGTTCGCGACAGCGTCGCGACCCTGCGCGACGGTATGACCCGCGCCTGGCTCGAACCCGTCCGTGTCGATGTCGAGGAATTGCGAGCCGCCGCTTCGACACTGGAGGGCGGAACGATCGAGGAGCGCCAGCGCGCGTTCGAAGCCAAGGCCTCGGATATCCGCGGCAAGGCGCGCAATATCGCGGCCCGCTCGAATGAACTCGGCAAATCGACAGCCGCTGAAATGCGTGCGCTGGCCAAGTCGGTGCTCATCCCACCCATGCGCCCCGGCTTCTCCTGCTTCGATCCCACTCTGGCCGAGCGCCTCAACCAAGCCGCTGATCAGGCCGACCAGCCCGCCGAAATCAAATTGCGCGAGGCCGCCTTCAGCGAAGGCCCGGCCGGCGTCGCCAACGCAGTCAAGAACCTTTGGAAAAACATCGGTGCCTACTCATCGAGCCTCATTGCTTACGTCGGCTCGGGCTTCCAACGCCCATTCTCCCACACCACCGAAGGCGATCCGATCACAGGCCGCGATCTCATAGCCCTTCTCGCCACCATCGGCGTCGATCTCGGCCTCCTCGCCCTGGCCATCCTCAACCCACCGCCTGCCGCAACGCTGCGTCCATCGGGCGAAGTCATCCATCAGATCCGCGAAGCCATCCGAACGGTGCTGTCTCGCACCGATGACCGCGCAGGCATCGAATGGCTGCGCCGCCATTTCATCCACCACAACAAGGCGTCTTATTTCGTCATCCCCAACCTCTACAGCGCCAACGCCGAAGACAAAAATGAGTCCCAGCGCGCACTCGCCATCAATCAGCTCGCCGGCGTCTTCAGCGACCTCGACCTCGTACGATGGCCGCAGAAGCTGAGCCTGTGGCAGCGCCGCTGGAAAATCTGGAAACGCAAGACGGAACTCGACGTCTTGAAGGAAGAAGAAAGCCAGGCGAGCGACACCGACTTGACCGAGATCCGCAAGAACTGGATCAAGGAAATCGAAAGCCGCGGCAACGTCGCACTTTCCGAGAAAGATCAGGAATTCATGACCGCCGATCCGCTGCGCAACCACGGCCTCTTCTCCAAAGCCGAGCGCGCCCTGACGATCGCCGGATGGAGCGCCGAAGCCCGCCGTGACGTCGAAGTCTTCCGCGTCGTCGACGTCGACGGGCTGACCCCCATTCTCATGGTCCTGAATGAGGAATCCGAGCGCGCAAAATCTTCAGATCAGCCGGCGCCCGCCTCCGGCCTTGACGGCGGCCCGCTCGACCCCCAGCCCGCCCAACTGACTTATCGTACCGACTGAAACCTGTCTTGAAGGCGCCATTGAACGCAATTACGTGAAGCGCGTTTCACCCGGGCAACCTCCAAGAAAGGATCCATACATGAAATCGACCCTGCCGCTTTTTGCGCTTCTCACCGGCACGCTGCTCTCGGCCGCTCCCGCCCTGGCCAGCCCCGAATGCACCAAGGAGCCCAAGGACAAGTGGCTTTCGGAAGATGCCATGAAGGCGAAGGCGACCGAACTCGGCTATAAGGCAGAAGTCTTCAAGGTCGAGGGCAACTGCTACGAGATCTACGGCTACAACAAAGACGGCAATCAGGTTGAGGTGTATTTCAACCCCGTCTCCGGTGCTGTCGTCGAAGAAGAAGTCGAAAAGAAAAAGTAGGCCGCTCGAAACACAATTTCGCGCAGGCGCGGGGTCGCTGAATTAGGCGGCCCCGTTTTTATTTTTGCGAGTCCGCTCAGTCGCTTGCCCCCCAGCCTTGCCTCCGCAACGCTCGCTCGCCCTTTCTTCAACAAAAACCGCAACGAGTCTTCGAACGCTGCGGTAACGTTCAATTAACCCTCCCTGGTCAGATTTCGTTTACCGTAGTCCGGCTCCGCCCTGCGCATCTGCATGGGGAACGGGCCAGTGTGTGCGTCAGCATTTTGTTCGAGTAGGTCCAGTCATGCGTTCCAAGCGTCGCGTTCCCGCCGGCATCCAGACCAACCGCGTCCTCGTCGGCGATTGCATCCAGGAACTGCGCAAGCTGCCGTCTGAAAGCGTCGACCTCGTCTTCGCCGACCCGCCCTACAACCTGCAACTCGCCTCGGAACTCCTCCGCCCCAACAACACGCGCGTCGATGGCGTCGATGACGAGTGGGACAAGTTCTCCTCCTTCGCCGCCTACGATCAGTTCTAGCCGCGCCTGGCTCAGCGAGTGTCGCCGCGTCCTGAAACCCGACGGCGCGATGTGGGTCATCGGCTCCTATCACAATGTCTTCCGCCTCGGCGCCGCCCTGCAGGATCTCAGGCTTCTGGATCCAAAACGACATCATCTGGCGCAAGGTCAACCCGATGCCGAATTTTCGCGGCAAGCGCTTCACCAACGCGCACGAAACGCTCATCTGGGCAGGCCGTGATCAGAAATCTCGCGTCACGTTCAACTATGAAAGCCTCAAGGCTCTCAACGACGACATTCAGATGCGGTCAGATTGGCTTTATCCCATCTGCGCCGGCCCCGAGCGCCTGAAGGATGACGGCGGCCGCAAAGCCCATCCCACGCAGAAGCCCGAAGCACTGCTCGGCCGCATCCTGCTTGCCACCACCAACGTCGGCGATGTCGTGCTCGATCCCTTCTTCGGCACCGGCACGACGGGCGCCGTCGCGCAGCGTTTCGGCCGCCGCTGGATTGGCATCGAGCGCGATGAAGACTATGCGCGCGCCGCCCGCGAGCGCATCGCCGGCATCGAGACCATGAAAACGAGCGCGCTTGAAACCGTTCGCTCCAAACGCGCCGAACCGCGCGTGCCCTTCGGCACCATCATTGAGCTCGGCATGCTTCCACCCGGCAGCCCGCTGTTCGACGAGCGCCGCCGCGTCCGCGCCGAGGTGAAGGCCGATGGCTCCGTCGCACTCCCCGGCATGCAGGGCTCGATCCATCGCGTCGGCGCCTTCGCGCAGGGCAAGTCCGCCTGCAACGGCTGGACCTTCTGGCACTTCGAGCGCGAAGGAAAACTCACCTCCATCGATACGCTGCGCGAAACCGCCAAGGAACGCCTGGGCCTGACCCCATCGACGGCAACCCGCAGCGAAATCCTCATTGAGGCGGCCGAATAGCCACGAAAAGTTGAGAAATCGGGAAAACTTCCCTGTGGCGCGGCGCATCCGGAAAATGCAACAAAGTAACACTTTCCGGAGACCATCCCTTGCGCGTATCCCTGAGGCTCGGCCTCATCCTTGCCATTGCCGCCATTCTTATGAGCACGCTCTGCAGTCAGCGCGGTGCTGACGTACTGGCACGCGGTGCACAAGGTCGAAGTCGAATTGCAAAGCACGTTGTCTGCGGCTCAGCGGACCATCCGTGTCGCCCTGCAAGACATCGAAGGCTCACCCTCTGAATCGCGCCAGGTCGGACGCCTCGTCCGCACCTTTGATGCAAGCCGCCACGTCCGCGTCGAACTGAAAGGATCAGACGGCACGACACTCCAGTCGTCCACTCCCGCCCCCGTACAGAGCGGAATGCCATCATGGTTCTATCGCGCACTGGCTCCTCGGGAACTCACCGCCCGCGTCGACTGGCCATCGGGAACCCAACTCCAACAGCACATCCTGGTCACCGCCGATCCGCGCAACGAAGCTGGAGAAGTCTGGAGCGACGTCCGCCTCCACTTGACCACCATCCTGCTCTTCTGCCTGCTGACGCTTGCCATCCTCTCAGCGCTGCTCGGCTACGCGTTGAGCCCCTTCGCGCGCTTCCTTGAAGCCTTCGAACGCACGGGCAAAGGCGCGGTCGGGGAACAGCTGCCCGTCTCCGGCCCCTTGGAATTGCAAAGCCTCGCCACAGGCTTCAACCGCATGTCTGCTCTCCTTGGCGAAACGCAGGAAAAGAACCGCAAGCTCGACTCCCAGCTTGAAGCCGTCCAGGAAGAGGAACGCGCCAGCCTCGCCCGCGACCTCCACGATGAAGTTGGCCCGCTCCTGTTCTCCATCGACGTCGATGCGACGACGATCCGCGATCTCGCTGAAAAAAAGAGCGAGCCGAAGTTCACGGAACGCGCACTCTCGATTCAAGACGCCGTCTCGCAGGTCAAGGAACAAGTCCGATCGATCCTCTGGCAGTTGCGCCCCGGCCTCGTTTTGGATCTCGGTCTCACCAATGCGTTGGAAAACATGCTGGCCCCCCTCAAGGCCCGGCACCCACGTGTCCAGTTCACCCTCGACGCCCCCAGAAAAACCTGGCAGCCGCAAATCGACATTGCCCTTCTGGCGATCGTGCGAGAGGCCGTATTGAACGCGCTGAAGCATGGAAAGCCCAAGCACATTGCCATTCGCATCGGCTCGCCCACCGGCGAAACGATCGAAGCGATCGTCACCAACGATGGCGGCGCGCGCACAACCGCACTCCACTCTGGCAGCCTCGGCGTCATCAGCATGCACGAGCGTACAAAGCTGCTCGGCGGTCATCTGTCGATTGTCGATAACCTCGAGAGAACAGGCGTCGAGGTCCGAGTTTCGATCCCGCTCAAAGGTCCCGGCGGCGGCGCAGCGCCCGTCGCACCCTCAACTCAAACACTGCAATGAGACTGAGCT
This sequence comes from uncultured Alphaproteobacteria bacterium, assembly GCA_963708775.1. Classification (GTDB taxonomy): domain Bacteria; phylum Pseudomonadota; class Alphaproteobacteria; order Rhizobiales; family Hyphomicrobiaceae; genus JAGVSR01. The sequence goes on along the minus strand of CAVPTI010000012.1, from coordinate 293,917 downwards.
GACAATGAAGCTTCTGATTATCGACGACCACGATATCGTCCGCCAAGGCGTACGCCGCCTCCTCTCGCTTCTGCCCGACAGCGTCGTCGCCGAAGCGGGCACTGCCGAAGAGGGTTTCGACGCTTACATGCGCGAGAAGCCGGCCGTCGTCGTGCTCGACATCAATCTGGGCGGCGGCAGCGGGCTCGAACTTCTCACCCGTCTGCGCAGCGCCGATCAAGAGGCCCGAGTCGTCATGTTTTCCATGCATGCCGATCCCGCCTACGCCAATCGCGCTCTGCGTTCCGGCGCCTTGGGCTTCGTTGGCAAAAGTGCCAGCGCCGATGAACTCATCGAAGCCGTCAAGGCGGCGTCCACCGGCCGCCGCTATATCGACAAGCGCCTCGCCAGCGACATGGTTCTCAATCCCGTTGAGGGCGACCCGCTGAGTTCGCTCAGCAATCGCGAAACGGAAATTCTGCGACTTCTCGGCGAAGGCAAGAGCCTCAACGAAATCGCGATCACCTTCGGCATCGCCTACAAGACGGTCGCCAACACCTGCACCCGTCTCAAGGAAAAGCTGGGTGTCGAGCGCACGGCAGACCTCATCCGCATCTCGCTGGAACGAATGTCGCCGCGCGCACCCGGCTGATCACTGCTCTTTCAATGCATGCGCGATGATCTTGCGCATGACGGACGGCAGCGCCGCCTTGTGCAAATCACGACGCGGCACCCAAAGGCACCGATCGGGCTCGGCCCAGAACGTCAGCGGCGTATCCGGTGACACGATCGCGCGCAGAACCTGCAATTCCAACCGGAAATGCGTAAAGACGTGAACCACACCGCCGGGCATCGGCCACCAATCGGCCCGCACGGGCGCTCCGGCCATCGCCATGTCGGCCGCCATCATCGTGTCCGACCAATCCGTCGATGGCACTTCCAGCATGCCGCCGAGTAGCCCAGATGCCGGGCGCTTTCTCAAGAGCACCGCACCATCTTCGCGCAGCACCAGAAACGCCGTCCCATACCGCACCGGCCGCTCTGCCTTCGCCGCCTTCTTCGGCAGCGTCTCGGCGATGCCGCGCGCATGCGCATGACAATCCTGCTGCAGTGGGCACATGAGACATGACGGCCGCCGCGGCGTGCACACGGTAGCGCCCAGATCCATCATTGCCTGGGCGTGATCCCCCGCGCGCTTCGCCGGAGTAAGCGTCGCCGCCAGCCGCTTGATCTCGCGCTTGGCACCCGGCAGCGGATGCGTCACCGCAAACAGCCGCGACACCACGCGCTCGATGTTTCCATCCACCGGTGTCGCCGGCGCGCCATACGCAATCGCTGCAATCGCCGCCGCCGTGTATGGCCCGATGCCGGGCAGTTCGAGCAGTTCAGCCTCGGCACGCGGAAACTGCCCGTCTGCCCGCGCCGCCACGGCAACCGCACACTGATGCAGATTGCGCGCGCGTGAGTAGTACCCGAGCCCCGCCCACATCGCGAGAACATCGTCGAGTGGCGCTGCCGCCAGATCGCCGACTGTCGGCCATCGCGCAACGAACTTCTCGTAGTAGGGAATGACCGCCTTCACCGTCGTCTGCTGCAGCATGATCTCGCTCAGCCAGACACGATAAGGGTCTTGCTTCTTGCGCCCCCTTGCGCGCCACGGCAAATCGCGCCGCTCCGCGTCATACCACGCGAGTAAAGCTTCGACGGTGTCCGGGCCGGCCGGCCGGAGCGGCAGTTGCTTTCGGGCCACGAGCGTCACGTCGCTCCCCCTTCGCTGCAAACGCGAATCAGCTTTCATAGGGTAATGACCGCGCGGTCCCGCGCAAACCGACTTCGCAAATCACTCCCGCGCAAGGCGGCCGGCTCCGCAACAGCAGTGTCGCCTTGCGCAACCAAAACGCCCGCGCAAGGCGGCCGGCTCCGCGACAGCGGAGTCGCCTTGCGCCACCAAAAAAGGCACCACACATGGCGAAGCCGAACCGCAGCACGACGCCCCCGCCCGCATGGAGCGGCACCATCGTTCGCGCACGGCTTGGGCCGTCGCTGTCGCGCGGCCGTGGACCCGCAAGCAAGTCCGTTGGGGCATTTGTGCCGGGGCTTACCCGTAAAGCCTTCGAGAAGTTCGGCTTTTCCACAGCCTCCCTGATCATGGATTGGCCCCGCATCGCCGGCGCCGACCTTGCGCAATGGACCACGCCTGAGCGCGTGAAGTGGCCGCAAGGCTTCGAGACAGCTGAACTTGCTCAAGAAAGCGGCGCCCGCCCCGGTGCCACGCTCGTTCTGCGCGTCGATCCCGCTCGCGCGCTCGATGTGGAATACCGGGCCCGCCAGATCATCGAGCGCATCAACGCCTACTTCGGCTACCGCGCCATTGCGGAACTGCGCATTCTCCAGGCTCCCTTGCCCGCCCACGCGATTGCCGCCTCGCGATCTGTGACGAAACTGGCAGCCCAGCCGCAGCACCCGACCTTGCCCGACGACCCGCTGGCCCGCGCTCTGGCTCGCATGGAAGCCGGCGTAAGAGGCGCGACCCGCCGCACCTGACCGCTGCCGTCGCATTACGGGCTATTCAGTTGGCATTCAGATGCTTTTTGCCTTAATGCGGCAGTGACCGCGTGTTACGCGCCTGAACATCATCCGTCAGGCGCCGAGCCCGCCAAGAGTGGATCGATCAGGAGCCGCCCGTGAAGACTTTCCTCAATCTTTTCAGCATCGACCGTCGTGCGGCCCTCGCCTTGGCCGGGGTCGGTGCGATCGCTGTCGCCGCTGCCACGCAGCCCCTACTCGCCCGCCCCGGTGACGGCCCCACTGAAGTTGCTGTCGAAGCCTTGATGAACCAGCCGGAATTGCCTGACCTCGTCATGGGCAAGCCCGACGCAAAGGTGACGATTGTCGAATATGCCTCGATGACCTGCGGCCACTGCAAGCAATTCCACACCAAGGTGCTTCCGGAGCTGAAAACGAAGTACGTCGACACCGGCAAGGTGCGCATCGTTTTCCGCGAGTTCCCGCTCGATCCCCGCGCATTCGCAGCGTCCATGCTTGCGCGCTGCGCCGGTGGCGAAAAGACCCTGCCGATGATCAGCGCACTGTTCGACACCCAGGCCGACTGGGCCTACGTAAAGGAAAACCCCACACCGAAGCTGTTCGAGATCGCAAAGCAGGCCGGCTTCACCCAGGAAAGCTTCGACAAGTGTCTGACCGACCAGGCGCTTCTCGACAAGCTGACGGCCATCCGCACGCGCGCCGCCGAAACCTTTGGCGTCAGCGCCACTCCCACTTTCTACATCAACGGCAAGAAGCTGACCGAGCCGCCGACGATCGAAGGCTTCGACAAGACATTGGAACCGCTGCTGAAATGAGCCTGCGCGCGGCACGAGGTCATCGTCTGACTTTCCTCGTGCCGCTCGCCGCGGCCCTCGCGCTCGCGGCCTGCACCAACTCTGGTGCGCCGGCAATTGGCGGCAGTTCCGCCGGGACAGCCGCCGTCACGAACGATGCCCCGTCAGGCGGCATCGGGTCGCTGAACGAGATACCCGACCCCACCGCTGGCGCACGCCAGATCATCCAGAATCCGACGCTCGCCGAAGTTATTGCCCCGAGCCCCGATCTGCCGGAAATGGCCCTCGGCCGCGACGACGCTCCGGTTACGATCATCAAATACATGTCGCTGACGTGCCCGCACTGTCGCGCGTTCCACCGGGACGTGTTCCCGCAACTGAAGCGCGAATACATCGACACCGGAAAAGTCAGATTTGTGCTGCGTGAATTCCCGATCGGCAAAACGTCGGGCACGGCCACGATCGCGCTCCGCTGCGCGGCGCCCGACAAGTATTTCACGCTCTACGGTAAGTTTCTTGAACAGCAGGCCTCCTGGGTTTCTCAGGAAGTCCGCCTCGATCCCATCTTCGCCGTAGCGACACAGGTGGGGGTAACGCGCCCCGAATTCGATCGCTGCTTGCAGAATCAGGCCATGATTGACGCGTTGAAGCGCGTGAAAGACCGGGGCCGCACGCTCGGCATCATCGGAACGCCGAATTTCTTCATCCAGAACCAGCGGGTGAAGAGCACGCTGACGATGGCCGAGATCCGCAGCAAGGTCGATCCGCTCCTGAGCGGGCGTCCCGCCGCAACTGCGAACGCGGTCCCCGCGCGCTAGACAGAGCCGCCTCGATCGGGTGCACTGGCATCCGCACAAGGCAACTGTTGGCATTCTGAAGCGCCCACGTGCGTCCGAGACCATAATCGAATGAAGATCAACCGCCTGAGGCTCTTGGGCTTCAAATCGTTCGTCGAGCCGACCGACCTCATTGTCGAGGCCGGGCTGACGGGCGTTGTCGGCCCCAACGGCTGCGGCAAGTCAAATCTTCTCGAAGCCCTCCGCTGGGTCATGGGCGAGACCTCGCACAAGTCGATGCGCGCCGCCGCCATGGACGACGTGATCTTCTCCGGCACCAACACTCGCCCGGCCCGCAACTCTGCCGAAGTCACACTTTTCCTCGACAATGCTGAACGCAAGGCTCCGGCCGAATTCAACGACCACGACGTCATCGAAATTACGCGCCGCATTGAGCGCGAAGCCGGCTCCGCCTACCGCATCAATGGCAAGGAAGCGCGCGCCCGCGATGTGAAGATCCTGTTCGAAGACGCAGCCACCGGCGCGCGCTCGCCCGCGCTTGTTCGTCAGGGCCAGATCTCCGAGATCGTCAACGCCAAACCTGAACAGCGCCGCCGCGTTCTCGAAGACGCTGCCGGCATCGCCGGTCTCCATAGCCGTCGCCATGAAGCCGAATTGCGCCTCAAGGCCGCCGAGAACAACCTCGCCCGCCTCGGCGACATCATGGGCGGCCTCTCGTCTCAAATCGAAAGCCTGAAACGCCAAGCTCGCCAGGCCCGCCGCTACAAGGAACTCTCCGGCGATATCCGCCGCACCGAGGCGCTCGTCTTCCATCTCTCCTGGGCGGAAGCGCAAGCTCTCGTGGATCAGGAAGAGAAGAACCTCACCGACGCAACCGCGCGCTTGGGCCTCGCCACCGAAGCCGAGTCCCGCGCGCTTGCGCGCCGAGGCCGAACTCGCCGAACACCTGCCGCCTCTGCGCGATACCGAAGCCGCAAAGGGCGCCGCTCTCGGCCGCCTCAAGATTGAACAGGAGACGTTCGAAAAGGAAGCCGAGCGCGCCCGCCAGCGCACCAACGAACTCGTCAACCGCCAGACCCAGCTGGAACGCGACATCGCCCGCGAAACGCACGCCATCTCCGAAGCCCGCGATGTTCTGGCCCGTCTCGACAGAGATCTGGCGACCCTCATCGAGGCCGAAAACGGCGCCGTCGCCGCCGAAGACAAAGCCGCCGCCGAACTCACCGATCTCGAACAGAAGCTCGACGCCGCCGAAAAATCACTCGCCGACATCACGCACCGTGCCGCCGAACAGCGCGCCCGCCGCCGGTCACTGGATACCGCCGTCGCCGAACGCCGCGACGCCGTGGCCCGGCTCGAAAGGCAAGCAGCCTCTCTTGAAGCGCAAACGCGCGACATCCAGGGCCGCGCGCCCGATGTCGTCGAACTCCAGGAGACGACGGAAAAAGGCCACGTCCTCACCGAGCGCTCCGCCCGTCTCGAACGCGAGATCCACGAGGCCGAAGAACAAGTCACCGCCGCCGCCGAAGCCGCCAATCGGCATCGCGACGAAGCCGCCTCCGCGCGCCTCCTGCTCTCCAATCTCAAGACCGAGCGGGAGACCCTCGCCAAGCTCCTGATCCCCGTTCGTGACGACGACCTGCCACCCATCGTCGATCAGATCAGCGTCACGCCCGGCTACGAAGCAGCACTTGGGGCTGCCCTTGGCGAAGACCTCACTGCGCCTGTCGCGGAAGACGCGCCAGTCCACTGGCGTCTGCTTCACATTGAAACCGCGATCGACCCCGCCTTGCCTCATGGCGTCGAGCCTCTGAGCCGCTATGTCGACGCGCCGCCCGAACTTCAACGCCGCCTGTCGCAAATCGGTGTTGTGCCGCACGAAGACGGCCCGGTCCTTCAACAGAACCTCGCCGCTGGCCAGCGCCTCGTCAGTGTCGACGGCGACTTGTGGCGATGGGACGGCTACGTTGCCGCCAGTGGTGGCGCCACGCTTGCCGCCCAGCGCCTGGCCGAACGCAACCGCATGGCTGAGATCGAGGAGCGCGAACATGCAGCTCGCGCCGCCGCCAGCACTCTTCTGAATGCCGAGGCAGCCGCCATCGAAGCGCACGCCGCCGCGCAGACCGTCGAGCGCACGCTGCGCGCGGAGTGGCGCAAGACGCAGTCCGAACTCGGCGAAACCCGCAATCGCCTCTCCGTCATCGAAAAGATGGCCCGCGAAACCGAAGCCAAGCTCGCAGCCGTCGCCGAAGCCAAGGAACGACTTGCAGCGGACTTCAGCGAGGCCCGCGCCCGCTTGACAGAAACAGAGGCCGCGCGCGACGACGAAGCCAAATCTGAAAACCTCGAACCCGTCGCCAACGCTGCGCACGAAACAGCTCAAGCCGCACGCCGCGCCGCCGGCGAGGCACGCGGAAAGCTGCAAGCCCTGCGCCGCGAACGCCAACTCAACGCCGAGCGCCAGACCTCCGCACGCGCCGATCGCGACCGCTGGACGGCCCGCCAGCATGGCGCCGAACAGCAGATCAAGAGCTTGGAAGAGCGCCTCACCGAGACCCGCGCCGAACTCGAAACGCTGGCCGATCTCCCCGAAAAGATCGCCGAGCGCCGCGGCGCGATCCTCTCCGCCATCAGCGCCGCCGAAAGTGACCGCCAGGCCGCTGCCGACAAGCTCGCTCTTGCCGACACCGCGCTGCGCGAAGCCGTCCAAGCCATGCGCGCCGCTCAAGCTCAAGTTTCGGAAGCCCGCGAAGGCCGCGCGCGCATCGAAGCTCGGCTCGAAAACGCACGCGCCCGCCGCCAGGAGGAATCCCGCCGCATCCGCGAGACGTTCGAGGTCGCACCCGACGATTGCCTCTCACTGGCGGGCATCGAACGCGGCGCCGCCCTGCCCCCGCTTCTCGACATCGACCGTCAACTGCAGCGCCTCAAAGCCGACCGCGAACGCCTCGGCGGCGTCAACCTCCAGGCCGACGACGAGTTGACTGTCCTCCTTGAGCAAATCAGCTCCATGGAGACCGAGAAGGCCGATGTCGAACAGGCCGTGGCAAAGCTCCGCGCCGCCATCGGACAACTGAACCGCGAAGGCAAAAAGCGCCTCGAAGAGGCCTTCGTCACCGTCAACGGCCACTTCCAGCGCCTGTTCACCACGCTCTTCGGCGGCGGCGAAGCGCGCCTCGAAATGGTGGAATCGGAGGAAGACCCTCTCGAAGGCGGTCTGGAAATCATCGCAAAGCCCCCGGGCAAGAAGCCGGCAACGCTCTCGCTCCTCTCCGGCGGCGAGCAGACGCTCACGGCTTTGTCGTTGATATTCGCGGTCTTTTTGACCAACCCGTCGCCCATCTGCGTGCTCGACGAAGTCGATGCCCCGCTCGACGACGCCAACGTCGATCGCTTCTGCACGCTCATGGAAAAAATGGCGACCGAGACAGCGACCCGGTTCCTCGTCATCACCCACCATCCGATGACCATGGCGCGCATGAACCGCCTCTTCGGCGTCACCATGGCCGAGCGCGGCATTTCTCAGCTGGTCTCCGTCGACCTCGAAACCGCCCGCGCCTTCCGCGAAGCCGGCTAACCCGGCCATTCCGTCGCTTCCGGCCGGCTCCCCGGCAGGAGCCTCCGCCGGCTTCCCGCGGAGTCGGAGCGATAAACAAAACTCGCCTCCGCCGCCCCAATCCGCCTCCGGCCGGCTCCCCGCAGGAGTCGGAACCGGCAACTAAAATGCACCTGCGCGGTTTCGCCATACCCTAGGTCGGAGAGGCCGCAGCCGCCCTTTCTTGACACCCCATAGGGCCGCTCATATGGTGCGGCGCGTTCGAAAACCTTCGCGTTTTCGGCCGTTTTCCGTGGAGGAATCCGATGGCGGACCCAGACCATGGGGCACACCCTGAAAAGGGACACTTGAGCCCTGAGGATATCGCTGAGTTCAAACGCCGGGCCTCTGAGCTGGGCACGCGTATCGGTAGTGTCCAGGCCGAGAAACAGGCCGAAATCGAGGATCAGCAAGACCGGGCCAACCGCTCACGCGGCATGGCCTACGGGTTGAGAATGTCGTCCGAACTCGTCGCGGCCATTCTGGTCGGCGGGTTCATGGGCTACGTGCTCGACGCATGGCTTGGGACCAGGCCGTGGCTGTTTCTCGTGTTCATCATGTTGGGTTTCAGCGCAGGTATCCTCAATATCCTGAGGGCCTTCAAGCGGATGCAGGCCGAGATCGAAGTCCCAGAAGGACTTCAAGCTCGGTCAATCCGTGCCGGATAACGACGATCAATAAACCGGGGTAGGGACGTGGCAGCAGAACACGGGGCACAGGGTGGCGGCGGAATGCCGGACCCCATCCATCAGTTTGAGGTCAAGCGCCTCTTCCCCCTCGAGATCTTCGGCGTCGACGCCACCTTCACGAACTCGGCCCTGTTCATGGTCGCCGGCGTGCTCCTGTCGTTCGGCCTTTTGATGTACGCCTCGCGCGGACGCTCGCTCGTCCCGAGCCGCATGCAGTCGGTCGCCGAAAGCCTCTACGAATTCGTCGCCGGCATGGTCCGCGACAGCATGGGCGAGCAGGGAATGAAGTTTTTCCCGCTCATCTTCACGTTCTTCATGTTCATTCTCACGCTGAACATGATGGGCATGATCCCTGGGTTCTTCACGGTCACGAGCCAGATCTGGGTCACCGCCGCTCTCGCGATCCTGGTGTTCCTCACCGTCATCGTCGTCGGCTTCGCCAAGAACGGCCTCGGCTTCCTCAAGCTTTTCGTGCCCGATGGCGTGCCGATCTACGTGCTGCCACTGGTATCGCTCATCGAAGTCATCTCATTCTTCTCGCGTCCGCTCAGCCACTCGCTGCGACTGTTCGCGAACATGCTGGCCGGCCACATCACGCTGAAGGTCTTCGCCGGCTTCATCATCATGCTGCTCGGCGCCGGTGGCGCGGCATCTGCGATCGCCCCCTTGCCGCTGCTCGCGGTTCTGGGCATTACCGCGCTCGAGTTTCTCGTCGCATTCCTGCAGGCCTACGTCTTCACGATGTTGACCTGCATGTACCTGAACGACGCTCTGCATCCGGGCCACTAAAGCCACGGCGGCAGCGCATCACACCATCACACGATCAACCATAGGGAGAGAATTATGGATCCTCAGTCGGCTAAGTTTATCGGTGCGGGCATCGCAGCGCTCGGCATTGGCATCGCCGCCATCGGCGTTGGCAACCTGTTCGGCCAGTTCCTTCAGGGCGCGCTCCGCAACCCGTCAGCTGCTGATGGCCAGTTCGGCCGCCTCATCTTCGGCTTCGCCGTGACGGAAGCTCTGGGCATCTTCGCCCTCGTCATTGCGTTCCTGCTGCTGTTCACCTGATCTCTCGTCACGAGCCATCGAGGCGCTAGAAAAGCTTTCGGACGCAAGACTGAAAGCTTTCTGGCTTCTCTTCCCATAGGGTTGGCAAACGGACCGGCTGTGAAGCCGGTCCGTTTGGCCCCTCGAAGAATTCAAATTGAATTGGCCCGCTCGTTGGGCCGGTGACATCAAGGCCCATCCAATGACCGAGCCCGTCACCACGGGAACAGAAGTCCCGCACAGCGGCACCGCGAACAAGGTGTTCCCGCCGCTCGATCCTTCGACCGTTTCGCCCCAGCTCGTCTGGCTCGCGATCACGTTCGTGGCGCTCTACTTCCTGTTGAAGAAGATCGCCATTCCGCGCATTGGCGGCGTAATCGAAGAGCGTCAGAACCGCATTCAGCGCGACATCGACTGCGGCCGAGCGCCTGAAGGACGAAATCGATGGCGCGATGAAGACATACGAAAAGTCGCTCGCCGACGCCCGCGGCAACGCCACGGCAATCGCACGCACGACGCAGGAAAAACTTGCCGCTGAAGTCGATCGCGAGCGCGCCGGTGTCGAAGCGGCGACCGCCAAGAAGCTTGCCGACGCGGAAGCCCGCATCGCCGAGACGAAGCGCAAGGCGCTGTCGAGCGTCGGAGAAATTGCATCCGAGATCGCCGGCCCTGTCATCAAGCAATTGACGGGCAAGGATGTCAGCGCCGACGAAGTGAAGCGCGCCCTCAGTGCCGGCGCCGGGGAGTAACGAAGCCATGACCACCTATATCGTAATGGCCAACCTTCTCGACCCGAACGACACCTACTTCTGGACGGCACTCGCCCTCATCGGCTTCTTTGCCATCCTGGTTTACTTCAAGGTGCCTGACACCGTCGGTAAGTCGCTCGATGCCCGCTCGGACGCGATCCGCAAGGAATTGGACGACGCCCGTCGCATGCGTGAAGAAGCCCAGCAGCTGCTCGCCGATTACCAGCGCCGCAGCAAGGAGGCCGAGGAGGAGGCGAAGGAAATCGTCGCCGCCGCCAAGCGCGAGGCCGAAGCACTTGCCACCGAAACCCGCAAGACACTTGCCGAAACTCTGGAACGCCGCACCAAAGCCGCCGAGGAAAAGATCTCGCGCGCCGAAGCACAGGCCGTAAGTGAGGTTCGCGCCGCGGCCGTCGATGTGGCCCTCGCCACCGCCGAAAAGATCCTGCGCGCGAAGGTCACCGGCTCCGAAGCCGACGCCCTCATCGACAGCAGCATCCGCGACCTCAAGGGCCGCCTGAACTGAGTTTTTCCACGCGGTTGGACAACAAAAAAGGCCGGGTTCGCCCGGCCTTTTTTATTGTCCGCACGTGCTGGAAATCGATGGCCTCAGCCCGCGCCCGGAACCGCGCGATCGAAAGCAACGAACACCTGATAATCACCCGGTCGCGAACCTTCCGGAATATCGAATGTGACAGTGCGCACCGCCGAGAAGTAACCGATCGGATTTTCAACGCTGACGTTCACGTCGACCGTCAGCTTGTCATTGGTAAGCCGGGTCCGCTTCTCGTCCGTAACGAACACCAATACTGGCAGCGTGATGGGGCCGGGGCGTCCTTTCGGACCGAGTAGGATGCGCCCGGAGAACCCGTACTTCACCGTCACTCGGCCAGGCTCGATCGTGCATTCCCGCGCCGTCTTGGTAATCTCGCCGCGATGCATGACGGCCATACCGTCGCCGACACGGCCTTGTTCGTAGATCGTCACGAAGTTGTCCCGCGGCCACGTGAGGAACTTCGGACAGCCGGCAGCCACTTCGATACCGCCGGCCAACGGTGCCGCATCGCCGCTTTGCGCAGCCGAGAGAAGCTGTTCTTCGCTGACGGCGCCGGTTTCGGTTTTAGCGGTGCTCCCACCCATGATGCCCGAGCCCAGCCCAGATGTAATCGAGGACAGGCCACAGCCACCCAGCAGGCTGGCAGCCCATAGCGACACCGCGAGCTTCAAAGCCCGATGCGTGGCCATAGGGATCGATTGCGTCATTGCGTGCCCATCCGCATAATGCTGCCACGCGAGGAGTCGCGCCGGTTGAACGAGCTGAAAGCTCCCACCGTCGCATTTCCCCCCGTGTCGTGATTCGAACTGTACCACCCCGCCGACATCGCGGACAATTCCGTTACGGCGCCCATCCGCCACTGACGAACCAGGATCTTGAAGTTGATGCCGGATACGCCACACGACGAATTAACCACACACCCACGCCTCAAAGTGCTGCTGGCCGCCCCGCGCGGTTTTTGCGCCGGGGTTGATCGCGCCATCCAAATCGTCGAGCTGGCCTTGGCCAAGTATGGCGCTCCCGTCTACGTGCGGCACGAGATCGTACATAACCGCTTTGTAGTTGATGCTCTCAGGGCAAAAGGTGCCGTTTTTGTGGACGAGTTGGACCAGATCCCACCGACGTCTCAACCCGTGATCTTTTCGGCACACGGCGTCGCCAAGGCCGTCGTCCAGGACGCCAAACACCGCAATATGTTCGCTCTCGATGCAACCTGCCCGCTCGTTTACAAGGTCCACATCGAAGCTCAGCGCCATTTCCTCGAAGGCCGCGAGATTATTCTCGTTGGGCATAAGGGCCACCCGGAAGTCGAAGGGACCATGGGACAATTGCCCGACGGCGCCGTGCGACTCATCGAGACCGCTGCCGACGCGCGCGCGTTCACGCCCATTGATGCCGCAAAACTCGCGTTCGTCACCCAGACCACGCTCTCGGTCGACGACACTGCCGAGATTGTCTCCATCCTCAACGAGCGCTTCCCCGGCATTGCCGGTCCGATGAAGGAAGACATCTGCTACGCCACGACAAATCGGCAGGCGGCCGTGAAGGCCATCGCACCAAATCTGGACTGCCTCCTCGTCATCGGCGCACCGAACTCGTCCAATTCGGTCCGCCTCGTCGAAGTCGCCGAGCGCGCCGGCTGTAGCAACTCTGTCCTCATCCAACGCGCGAGCGACATGCCCTGGCATCGGCTTGATGGCGCGCGCACCGTCGGCATCACCGCCGGCGCCTCGGCGCCCGAGCAGCTTGTCAACGAAGTGGTCGACGCGCTCAGGTCACGGTTCGATGTCTCCGTCGAAATCGTCTCGACCGCGACAGAGAACATCGCCTTCAATGTTCCGCGCGAATTGCGCGACGTTCGCGCGCCGGGCTCGACCTCGTCGCTTGCCGAGAAGCCCGCCGGATCCATGTGAGAACACGCGCATGGCCGTTTACACCGAAGTCACCGACGATGACCTGTCGGCCTTTCTCGCGCGCTACGACGTGGGGACCCTGGTTGCCTACAAAGGCATCGCCGAGGGCGTGGAAAACACCAACTACCTCGTCCAAACCTCGCAGGCGCGCTTCATCCTCACGCTCTATGAAAAGCGCGTCGCGCCCGAAGACCTGCCCTTCTTTCTGGGCCTCATGGAACATGTCGCCGAGCGCGGCGTCTCCTGCCCGCGCCCCGTGCACGCCACTGACGGAACGGTGCTGTCCGAACTCGCCGGGCGCACGGCCGCTTTTGTCACGTTCCTCGACGGCTTCTCCGTCAAGAAGCCTCGCGCCGATCATTGCCATAAGCTCGGCCGCGCACTCGCCGAGTTCCACCTCGCCGCCGCCGATTTCCCCCACACGCGAGCCAACGCACTCGGTGAAGCCGGCTGGCACCCGCTATTCGAAAAGTTCCGAAGCCGGTCCGACGAAATTGTCCCCGGTCTTAAACAACTCATCCACGACGAGCTGAGCCTTCTCGATGCCACTTGGCCGCGCACGCTGCCGCGCGGCGTCATTCACGCCGATCTCTTCCCCGACAACGTTTTCTTCCTCGGCGATCGCTTGTCGGGCCTCATCGACTTCTACTTCGCCTGCAACGACGCGCTCGCCTACGATGTCGCCATCTGCCTCAACGCCTGGTGCTTCGAGCAGGACTACGCCTTCAACCTCACGAAAGGCCGCGCTCTGCTAGAAGGCTACGACAGCGTCCGCAAACTCTCCCCCGCCGAGCGCGCCGCCATGCCGATCCTGACACGCGGCGCGGCCGTTCGCTTCTTGCTGACCCGATCCTATGACTGGCTGAACCGCCCGGCGAACGCACTCGTCACGCCGCACAATCCGTTCGATTATGTCCGCCGCCTTCGCTTCCATCAGACCGTGCGCTCGATCAGCGCCTATGGTCTGGGCGAGGCTGCATGACCCACTCGGGCACGAAGAAGGTCGTGATCTACACCGACGGCGCCTGCTCGGGAAATCCGGGACCGGGCGGCTGGGGCGCGGTCATGATCTGGGGCGAGCACCGCAAGGAGCTCTTCGGCGGCGCAGCCGACACGACCAACAACCGCATGGAACTGCAAGCCGTCATCGAAGCCCTCGGTGCACTGACGCGCGCCGCCCACATCGACCTCTACACCGACAGCGCCTACGTCAAGAACGGCATCACGTCCTGGATTCATTCCTGGAAAAAGAACGGCTGGAAAACCGCGGACAAAAAGCCCGTCAAGAACGCCGATCTCTGGCAGGCCCTCGAAGCCGCCCGCCACAAGCACGAAGTCGATTGGCACTGGGTCAAAGGCCACGCCGGCCATCCCGAAAACGAACGCGCCGACGAACTCGCCCGCCAAGGCATGAGCCCGTTCAAGCTCCGCTGAAACAAAAAAGGCCGCGGCTGCCGAACAGCGCCGCGGCCTTTCTCAAACTTAAAGCCGGCAATCAGATCACGTTATCGATCAGCTTGCACATCGTCTCCGCACTCGACTTGTCGTGCGCCGGCGGGCTCTCATCGACGTTGAGAACCTTCACGATGCCATCCTCGACAAGCATGGCATATCGCTTCGAGCGCACGCCCAGCCCAATTCCCGCACCTGTCAGATCGATGTCGAGCCCGATCGCCTTCGCGAACGCCGCGCTGTCGTCGGTCAGCATCATGATTTTATCTTTCGATCCGGTCGCCTTCGCCCACTCGTCCATCACGAACACATCGTTGACGGCCGTGCACGCGATCGCATCCACGCCCTTCGCCTTCAATTCATCGGCTCGCTGCACGAACCCTGGCAAATGCTGCAGATGGCACGTCGGCGTGAAGGCGCCCGGCACAGCAAACAGCGCCACCTTCTTGCCCTTGAAAACATCGGCGGTGGTCAGCGGCTTCGGCCCGTCCGCCGTCAGGGTCATGAACTTGGCCGCGGGCAGATGATCGCCAACCTTGATCGTCATGGGGAAGTCTCCTTTGCTTGAACGCCCGGCTGGAAGGGATGGCCGGTCCTCGATATTGGCGTGTTCTATACGGGCCCCGTTCCTCAGTCGATGACGAAGCTGTCGTCCGACTGGCCCTTTTCGCCCACCATCGTCACACTCACGCTCGCGCCTTTAAGAGCGGCAAAATCACTGGGTGAGGATGTGAAATCCATCTCGAACGTAACCCGCCCGCCTTTTGCGCTGAACGACGCATTGCCGCTTCCAGTTTCCCGCCGCGCCGGCAGGGGCAGATATCGCCCGTCGGCAACTGAAACAAACATCGCCGCCGATGCCGGATCGCCCGGAAACATGGCCGACAATCGGACAAGCCCTGGCTTATCCGCCGGACGCTCCACCTTGAAGTCCGAGGGATCGACGGGCTTGCGCTCGGCACCCACTCTGGGCACCGCCGCATACGCCCGCTCCGCATCCGGCCCCGGTGACGGCAACGGTGCTGGCGGAATGGCTAGACTGAATGCCGCCTCCGCCGGCACACATAGCTTTGCGCAGATGCCATAGTTCACCGTCAGCTCAAGCTGCACCGGCGCCTTGCCGTCGGTCGGCGTGATGCGCAGCGGAAAGATTGCGTATTCCTGATATCCGATGACATCGCCGGCCTTGTCGCTCATCACCTGCGGAACGGGAAACAGAACCTCTAACTTGGTAACGTTCTTCGATTTCGACCAATCGAACTCCGGAGGAATGCCGCCAGCGGTCCCGGGATTTCGCCAGTAGGTCTTCCATCCCTTGTCCATCGACATTTCAACGAATGCCGTCACCGTTCCAGGTGCGGCCCCCGGAACTTCACCCGCGATCAGCCGTACACGATGGCGCTCGCCGTCGATCCAGTCCGTTGCGATGTCCTGTGCAAACGCAGGCTGGGCCACTGCAAGAAAGAGCACGATCGACAAGCGTCCGAGACGGAGCAGCAGCCCCCTCAGTTCCTGCCACGCGCCAAAGCCCGGCCATGTTCTGCTTGCAGTCATGTTGATCTCGTCGCTCACTGGCCGCCCAAATTATCAGCTTCGTTCGGAAAATCAGCCTAACGCACCACGTCTGCGCATTCGAGACCCTTCACAGATCGGCCCCTGATCCAGTAGATTGAAAGTATGAAAATGCCTAAGTCCAAGCGTGCGCCGGGCCAAGGCACGACCCTCGAGGGGCAGTTGCTGGTGGCCATGCCCATCATGACCGACAAGCGGTTTGCTCGCTCGGTGATCTACATGTGCGCCCATTCCAAGGATGGTGCGATGGGCCTCATCATCAATCACCGCGCCGACCACATTACTTTCCCTGATTTGCTCGACCGCCTTGGCATCATTCCCAAAGGCGCCGACGATACCATCGCCTCCGACTTTCTCGACCGAGAGGTCCATTCAGGCGGTCCGGTCGAAACAGGCCGCGGGTTCGTTCTCCACACGGCCGATTATCATGCGACCGACAGCACGCTCGAAATCGCAGGCGGCGTCAGTCTGACCGCGACCATCGACATATTGAAGGCAATTGCAATCGGACGTGGACCGCAGCGCTCGATCTTGGCGCTCGGCTATGCCGGCTGGTCACCGGGGCAGCTCGAAAGCGAGATTCAAGCCAATGGCTGGCTCAACTGCCCTGCCGATCCCGACATCGTTTTCGAAACCGATCTCGATCTGAAATACGAGAAAGCGCTCGCAACAATCGGTGTCAATCCGTCGTTCCTGGTGTCCGAAGCCGGACACTGCTGAAGCGCTCCACCTGAACTGAAATCTTACTCCGCCGCGTCCGAATCCGGCTTGTTCGCTGCGTTCGGTGATGGGGACACGCCGGCGAGGCGTTGCAAACTTGCTGCGATATTGGGCGGCAGCTTGTCGTAATTCGGCAGCGGACGCGCGGAAGTTGCCGGTCTTGGCGTCGGTTGCGCAGCGGCTTCGACAGGGCGGGGCTGTGGTGGGACCGGCTGAGGAGACGGCCCCGCCGCTGCGAAAGCGGACACAGTAGCTGGCGGTGGCGCGGCCCCAGGGCTACGGGGCAAGGGCTGCGGTGCAGCCGCGTCATTCGTGAATGGCAGCGGCGGCATCATCCCGGACAGCGGCGATTCCCCCTCTCCATTTGCGGCACTATGGAACGGCGGCGACGAATAACTGTCGGGCTCCTGTGGCGCGGTCATCGCTGGCATTGGCTGCGGAGGGTGCGCCGCCTGAGACTGTGGAACCGTATGCGGCGCGATCGGCGCAACGAAAGGCGGCGGCGCATTGTAGGCAGGCTGCGGCGCCGGTCCTGTTCCGGAAGCAAATTGAGGGGCAGACGCAAGGTTCGGCGGAGGCGGAGACGCGGCGGCAGGCATCGGTCCCCGGGGGCGCACATGTGCCTTCGCCAATACCGGCCGCCGTAGCGGCTCAGTTACTGGATCTTGAGTGCGGCCTTGAGGCGGCGGCATCGGCATCGGCGGGGGCTGTGCGCTGGTGGCCCCTGCCAACGCGGCGGCCATAGCCGGCACGGTTTCGCGCTCCTGCGATGGACCAACGGCAGCGTCTGCAATCGCATCCGCCGTCTGCGGCGCCTCGTCCGGAACCTTCTTGCGAACGGCGGCGCGGAATAGCCCGCGCGGTTGGATGCGACGCTCCGACTTCCGCACGAGCTTCAAGAGTTGCAGAACATCGCGCTCGCTGATCGGATCGCCGTAATAGAATCCTTGGCCGTACTCGCATTCGATCGAGCGCAGGTATCCGACATCCTCATCGGTCTCCACGCCCTGCACGATGACCTTTCGGCCCAGTTCGTGTGTCATCGCCGTGACCGCCCTCAGCATTCCGCTAGCGGTCGCATCCGAGCCGTTGTTGCCGTCGAGAAGCGCCCGATCGATGCGCACGGATTCAAACGGCAAACGCCCCAGGTAAATCAGCGACGAATACCCGACACAGAAGTCGTCGAGCACGAGTTCCGCCCCGGCACTGCGCAGCCACTCCAGCGTCTCACCCGAATGCTCGGGATTGTCCATCACCATCGCCTCGGCCACGCCAAGCTTCAGCGATCCCTTGGCGACCGGATGCCGCGACAGCGACTGTCGGATATCCTGCGCCGCATTCTGGTCGATCTTCATCACGGGCGGCAGGTTGAAGTTCACGAAGAGCGCGTTGTCCACGCGCGGCAATTCCTTCTGCCACTGCGCACAATCCTTCAGCGCTTGTGCCAACGCCACTTGCACCGTCCGCACCAGGAGATCCGCCGACGCCTCGCTCTCCAGATATCCAAACGGATTGATCAGGCCGTGCTTCGGGTGATCCCAGCGCACCATGGCCTCGAACCCGGCGAGTTCTTCCATCGGCATGTAAACGATCGGCTGATAGAGAACCTTGATCTGGTTCTTCTCCACCGCCTTGCGGATTTCCGCGTCGATCACCGCGCGCTCGTCCATCTGCTGGCGCATCTCGGGCCGGAAGATCTCGATGCGATCCGCCCCCCCGCGCTTGGCGCGGTACATTGCGGTTTCCGCCTCGCGCAAGAGTTCTCGATCGTCCGCTTGATGGCCGTCGAAGATCGCAATTCCGACCGACCCCGTGAGCACGATCTCTTGCCCAGCCAGCTTGATCGGAGAGCGCAAGCTTCTCCGCACGCGCTCGGCAAGCCCCGCGAGTTCCTGCGCCGGCCGTTCCTTCAGCAGGAGAATGGCAAACCGATCGCCACCGGCCCGCGCCAATGTATCTTCAGGTTCGAGGTGACGTTGAATTCTCCGCGCGATGGTCAGCAGCAGACTGTCCCCGACCACCACGCCGTAAGATGCATTTACTGTTTTGAACTTGTCGACGTCGATGAACAGCACCGTCGGCCGGATGTTGGGCTCTGCGCGCGCCCGCTGCATTGCGATCGAGAGACGGTCCTCCAAAAGCTGCTTGTTCGGCAGGCCCGTCAGCGAGCACTTCACCGCGTCCGTCATCAGACGCTCTTGCGCCCGCTTCGTATCCGTCACGTCCCGCAACAGGCCGACGCTTTTCACCGTCCGCCCGTCCTGGCTCGGGATCGACGACGCCTCGACTTCGAACCACCGATACGAGTTGTCTGCGTGCCTGAGCCGGAAGACGCAGCGCATCTGTCCGTCATTGCGTTCTTCATTCGAGACGAGCGACAGCCTAAATCGCTCCCGATCCGCCGGATGAATGTGCCGGCAGAAATCGTCGACCTTAGTGTTGAGCTCGCCTGGATTGAGCCCCAGCGCGGCTTCCACAACGCCGCTGACCTTCACCTCGTCGCGCCGCGCGCTCCACTCCCAGACGCCCGCACCGGCCGCCTCGACGGCCACCGACCGCAACTGCAATTCCGTCGGCGACGTCCCATAAAGTGGCTCGAGCGACTTGAACGCGAATTGCGTCACGGTGAACCCGATCAGCAGTACGATCAGCACGAGACCAGCCACGAGCCCAGAAACCACCATGTCGCCCGCCAGTTGCCCCGTCAGCGTCACCGCCGTTCCGAAACACCACACGACGAATAACAGCCACGTCGGGATCAGCGCCAAGGCACGGTCCTGGCCGCGCAGCGCAAGAAACAACGTCACCATCATCCCCGCACCGGCAAGCACGCCGAACGACAGCCGCGCGAAGGTCGAAGCCAGTCGCGGATCAATCACCGCCACGGCCACAAGCGCCAGTTGCGCCACGATCCACACGCTGAACAGCATCCGCGCGAGCCCATGCCACAGCGGAATGCGGAGGAAGAAATAGATGAACAGAACGAGGCTCGCCGCCATCGACGCTTCAGTCGCCGCGCGGTAGACCGCGTTGTTTTCGGCTTTCAGCTGGAACAGCTTATGAAAGAAGCCGAAATCCACGCACAGGTAGCCGAGCACGCACCACGCCACCAGCGCCGCCGCCGGGAAGATCACCTTGTGGTTGGCAGCGAAAATGGCCGTTAGAAAGATTGCCAGCAGGCCCGTCAGGCCCAGCATGACACCATTGAAAAGCTGCCGTTCGCGCACTTTCAATTCGTAGTCGAGCGGCTTCCAGACGAAGATCCGCGCGAATCTCTCCGACGACAGCTCCGCCACATACGTGATCGTCTGCCCCGGCTCGAGGGTGATGCGAAACAGGTCCGCTCGATCGCTGTCGATGCGTTCAGGCACAAACCCGATCGATGGCGTCACCGCCTCGATGCGCCGCGCGTCGAGGTCCGGCCACACAACACCAGACCCGATGATCGTGTACCGGTCTGCCGAAATCCACCGCTCCACCGCCACTTCGGTTGGATTGTTGAGCGCAAAAACCATCCAGCTGGGATTGGTGCCGGGCGTCGCCGCCCGCACCGAAAGCCTGCCGGTCGTCCCGTCTGCGTTGGCCGCTGTCTCGATTTGCAGACTGTCGCCGCGTCCCTCGTACAATTCTCCCCGCGTGGTGATCTCGATGCGCCCTTGATCCGGCGTCAGCGTGATCGCATCCAATGCGTGCGCACGCTGACTGGATGCCGCGATCCCGACCAGAATGAGAACCAGGGCGACAAGGCGCGCGATGAGGGTCAAGCACGACCTCCCGCATCGGAGGGTGCCACCAGCCCGAAAAGCAGGTGGTCGCGCCACACGCCGTCAATCCTCAGATAATCCCGCGCAAACCCCTCGTGCACGAAGCCGTTGCGTTCCAAGACGCGAATGGAAGCGGTGTTCGCCGGCTGCGTCGCCGCCTCGAGCCGGTGCAGGCGTAGCACGTCAAAGGCAAATCCGATGGTCGCGTGCACAGCGTCCGCCATGTACCCGCGCCGCAACTCTGACCGGCCAAGCCAGTATCCGACCGATGCAGACTGCGTAACCCCGCGCTGCACATTCGTGAGCGCAATCCCGCCGACGAGTCGCTCATCTGCCGCGTCGAACACCAGAAACGCATAGCCCTGATCCGCCCGCGCCTCGCGCTGATAATGGCGGACACGCCGCTTGAACGCCGGCTTTGTCAGATCATCCCGCGGCCACGTCGGCTCCCATGGCTGGAGATGCGCACGGCTTTCCGCCCGAAGCTCCGCCCAGGGGCCGTAGTCCGAGACCTGCGGCGCTCGCAAGATCACCCGCTCGCCGCGAACGGCGGTCGGGACATCTGAAACGAGGCTCGATCTCAGGAAGGCCATGGCTTGCGTGTCCTGCCGATCCTCAAGCAACGCGCGCTAGCCGATCACCGGCGCGCGACGCAAGATCATCGCTCTTTCGGCCCGCGCCGACAACGGCCACGGAAGCCTCCTTGCGCCGTAACCGCCGCGCCACATTTGTGACCTCAGCTGCCGTGACACGATCCACGGCCGCCAGAACGTCCGATGTCAGCAGCACGCGCCCATGCAGGAGCATTTGCCGAGCCATCTGTTCGGCGCGCGCGGAACTGGATTCGAGGCTCATCATCAGCCCGGCTTTGAGCTGCGCCTTGGCCCGCGCCACTTCCGCATCCTTGGGACCCGCGTCCGCCATGCGATCGATTTCGTCGCTCACCACGTTGATCAGCTCCCCAACCATGCCGGCCCCTGTCGCCGCATGGACGGCGAAAAGCCCGGTGTCCTTCAATCCCCACGCCGACGAATAAATCGCATAACAGAGGCCGCGGCGCTCCCGGACCTCCTGAAACAAGCGCGATGACATCCCGCCACCTAGGAGCCCCGACAGCACCTGCGCGGCAAAAAACTCGTCTTCCCGATACGAAGGCGCTTCAAACCCCAGAATGAGATGCGCCTGTTCAAATTTACGCGGGCTGGACCGTACGCCGCCGGTGTACGACGCCGGTTCTTCCGCCCCCGGCCCAGCGTTAGACAGCCCGCCGAATAGGGCTTCAGCGTGGCGGACGGCATCTTCGTGGCGGATAGCGCCCGCACCGGCCAGAACCATGCCCTTCGGATGATACCGCTCGGCGAGGAAGTCCTTCAGCTTGTTGCGGGAAATCGATTTGACGCTCTTCGGCGTGCCCAGGATGGTGCGGCCAGCCGGCTGGTTCGGAAAGGCTGCGTCGTGGACCAGATCGAAAGCGATGTCGTCCGGACTGTCCAGCGTCCCCGCGATCTCCTGCAGGATCACCTCTCGCTCTTTTTCAAGTTCCTCGTCCGCGAAGGTGGAATTCTGCAGGATGTCCGCCACGATCCCCAGCGCCACCCCCTCGTCACCCTTGAGAACGCGCGCGAAATAGGCCGTCGACTCGAGCCCGGTAGCGGCGTTGAGTTCCCCTCCAACCGCCTCGATCTCCTCTGCGATATCCTGGGTCGACCGCGTTGCGGTGCCCTTGAACGCCATATGTTCGAGGAGATGCGAGAGCCCGTGCTCATCCTCGCGCTCATGGCGCGCCCCGGCATCCACCCACACCCCGAGCGCACTCGTCTCCAGATGCGGCGTCGACTCGGTCACGATGATCAGACCATTCGCGAGCCGCGTAACTTCAGCACTCATGCGGGCGCTCCCGCCGAGCGCGAAACCTGTTCCACGTAATTTTGAATGTCCTTCAAATCATTGCCGAGCACCGGATACCGTTCGGCATCTGTCATGAGCGACGATAGCCGCACCGGCAGACCCGGCCGCATCCCCGTGATCGTCTCCATCGCGTCCGGGAACTTTGCCGGATGCGCGGTCGCAAGGATCACCCGCGCCGTGTCATCCGGCACGCGACCCTCAAGCGCCGTCTTGGCCGCATGAACCCCACACGCGGTGTGCGGATCGAGCACGTACCCGGCCGACGCCAGCGTATCGCGGATCGTCGCGGCAACCTCTCCCTCGCTGGCCGCACGCGCGACGAAATCCCGGCGCACGCCTGAAACCTGGTCTTCACTGAGCTCAAAACGCCGTCCTTGCGCCAGCATCTGCATTTGCCGCGCCACAAAGTCCGCATCGCCACCAGACGCCTCGTACAGATACCGTTCGAAGTTCGATGAAATCTGAATATCCATCGATGGCGACGACGTTGCCATCACTCCGCGCATTTCATAGACGCCGGTCTCCAACGTTCGCGGCAGGATGTCGTTCTGATTCGTGCCGATCACGAGGAGTTCGATCGGCAGACCCATCCGCCGTGCGACATGGCCCGCAAAGATATCGCCGAAGTTGCCCGTCGGAACGGAAAACGCGACCTTACGATGCGGCGCGCCGAGTGCCGCCGCCGCGACGAAGTAATACGACACCTGCGCGACGATGCGTCCCCAATTGATCGAGTTGACGCCCGAGAGGTTTACCCGGTCGCGGAAAGCGTGATCGTTGAACATCGCCTTCACAAGCGCTTGGCAGTCGTCGAACGTCCCCTTCACCGCTACCGCGTGGACGCTCTTCTCCGTGGGCGTCGTCATCATGCGCCGCTGCACGTCGGAGACGCGGCCATCCGGAAAGAGGATCACGACATCCACCCGTTCCGATGACCGGAACGCCTCGATCGCAGCCCCGCCCGTATCGCCCGACGTGGCGCCCACGATCGTCGCCCGTTGCCCACGCTTGGCCAGCACATGGTCCATCAGCCGCGCGAGCAACTGCATCGCGACGTCTTTGAAGGCCAGTGTCGGTCCGTGAAACAGTTCCAGCACGAATGTCCGCGGATCAATCTGCACCAGCGGAGTCGTCGCCGGATGCCCGAAGCTCGCATACGCCTCGTCCGCCATCGCACGAAGCTGGGCCCGCGTCAGCGTTCCGCCGGTGAACGGCAGAATGACCTCCACCGCGACTTCTGCGAACGGCCGCCCGGCAAAAGAGGCGATCATCTCGGGCGAGATTTGGGGCCACTGTTCAGGAAGATACAGTCCGCCGTCGCGGGCAAGGCCAGCCAGCAGAACGTCCTCGAAGCCGAGAACGGGCGCACGGCCTCTGGTGGAGATGTAATTCACGTTCGTCAAACTTTCGACAGCCCAAGCGATGGGAGGTAAGGGAGGTGCACGCAACACCACGGCGGTGCAGATCGCATGCGCGACCCTAAGCCCCGGGCGCGGCGCGAACAAGTGCGGCGGACGATCGGTTGTACCGACTAATCAGTCCGCCTCAGCCGGCCGATGGCGTAGGTCGCGTACACCGCCATAAGCGCTGCCGCCAACCCGAACCACGTCAACGCATACTCGAGATGCCGGTTGGTAAGTTTCAGTTCCGTCATCCCGCCCTTCGGCCAGCCGCCCGGTGCCGCTCCCTCTGCATCGACAAAGAGTGGAACGACCTTGGCCGGCTGCGATCCTGCCGGATAGGACGCAGCAATCATTCCCTCGAAATCCCGCCAGAACCATAGGTTCGCTTTTGGATCATTGTCGGGGACGAAACGGGCGTGAAGACCTGGCAGCCGAATGAGCCCTGTCACCTCCGTCTCGCCTTCGATTTGGCCCTCTGCACGCGTGCCTGGATCCTTCAGTTGCTCCGGCACAAACCCGCGATTGACGATCAGCGTCGCCTGCGTCTGTGCAAGGACGAACGGTGTGTACACGTGATAGCCCGGCCCGAGCTGAGCGTTGGGAGCGTAAAGATACATTTCCTTATCGTTGACATACCGCCCCCGCATCGAGACGTGCTTGTACTCCAGGTCATTCCACCCAGCGGGCAGGTGCCCGGCCGCTTCATCGAGTGCCTGATCAATGGGAACAGCCGGCGCCGCAGCGCGCTCGGCGATGGCCGTCAGCAAGCCTTCCTTCCACGCGAGCCGATCGAGCTGCCAGAAGCCGAGCCCGATCAGCAGGGGCAGCGACAGCACCACCATCATCGTCGGCACAAGAAGTTTGGTTTCGCGCAGTCGAGCCAGCATCGGCCGATTGATCCTCTCAACGCCGGCCCTCAGCGGACGAGGCGCCCTTCCTCGGCTTTGTGTTTGTACTGCAGCGCGATCAGCAGGGCCTTCAGAAACCGCAACAGCCCGAGCGCAATGAGCGGCGTCAGAAGCCCCCATAGTACGACATGCTGCCAGACCGGCGGATTGAAAGTGAACTCAAACCAAAGCGCCGCCCCGAGCATCACGAACCCGAGAATAAAAATCGCAAACACCGCCGGCCCATCACCCGTATCGATAAACGCGAAATCGAGCCCGCAATGGGCACACTTCTCGCGCAGCACGAGGACTTGACGAAACAGCGGCCCCTGACCGCATCGCGGACATCGCGCCAGTGTCGCGCTGCGCATCACCGATGATTTCGCTTCGGGCATGGCTGCCATGTTCCTCAAGCGCTAAGGGCGGCCCTGACGAGCCGCCCTCAACAATATCACAATCTGAAATCAGCTGCCGTTAGTGGCCGGCGGCCGTCGCGGCGATCTCGCCCGCGCCCCACACGTAGATGCAGGCGAACAGGAATAGCCAGACCACGTCCACGAAGTGCCAGTACCAAGCCGCTGCCTCGAACCCGAAGTGCTGCTTGGGTGTGAAGTGGCCCTTCATCGCACGCAGCAGACAGACCGCCAGGAAGATCGTGCCGATGATGACATGAGCGCCGTGGAAGCCGGTCGCCATGAAGAACGTCGACCCGTATGTGTGGCCGGCGAACGTAAAGGCGGCGTGACCGTATTCGATGTACTGGAGCACGGTGAACAGCGCGCCCAGTGCAACCGTTACCGCGAGACCGGCGATCAGCTGCCCGCGCTTGTTCTCCAAGAGCGCATGATGCGCCCAAGTCACCGTGCAGCCGGAGAGCAGCAGGATCAGCGTGTTGACGAGCGGCAGGCCCCACGGATCGAAGGTGTGCTTGAAGTGGCCTTCCGCCGACGCGCCCGTTGCCGGGATCGTCGCTTCCGTCATTTCGATCGACACCGGCGGCCACTGGCCGCCAAAGAGTTCATTACGCTTCACCAGGCCGATGGCCTGCTGCACGTTCTCCAGAGTGTAGGTGCCATTCGGAAACAGCGCGGCATCGAAGTACGCCCAGAACCAGGCGACGAAGAACATCACTTCCGAGGCAATGAACAGCAGCATGCCGTAGCGCTGATGGATCTGCACGACCGGCGTGTGCTGGCCCGTTTCCGCTTCGATGACGACATCGCGCCACCACATGAAAGCCACGGACGTCAAGCCGAGCATGCCCGCAGCGAACACGCCGGGACCCTGCACCCCAAAAAGACCAGCCCCGCCGCCTGTCGAGCGCATCCAGATGATGGTCCCGATAGCGGTCACGAATGCCGAAAGCGACGCGAGGATCGGCCATGGGCTTGGATCGAGCAAGTGATAGTCATGATTATTGGCATGAGCCATGGTCGTCTTCCCCGTAGTCTCTTGTTGCATCCGGTCCTCCGGACTTCTCGTTCCGGTGCGGACCTCAAGGCCCGCGCCTGCGAAACTAGCTTCTATTTTCTTTGTCGGTAGCAGCAGCGGCCTGACCTGCAGCCTTCGCCCCTTCGACGGGATAGAAAGTGTAGGACAGCGTAATGTCTTTGAGACGCGACGATTCCGGATCTTTCACCAGGGCCGGATCAATAAAGAACGACACCGGCATCTCGATCGACTGACCGGGCTCCAGCGTCTGCTCCTTGAAGCAGAAGCACTCGATTTTACTGAAGTAGAGACCGGCCGCATCGGGCGCCACGTTGAACGTCGCCGTGCCTGTGATCTTGCGATCGCTCGTGTTCGTCGCGCGGTAGAACACCAGCATGTTTTCGCCGATGTGCGCTTCCACCGTCCGCTGCACCGGTTCGAACGACCAGCCGAGCTTCGGCGACACGTTCGCATCGAACCGCACGGTCACAAGCCGATCGAGCACGACTTCGGACGGCTTCTCCGCCTTCTGCGTGGTGCCGCCGAGCCCCGTGACCTGACAGAACATCTGATACAGAGGCACCGCCGCATAAGCCATGCCGCCCATCGCGAACGCGCTCGCAACGCACATCAGCGCCACCTTCGTGTCGCTCTTCGGCGTGCTGCGGGTCACCGGCTGCGGATGTTCTGCGGTCAAGATTGTGATCCTAGGTTCAGATCGCTCGGTTCGCGACGCTCGCGCCAAGATGCACGATCGTGGCCGCGTAGAACATCATCACGAGAAAGCCGAGGCCCAGCGCGATCGCAACGGACCGCATCCGCTGCCGCCTCTTTTCAGCAGCGGCGACGACGGTCTCCGTCTCCGTGACAGTTTGGGACATATCGTTCATGACAGCACGACCTTTCACGCCAAGAGGCGGTTCATGACACCCTCGACCACGAGGATCGCAAACAGGGCGTAGAGATACAGGATCGAAAACCAGAACAGTCGCTTGCAGGCCTTATCCGCTTCCCGGCCTTCCGTGATCCGCCAGACATCGAATGCGAACCACAGAAAGACAGCGCCGAGCACGATGGACGCCGCGCCATACGTGATCCCGCCGAGCCCGATGAACGCCGGCAGGATCGCGAGCGGCACCAGCACGATGGAATAAAGCAAAATCTGCTTCCGCGTCTCTGCCGGACCGGCGACCACCGGCAGCATCGGCACGCCGACACGCTCGTAATCGCGCGACCTGAGCAGCGCCAGCGACCAGAAATGAGGGGGCGTCCACATGAAAATGATGAGGAACAGCAGGATGCTTTCCATGCTCACGGTGCCTGTGACCGCCGCCCAGCCAATCATGGGAGGGAAAGCACCGGCGGCTCCACCAACTACGATGTTCTGTGGCGTCAGCCGCTTCAGCCACATCGTGTAGATGAAAAGGTAGTAAAAGATCGTCATCGCCAGCAGCGCGCCGGCAACCCAGTTGACGAGCACGCCGAGCGTCAGCACTGACATCACCGACAAGACGCCGCCGAACTGCAAGGCTTCGTCCGGCGTCACCCGCCCGCGGGGAATTGGCCGCGCTGCCGTCCGCGCCATGTTCTGGTCGATGTCGGCGTCGTACCACATGTTGAGCGCGCCCGACGCACCAGCGCCGACCGAGATGGCAATGATGGCGATCAGTCCGATCACCGGATGTATCGCGCCCGGCGCCAGCAGCAGTCCCGCAACCGCCGTCAGGACGACGAGCGTCATCACGCGCGGCTTCATGAGTGTCACGAAATCACTGACGCTCGGTTCGAGAACCTTCAGCGTCTGCGCGCTGTGAGCATCGGCTCCGGCGGTCGTCATGAACCCCTGCTTCCTTGTCTTCTTGTGCAGATCGGCAGCCGTTTTTGGCTCCGATCTCTCAGGCCCGTCCCCGGGCGTTTCCTCAATTTCGGTCCCTAAGGCCGTGTCCGCTTCTGATGGCGAACATCATAGTCTGGCCTGGGTGGCGGAGACCCCGGCTGGATGGTCCAGCCAGGGTCGTTGCTTATTTTCAGTGACGATCGGACGTGGCCGCGATCCGCGGCAGCGTCTCGTATGCGTGATAGTTGGGCGGAGACGGCAGCGTCCACTCGAGCGTGGTCGCGCCTTCACCCCACGGATTGCCGGCAGCCTTCTCCTTGCGAGCGAAAGCAACCGCCAGACCGGTGAAGAAGAAGATCGTGCCCAGGGCCGTGATGTACGAACCGACCGACGAGATCTCGTTCCAGAACGCATAGGCATCCGGATAGTCGGCGTAGCGGCGCGGCATTCCGGCGGCACCCAGGAAGTGCTGCGGGAAGAAGAGGATGTTCGCGCCCACGAACGTGGTCCAGAAGTGCAGCTTGCCCCAGAACTCCGAGTACATGTAGCCGCTCATCTTCGGGAACCAGTAGTACCAGCCCGCAAAGATCGAGAACACGGCGCCGAGCGACAGCACGTAGTGGAAGTGCGCCACCACGTAGTAGGTGTCATGCAGCGCGCGGTCGACGCCGGCATTCGCGAGCATCACGCCCGTCACGCCGCCGACCGTAAACAGGAAGATGAACCCGAGCGCCCAGATCATCGGCAGCCGGAACTGGATCGAGCCACCCCACATCGTGGCGATCCACGAGAAGATCTTCACGCCTGTCGGAACCGCGATCACCATGGTCGCGAACACGAAATAGGCCTGCGTGTTCACCTTCATACCGGCCGCATACATGTGGTGCGCCCACACGATGAACCCGACAAGTCCGATTGCGACCATCGCATAGGCCATCCCGAGGTAGCCGAACACCGGCTTGCGCGAGAACGTCGCGATGATGTGGCTGACGATGCCGAAGCCCGGAAGGATGAGGATGTAGACTTCCGGATGGCCGAAGAACCAGAACAGATGCTGGTACAGCAGCGGATCGCCACCGCCGGC
Source organism: uncultured Alphaproteobacteria bacterium (assembly GCA_963708775.1). Classification (GTDB taxonomy): domain Bacteria; phylum Pseudomonadota; class Alphaproteobacteria; order Rhizobiales; family Hyphomicrobiaceae; genus JAGVSR01. The sequence continues at coordinate 265,193 of CAVPTI010000012.1, read as the reverse complement.
CGGATTGAAGAACGTCGTGCCGAAGTTGCGATCCGTCAGCAGCATCGTGATCGCACCAGCCAGAACCGGCAGCGACAGAAGCAGCAGGAACGCTGTGATCAGCACGGCCCACACGAACAGCGGCATCTTGTGCAGCGTCATGCCCGGCGCGCGCATATTGAAGATCGTGGTGATGAAGTTGATCGCACCCAGGATCGACGACGCACCCGCGAGGTGCAGCGCCAGGATCGCAAAATCCATGGCCGGACCGGGATGCCCCGAAGTCGACAGCGGCGCATAGATCGTCCAGCCGCCGCCCACGCCATTCATGCCCGTCGGACCTTCGACGAACATCGAGATGACGAGCAACGTCAGCGCCATCGGCAGCAGCCAGAACGAGATGTTGTTCATGCGCGGGAAGGCCATGTCCGGCGCCCCGATCATCAGCGGCACGAACCAGTTGCCGAATCCACCCATCGTCGCCGGCATCACCATGAAGAACACCATGATGAGACCGTGGCCGGTCACGAACACGTTGTAGAGATGCGCGTTGGCGAAATACTGCATCCCCGGCTCTTGCAGCTCGAGGCGGATACCCACCGAGAGCGCGCCGCCGATGACGCCCGAGATCATCGCGAAGATGAAGTAGAGCGTGCCGATGTCTTTATGGTTCGTGGAGAAAAGCCAACGGCGAATGCCGGTCGGTGCGTGGTCGTGATGATCGGCGTGTGCCGCAGTGCTACCCATGGTCTTAGACCTTTTCGTCTCGGGTTGTATTCGTGGTCCTGTAACGGATACTCGAGCGCGGCCTCCCGCCGCTGCTCCAGCGATTCAGTTCAGCGCTGCGGCTCGGCGGCGTCCGCCACCGACTTGATCCCGGCATGATCCAACGCCACGCGATCGGTGATCTCCTTGGCCTTCTTGCGGTCGCCCGCCTTCATGGCCGCCGTCCACTGATCGAAGGTCTCCTGCTTCACGACGCGCACCGCGATCGGCATAAAAGCGTGGTTCATGCCGCACAGTTCCGAGCACTGGCCATAGAACACGCCTTCATACTCGGGACGGAACCACGTGGCCGTCAGGCGGCCCGGCACGGCGTCGATTTTCGAACCGAACGGTTGAATGGTCCAGTTGTGGATCACATCGTTTGATGTGACGAGCATGTGCACGACCTTATTGACCGGCACCAGGATCTCATTGTCCACCGCCAGCAGGCGCGGCGTGGGAATGCCCGACTTGACCTTCTCGGCGACTTCTTCATCCGACAGCATGTTCGACGTGACGGTGAAGGTCTTGTCCTCGGGCGTCGTGCCCGGATACTCGTGCTCCCAGAACCACGCGTTGCCGATCGCTTTGATCGTCACGTCGGGCTTGGGATACGTATACTGCAGCATCAGAAGCTTGAACGACGGGATCGCGATCGCAACGAGGATCAGGATCGGCACGACCGTCCAGGCCACCTCCAGTAGCGTGTTGTGGGTCGTCTTCGACGGGATCGGGTTCTTGGACTCACGGAACCGAACCATCACGTAGATCATGAGCCCCAGTACGAAGAGCGTGATCGCGATGATGATGATGTTCACGAAGTCATAAAATTCATTGATTCCACGAGCAACTTCCGTCGCTGGAGCCGGCAGCCCGATTTGGCCCGGCGTGGCATATCCCTGCGCCGCAAAGGCAGGCGAACCGGCGAACCCGATCGCGGCCCAGGCCGCGATGGCCACCAGACCCAGCAATGTCCATGGACGTGTCGTCGTCATTCCAAGCGCTCCCCAGATCAGCCCGGTTCTGGCCGGACCTCATGATCGAAAAGGGGAGGTGTCCTTCCTCGAGACTTCAATCCCGAGTGCGGTGAGTGGCTAGACCCGTTGCGGCGCGAGACGGCCAATGACGAGCCGAGCGTGCGTCCCGTTAAAGCCGTTAGCGCCAGGGTCATTATCGGTGGTCAAAGACAAGCCGATATCTTCGCTGAGCAGCCATCATCCAAGTGTGACGATCTTCCCCTTCGTCAAAGACAGAACAACCGGGATCGCGCACCTAAGTCAAGTTTTTTGCGGCAATTTCCCGCACGAAGTCATCCATACTCGGCATGTCATCGTTTGAACTGACCCTTTTGGTAACAGCCGATCTAAACTGTTGAAATTGTCTCGTTTCGGCCTTTTTCCTGAGCGAACCACGCATCACACGCGTACGACCGAAGCCGTAGCCATTGACACTGCGGCGCAACCTTCGGGCTCTGCCTGTGCGCCCGTGTCGCGTCTCCTTCGCCGTTCCACCCCGAGATAGATGTCTCCATGCCATTCAAAATTCTCTGTCGTGTTGCAGCGCCAAAGTTCGGCGTCCCCGGATCGCTGCGCGGAGCCCTTGCGATCCCTCTTGTGGCCCTGGCCCTCATTGGATCCGTGTTGGTGAGCGCACCTGCCCGCGCGCAGGATTCCAAAGCGCCCGAGATGGCGGATGGCACCGTCAAAGCACAGCACGGTGATTGGCAAGTCGTCTGCAAACCCCCGCCCGCGGGCGCCAAGAACGAGGTCTGTGCGCTCGTCCAGAGCGTCACGGCGGAAGATCGCCCGAACGTCGGACTGACTGTCTATTTTCAGAAGTTCTCACAAGGCATGCGGGTGCTGCGCGTGTTTGCACCTGTCGGCGTGCTCCTTCCGCCGGGCATAGGCCTCAAGATTGATGACATCGACGTGGGTCACGCGCCGTTTCTGCGCTGCCATACGTTCGCCTGCTACGCGCAGGTGACGCTCGACGATAAGCTGATCGACCAGTTTTCGAACGGCAAAACCGCAATTTTCATTATCTTCCAAACAGAGGAAGCAGGGATCGGGATCCCACTGTCGCTGAATGGTTTCAGCCAGGCACTCGCCGCTTTGCCCTGAATGCGTCGCTCCCCGACGAGACCTGTGTCAGCTCACTCTTGTGTTCGCGCCAGGCATCCGGATCAGATCGGCCGTGCGATCGCGCCCTGTTTCGGGCTTCTTCGGGAACGACACGCTATTCGTCGTCCCACCCGCGCCCCGACCCGCCTGCGGCAAATTTTGGAACAGTTCGCTCCAAGCATTCGCAATGCGCGAGGTCGAATCCTGATACTGGGACGTCGCCGTCTGCCAGAACCGCATCTGCTCGTTCACGAGATCACTGTGCGTCCGGCAGCGCGAGAGGCGCTGCGGAATGCCAAGATAGGCCTGCGCCCGGCGGCTGATCAGCGTCAGCAGTTCCATCTGCTGCACTGTCAGCGCCTTCATCGGACCCATTCCCGCCGACATGCCGTCCAGGATCTGCTTGGGATCAAACGGATTTTCAAAGCTCTTGGGCTCGAAACTTTGCGTTCCGAGCCAATCATGCACATGCGGATTATTGGGGGAGGGCTTGTCCATGACGCGCGAACCTCTTGTGCACTCGTTACAACGAACGCTGCTCTTCTTCTGAGAGCCGGTATAGGCGGTATTTTGTTACGATTGGAAAAATCTCAACCCAAAATCTCGTGAGTCTGCGCCCCGCACCGCAGCATTAGACCTCCTCAACCTATAATAGAACCAATAGAAACGCCGCAACCCTATGATGTATAATGCATTTTTTGGTTAATTTTAATTTGACCACGGATCACCCGCGCGAAACTCTCGATCGTCAGTGTTGCGTCGAGTTCGCGAATGCGGGGGCGTTCTCCAGTACCGAATGGTGCAAGGTCTAGGTTCGTCCTCTGGACAGCCCTAGCCACAGCCCTCCTGTCGCTAACGCCCCTGTCGGCGGCCGCCCAAGAAACCCGCCCCCCATGGCGCGACATTTGGAAATGGCGAGAGACCTGGTCCGGCGTCGACGTGGCCAAGGACAATTGGCTCGTCTACTCCGGCATCACCGTCGCACCCTTTGGCCACATCCACGAACCCGGCTGGCGCGTCCGCCTCGCCGGTGGTTATGGCAATTATCAGTATTCAGGTAACCGGAGCACGACGCCCACTTCGGATATTCAGTCGTTTTCGGCTGCGACCTACTACGGCGACGCGCTCGTCGGCTACCTCGAACGTTTCGGCCCGCTCACAGCAAAAGCTTTCGGCGGCCTCTCGTACATCGCCCACAACATCACCCCGTTCGACCCGGAAAACCTTGTCGTAGGCGACGACATCGGCTTCAAGGGCGTGCTCGAACTCTGGCTCGACATTGGAAATATCGGGTTTGCGTCTCTCGATACCTCCTGGAGCACCGCACATGATACGCGCAATGCCCGCGCCCGCCTTGGCGCTTACATCACGCCATCGATCAGCACTGGCCTTGAAGGCTGGCTCAACCTCGACAATCAAAGCGATTGCGACCTCGGCTGGGACGATAGTGCCGGCTGTTATTCCGACGAAGAAACACACCTCCTCGACTACACGCGCGCCGGCCTTTTTCTCCGTTACACGTGGGACGGTGGGGAACTCTCCTTATCCGGCGGCATCTCCGGTGGCAGTTTTCAAGCTGCCGGCAATGCCGATCCCGAACCCTATGCCACCTTGAACTGGCTGACGCAGTTCTAACCGGCATCGTGAAGTTCACCGTCTTCTCGTGATCTTCCATATCCGTCCCGCAGCGATTCCAGCTAAGCTCGCACAAGAGAAATTGCCGCTGGATCCTTATGCTTCCCAACACTGTGACTTCCGCCCTCATCATTTCGATGGGCCATCGTCGCCGTCGCCCCTGCACAGGCTTCCAAGACCTGCAGCGACGCCGCCGTCTCGGCGCGTGGCGAACCCGCCCCTTCCTTTGGCTCGCCAAAACGAAAGCCCGCGCCAACTGGCGCCGCAAGGTTCGCGTCACCCCCACCCTCGGAACCGACTTTTCCAATTGGGGCAACGCCGAAACCAGCGAAGAGCGATGCATTACGGCTGAAGGCGGCACCGTCTGTATTTTCACCGGTTATCCCTGCAAGCGCTGAACCGCTGGGCACCACACGATACTAATCCTCGGCGGCCCTGTTTCGAGCGAGAATGAGCGAACCATCGCGATAACGTTGCGCATGCATCCACACTGCAGTCGACAACGACTACAACACCAACACGTCCGAACGGCCGAGCTGTAACAAAACGAACGTTCGTTCTGCTTGACGCGCTAGCCGTTTTCCATATGATCCAAAAAAATCGATCGTTCGTTTTGCGAAAAGTCAGTTCTCAGCCTACGCTGCAAAACCGAGCGGACAGTCTTCTTTGTCCAGAGTTGATGACACATGCCGAAATTAAAACCCGACACGCAGCGCGCCCGCCGGGATCATATTCTTGAAGCCGCCGAGCGCCGGTTCGCGCACTCGGGCTTTCACGCCACGAGCATGCAGGACATCTGCCGCGAGGCGCGCGTCTCTCCTGGCGCGCTATATGTTTACTTCGCATCCAAAGAAGATTTGATCGCGGGCCTCGCCGAGCGAGACCGGCAGGAGTTCCAGGCGCGCTTCGCACAGCTCGCGGGCGCATCAGATTTCTTTGCAGCACTTGCCGCGATCGGTGAGGCGTACTTCGTCGAAGATGAAGCCCACCGCCGCGTTATGTCCATCGAGATTGGACTGGAATCGACGCGCAACGCCCACATCGGCGAGATCCACCGCTCTGTCGACGAATTCGTACGCACCAGTTTCGAACAGCTCTTCCAGCGCATGATCGACGAAGGCCGCATCCGCCCCAAACATGATGCTGCTGCTCTCGCACGCGTTTTCATGGTCATCGGTGACGGCCTTTTTTGGCGCAGCGCCGTTGATCGTAATTTCGACATGGCGAAGACCATACCTGACGTGGTCGAGGTCATTCGCCAGCTCTTGAACCCCGTAGAACAACCCGCAGGACGCCGCCCCGTCGGGCCGACCGTCGAGGAGGCTGCAGAGTGACCCGTTCGCAAATAATCAAGTTTGGCATTGCAGCCGCTGTGGCTGCCGTTGTCTGGGGAACCGGCGTTTATAAGCCTGTCTTGGACATCGTCACCCATCGCACCGCGAAGACGGAAAAGGCGGCGACCGTGGCGCCCCCGTCCGTCACAGTCAGTCGGGTTACCTCGGCCGACTTCGTCGAGACGGTGCTCGTCACCGGGTCGCTGGTGGCCCGCGAGGACGTTCTGGTTGCGCCGGAGGTTGAAGGACTGCGCATCACGGAACTGCGTGCCGATCAGGGTGATGAAGTAAAGAAGGGCGACATCCTGGCCGTACTCGAGACCGTGACGCTCGACAGCGAATTGGCCCAGAACGCAGCCAATATCGATCGCAGCAAGGCCGCCATCGCTCAAGCCGAAAGCCAGATTTCGGAAGTGCAAGCGCGACTGACCGAAGCGACGGCTCAGCTCGATCGAGCCAAACCGCTTTCGCAGCAAGGATACTTGTCAGAAAGCACGCTCGACGCACGCACGGCCAGCAAGCGGTCGCTGCAAGCGCTCCTGATCTCCGCCGAAGGGGGGAAGAAAGCGGCCGAAGCCGAGTTGGTGCAGCTCCAAGCAGCGCGGCAGCAGTTGGATTGGCGCCGCTCGCGCACGGACGTCCGCGCGCCAGTCGATGGCGTTATCAGCCGCCGCTCGGCTCACGTTGGTGGCATCGCGACCGCAGTCGGAGTTGCCGCGGGCGATCCGATGTTCCGCATCATTGAAAAAGGCGAGATAGAACTCGACGCCGATGTCGGCGAGTCTCAAGTCCGAAAACTCAAGGCTGGCCAGACCGTCACCATCACCATCGCCGATGGCACCACCGCCACCGGAACGGTCCGACTCGTCTCGCCCGAGGTCGATAACACCACCCGGCTCGGCCGCGTCCGCATCTTCATCGGCAACGACCGCCGCTTGCGTGTCGGAACCTTCGCCAGCGGTCAGATCGAAACTGCGCGCGAACGCGGGCTAGCAGTGCCGGTCTCCTCAGTAAGCACGTCCGGTGGCACGTCCACCGCACTCGTGCTCGACGGCGACACTGTCCGCGAAAGACCAATTGAAACCGGGCTGTCGACCGGCGGGCTGGTCGAGGTTCGCAAGGGGTTGGCGGAAGGTGACCGCGTCATCGCTCGTGCCGGCACCTTCCTCAAGGATGGCGATATCGTACGCCCCGTCGAAACCGACACACGTACTGTGAGTGACGCACGATGAGTTCGCAAGAATCGCGCATCAATTTCTCGGCCTACTCGATCCGCAAGCCTCTCCCGGCGATCCTGCTGTTCGTGGTGCTGCTTTTTCTCGGCATCATGAGTTTCAAGGCTCTCCCGGTCACGCGTTTCCCCAACATTGATATCCCCCTTGTGCAGGTGACGATCAATCAGTCCGGCGCGACACCGGCCGAACTGGAAACTCAAGTTGCCAAAATCGTCGAAGACTCGGTCGCTAACATCACCGGCGTGAAGCATCTGATCACGTCCTTGAGTGACGGCGTCTCCACCACGGCCATCGAGTTTCGCCTGGAGATAGATACCGACCGCGCATTGAATGACGTTAAAGATGCGATTGAGAAGATCCGGCCCGAACTGCCCCGCACGATCGACGAGCCCATCATCCAGCGCATCGACGTCGAAGGCCAAGCCATTCTCGCCTACGCCGCCGTCTCGCCCGGCATGACACTCGAACAGCTCTCGTGGCACGTCGATGATGTCATCAAGCGCGAATTGCTTGTCGTTAAGGGCGTCGGTCGGGTCGAACGCTACGGCGGTGTCAAACGCGAGATTCGCGTACTCCTCGATCCAGACCGGCTCCTGGCGTACGGCATTACTGCAGCCGACGTAAACCGCCAGATCCGCGCCACCAACGTCGATATCGGTTCCGGCCGAGGCGAAGTTGGCCAGCAAGAACAGGCGATCCGTATACTTGCCGGCGCCAAGACCGTCGCCGAGCTGGCAGAGACGAAAATCGCCATCACCGGTGGCCGCTATGTTCGCCTCTCCGATCTTGGGCGCGTGCTTGATGACGCGGAAGAGGCCCGCTCGTTTGCCCGCCTGGACGGTCAACCCGTCGTGTCGTTTTCCGTATTCCGCTCCAAAGGCGCAAGCGAACTCTCGGTCGCGGACGCCGTCGAAAAGCGGCTGGCCGAACTCGATAAGCGCTACCCCGAAGTCACACTCAGCAAAATCGACGATGCCGTCTCTTACACGCGCGGCAATTACGAAGCTGCGATGACCACGCTGATCGAAGGCGCCATCCTCGCGGTGATCACCGTGTTCCTCTTTTTGCGCAACTCACGCGCCACCCTGATCACGGCCATTGCCCTCCCGTTATCCGCAATTCCCACGTTCTGGGCGATGAGCCTCATGGGCTTTTCGCTGAACCTCGTCTCTCTGCTCGCAATCACCCTCGTGACCGGCATCCTGGTCGACGACGCCATCGTCGAGATCGAGAATATCGTCCGCCACATGCGAATGGGCAAATCACCCTACCGCGCCGCTATGGAAGCTGCCGACGAGATCGGCCTCGCCGTGATCGCCATTACGCTCACGATCGTCGCCATCTTTGCCCCAGTTTCCTTCATGGGCGGTGTGGCCGGCCAGTACTTCCGTCAGTTCGGCCTGACCGTCGCGGTGGCAGTCTTATTCTCATTGCTCGTCGCGCGCCTCATAACGCCTATGATGGCGGCTTATCTGATGCGTCCCGTCCCTCCCCACGACATGGAGGGCGGGCCAATCATGCGCGGCTACGTCCACTTCCTCGCAGCAACACTTCGTTGGCGCTACGTCACGTTGATCGTCGGCATGGGCGTATTCGCAGGTTCGATCTATGCGACCGCGATGCTGCCCACGGGCTTCATCCCGGACGAAGATACATCCCGCGTCGTCATCTCCGCCGAACTTCCACCCGGCGCCCGCCTCGAAGACACGCGTATCATGACCGACGAAGTCACGCGCCGTCTCCAGAATATTCCTGAAGTCGCGAGCGTCTTCGTTCTTGGCGGCGTCTCACCGACCGGTACGCTCGAAGTACGACGCGCCGCTGTCAACGTTCGCCTCGTGCCCAAGACCGAGCGCGACAAACCGCAGAAGGAACTGAAGGCAATCCTGTCCGCCACGATTGCCGACGTTCCCGACGTGCGCGCCTGGTTCGTTAACGAACGCGGCGAGCGGGAACTCTCGTTCTCGCTACTCTCGCGCGATGGTGATGCTCTGGCAAAAGGCGTGTCGAAGGTGGAAACCGCCGTACGGCAGTTGCCGGGCTTCTTCAACGTAGCTTCCAAATCAGCTCTCGACCGGCCAGAGATCCGCATCGTCCCGCAACTCGATAAGGCTTCCGTACTGGGCATCACGCCCGATCAGATCGCCGAAACAGTTCGCGTCGCCACCATCGGCGATGTCGACGCTAATCTCGCCAAGTTCACCTCGGGCGACCGCCTGATCCCCATCCGCGTACAGGTTGAAGAGAACGCGCGCGAAAACCTGCAGCGCATCGCGAACCTTCGCCTCACCAACGCCGCCGGCAAATCGATACCCCTCTCTGCCGTTGCTGACATTTCATTTGGCCGCGGACCAAGCGCCATCGATCGCTATGATCGCGAGCGCCGTGCGGAGCTTGGCGCGGATCTCGTGAAGGGCTTCGCACTTGGAAGTGCTCGAGAAGCTTTCGTTGCCGAGGTTGAAAAGATCGGTCTACCCGAAGGTGTGCGCCTGCTTGCGACCGGCGATGCCGAGATTCAGGACGAGGTCGCCAATGGCTTTATCACAGCCATGGGGACCGGCCTGATGATCGTGCTTGGCCTGCTCATCCTGCTCTTTGGCAGCGTCTTCCAGCCGATCACCATTCTGCTCTCGCTGCCGCTGTCGTTCGGCGGCGTCGTGATCGCGCTCATTGCAACCAACAACCCGATCAGCATGCCGGTTTATATCGGCCTCCTCATGCTCATGGGCATCGTGACGAAGAACGCGATCATGCTCGTCGACTTCGCGGTCGAAGAAATTGCACGCGGCACAGAACGGACCACGGCTCTTCTCGAAGCCGGACGCAAGCGCGCACGCCCCATCGTGATGACGACGATCGCCATGGCTGCGGGCATGCTCCCCAGCGCGTTCGCACTTGGCGACGGCGGCGAGTTCCGCGCGCCAATGGCCATCGCCGTCATCGGCGGACTTCTCGTTTCGACAATCCTGTCGCTCGTGTTCGTGCCATCGTTTTTCTCCGTGATGGACGACCTTTCCCGTGGCGTGACGTGGCTGATGTCCTTTATCTTCCAGCCCAACGCCACAGATGAAGGCGACGAAGAGATCGACGAAACGCCTCGCGTTCCTCCGCGTGCCGCTGAATCGGTTCAGCCACTGCCGCACACCGGCGGACGCATTGCAGCAGAGTAAGGCTGATGACCTCCCTCCATTGCTGACCCGGCACCCGGCCCCTATATCGGACCAGGTCTCCCCCTAGCGCATTGAAAGGAATTGCCATGTTCGACGCCAAAGCCCTCCTTGAGCAGCTTTCTGGAAGTTCACAGCGTTCGGCCACGTCTACGACCGGTACCGGCGCGCAAGGCGGCGGCCTCGCCGACCTCTTCGGGCAAATCGCAGCCGCCGTGCAGTCTCCAAGCGGCCAAGGCGCGGGTTCAGGGCAAGGCGGCCTAGCGGACATCGTCCGCAATATCTCTGGTGGAGCAGGCGGCGCCAATCTCGATCAGATCCTTGCTCAGGTGAAGGAGCAGGCGGTCAAGTTTGGTGGCCCATCAGGTGCTGAACTCGTGGATACCCTGACCAAGGCTTTCGGTCAGGCGACGCAAGGCGTGAAGGAGGGCGCGGCGAAGGTCGGCGATGCGACAGGTGCTCGCGATGCCGTCACCAATGCTACCGGCGGCAAGTCGCCCGAAGAACTGCTCGCGCAGGTCAAGGAGCTGATGGCTAAGAACCAGCTCGGAGCAGGTGCGGTGCTGGGTGGTCTCGGAGCTATTCTCCTTGGAACACGAACCGGCCGCGGGGTGACGACCGGCGCTGTCAAGCTCGGTGCTCTGGCCCTCATTGGCGGCCTTGCTTATAAGGCCTATCAGAACCATCAAGCCGGGAAACCGCTGATCACCGGACCGCAGAACGCCGCGACGGAAGCTCCTGCTGGATCGGGCTTCGAGCCTGCTGCGATTTCCAATGACGCCGCGATGCACATTATTCGCGCCATGATTGCAGCCGCCGCAGCCGACGGCCGCATCGACGATCGCGAGTACATGCGCATCGTCGAGTCCGCAGGTGGAGCCGCAGCAAGCCCCGAAGCCAAAGCCTTCCTGGAACAGGAACTGCGCAGTCCAGCAACAGCAGCCTCGCTAGCGGCCAGCGTGAATTCCGCCGAAGAAGCCTTGCAGGTCTACACCGCCGCGCGCATTGCTATCGACGGCGACAATGCTTCCGAAACCGGTTTCCTTGCCGAACTGGCTGCAACCCTCGGCATCGACCCAGATCTTGCCCGTCAGGTCGACGCCACCGCGAAGAGCACCGCTGCCTGATCGCGCACAAACCCGCCAATGAAAAAAGCGCGGGGAGCAACCCCGCGCTTTTTATCTCTCTCATTCAGGTGCGTTCGTTACGACGCCGCGTCTGATTTGAAGAAGACGTCGACACGCATCCCCGTGAGCAGTGGCGGCTGCCCATCGAGCGCCACCATCACCTCGAGAACCTCGACATCGTTCGGACGCCGCGGACCGCGTGACGTTATCCGCTGCGCACCGAGCGCCGGCGCAATCGACGTCACCACACCCGTGAACTCCTGGGCACCGAAGGCGTCGGCCTTGACGACAGCTTTCTGACCCACCCGGATCTTGGTTACGTCCCGCTCTTCCACCTCGGTGCGAACGCGCAGCGACCCCAAATCACCAAACAGCGCCAGCGGCGCTTCCGGTGATGTGACCGCGACTTCGCCCTGCTTTGCCCAGACGTTCAAAACCGTTCCGTCAGCCGGCGCACGTACACGCGTACGCTCGATTGCATTGAGGACCTGCGTGACGTCCGAGCGCGCAAGCGTCAGAGACGATTCCAAACGCGACGGCAACGGCATGTCAGCGCGTGCAGCAACCTTCGCGAGAGCAGCCCGCTCTTCCGTCAACTTAGCCTGAGCTTCGGAAAGCTTTTTCCGCGCAGAATTGAGCTCATCCGCAGTCGAGGTGCCCGCCGCGAACTTTCCGTGCAATATCGTCGAGAGAAGTCTGTGCCGCATAAACCGAGCGCTCGGCGTTCGATACCGCATCCTCGGCATTGCGCCGGTCTAGAGCCGGGCCTTTGGCCAGTTCCTCATCGCGCTCCAGAACGCGCACGGCTTCTTCCGCAATCGCGGCGGTCAGCTTCGCTTGGGCGTCGCTGTCATCGAGCCGCACCAAAAGATCACCTGACTGAACCTTGTCGCCAGTCTTCGCTATTACCTCGAGGATTTCACCCGGTGCCTGCGAAACGAGCCGGATCTCACCCTCTTTCGGCTCTACCCGGCCGGTCGCGGATGCCGCCCATGATCCCTTCGCGGAAACCCCCGTCTCGGCCGCCGCCATTTGCGTGGTCGGTTTATCCTGGCTGTGCGAAGACAGCGTGCCGTTGATCAACACACTGAGTGCGATCGCGATGATGCCCGCTACCGTCAGCGTCTGAACGGTCGGATCGACTTTAAGCATTTGCCTTACGCCTCTTTTTCGTCAAATCGGTGATTTCGGGCGAGTTGACACCCTCAGGCCGGCGCTCTTCGCCGACAATCTTGCCGTCTTCGATCCGCACCACGCGATCGGCATATCCAAGCGTGCGCGGATCGTGCGTGACGGCCAGCACGCTTCGGTTTTGTTCCTTGGCGATACGCGCCAGCAGCGCCATCACCGCATGGCCGTTCTCGCTGTCGAGAGCCGCGGTCGGTTCGTCGGCGAGCACGATGGACGGCGATGCCGCGATTGCGCGGGCCACGGCCACGCGCTGCTGCTCACCGCCCGAAAGATTGCTGGGATAGTTTTGCAGGCGATGGCCCAGTCCCACCTCGCGCAGCACCTCTTCGGCGCGCGCCGCGGCCGGATAACCCTTTTGTCCGAGAACATCCAGGGCGATACGAACATTTTCGACCGCGTTCAGCGTCGGAAACAGATTGTAGCTCTGGAAGATGAAGCCGATGTGCTTACGCCTCAGCTCCGCGAGTTCCTCAGGTCCAAGACCGGACGTCGTGTGGCCTGCGATACGGACGTCGCCGGAGGTCGGCGAAAGAATGCACCCGAGTATCGACAAAAGGGTGGTTTTGCCCGAGCCGGAAGGCCCCATTAGCAGGGTCAGTTCGCCCGGCACGAGCTTGAGGCTCACACCCTTCAGAGCCATCACCTTGCCGGCGCCTTTGCCGAGCTCCTTGACGATGTCCCTGGCTTCGAGAACGGGAGTTTCGTTCGTCATCTGCTGAACACCGTGGCTGGATCAATCTTTGTAACTTTGACGATGGCCGATACCGCTGAAATTGCGCACATGAACAGTGTCAGTGCGAAAAGCGAGAACGCCAGGCCCGGCGTCATCACCAGCGGAAGCGGCGAATTGCGGCTCAGATAGAGGATCACCAGCGCGATGATCATGCCAAGACTGTAGCCTATGACCGCGCTGAGACCCGCCTGGGCCAAAATCACTTTGTGGATATAGGAACCCGATGAGCCCAGCGCACGTAGCGTGGCGAACTCATTGATGTGATCTTTGGTGCTGGAATACAGCGTCTGCGCCACGATGACTGTACCAACGAGAATACCGAGCAGCGCCCCGCCGATGAGCGCAATACCGGCACCCGTTTTAAACAGCCACTGACCCAGACTGCGGTCGCGGAACTCGGCCTTTGTCAGAACGTCCGTACCTTCAAGCCGTTCCTGCAGTGCGGCGCGAACCGTTTCCAGATTGGCTCCAGGTTGAAGCTGCACGAGGAAGAACGTGCTCTTGTCACCCTTCTCGCCATCCAGGTTGAGAAGATTGCGCGCCCGTTGCAGCGGCGTAAACACGTAGGGTGACTGAGTGAATGACCTGATGCCGTCGGTCAGAGCACGGACTCGAATGCGCCCCAAAGCAATCTGGGCCGTGCTGCCGATCCCCTCGATGCCAAGATCTTTCAAGTAGGACCTGTCGACGGCGATAGCGTCAGGCGCGCGGATATCATCCCACGTCCCTTCAACGAGGTTCCAGGGTTCCAGGCCTCCGTCCTCTGCGTCGATGCCCACGACCGCGACACGGGTCGATCCACCACCGGGCTTGCGCCATTCAGCGAACGCGGAAACCATCGGGATGACCGCTTTCACTCCCGGCGTCGCCAAGGCTTGATGCCGCTGGCCCGGAGTGAGCAGAATTCCGCCCTCCTCGAAGCTCTTGGCACCGAACGTGGTGATCCAAAGATCGCTGTTCGTCTTTTCGATCATGTTTGTGATCATGCGGCTCGAGCCGAGATAGAGGCCAAGCTGCACGGCGACCAGCACGATTGAAAACAGGATTCCCACCAGCGTCACAGCCAGACGGATGCGGTCGTGAAAGAGGTTGCGGAACGCGAGTGTCAAGATCATCGCAGAGGCGGTTCCAGGTTCGGGTCCGCCCCGATGGCGGAATGCAGGATAGGCCGTTTGCAAGTGGCCTGGACGTCAGGCTCACTTACAAAACTTCTCGCGGGTTACGAACTGCGCTTTCGAGGTCGCGCGTTCCAGCAACCCACACACGACCGGAGCGTTCGTTTTGTACTACCAATGGCGCAGGAGGTTAAGTGCAAAGCGCTTTGGCGAAAAAGTGTTCAGGCGTTGCGACCGATCGGCTATCGGGAGCTTGCCGCCCGACCGTCAGCGGTTAAGTTCCTGTTTTCGCCGCTTTCCCGCGCCAAGGTCTGGCATTAATTGTACACCATGTCTCAACTATCCAAGGTGAATGCTTTGTTACGCGGCACCAAGACGCAATCGCACCCCTCGTTCGTCGGAGCTATCCGGCTCGCGGGAGTGACCCTCGCCATCAGTCTCTTCGGAACCATCGCCGCACGAGCACAGCCTCTCGAAGCCGGCCTCTGGTATGACGACACAGGAAAGGGCGCCGTTGAGCTCGTGCCCTGCGGCAGCAAACTGTGTGGCCGGATTGCCTGGCTCAAAGACACGGTGAACGCCGAGGGTCAGCCGCTCGTCGATCGCTACAATCCCAACCCCGCGCGACGCACGACTCCGATCTGTGGATTGCAGGTCATCGGCGATGTGCAGAAGCTGCCGGAAGGAACGTGGGATCAAGGCTGGATCTACGATCCGAAGACGGGCTCTTCGTACAACGTGACACTCACGCTGCAAGGTCCCGATCAGCTGAAGGTGACCGGCTACAAAGGCATCAAGCTTCTTTCAAAAAGCTTCATTTGGAACCGGGCTCCGGTCGATCTTCCGCGCTGTGACGCAGCAGCGTCCGGCTCTGCCAAGGCTGCCCCCGGGGGTGGTGAATCCTTGCCCTGGGCGGCTCGCTAAGACGCAACCTCGAAACAAAAGCGCCGCAGCGAATTGCGCTGCGGCGTTTGTCATTTCATCGAGGTGGTTCAGCGATTACTCGCCGACGCCCTTCCCCTTGAGCAGTTCCTTGACTGCCGCCTTTTCCTGCAGCTTGTGCGTGAGGCGGACGGCGAACTCGACAGCACGGTCCACGACGACCGACCGTTGGCGATCGAGCGTCACCATGTGATAGCAATCGTCCAGAACGGTGCATTCCACCATTCCGCCGAGGTTCTGTTGCAACGTCAGCGCGTTCCACAGGCCGCTCTGGTCATCTTCTCGCGGATGGAAGATTGCCACATCCTGTTTAATGCGCTTCAGGCCACGGCGAACGTCCTTGGCCAGTTGCTTGAACTCGAACACGAGGCCACCGCCGCGGCCGAACAGGTCCTCAATCGGACGTTCGTCGCTCTTGAAGCTCTCGATGACGAAGTTGCGGATGCGCTCGTCTTTTATTCCGTAGGGCGCGCGCTGGCGGAAATGGAACAGCCGCGCGAACCACTTCTGATGCACGAGTTTGAAGAAGTAGAAGCTCTTAGGGATAGCCCAGCCGTTCGGCCAGATCGTCGGGGCAAACAGCATGACGCCCTGGACTTCGTCGGGACGCTCTCGGGCGAGCCGGAGAGCAAGCATGGCGCCAGCGGATAAGCCACCGACGAGCACAGTATCGCAACGCGCTTTGAGATCGTCATGCGCGGTTTCGATAGCGCGGTACCAGTCCTTCCAGGTGGACAGTCCTGAAACATCCGTTCCACCGCCTAAACCTGGCAAAAGCGGGCAATAAACGGTGTAACCTTGGCGCGCGAGCCCCTGCGCGACGAAGCGCAATTCGATCGGGTTGCCTCCAAGAGAATGGACAAGCAGCACACCCACCCGACCACCCGGGATCACCAAGCTTCCCCGGAAACCGGTGAACTTTTCTTTTATTTTCATCTGGTTAGCCACGAATGCTCGCACTCCGCACAAAGCGAATTAAACCGATCGCGACGCCAAAGCCAAGCACATCCTGAAATAATGCCTCTGCTCGACGCTCACCGTGGCCACTCTGAGTGAGAGGGCCGATCGGCTTCTTCCTATTGCTTCCGCCCCGGCAGCCGCCGTTTCGGACCTTGGTTTGCTGCGACGCAGCAATCTGACCGTATGGTTTTCGCTTGGCTAGCCACATATGACGATAGGTCAGTGTGCCGCAACGGGATGCCGAAGCGGTTACTGCTCCCCAAAACGAGCAAATATGGTGCATCATCAGCAGGTTGCTGTGCGATTTATACTTCTGGCCCATGGCGCGCGCGCAATGCGCAGAGTTGCTCGGTAGGGCGAAATCATGACGAAACCCATGGCCGGGCGATAAACACGCCGGCTCCCCCTCCACATCAACGCCCCCAGTAAGCCCCATCGCCCGCACCGTACCTACCCCGTCATCAATACGACTGGCGAAAAGATATCGCGCTTTGCTCATCACGGCCGCAAACAGCGACGTATCGGTTAACAGCCGCCGTTCGTCTTCCCTCACCATTTCCTATAAGTCTGAACAATCAGCTATAGGTATCCATGCTGGACGGGCGGCCCAAACTCCAATTAGGCCAGAGTGTTTCTCAGCGGGAGAAAGATATCTGCGGCCGGCCACAACAGTCGCTATAAATGGAAGTTAACCTCCAATCGCAGGACCGAGCAGGAGTGCGCGCGAGTTGAACAGGGCTAGGCATGCAGCCGCTGTAACGGCGGTCTTCTCGCTTCTCTTCGGATCGATCGCCCCGGCCTTTGCCGCGCCGCCGTCTCCCACAGGCGATTACGCTGCCTGCCAGACGACAAACGAGGCAGATTTTCGCAAAGCCGTTCTTGATATCACCGCTGCCACTCTCACACGCGGCACCTCGACGATCGACTATCGCGCCGCCGTAGCCGACGAATGGCGTCGGCTCGACGTGGGCCGCACCATAGACGCCGAGGTCGATAAAGCATTCGAGGCTGTCAAAGACGAGCAGAGCTGGGGCAGCCTCCTTGAATTCTTTGGGCAGTGAGAACAAGGCCCGGGAGTTGACGATCGCTTTGACAGAGCGGGTCTACCGCTCGCCAGCGGTGCAGATGGCGATAGAAAATCTCGCCACTGGTGTCGGTCGCGGAATTGGCAGTCGCCTCGAAATCGCGACTTCCGATGCAGCCGGACCGGCAATTGAATGTATGAAAGCGTTCTTGGGGCCTCGCTACGGGTCGACCGTTGCAGGCGTCGTCACCGGCACTGCCGGCAAAGAGTTCGAAGTCGGCACACAAACAGCGGCCGGCGACGTCACTGCGGGTGGCGTTCTCAATCAAACCGCGGGCGGGATCACAGGCGCAGCTATTCTCGTCATGCGCCGCCAGATCGGCAATATGGCCGGTCGTCTCGGCCAGCGCCTTGTGGGCAGCGTTCTTTCCCGCCTCGTCTCGGTCGTAGCAGGCGGCGTAGGCCTCGTGTTGATTGCGAAAGATGTTTGGGACCTGCGCTATGGGGTCCTCCCGATCATCGCCAACGAACTGAAATCGACAGAAAGTAAGGCAAAGGTCCAAGAGGAACTGGCCGCTTCTATCTCGGACCAAATCCGCGACCATGTCACCGAGATTGCCGCTCACGCCTCCGATCGTATTGTCGAAATCTGGAAGGAGTACCGCGCTGCGCACGCCATGGTTCTCGATCTCGCAGAAAGACAGGCGGATTTCCGCCGGTTCCTGGACCGCGTGCGGCCCGAGGTCTTGCCCCGCGTCGACGAGGTCACCGCCCTGCTCCTGCCCGTCGAGGGCGAGGCTGGCGTGATGCGACGCTTATCCGACGGCACCCTCGATCTCGCCGTTAACAAATTGCCCGAGCCGGCAATGGAAATCGCCCGTCAGACCCGCTCGCTGGAAACAGCATTGGCGTGGAGTGCGGTCGCCGGCACGCGCATCGATAAGGTGCTTGAGTTTGAAGTTTTCCAGCGCGCCAAACCGGGTGATTTCACCACCCAATCCCTCGAACGGGTGGTCTCTCTCGACGATCCCGTCGCGATCAAACGCCTGATCGCCATGACACCGGCGACCCGCGACATCTTGTTCGATCTCGACCCGAAGGTTTTGACGGCAGCCGCCCGAGGGCTCGAAGAAGGCGAACTCACCACATTTGCGGGCTACCTCACGGGCCTTCCCCCGCCGACAAGACAACGTCTGCTGAATCATGTCGCATCAGACCCTACCTCCCTGAAGCCTTTGGCGCGCCGACGGGTTCGGGACGCTGTCCTTGCGAGCAAGAATCAGGGTGCAGCGCTCGATATCATTCTCCGCTCCGACGGCGCAGACACACCGGCAGCTCTACAGAACGATGTTCGCTTGGCATGGGACGGCCAGGTTCATCCCGAAATCCTTTGGCATCGACACCCGATCCTGGTTGTCCTGACCGGCCTCGCATCGCTGATCCTGCTATTGCTTCTACGCCGGGCTTTTCGGGGTCCAAGGCCCAAGGGCGGCGGTTCGGGAGCCCATTCGGATACTGATAAGGGCCCTGCGGCCCCTTCCCCAAGTCCGATCGAAAGCTAGCGCTGCTGCTCACGGGCAGCGTCGGCGCGTCTACATTTCCTCCACAGTGTTGTTCCCGCGCCCGTGTAACCCCCGGGACTGTCCTGCTATAAGCACCGCAGCATGTTCGAGGCCGAGGGGGGCAACACATGGCGAAAGCGCTGAAGTTCCGGCCGCAAGGGGAGACCACGATGGGATTGAAGGCACCTGGCATCCTGACGTTCATGATCTCAGTGATCCTGACCGTCGCGGTCATTTTTGTATGGTTTTTCGATGCGCAGATCTCCCTGCTGCAGGGACCGGGAATGATCGTGGGTCTTTTATTGGCCCAGTTTATCCTGATCCTCGGCTGCACCATGCGGGGCCTCTAACCGACGGTTGCGCCACAAGTCTGCCAAGTTGGATCTGAACTCACAGTTCAAAGAAAACTCTTTGCGTGCAATCAAGTACATGTGTGCGCAACTGTCGCGCGACAGACAGGTGGATGGTCGAGCGAAAAAGACCGCGCCAGTATCCGTCACATGAAGACACGCACGACGATATCCAGGCCAACCCACCGCGTACGAAAGTTCTCGGCAGAGATCCTGTTGGCTACTGCCATTACTTTGGCGGCGATCTTCGTATTGGTGATGTCACACGAGCAGACTGAAATGGCGTCCGCACCGTTGGACGACAGCGCAACGTCCGCCTCGCCGCATTAACATTGGCATACACCGCCGCCGCTCAGTGCAGCGGGCGCGCCACGATCAGGCCTCGCACCGAGTTGCCGAGATAAGTCTTCTTTGCCGACGTCAGATCATCGAGCTGAAGGACGCGCTCAACGGCACGTCCTTTTGCGATCAACTCCGCGCGCAGGACTCCGGGCAACAGACCGGCCGGCAATGGCGGCGTCAGCAAGATACCGTCGCCTCGATCGATGAAAATGTTCGTCCGGCTGCCCTCGGCCAATTCACCGCGCTCATTCAGATAGACAACCTCATCGGCCCCTTCCGTTTCGGAGTAGTGCTTCCACTCCTGATCGTACAATTCCCGGCGGGTCGTCTTATGAAAAAGAAAGGCGTCAGAGCTATCAAGTCGCGTCGGCGAAACGACATAGCGCATCACCGCATCCGGACCAGGAGCAGGCATCGGCGCAGAAGTCACCGTCACGCGGCCATCCTCCGCCAGCAGCATCCGGACGCGCAACCGCGGATGCTCCCGCCCCGCCGTTGCCACCTCACGTTCCAGCGCGGTGCGTGCCGCTGCCTCATCAAACTTAAACGAAAAATATCGCGCCGACGCTTCAAGCCGTTCGAAATGCCGTTCGGCCAGCCAGAATCCACTTCCCGCTCCCAAAGCAGTGTCTCGATCAACTCGAACGTCTTTGGCGGATCAGTGAGAAATTTCATCTTGAGCAGGCACTCGTCGTACTCTTTAGCACCCACGCTGTCGTACACGACCCCCGAGCCAATGCCCATTTCGCCCGTGCCATCGCGGAAGATGATCGGCGAGCGGATCGCAACATTGAACAGCGCCTGCCCGTCCGGCGAAAACGAACCAATGGCGCCGCAATAGACGCCTCGCGGCTCTGTCTCGTATTCCGCGATCAATTCTTGCGCCCGGATTTTAGGCGCGCCAATGACCGAACCCGGCGGAAATATTGCACGCCACAGGTCGAGCAGCGTAATTCCCTCGAGCAGGGTCGCGCGCACGCCTGACGTCATCTGATGTAACGTTCGATACGTCTCGACCGTGAACAGATCGGTAACATGGACGCTGCCAATTTCAGAAATGCGGCCGATGTCGTTGCGCATCAGATCGACGATCATCAAATTCTCTGCGCGCTGCTTCACATCGGAAGAAAGCACCTGCCGCACAGCCGCATCGGCCTCGGGCGTTCCTCCACGCGGGGAGGTGCCCTTCATCGGCCGGGTTTCGATCATGCGGTCTTTCATTTCGACGAATAGCTCGGGGCTGGCCGTCAGCACCGTAACTTCGCCCGTATCCACGATGCCGCCATAAGCCACGCGTTGCCGCTGCCGCAGATCGCGATAGAACGTGAGGGGTGAACCCGAGAGCCGGAACCGCGCCTTGAAAGTCAGATTGAGCTGATAAATGTCTCCGGCGCGGATCTTCTCCTGCACGCGTTCAAAGCGTGCAACATACTCGTCCTTCGTCCACGCGCGGGTGACGTTGCTGAACTGATAGCTCCCGCTCTTTGTATGAGTTGACAGCCACCGGTCGACGTCGGCCTCCGACAACAGCTTCGGTGCCTCGTAGAGCCCAAACCACAACAGCGGAACTTTACGTTCAACCGGCATCAGGGGGGCGAGTTTAGGCTCCAGCACATACCCAAGCTCGAACGAGAAGAACCCAGCCGCATGAAGTCCCGCCGCACGACCCGATTCCAGCCGAGCGAAAGCGGCCGGAACGTCCTCGGGACTATCTGCGACAATGATCTCCTTTGGCGCCGTAAACAGCTGCGACGGTGCGCCACGACCTGAACTGTTGTCCAGGAGGACGAATGCCTCCTCTAGCCGCGCAGAGGCGGTTGCAGTCCGGGCCTGATCGCGCCCGGCCGGTTCGTCTTTGTTCATTGCGTGCTTTCGTCCCGTGATGCTCCGGCCGCGGAGAGCTCAGCGGCCCTCTGTGCATACGGAAAATCAAGCCGGTGGTTCGGCCTGTCGGGGTGTTCTAGCGCAGGCGGGGAGCGCCGGAAAGTCGCGTTCCGGTCAACGCGGCGTGCAAGCGGCCAGTGCGATGTATAGGCGCCTCCCAGCTGTCGCGGCTTGACGATGGTGGCTCTCGCATATCGATCTTCACAGACGTGAAAAACATGCTATAGGACGCCCCACGAGCCGCCCGACCGGGCGGCTTTTGCATCGGCAGTGGCAATCGGGGCCACGCCGTTTCTTCCGGACGAACGGATCTCCCAAAGGTCATGTTTCGTTTCGGCTCCGTCGGTGACGCGGGGTGGAGCAGCCCGGTAGCTCGTCAGGCTCATAACCTGAAGGTCGTAGGTTCAAATCCTGCCCCCGCAACCACCACTAATTGCTCGACTAACGTTGCGACCGCATCTTGGTTCTTACTACGGGCAGCCAACCGTAGAATGCTGCCGATTTCTCCATAAAGATCGACAGTGACCTTGCTGTTGACCGGGACCACCACGATTTTTTCGATAAGGGATCGAATGGCCTCGGCAGCCTCCGGTCCCGACTTCGGATTTTCGAGGGCGACTTGCAGATCAGCCACCTTCGACCGGTAGACCTCCGCCATCTTAGGGTTCAGCAGAACCTTGGGCTGCGGGGCGACTTCCAACTGGCTGAGGAGAATGTCCTCGCGGGTTTCTAAGGCTAACAGTTCGTCCTTCAGCGATCGGGGCGAGTGACCGTCGCCGATAGCGTCAACGATCTGACGTATCCGCCGACGCAGTTTGGCCAACTCAGCCTCGATCGATGTTCGCTGGGCACCTGCTTCCAAGCGGGCTCGGTTAACCTCGGCAAAGAATGCTTCGCAGAATTCCTTGAAAAGGTCTGGAGCCATCAAGCGATGTTTCAGCCCCAAGATGACAAGCTCCTCAAGCTTCGCTCGAGACATCGCAAGCCGGTTCGAGCATAGGCCCTTGTTTCGAGCGGTTGCGCAACCGAGGTGCGTCTTGCTGATCATGACGTAGCCGCCACCGCAGCAGCCGCATTTGGTAAGGCCGGAAATAAGGTAGCGAGGACGGCGGCGATCCCATGGCTGTTTTGCTGCGCCGGTGACAGTAAAAGATACGTTCTTCTGTCGAGCCTTGACGCGCCACCAAAGCTCATCCGAGATGATCCGAAGGTGAGGAACATCCTTCTCAACGATCCCTGCAGCATCGTTGTTGCGCGACCGCCTCTTACCGGTGGTCGGATCCTTGACGTACTTAAGTTTGTTCCAGACAAGCCGGCCGACATAGAGTTGGTTATTTAGAATGCCAACACCGCGTGCCGAATTGCCATGGATGGTCGATGCTCCCCAGCCTTTACGCCGAGGTCCAGGTACTCCCTCCTCATTCAACATGAATGCGATCTTCCGAGGTGCCATGCCGTTGGCGTAGGCTTCGAAGATCCTTAGAACGATTTGGGCCTCCGTCTCGTTGATCTGACGCTCCCCAGCTTCAAATGTCCCGTCAGCTTTGGGGATGCGAACCATGTCGTATCCGAATGTAATTCCTCCACCCGACTTGCCAGCCTCAACCCGGCCCAGCAGACCCCGATGCGTTTTCTCCGAGAGCTGGCGCACGTAGAGAGCGCCCATCGTGCCACCAAGGCCAATGTGGAGTTCATTGATCCACCCTTCGCTCAGGGTAAATAGCTGAACACCATTGAACGACAGGTGCTTGTAAAAGTGGGCGAGGTGCTCCTGGTCTCGCGACAGCCGATCGATTGCCTCTGCGACTACCACGTCAAACTTTCCGGTCCGCGAATTATGCAGAAGTCGCTGATAACCGGGACGAAGATGCGTGGTGCCTGTCACAGCACGATCTTCATATGCCGCCACGAACTCCCAGCCCTCCCGCTCAGCACGCTGTCGACAGACCCGTAGCTGATCCTCGATACTCGACGGACTTTGCATGTCGGTACTAAACCGGCCGTAGTGCACCCAGCGCATTACGAGAACCCTTCTTCGGATCAGAATTCATGCTGACTGGTCGTCAGTCAGATTATGTCCATCATCTTCGAGTTCGACAGAATACTTTTCTTCCATCATTTCATCGAACGCCAGCGCAGCCGACAGCCCGCTCGACTTGTCATAACCTTCCGTCTCTCTGGGATCGTAATGCTGTAGTTGCAGTGTAGCTAGGTATGCCATCTCCGGCATGCTTGAGCTGATACTAGTTGCTGTTGCTCGGCGGAGCTTCTGCGGACTTAAAGCGATCCCGACCAATAACTTTGTACACGCAGTCACTCGCTTCGTTATCCAGCCGCGAGATATCTGCTTACCCAACCGGGTCACGAGCAGGAATCCCTTGTCTTCCTCGCCCTTTCTCTTCGCCAGCGAGCCCGCCACTTCAAAGCCGCGCTCAACATATTCAGTGAGCTCCGGCGGAAGGGACCTAATCAGCCACGACACCGACCAACCTCCCATATGACGGTACGGGGCAGATCATCGGGATCGCCGATACCGGCATTGACGATAGGCATGCCGACTTTTCGCCGAATTGCATCATCGCCAAACTTCCACTTAGGAGACAGGTCGCGGACGACCCCAATGGTCATGGAACACATGTTGCGGGATCCGCAGCAGGCAACGGCTTGGCCTCCAGCGGTGCCTTTCGCGGTGCAGCGCCGGCTGCCAAGATTGTCTTCCAATCTCTTTTGGACAGTCAGGGCGGTCTCGGCGGTCTACCGTTGGATCTTCGGGACCTGTTTGACGAAGCCTATAAGTACGGGGCGAAAATTCACAACAACAGCTGGGGGGCGAACACCCAGTCGACCTATACAGCAAACGCTGAAGAGGTGGATGAATACGTTGCGCAACAGAGGGACATGCTTGTAGTCATCGCAGCGGGAAATGAAGGCGACGGTGCAAATCTGCGAAACGCGTCCAAGGGCTACGTTGACTGGCTCTCGATCGGTTCGCCGGCAACCGCCAAAAACGCCCTGACCGTCGGGGCGAGCCGGAGTGACCGAACCAGCGGTGGCTCAGCACCCAAACATGGGGCTCAGCCTGGGCCGCAAGCTATCCCTATCCTCCTCTGTCAAGCGAGACAATATCGGGTGATTTCAGAAGAAATCGCCGGGTTCAGCAGCCGAGGTCCTTGTGACGACCGACGCATCAAGCCTGATGTGGTCGCCCCCGGTACTGATATCCTTTCATGCAGATCTTCAACAGCGCCGAGCAGGAATTTCTGGGGTGGGTACCCTCCCAACCCGGATTACGCCTACATGGGCGGAACAAGTATGGCGGCCCCCTTGGTGTCGGGTTGCGCCGCTCTGGTGCGCCAGTACTATGTCGACTCGCGCCACCATCAGCCGTCAGCTGCATTGCTGCGGGCGACACTCATCAATGGAACACGCTGGTTGTCGGGAATCCATGCGACCCAGAGCCATAAGTCTGGCCCAGCCAACTTCGACCAGGGTTTCGGCTGCATCGACATTTCGACCACGATACCAACGGCGCAAAACGCGGCTTTTGTGCTTTCATACGTTGACAATTGGCAGAACCAAAACGGACAAGTCCGATCGTCGGGCGACTTCAAACGGTTTGTCATTGATGTCCAAAGCAACAAGGCACCCTTGCGGATCTGTTTATGCTACACGGACCGTCCAGGCCGAGCTCTTCAAAACAATCTGAATTTGTTTGTGCAGTCTCCGGATAGGAAAAAGCACATCGGCAATTTCGGATTGCTGCATTCCCTCAATATCCCGGATGTTGACAATAACGTGGAGGTCGTAAGGATTCTCAATCCGGCTCCCGGCCGCTATCTTATTCAAGTCACGGCTCAAAACATTCTAGAGTTGGGCCAGGATTTTGCGCTCGTCGTGACCGGAGACCTAGCCAGCGATAAGCTGTTGGCGCGATAATCGAGTTCGCCAGCTCAAAATGCTTTCCAGATGAGGGCACGTTGGGAAGCGGTTGAGCCCAGCATTCACACTGTGACTGGAGGAGAGACGGGTCTCAGCTCAGGGGCGCAAGTCGAAATCAATACGCGCGCGAGATGATCGGCTGCTAATCAGCTGAAATACTTGGACTCCGCCCCCGCCAGAGGTCCTCCGCCACAAAAAGCAATTTGTGACTGTTGCGCGCCCTCACTTCGAACCTGACATCAGCGAATGGACACTTCCTTCTCGCAGAGCGTCCGCTCCACTTTCGGAAGCAGACATTTCCATTTAGGCGCTAAGGGCCATTTGCGGTCACCACATCCGCAATCGCTTCTCCGCAAGAACGCGATCGATAATTGCATCCTTAGCCCTGTAGACGGGCATCTCCCGTACTTCGTTTGCGCTCTTGAGTTTAGTGTCAAACGATTGCGGCGGGGTCGACGAGCTCGGGAAAGAGATCCAAAGGACCACCTATAGTCATAAGATGTGGGCAACGTGGCGGGATCAGCTTAAGCACGGCCCACAAAGACGGGCAGTCACACCTCACGGGCGATCCGCGCCAGTTCCAAAGCCGCTAGCGATCTTCGCGCGAGACACGGCTCGATCGACATCCTCTGCTGTGCCCCGAGGAATTATGGTGAAGACCTTTTCTGTCGCTGGATTGATGACGTCGATCATTGGCCCCCTCGTCTGCTGCCAATGTACGATAGTCGACCTCCGCCCTCACACGAGACTGCGGACCGAAGCCGCGAACGCAACGAGGAAGATGTCGGCATGCTCGCGCCGGAATGCGAGCGGCGGCCGGATCTTCAGAATATTGCCATGAATTCCAGCCGTTCCGATGAGCACGCCGCGCTCCCGCATCGCGTTGACGATCTGGTCGGCGAGCATCGGGTTCGGCGATTTAGTGCCATCGCCGGCCACGCATTCGACGCCGAGATAAAGACCCGCGCCCCTGACGTCGCCGATCTCCCCCGTCTCTCGGCTGAGCGCCGAGATGCCTTCGCGAAGATAGGTTCCGGTCTCCTCCGCATTCTCCTGCAGTCCTTCCGATTGCAGCGCCTCCAGCACCGCTAGGCCCGCCGCCGCCGCCACCGGGTTGCCGCCAAACGTGTTGAAATATCCCGCCCTCGCGCCGAAATCGGCCAGAAGATCAGGCTTGATCGCCACCCCGCCCATCGGAAAACCATTGCCCATGGGCTTGCCCATGATGACGATATCAGGCACGACATCGTGCCGCTCAAACCCCCACATGTGACCGCCGGTCCGCCCGAACCCCGGCTGCACCTCGTCCGCGATGTAGAGCCCGCCCGCGGCCCTCACCGCGTCCACGGCTTCTTTCAAGAAGCCGCTTGCGCCCGGATAGACGCCGTCGCTTGAAAAGATGCTGTCCGCCATTAACCCGGCAAGCTTGATCCCGCGCGACATCAGCCCGGCGATGGCAGCCCGGACATGGCCTGCAAACGCATGCTCAAGTCCCGCGACGCCCCAGCGGTAGGTGTCGGGCGCCGGAATGACGGCGACATTCGGCGGCCTCGGCTCCGCACTCGCTGACGACGGCGACACTTCGGTCACGGCAAGTGTGTTGCCGTGATAGGCGTTGGCGGTGACGATGAACCCCGTACCGCCCGTCAAACCCCGCGCCGCTCGTAGCGCGAAGTCGGCGCTTTCCGAGCCCGTGCACGTGAAGACGATATTGGAGATTTCAGCTGGCATCGTCGCCAGCAGCCGCTCGGCATACGTGTAGACCCCGTCATACAGATAGCGCGTGTGGATATTGAGGAGGCTGATCTGCCGCGCGACGGCAGCCACAACGGCCGGATGGCAATGACCGATCGACGGCACGTTGTTATAGGCATCCAGTACCCGGGTGCCGTCGGCTTCATAGAGCCAGACCCCTTCGGCCCGCACGACATTGAGCGGGCGCTTGTAGAACAACATCGAGGTCGGGCCGAACGTCCGCCGCCGGCGTTCCACGAGACGCGCGGTCTCCGGGTCTAGTCCCGCCGTCGAGCTCATGTCGAAGGCATTGAGTTCGAGAATTTTCTGTTGCGTGCTCATGGGCGGACGTTTCCTGACACCAAGTGGATCTCAACATACGGCGGGACCCGCTGCCCTGTCTTGACTGCACCGGCACTCGACTGGACCGGCTCTGAGCTGGACCTGCGCCTGACAGGACGGTGCTGGACCGAACGGGTGGCGGCCAACTCTGGTCCCCTTTGGGTCAAGTCCGCGCACCGCGCGGCCCCTAGGATGAAGCCGTCCGGCACCAGCTGGAGAAGCGCCAACCGGAGAAACGCATGTCCTGGAAGACCGGGTATCGATCCATCTACTACGACGGCGCGCCCGAACCCGACGATCCCGACCTGACGCCGGCGACAACCGCTCTGCTCATCATTGACGTACAGAACACCTATCTCGTGCGTCCGGACCGGGCCGGCGCTCTCCAGCGACGAACAGGCCCGCTTCGACGCCTGGACGCCGTTCCACGACCGAATGCACACCACTGTCATCCCGCGAACCGCTGCCCTCCTTGGGAAACTCCGCGGTGCCGGCGTAGAATGTCTGTTCGCGCGCATCGCCTGCCATACCAAGGACGGCCGCGACCGCTCCCTCTCCCAGAAGCTGCCAGGCTGGAACAATCTGCTACTTCCCAAAGACGAGTGGCCCTCACAGATCGTTCCGGACCTGGCCCCCGTGGGCGATGAGATCGTCGTCACCAAGACCACCGATAGCGCGCTGACCGGCACCAGCCTGCGGCTCATCCTGACGAACCTCGGTATTAAAACGGTCATCTGCTGCGGAATTTTCACCGACCAGTGCGTGGCATCGACCGTCCGCAGCCTGGCCGACGAGAGTTTCGCGGTCGTTGTTCTTGAGGATTGCTGCGCCGCCGGGTCCGATGACCTTCACCGAAAAGAGCTGGAGATCATCAATATGATTTACTGCAACGTCATGTCCGCGGCGGAGCTGTTGGCCCTCATGGGGCTCAATACAGCCGATTGAAGTCAAATTTCAGGGGGCAGCGGGTCAAGTTTGCCTACGGGAACTCCCCTACGGTCAACGTGGTGCCGTGGGTCTGGGAGATCGGCGGTCACGTGGACGGCCCGGGAAGCGGTGCTTCGATCCCATCTCGGGCGCAACGGGGGAGAGATCATCGTGACGGATACCAGTGCGGCCGGGCCGCATAAAATCGACGTCAGCAAGGAGGGCGTCGATCTCCTGCAAGGCAAAGCCGTTGGCTTGATCGGCGTTCTGTTCCTCACCGTGACCGGCGCCGCGCCCATGACCGCGATGCTGGGCAACGTGCCCTTTGCGGCCGGCTTCGGGGTCGGCACCTATACGCCGGCAGCCTTTCTTCTGGCCACCATCGTTCTGACGATCTTCTCCATCGGCTATGCCGCCATGGCCCGTAAGGTCTC
Organism: uncultured Alphaproteobacteria bacterium; assembly: GCA_963708775.1. Lineage (GTDB taxonomy): Bacteria > Pseudomonadota > Alphaproteobacteria > Rhizobiales > Hyphomicrobiaceae > JAGVSR01. Next base: position 236,352 of record CAVPTI010000012.1, on the reverse strand, counting down.
GAGCGTGGGCGGCTTTTACTCGTTTATCAGCCAAGGCCTCGGGCGTGAGGCGGGCATGGCGGCGGGTCTGGCGTCATTCGCGTCGTACAGCGTCTTCGAAGCGTCGCTGGCCGGAATCTTTGCCTTCTTTGCCAATTCCTGGCTGCTTGCGCATGTCGGCATAAACATTTCGTGGATCTGGCTGGCCCTAATCTCCATCGGCGTCTGTGGCTTGTTCAGCTACCTCGACGTGCGCCTCTCGGCGGGCATCCTGGGCGTTGCCCTCGTTCTGGAAGTCATCATTTTGGCGCTCTTCAACTACGGCGTTATCTCTGCCGGCTCGGGCACCAGCTTCAATGTGGACTCGCTCAACGTACTGAACGTACTGACGCCTGTGGCGGCGCAGAAGGTTGGAGACGTCGAAATAGCGGCCGGTGCCGCCGCTGTCGGCATCTTCATGGCCTTCTGGTCCTGGGTAGGCTTCGAGATGGCGCCCAACTACGCCGAGGAGTCGACCGATCCCAAGCGAAGTCATCCCGCTCTCCCTCTATTTCTCGGTCGTCGGCCTCGGCCTCTTCTACATCCTGACGAGCTGGTGCGCGGTCTCAGCCTTCCCGACCGAAGGCGACATGCTCGCCAAGGCGACGAAGGACAGCGGCAACTTCTTCCTCGATCCCATCGGTGCCTTTGTTGGACCGTGGGCCAAGGAATTGATGGCGGTCTTGATCATCACTTCGGCCTTCGCCTGCGGCATGGCCTTCCACAACACTGCGGCCCGCTATCTCTACTCGCTGGCCCGCGAAGGGGTGCTCCCCTCCGCTCTTGCCAATACCCACGACTCGTTCAAAAGCCCGCACGTCGCGTCGGTGGCCCAGTCGCTCTTGGCGGCCGTCTGGGTCGGCATGTTCGCCTACTTCCTGGGGACGGACGATCCCAACGCCCAAGCCTATCTGGCGGTCTATACGCTGCTCGCCATCCTCGGGACGATGCTATTGCTCATCTTGCAGGCGGTCGTCTCGCTGGCCATCATCGCCTATTTCCGAGCCCATCACTCGGAGGAAGCCGGTGTGTTCTCGACCGTCATCGCTCCCTTCGTCGCATTCGTCGCGCAGGTCTATCTCGTCTACCTGCTCGTGATGAACCTGGAGACCTTTGGCGGCGCCGGCCCCTTCGGCAGCAAGATACCGACGATTGCATTCGGCATACTGGCCGTCGGCTTCGTATGGGGCGTGGTGCTCCGCTTCGTGGCACCGAAGGTCTACGAACGTATCGGCCGCGTTGTGTTCGAAAGCGAATAAGGCGGCCGCCGAGAGAACAGTGTGCGGACGCTGCCCCAGCAGCGTCCGCTTTCATTACAGCTCACGAGGAGTTTGAACGAAATGTCGTCGTCACTCGCTGGTCGCTCCGTCATCGTCACAGGCGGCAGCAAAGGCATCGGCAAAGGCATCGCACGTGTCTTCGGCAAGGCCGGATCGAAGGTCCTGATCGTCTCGCGCAACATCGCGGAGGCGGAAGCAGCGGCGGAAGAGATTCGCCGCGGCGGGGGGACAGCCATGGGTTTTGCCGCCGACATATCGGACGCCGGCGGCACACAGATGATGGCTGAGGCGGCGCTGTCGGCCTTCGGCGCGATCGACGTGCTGTGCGCCAACGCCGGTATTTTCCCCCAGGCCAAGATCGAGGACCTGTCCCCTGAGGACTGGGATCACGTCCTCTCCACCAATTTAAAAGGCACGTTCTTGTCTCTGAAGTCGTGCCTCCCTTACCTTAAGAAATCCGATCAGCCGCGCGTTGTCATCACCTCCTCGATTACCGGCCCCGTGACGGGCTTCCCCGGCTGGACCCACTACGGTGCCAGCAAGGCGGCGCAGCTGGGTTTCATGCGCACGGCCTGTCTGGAGGTTGCCAAACATGGGATCACCGTCAACGCGGTCTTGCCCGGCAACATCTTGACCGAAGGCCTGATCGCCCTCGGCCCGGAGTACGAGAAAACGATGGCCGCCTCGATCCCGCTCAGAAAACTCGGAACGGTCGAGGACATCGGCTACGCCGCGCTCTTCCTGGCCTCCAAGGAGGCGGGCTACATCACCGGCCAGACCATCATTGTGGACGGCGGCCAGATCCTACCCGAGAGCCTCGACGCCCTAAATGCCTGAACTTGGACGATTGGATGTTAAACACAAACGCTTGTGTGCGCGCTATTCCGCTGCCGCGCGCAACAGGTCGGCGCGCACAATGCGCGGCGACGATCCGGTCCACCGGCGCACCGCGCGGCTGAACGCCGACAACTCCGAATACCCCAGCAGGAACGCGATTTCTGAAAGCGAAAGCTGCCGCTGCCGCAAATAGGTGAGCGCCAGATCTCGCCGCGCCGCCTCGACGAGCCCCGTGAACGTCAACCCGTCGCAGTGCAATTCGCGCTGGATATGGCTGGGCGCCAGCCGCAGTTCCGCGGCAATGTCGTCGAGTGATGGAACGCCTTCGGCAAGCCGGGCCCGGACAGCAGCCCGCACCTGATCCGAAATCCGCGCCCGCAGATCCGGCCGCCCACCGATCTGTTCCAGGCAATGGCGCATCGCCACCATCAGGCGCGGATCGTGCGTCGGCATCGGCACGCCGAGCACGTTGGCGTTGAACAACAGTGCATTCGACGGCCGCGAGAAGTAGACCGGCGCACCGAACGCCTGCTCGTGCTCGCGCCACCCCTCTGGCCGAGGATGTTCGAAATGAACCTCGTCCGGCGCCCAGCGGGCGCCGAGGCTCGTGCGCATGAAGCTCACTATCTGCCCCAGAGTCAGTTCCGAATCCTGCCGCCGCTCCACGATGGCCGGCGCCTCGATTCTGTACTCGAACCGCACCAGTCCAGTGCCGTCGTGCCGAAGCCGCATGATTGATGACTGCTGGTGCAGGGGAAAAAGGTCCACCAGCGTCGCCAAGGCCGCCCCCATGGTCGGCGCAGAAAGAGCCGCATAGCCCCACAATCCCAAATCCCGAGGTTCGAACTTCACCCCGAACCACAACCCGAAATTATCTGATTGCGTCGATCGCGCGCTCTCTTCGAACAGCCGGCAAAAAGATTTCAGATCGAGCACGAGTGTCGGCGACCCTGCCATCTCCGGAGCAATGCCCGCCTGCCCGAAAATGCGGTCGACGTCGCCATGGAGCCGTTCGATCCAGGACACGACACCGGTGGCCGACGCGGCAATGACGCCCGGCGAAAAAATCCTGCGCAGCTCGCCCGTTTCGGCAGACGGTTCTGTTGCGCCCCGGTCCCAACCCATCCAGCACCTCGCCCATAAACGGAGGTCAAGGCTAGCAGAGGTCCCCGGGCCGTCAAGCACATGGGCTGTGCATGAGGCCGGATTCCTGCCAAGAAGAGAGGCGGTATCAGCCAAAAATCCTCTTCCACCAGGGTTTCGCTATGCGCCCGGCCGCAGACGAACGCGCCATTGCGAACCGCGAAAGATAGGTCTGGCACAGCGGAACAGTGCCCTCCGTGTAAGCCACCCCCATCGACCTTGCGAGATCGGTTTCGGCATGCGAGCCGATCCACGCCACCAACAGAATGCGCCGCAACATAATGAACGTCGCAATCTCCGCTTCCTCCTCCGCGCTGAGCGCCCCGATACGCCGGTATCCGCGTGCCCACGCTTTGATAAGGTCGGGCACCTCGGGCGCGTGCTCGAAAAACGAGACCGTCGTCGCGCAATCGTAGAGATACCAGGAGAAGCCGCAGTCGTCGAAATCGATGACCTTGACCACTCCGCCGTCCATCAGAAGATTGGCGAGCCTCATATCCCCATGCACTAACCCGAAAGCCGCATCGCCTGTCCCGATACCCGCCAGCCGTTGCGCGATCACCGCCACTGTCTCGGCAAAGATCGCCTCGATCGTCGACGTCATGCCCATGCCGTCCCGCCACCGTCCCCAATGTGGCATCGCCCCAAACTTCGTTTCGAAATCCCACGTATGGCGCTCGAACCACGGCGGACGCACCCAACTCTTCACCTGCGCATGCATCTGCGCCGCCGTCTCGCCGAGCTTCTCAAAGCCCGCCACGTCGTTGGCGGCCGGCTCCGACCCGTCTTCCCACCCGAACAACACGACGTTACGCGGTAATGCACCTTCGAGCGCCAGCGTCTGTATGACATCTCCGTCTAGACCTTTCACCGGAGCCGGCGTCGCAATCGTCCCGCTCTCCCGCAGCGCCCGCACCCACGCTAGCTCCGACGCAATCGCTCGGCGTGAGTGATACCCGTCCCGGTGCACGCGCAGCGCCCACCGCCCCCCGGTCGAGGGATCATCGACCCGGTAGGTCACATTTTCCGAGATATTGATCAGCCTCACTGTGCTGGCCGCCGACAGGCCATAGCGGCCAAGTGCGCGGACGGCCAATTGATCGATCTGGCCTGTGCCAGACGGTGGGTCCACCGTGTCAACAAGAGTGTGTTGTTCCATCGCCTATCAGTATGTAACCACTCATCGACGTCCAACCTATTCGAAAGAACGTCCCCAAAACTTGACCCCACCAACCTTGTCTTTGACTGTCGGCTTCTCCTGCAAAGTCTCTTGGCAATTTGATGCCCGTTTTCAACGGCCCAGTCGCGCGCCACACCTGCTTCATTCTCGGTACTGCCACAGGAGTATCGGTCTTGAGCGCGAGCCCACCGGGTGTCCAATTCGGTGGCGGTGTCCGCCGCTCGCAACTGGCGTTTCCGTCCCTCTGAACGAACTGTTCCGGCACGACCACAATCCCTTTCACGCTGTGCTGCGTGTGTAGACCGTCGACAACATCAGCAGACCTTTGGAGGTGCATTCATCTGTGCCTGATGATGACTTGTTGCAGCAGTGACGGGGCGTCTGGTGTCCGCAATGGGTCACCTGCTGTCTTCAGCTTGCTTGCGTGTATGTCCGCTAAACCTCTGAAAGCCGAAACGACTCGCGCACGTTGATGGCAACCTCTGCTGATGTCCGGCTTTGTATAGTGACGCTCGTATGCCTGCCCGGCCAATCCTTCTGACGAAATAGCCAACTGCGGTGAAGCTCCGAATGTCTGCTGTCGGTGGCGGAGCCGGCTCCAAAGCCCGCAAGAGACTGTCTCTAGGTGACCCGCAACAGACGTTCGTGCGCGTCGACTAGTCCGGTCCAATCGCTAATTCCGCCGTTCCGGGACGCCTGCCTGCTCACAGGTGGTCTGAACTCGAATGTCCGTAAACACAGTCCGGCAAATTTCTTTTTTGAAGTTAGGATTGTTGCGGATCTCCGCGGCCGACGCTTTCAGGCCATATTCGCGCGCGACCTCTGCCAAATACGTATCCTGGCAAAATGGCGTCGAGATGAGCTGGCCGTTTACCGACTGAAGTCCGCGAACGCACTTGATGGCATGAGCGGGTGTCCCAAAGACTACAACAAGCGTAACGAGCCCGAGTCTAAGAAGCGGAGTTTTGCGACTGATCATCGGATATCCTTCCGGGGAAAAAAACGCATGCCTTTCTCGGTATGAAAGATCACGCTTGAGTGCTGACTAGTGGTTCTGCCCACGGGCCTCACCAATATCAGTGACATTCGGTTGTGAAGCGTGACCGATCGCGTCTTGAATGGACTTCCGGAAACCGAGTGGGTCGGCGATGACAGGAAGGGTGATCGAAGTCATCGCCGGTTCCCTGGGCAACCAAACGTCCAAAGCCGAGCAACCGTCCGAGTAGGCTCTGTTGAAGATTGACTGACTCGATAGCCCAGAGTTGAAGCTCATCAATGTTTCGCTTGATGACGCCTCTCTTCAGCACCAGCCGTTGTGTGGTAACACCAATTTCAGTTGTCCAGATCGGGACCAATATCGACAGAAAGGCCGCAAGCCCGACTAAGGTGGCTATCCAAGCCAAAAACGGGGCGAAATCATTGCTGACGAGAACGGCCGAGATGCCTAGAGAAGTGGCGAGTGCGAGTATGGCAGCTGCATAATACATCCAGTGGAAGTGCGCTTTCGACACCAGCCGCTCGTTCGCACCGAGCGTTTGTTCGATATAAGCCATTGGACCCAGCCTGCGTTGATGCCCGCGTGATTTAGGATATACCTCATAGGCTGGCGATGGCCACAGCCTTGCAGGCCAATGCGGAGATAAAATCACCACCTTGCGCTTTGATAAGATCGATGGTTTCCGAGACTTTGGGATCAGACGTACAAGAGCGAGGTCTAAAGCGGACGGCTCATCGACGATCCTGAGGGATCATGTGCTAACATCCAAAAGTCCCTGGCTTCCACCGTCCCGTCCTGGCGCTTGACTGAAAGACCAGGCTGCTAAGCAAGTAAGGTGAGCCAGACTTGGAACACACAAAATGAAACCATTCAGATCCGCTATCGTCGCGCTCGGTGCGTGCCTCCTTGGCACGATGGGATATTCGGTCGAGCCTCGTGCTCAGGCGACGGAAAATACCAATTTCCAGGCTGGGATCGCAGCCTATCAATCCAACAACTTGCCACTCGCTTACAAAGAGTTTCTCGCAGCTGCTCAGGCAGGCCATGCCGATTCTCAATTCAACGTGGCTCTGATGTATGAGCAGGGGATCGGGGTTGGCAAAGATGAAAAGGAAGCGGTTGTTTGGTACGGTAAAGCCGCCGAGCAAGGACATGCGGCCGCGCAGTACAATCTGGCGGTGCTCTTCGAAAATGGTCGTGGAACGGGGATTGATTTTGCAAAAGCCAACGAATGGTACCGCAAGGCCTCGGTGCAGGGCGATGCCCTTGCGATCGGAAATCTGGGCATGCTGTATGTGCGCGGCCAGGGTGTGAAAGAGAACAAGATTGCGGGCGTGGCGCTGCTCTTGCTTTCTGCCACCCTGGATCCTTCACCTGCAAACCGCGCCAAACAGAATCTTTCAAGCACGCGCGGACTAACGACCGAGATTGTCGCCGCAGCCCAGGCACTCTCCCAAAAGTTTGGTAGTATAAATAATTTGTTGGGGCCGCTCGATGAGTATTTGAAGGAAACAGAGATGAGCACCGAGAAGAAATAGCAATCCTGGCTCAGCGATCGCCTGGGTAACGTTGTGAATGAATAATGCACTCGGCGTTCCTATGGCCCAGGACCAACATTCGGAGCGGTCATCGAAGCTCGGACACCGCCGCATTGGAAGGTTGAGCAGACTACGGCGACACTTTTCGGAAACGTCGTTCATGACCCTAAACAGAAGTGAAGCAAGGTTCTATGCGCGCAGCGGTTCTCGCTCGGTGACAATCTATTGCGGCACTGCTGGCAGGGATCAGCATGCACAAGCTGGCGGTCCACGGCTTGGTACCGAAAATGATTTCCAAGTACGGGTCGAAGTCCACTAGGATCTTCGCTGCTCTGTTGCTCGCGAGCAGTCGCGCCGTCCACTATCTCTCAGGGTCAAGTCATTTGCGCTTGATGAGATCGTTGCTTGAGAAGTTCGCCTTGAAGGTCAATTGGGTGCGAATATCGTCGCCGTTGGCGCCACTATTGTCCGTGAGTTTGCCGTAGAGAACTTCCCCGCCAATAAGGTACCCAGGGCTGGGTTCCGGCTTGGAGGCGTAACGGCCGATGGCCATTCCGAGAAGATGGTCATATTCCGGCAGAAGCGGTACGAGACGCGTAGATAGCGAGCCGAAGCCGGTCAGGCGCAGCGCCAGCAAGAGTGACGATCGCACATTCGCGAAGCGCTTCTTGGAGACATTCAGCGCGCCCGCTGACACCCGGCGAAACAGAGCCATGATGCGCGCCGGATGGGCGTCGATATCCGCCACCGTCTTGTTGAACCACTTGCAGGCCCGGGACACATCTCGGGACAGATTTGCCTTCAGGCCAGGGGCAAGCGGCAAGGCTCCCAGCCGATCAAGGACGGTAGCGAGAGTTGGAACTGTGACCTGTTCAAGGTCGACATCGAAGGTGACTTTGTTCATCTCAAACTCCCATCATCACTTTCGTAAAAAACGGGAAACCGTATCCCCCTCTATTCGCGTCATAGAGAGGATGACGGTTTCCCGCGGCCCCCTGCCTTCTCCAACTGAGCCATTATGTAATCGGCGACGGCGCCACGCGACGTGCGCCACTGACCGCCCGCCTTAAAGGACTTCACTGACTGCGTGCGCATGAGACGGCGCGCCACGGGAACGCTGGTCGCAAGTATGTGAGCGACGTCATCGGCGGTGATGTCGGCGATCGCAAAATCGGCTGAACCTGAAAGCTCAGTTTCGCCGGAGCGGATCTTTGCGTTGCCATGGTCATCCTCGTTGGTGACGGATGACAAAAGCTGACCCTCTTCTCGTCCGAAAAAAACTAGCGACGGAAAATTTCGGCAAAGGGTTGCGTGACCGGGTTTCCTCGGCGCGGCTCTGAGCCCGACCCAAGAAAGCTAGGCATATCAGAGGTTGGATTTGGATATGGAGGTGCGCCGCATGCGAAACCCTCTGGCGCAAACCTACTTCGAAATTTCGCGTCGCTAGTTTTTCTCATGACGCGGTTCAGCGACTGTGCGGGAAGCTCGTAGCGCTAGCCATCCCGTCTCATGAAGCCGCCAAAGATAAAGGGCCGGTTGAGAGCGATCTCGTCCGATGTAGTTGTGGACGATTGGCTGCCCGGCGATCACGGATGCTGAACTGCGCAGCCTTGAAGTATACTTGCATGCGGAGATCGACGGTCTCCTCAACGACCATCTCATCGGGAAACTTCATGCCCGCCCAGAATCCAAAGCCCGGTCAGGGCATCCCGGGAGGGAGGGCCGTCCTCTATCTCCGGGTTTCGACCGAAAGAGAGGCAGAGCAAGAGCTCTCAATACCAGATCAACGGCGGCAAACGACCGACTGGTGCAATCGGCAGGGCTTGGCCATCGCTGCCGAGTTCGTTGAAGCCGGAGCCTCCGCAACGGACGACCGGCGGCACGAATTTCAGAGAATGGTCGAGTACGTTTGCGATCGGCAGAATCAGATCGATGCAGTCATCGTGCATAGCTTCTCACGGTTTATGAGGGACAGCTTTGCGTTTGAGTTCTACGTGAGGCGGCTTGCCAAGAGCGCCGTCCGAGTTCTTTCGATCATGCAGGACATCAGTGAAGATGACCCGGCCCAGCTGATGATGCGCAACGTGATCGCCCTCTTTGACGAGTATCAGTCGAAGGAGAATGCGAAACACGTCCTGCGGGCAATGAAAGAGAACGCGCGACAGGGGTTCTGGAATGGCGCACGGCCGCCATTTGGATTCCGGATTGTCGAGGCCGAGCGTCGAGGAGACCGGATCAAGAAGCGGATTGAGGTCGATCTTGATGAGGCCAAGACGGTTCGCCTGATCTTCCGCCTATTTCTCGACGGAGGCGGCACATCAGGAGCTCTGGGCGTCAAGGCGATCGCGGTCTGGCTCAATGAGCGCGGGTATCGTACTCGACAAGGCTCGCGTTGGGGTGTCGCAACGATTCATAAGCTTCTGACAAACTCGGCCTACGCCGGACAGTATCGATTCAACCGGGTCGAGGCGCGCACGGGCCGTACCAAACCGGCGCCGGAACAGGTTGTGGCAGAGGTGCCGCCGATAATCGATTTCACCGTTTTCGATCAGACGCAGGCCACTCTCAAGGCGCGGAATCCTCGTGTGACACCGCCACGGGTCGTATCTGGCCCAACATTGCTGACTGGGTTGACGGTTTGCGGGTCGTGTGGTGGCGCTATGAACCTGCGTACGGGTACGTCGAAGTCTGGAGTGGTTCACCGCTACTACGCTTGCTCGACCAAAGGGCGGCAGGGGTCCACCGGGTGTGCAGGTCGATCGATCCGTGTCGCGCGGCTTGACGAGTCGGTCACGCGTCACGTCATCCAGCGGATACTCGACCCCGAGCGATTGGCTGGTCTCCTGGGTACCTTGGCGATAAGGCGCAAAGAACGAGAGCAAGTCGCCGACCGCCGGATAGCTGAAATCGAAGGCAAGTTCCAAGAAGCGGAACAGTCGCTACAGCGGCTCTACAGCATGATCGAAAAGGGCCAGACGACGCCTGATGAACTGCTGCTTGACCGCGTTGAACGATTGAAGGGAGCGGGCGTCCTGCCTTACCGCGTTAGAGCGCGGCAAGATTGGCAGGGAAAGCTTCACGCCGATCGATGATGCCAAGCTTCGAGCGTTCGCCGAATTGATGCGGGCGCGCCTGACAGAGGGCGAGGTTCAGTTTCGGAAAGCATATCTCTCGGCGCTCATTGAGCGCGTCGAGGTCGGAGACGACGAAATCCGGTTTTTTGGTCAGAAAGCTGTTCTTGAACAGCAAGTTGCGACCGGCGGAGGTGCCAGCCCGGGTGTTCGCAGTTTTGTAGGTAGGTGGCGCTCCCTAGGGGAATCGAACCCCTCTTTCAAGAATGAAAATCTCGCGTCCTAACCGATAGACGAAGGGAGCAGCGCGGGGTGGTATAGGGGGGTTTGCCGCCGAGTGCAAGCCGGGTCGAAACGAGGCGTCAGAAGGCCGCCTCATCCCTGCCGGCGGGGGTCCGCGGCGTCTTCGATGGTCAACTCGATCTTCTCTCGGCCACCCCAGGTGTCCCGCTTCAGCGACCCTGCAACATGAACCGGCATTCCGCCCGTATTTTGCAGGAGGTCTCCCAGCGGCTGACCAACCGCGCGGAAGGCGACACCCTCGAGCCGTGACCCGTCCGTCGCCTCCAGCACACAGCGCAGATGCGCTTCGCCCACCTGCTTGGCGAACTTCACCCGCACCGACGGAAATGCAAACCGCGGCTGAGCGTTGCCCTGCCCATACGGTCCCGCCCGCTCGATGAGATCCATGAGCGCGTCCGTCACGCCGGATGGCACCAGCGCGCCATCAACCTCGAGCCCCACGCGAGCACGCGCCGCCGAAGCTGCATCCGCGAGTTCTCTGGCGAAATACGACTCGACTGATCCCAGCCGCTCCCGCGCGATCGTCAAACCCGCAGCCATCGCGTGACCACCGCCCTTCTGCAACAGTCCCGCCGACACCGCACCCCGAACGGCCGCGCCGATGTCCACCCCCGCGACGGACCGCAAGGACCCGGTTCCGGACTGCGCGCCCGATCCCGCCTGCTTCTCCCATGCGATGACACAGCTCGGCCGGCCGAACCGTTCCACAAGGCGGCTCGCCACAAGCCCCACGACACCCTTGTGCCAAGTCTCCGACCCAACCACGACCACGGGCAAATCCGGCGTCTCGGAAAGCCGCCTGTCAGCATCGGCGAACGCTTCTTCCAGCATCTGCGTCTCGATGGCCTTGCGCTCCTTGTTCAACCTGTCGAGCAGCACGGCGATCTTCTGCGCTTCCGTTTCATCTTCCGTCGTCAGGAGCCGCGCGCCCAGCGCCGCGTCTCCGATACGTCCGCCCGCATTGATGCGCGGTCCCAGAATGTAGCCGAGGTGGTACGTCGTCGGCGCCTGATTGAGACCCGCCGCATCGAACAACGCGCGCAGCCCCACATTCTCGCGCGATTTCATGACTGCGAGACCCTTGCGCACATAGGCGCGATTGAGCCCCGTGAGCGGCACCACGTCCGCCACCGTCGCCAGCGCAACGAGATCGAGATCAGCGAGCAGATCCGGCGGCACGGCCCCGTTTGCATAGTATCCGCGATGGCGCAGCACGCGCATCACCGCGACGAGCACAAGGAAAACGACCCCCGCCGCGCACAAATGCCCCTGACCCGACACGTCATCCTGCCGGTTCGGATTGACGAGCCCGGCCACCTCGGGAAGCGTCTCGTCCGCCTGATGGTGATCGATGACAAGAATATCGGTGGCGAGCCTCTTGGCCGCTGCCATGGTCTCAAAGCTCGTCGTCCCGCAGTCCACTGTGACGATGAGCTTCGCGCCTTCCTTCACCAGCGTCTCGAGCGCGGCAATGTTGGGACCATAGCCTTCGAAGATGCGGTCGGGGATATAGATGCGCGAGGGCGTGCCATGCGCCATCAGAAAGCGAGCCATCAGCGCAGACGAACAGGCCCCATCCACGTCGTAGTCGCCGAAGATCGCAACAGACTCACGCCGCACGATCGCATCTGCGATCCGCTCCGCCACGCGATCCATGCCCGCAAGCGACGCCGGATCCGGCATCAGAGCTTTCACGCTCGGATCGAGAAAAACGGGGACGTCACCAAGCGCCACACCGCGCGCCGCCAGGACGCGCCCCAGCAGTTCCGGCAGACCGTGCTGCTGACTGATGGCCAGCGCCAAATTCTGAGCATCCCGAGGCAACCGCTCGCGCCAGACGTATCCACGTGCCGACTGCGACACATCGAGAAAAGCCGCTGCCTCGCCAGCTGTCTCCGCCGCGTGCCTCTTCCTGACCGCAACCATCGCCCCGCCCCCTCGAATCACCTCATCCGAGTTGACCACCGGAGCCCGTCGCAAGCGAGGCGGACGCCCGACTTGCCAACAGAGTTGTTGCCACATCCCGTTCGCCGGACACCGGTCTTTGCCTTGCCGTCACAAGCGCGGCTGAATAGGGTGGAGGGCAAGAAAAATCGGGCGCCCGGACGCGGCGTCCAAACCGGCGCGGAACCAATGTCAGCCAACAGCCCCGGAGTTGATCCTCAGCGCGTTACAGCGCTGCTTGCCCGCGAGCGCATGCACTTTGCCGAACGGACGCCGAAGTCGCACGCCCTGGCGGAACGGACGGCGAAACACTGGCTCAACGGCGTGCCGATGCACTGGATGGTCGATTGGGGGACGCCCTACCCGCTCTTCGTCACTGAAGCCCGCGGCGTCGCGCTCACGGACGCCGACGGACACAGTTACGTCGATTTCTGTCTCGGAGATACCGGCGCCATGTTCGGTCATTCGCCCGCAGCCGTCGCGGACGCCATTCGCCGACAGGCCGATCGCGGTTTAACCACCATGCTGCCGAGCCCCGATGCCGCCATCGTCGGCGAACTCCTCGCCCAGCGCTTCAAGCTCCCGTTCTGGCAGGTGACCGCCACCGCCTCCGACGCCAATCGCTCCGTCATTCGCTGGGCCCGCGCCGCAACCGGCCGACGCAAACTCCTGGTCTTCAACGGCTGCTATCATGGCGCCGTCGACGACACCTTCGTCGCGCTCGAAAACGGCAAGCCGCGCAACCGCCCCGGCCTCGTCGGCGAAGTCCGCGACGTCACTGCCGACACGGTCGTCATCGAGTTCAACGATTTGAAAGCGCTTGAAGCCGCTTTGGCGAAAGACGACATCGCACTTGTGCTCGCCGAACCCGTCATGACCAACTGCGGCATGGTCCTTCCCGAAGATGGCTACCACGACGCGCTGCGCAGCCTCACGCGCAAGCACGGCACGCTCCTCTGCATCGACGAAACCCACACCATCAGTTCCGGCGCCGGCGGCTACACCGCAACACACGGCCTCGACCCCGACTTCTTCGTCATGGGCAAACCAATTTCCGGCGGCGTTCCGGCTGCCATTTACGGCTGGAGCGACGCCGTCGACGCGAAAATAAAGACGTACATGGCCGACCGCGAAGGCGGCTACAGCGGCATCGGCACGACACTCTCAGGCAGCGCCTTGCAACTCGCCTGCATGCGTGCCGTACTGGAGACGATCCTCACCAACGAAGTGTACGGGCGGGCGCTCCCGCTCGCGGAATTCCTCGAACGCGGCATAGAAACGGTCATCCGGCATCACGACCTGCCTTGGCATGTGGTCCGCGTCGGCCTGCGCGCGGAAATCGTCTCCGCCGCCGAGCATCCGCGCAACGGCACCGAGGCGCTTCTCTTCGCCCATAGCGAAGCCGAACACGCGCTCCACCTTTATTGCCTCAACCGCGGCGTCGTCATCACGCCGTTCCACAACATGATGCTCGTCTGCCCCGAAACGACAGAACCGGACGTCGCGCGGTTGCTGAATGCACTCGACGGCGCGATGTCAGAAATCTCTGGCAAACTCCCTCTGCGCGCGACCGCAACTCACTGACCGGAAGCACGGCGAACCCCGACCGAGACCCTCCCACCGAGACCCCTCATGACCCAGCCGCCCGATCGCGCGCTCCTTCGCGAAGAAGCCAATCGCTTCCTGAGTGAAAATCCAGAAATTCAGCAGGTCTACCTGATCTACACCGACCTCGTCGGCGTCCAGCGAGGTAAGCTGCTGACGCGCGCCGAACTGCTACCCGCGTGGGAGAACGGCCGCTTCATGGCGTGCTCCGCCATGTCCATGGACGTCACCGGTCGCGACGTCGAAGAAACCGGCATGATCTGGGAAACAGGCGACGCCGATCATACGCTCTGGCCCGTACCGGGGACTTTGAAGCGCATCCCCTGGGGCCGCATTCCACAAGCGCAGTATCTCGGCAGCTTTCACCAACTGGATGGCGAAGGTGCCGTGGCCGAACCCCGGCACGCCCTCCAGCGCATTGTCGACCGCTTCGCCGACTTCGCACTCAAGCCCGTGGCCGCCGTCGAACTGGAATTCTACCTTCTCGACCGCGAAAGCGCCCTCGCCGGCAAGCCGCAGCCGCCGAAAGGTCTCACCGTTCCCGAACGCCAGCGCCACTTCCAAGGCTACTACCTCCAGGATCTTGAGGACTTCTCACCGTTCTTCAACGACCTCTACTCTGCCGCCGAAGCGCAGAAATTGCCGCTCGAAGCGCTCCTGTCGGAATATTCTCCAGGACAGATGGAGATCGGCCTCAAATACCGTACCGATGCCCTCCAAGCCTGCGACGAAGCAATTCAATTCAAGCGCCTCGTCAAGGCCATCGCCGAACAGCACGGCCTGATCGCCAGTTTCATGGCCAAACCCTATTCCGCCTGGGCCGGATGCGGCATGCACTTGCATATCAGCCTCGCAGACACCGACGGCCGCAATGTATTCGCCTCCGATGAAGTCATCGCAAATGATCTTCTCCGCCATGCCATCGGCGGCATGAAAGCCACGATGGCGGATGGCATGGCCATCTTCGCGCCTAACGCCAATTCCTACCGGCGTTTCCGCAAAGCAAGCTATGCCCCTATCGCCCCGAACTGGGGTTTTAACAACCGATCGGTCTCTTTACGCATCCCGGCCGGCAAAGGTCCCGCCCGCCATGTCGAACACCGCGCTTCCGGTGCCGACGCCAACCCCTATCTGGCCATGGCCGCGGCCCTCGCCGGGGTTCATCTGGGACTGAAGAACAAAATCGATCCGGGCCCGATGATCGAAGGCAACGGCTACGAACAGCCGTCCGACCCCATGCCAACCAACTGGTTTGCCGCACTCGAAACATTTCGAAAATCATCATTCGCCGCTCAGTATTTCGGCAGCGATTTCGTCCGCATTTTCGCGACAATCAAGGAAATCGAAGCCGACCGGTTTTTTGCCGAACCCCAGCCTCTGGACTTCGACTTTTACTTGCGAACAATATGATCGACTTGCTATTTTCTCCCCGTGATCACGGCTGTTTTGAATTGCGCTTTATTTCATTCTGGAATTAGGGTTTCACATGCGCTCCGATGCGGAGGGCATCCTCGAAGCTGGCTTAGGCGCTTATGCCATGGGCGACCTTGAGGTCGCGTCTGCCTACTTCGCGGAGGATGCCGTTTATGCGATCCATATCGATCAACAGATTTTGCCATTCGGCGGCGAAGTAATTGGCCGCAACGCAATCCTGCACCAGTGGCAGGAAATCAACCGAGCCTTCGAACTCGTGCAGCACAACCCCAAGATCATCTCCTGTAACGACGATGTCGTTCGCGTTCAGGTCCAGTTCGCGTTCCGCCACCGCCGGAGCGGCGCAGTCATCGACGGCATGCTTCGCATCGTAGCCCAGGTCGAGGATGGCAAGATCGTACGCCTTCGCGAGTATCACGATCAGGAACGCATCCGAGCATTTATGTGTCTTTTTGAGCAGGACGCGCGGGATGGTAAGGCCACACCGCAGTCGCCCGCCTGACATTTATCGCCATCGACACATTGAATTTCCTGCTTTAAAAATTAAGTGGCGTGTGCCGACGCGCCCCGAGGAATCGTGTCCAAGAACTGAACGCAGCAAATAGGTCCGATGAAATGCGTTCTGATCCCGAGGGAATTGTAGAAGCCTCACTTACCGCGTACGCCCTTGGCGATTACGAGACAGCGGCAGCCTACTATTCGCCCGACGCAGTTTTTAACCTGTATGCCGACAATGAAATCTTTCCCTTCGATGGAGAGTGGAGAGGCCGCGACGCCATCGTCTCATGTTGGCACGAGATCGGCGAAGCGTTCGAAGTGCTGCGCTTCGAACCGCGCAACATCTCCGCCTCTGGAGAGGTGGTCCGCTGTCAGATCCGGTTTGAGCTCCGCCACCGCGCGAGTGGTGAAGTGATGGAAAGCATCGCGCGGTGTGTCTTCGAGGTGCAGGATGGATTGATCGTGCGCGAGTGCGAATACAATGACGTGGAGCGGATGCGAGCATTCTTGCGCCTGTGCGGCCACTCGGACCACGCCAGAGAAAGGGTCAGCGCGAAACGGCTCTAAGGTTCCGGTAAACTTGTTCCGCCAACGCTTGGAACGCGACCATGTTGTGGGCGGCTTCCGCGTCGAACCGATCGATGGCGCCCACCCCGTGCAATTCATCTAGGGCTTGCCTGTAAGCAGGTACGCACGCCCAGTCACGCACCGTCCGCGCCTCGACCTCGACATGCCCTTGGATACCCCAAGCGCGCGGCGCAAACCGAGCAGCTTGCATGCGGCACTGCTTCGACG
Organism: uncultured Alphaproteobacteria bacterium; assembly: GCA_963708775.1. GTDB lineage: Bacteria > Pseudomonadota > Alphaproteobacteria > Rhizobiales > Hyphomicrobiaceae > JAGVSR01. The sequence goes on along the minus strand of CAVPTI010000012.1, from coordinate 219,709 downwards.
TGCCCAGGTTCACCGCACCCTCCGGCAGTTCGGCCACCTGCACACCATGCCATTGCACGCACGGCCAACTCTCAGGTAGTCCTGCGAACAGCGGGTCGGCCGTTCCTTCGGCAGTGAGCGTAACCGGGATCACGCCAATTTCGGGCGGACTGAGCGGTCCGCATGTTCCGCCCAGCGCATCCGCAAGTAACTGGTGACCAAGACACAAGCCGAGCACTGGCTTTTCAAGCTCTCGTACAAAGCGCCGGATCGCCTTCTTTTCCGCCGCCAGCCACGGATGGTCCTGGAGATCCCAGACGTCCATCGGGCCGCCCATGATCCAAAGCTGGTCATAAGCCTCGAGCTGAGGGATTGCGTCACCGTGCGTGAAGTGCACCGTATCGATCGTGCCGCCGTCGCGCGCCAGATACGTTCCGAGCGTTCCCGGCCCCTCGCTGTCGTGGTGCTGAAAGACGAGGACCTTCACGGCACTGCACTCCGATGCTCAGGCAGGGAAACGCGCACCGATATCGCGGAAGCGCGTTTTGATGCGCCGAACAGTACCACTCTTCGACCGCATCACCACGGTCTCCGTCTCAGCAAAATCGCCGCGGAAGTGCACGCCGTCCAGCAGCGATCCATCGGTCACGCCCGTCGCCGAGAAGATGACGTCGCCCGACGCCAGGTCCTCCAGATTGAACTTCCGATTGATGTCCGTAATACCCATCTGACCTGCACGAATTCGCTCGTCGTCGTTCGTGGGCTTCAACCGGCCCTGGATCTGCCCGCCGACGCAGCGCATGGCCGCCGCCGCGAGCACACCTTCCGGGGCCCCGCCTGAACCCATGTAAATGTCGATGCCGGTTTCCTGCGCATCCGTGGTCCAGATGACCCCCGCGATATCGCCGTCCGGTATGAGCCGCACGGCAGCACCTGCTTCGCGCACCGCTTTGATGAGTTCGGCGTGCCGCGGGCGATCGAGAATGCACGCGGTGATCTCACCGACCGGCACGCCCTTGGCTTTGGCGAGATCGCGGATGTTGTCCCCCGGCGTCTTATCAAGATCGACGATCCCGGCAGGATAGCCCGGACCCACCGCGATCTTATCCATGTACATGTCGGGCGCATTGAGAAGGCCGCCCTTCTCCGAGATTGCCAGGACCGCCAGCGCGTTCGGCATCGACTTGGCGCAAATTGTCGTCCCCTCGAGCGGATCGACCGCGATATCGACTTCCGGACCCTCGCCGGATCCGACCTTCTCGCCGATGTACAGCATCGGCGCTTCGTCCATCTCGCCTTCACCGATGACGACAGTACCCTGGATCGTCAGTAGCGCGAGTTCCCGCCGCATCGCATCCACGGCAGCCTTGTCGGCCGCTTTCTCATTGCCACGGCCGCGCAACCGCGCCGCAGCGATCGCCGCCGCCTCCGTGACGCGCGCCACCTCGAGCACGAGGACCCGTTCCAGCCCGTTCAAACGATCCTTGCTCATGTCGCGTCCGTCCTCCTGATGCAGCAGCGCTCGCAAGCCACCGTGCCTCGTTCTCTAAAGCTCTTCGATTCGGATCATTTGCGGCCGCGCCGCAACCTTTCCGTCGGCCTCGATCGCATCGAGTGCCTTGCGAATATTCTCTTCCGTCGTTTCATGCGTGATGAGCACGACAGGTGCGGCCGCGTCCGACGTTCCTGGCTTTTTCTGCACGATGCTTTCCAGCGACACGCCGCGATCGCCCATGCGCTTGGCAATCGATGCCATGGCGCCGGGACGGTCGAGCACGGACAGGCGAATGTAATAGGACCCGTAGTGCCCCGAAAGGTCTGCGCGCTTGAATGGTTTCAACTGCGCCACCGGTTTCAAAAACGGCGGTAGCACGAGCCCTCGCGCCACATCCACGATGTCGCTTGCCACCGCCGATGCCGTCGGCTTCGACCCGGCACCTGGCCCCACCAAAAGCACCGAGCCCGAAAAATCGCCCTCGATCGCCACGCAGTTCGTCACGCCCGACACCTGCGCAATCGTGGCGTCTTCCGGCACGAACGCCGGATGCACGCGGGCCTCGATGCCGGTCGAGGTGCGCTCGGCCACCCCGAGCAGCTTGATCCGGTAGCCCAGACTATGTGCAGCCTCGATATCGGCAGCATTGATCGTCTGAATGCCCTCGATGTGGATCTGATCGGCTGGCAGCTTGGTCCCAAACGCAAGGCTCGTCAGCAGTGCGAGTTTATGAGCCGCGTCGAACCCACCAATATCGAACGTGGGATCAGCTTCCGCGTAACCCTTGGCTTGCGCATCCTTCAGCACGTCGTCGAATGCCAGATGCTCGTCCTGCATTTTGGTCAGGATGTAATTGCAGGTGCCGTTCAGGATGCCGTAGACGCGCTTGACCTCGTTGGCCGCCAGCGCCTCGCGCAGCATCTTGATCACGGGAATTCCGCCGGCGACCGCCGCTTCGAAGTTGAGCGACACACCGCTCTTCTCCGCCAGCTTGGCGAGTTCCATGCCGTGCTTGGCAAGCAGCGCCTTGTTGGCGGTCACCACATGCTTCTTCGCCTTCAACGCAGCTTCGACAGCAGCCCGCGCCGGCCCCTCGTCGCCACCGATCAGCTCCACGAAGCAATCGATGTTCGCATCCGTCGCCAGCGTCACCGCATCGTCAAACCAAACCGCATCTCCGATCGCAACGCCCCGCACCTTGTCGCGATTGCGCGCGCACACCCCGGTGACGACGATGCGCCGCTCAAGCGTCTCCTCGAGACCGGGACCATGCTTTGCAATCAGCTCAAGAAGGCCGGCACCGACTGTGCCGAGCCCGGCGATGCCGAGTTTCAAGGGCTCTTTCATGGGGTGGGGATGTCTCAGGGCGCGCGCATGTTGCGGATTAGCGGGTGGCTTTGTGCGGAATGGGAACCACGTTGTCGGTCGTCTCAGCGCCCTGCGAGAAGAACTTCTTCACGTTGCGCGCCGCCTGCCGGATGCGATGCTCGTTCTCGACCAACGCGATGCGGACGTAACCCTTCGCCGTATTCGCCAAAGCCGAGACCCGGCGAAACGGCAAGATCCGCCTTCTCGATGAGAAGCTTGGCAAACTCCACCGAGCCCAGGTGCCGGAACGGCTCCGGAATGGGACACCACGCAAACATCGTCGCCGGCGGCGGCGGAATGGTCCACCCCGCACGCTCGAAACTCTCCACGAGGCAGTCACGCCGCGCCTTATAGGTCTCGCGGATCTCTTCCGACGCAGTCCTGCGGCCCGTTGAGGGCAGCCGCAGCCGCAACCTGGATCGGCGTGAACGCACCGTAGTCGAGATACGACTTCACCCGCGCCAGTGCGCCGATCAGACGCTCGTTGCCGACCGCGAAGCCCATGCGCCAGCCGGGCATGTTGTAGGTCTTCGACAGCGAGGTGAACTCCACCGTCATGTCCATCGCGCCCGGGACCTGCAGCACCGACGGCGGCGGATTGCCGTCGAAATAGAGCTCCGCGTACGCGATGTCCGACAGAATGATCAGGTCGAGCTTTTTCGCCAGCGCCACAGCGTCTTTATAAAAGTCGAGGCTCGCCGACCATCGCCGTCGGGTTCGACGGATAAGAGAGAATCAAGCCGATCGGCTTGGGGATCGAGTGGCGCACGGCGTGTTCGACCGCGCGCAAAAACTCCTCGCCCGTCCCCGCCGGCACATGCCGCACGGCCGCGCCCGCTATGATGAAGCCGAATTCGTGGATCGGATAGGTCGGGTTCGGCACGATCATGATGTCGCCCGGCGCGGTGATCGCCTGCGCCATGTTGGCGAAGCCTTCCTTCGACCCGAGCGTCGCCACCACCTGAGTGTCCGGATCGAGTTTCACGCCAAACCGGCGCTCGTAATAGCCCGCCTGCGCCTTGCGTAATCCAGGAATGCCTTTTGACGCCGAATAGCGATGTGTCCGCGGCTTGGCGATCGTCTCCACCATTTTCGCCACGATGTGCGGCGGGGTCGGCAGGTCCGGGTTGCCCATACCAAGATCGATGATGTCGGCGCCACGGGCACGCGCGGCGGCCTTCAACCGGTTCACCTCGGCGAAGACGTAGGGCGGCAGGCGCTTGATGCGATGGAAATCCTCGATCACGTTCCGGGGCTCTTTCGCTTGGCGGAAATGGCATTTGCGCCGCAAAACGGCCCTCGCCGGACCGGCTCGCGACGCGATCAGAGCCCACGTCTTTACGCTCGCGCTGCCCCCTCAGTCCAGAGCCTCATCAATCGGCCCCTCAGCTCACGCCTATCTCTCAACATTTTGAATGAGTTAGAGCTGGAAAAACTATCTGCCGACACATCTCCGTCATTCATCTCGACCAAAGAGCAACAAGGAACTCCCGCTCTCTTTGTGATAGAGTTCAATCCCGTCGACCAAGTCTGGGCGCCATGACAAAAGAAAAAATGCAGGCCGATCCCCCAACTCCTTACAAGATCCCCGATCCCGAGGAATTCACGCGCAACGTCCTCAAAGCCTATGAGGATGGCGGACGCGCCGTGACCCAGTTCCTGGATCGCTCCGACACCCAGATGACACCCTTTTCAGCGGCCAGCGAAATGACGCGGGCCACGGAAACGGTGTCCGCGATCTACACGCGTTGGATGTCCGACCCCACCAAGTTCGCCCAGGCTCAGGCCGAACTCGTCGGCTCGTACGCCGAACTTTGGAACCGGACGATGCAGCGCATGATCGGCATCGAGCCCGAGCCGGTGATCGAGCCCGCCCCCACCGACAACCGCTTTCGCGATCCGGAGTGGTCCAGGAACCCCTATTTCGACTTCGTCAAGCAGGCCTACCTCCTCACCACGAAATGGGCCGAGGACAGCCTCGCTCAAACGGAAGGCCTTGATGAAGCCGGCCGGCAGAAAGCCGAGTTCTATTTTCGCCTTCTGACCAGCGCGTTTTCGCCTTCCAACTTTCCCGCCACTAATCCGGAAGTGATGCGCGAGACGCTGACGACGAACGGCCGCAATCTCGTCGAAGGCGTGAAGCTGCTCTTGCGCGACCTCGAAGGGTCGGGCGACCTCATGCGCATTAGCCAGACAGATGCGACGGCATTCGAAGTAGGCCGCAACCTCGCCACCACACCCGGCAAGGTCGTCTTTCAGAACGAACTCCTGCAGCTGATCCAGTATTCGCCCACCACCGACAAGGTGCGCGAGATGCCGATCCTCATGGTCCCGCCGTGGATCAACAAATACTACGTCCTCGATCTGACGCCACAAAAGAGCTTCATAAAGTACGTCGTCGATCAGGGCTTCACGGTGTTCGTCATCTCCTGGGTGAACCCCGGCTCCGAATTGGCCGGCGTCACCTTCGAAGATTACATGACGGAAGGCCTGCTCACCGCGGCCGACGCCGTCCACCGCGAAACCGGCCTCGAACAATGCAACGTGCTCGGCTACTGCGTCGGCGGCACGCTCCTCGGCACCACGCTCGCCTGGCTCGCAGCCCGCGGCGAGAAACCGTTCAATGCCGTCACGTTTCTCACAACCCAGGTGGACTTCTCGAAAGCCGGCGATCTCCTCCTCTTCACCGAGGACCAGCAGCTTGAAGACCTCGAACTGGTCATGCAGGAGCGCGGCTTCCTCGACGGCTCGCGCATGGCCAACGTCTTCAACATGATGCGCCCGCGCGACCTCATCTGGCCCTACGTCGTCAACAACTACATGCTGGGCCGCAAGCCCTTCCCGTTCGATCTGCTCTACTGGAACCAGGATTCGACGCGCATCGCCGCCGCCTGTCACGCGTTCTACCTGCGCGAGTTCTATAACGAGAACAAACTCGCAAAGGGCCGCCTGGAGATCGGTGGCGTCAAGCTCGACCTGTCGAAGGTGAACATCCCGATCTTCACGATCGCCACCCGCGACGATCACATCGCGCCCGCCGAAAGCGTCTACATCGGCGCGCGCATGTTCGGCGGCTCGGTGCAGTTCGTTCTTGCTGGCTCCGGCCACATTGCGGGCGTCATCAACCCACCCGACAAGGTCAAATACCAGTACTGGACCTTGGACAGCGTGAAGCCGAAGAAGCTCGAGGACTGGATCGCAAAGGCCGAGGAACATCCCGGATCTTGGTGGCCCTACTGGATCGAATGGCTACACGGCCAGTCCGGCAACTGGACGCTTCCTCGCGAGCCCGGCGAAACGCTCGGCGTGATCGAATCCGCACCCGGCAGCTTTGTTCAAAAATCCAATTAACTGGTGTGCCACGGCGGCACGGAACCGAAGCCTCCCTTCACTCGAATTCAACCGAAAATTAGCGTGATCTTGGTAGTCTTCCGCAGTTCGGTGGCGAACTGTGCACGCCACCGCGTTGAGGTGGTGCCATGAATGACATGTCGGTCATCGTCGAGGAGAATGCCCTTCTTGCCCGCATCTACGCGCGCCTGCCTCTCGATGTGCAGATGTCTTTCACGCCTGAGCAGACCGCAGCCCTCGGTCTGGCAACCTACGATCCACCGACCCCGCACAAGGTCGCCATCCGCAAAACATTTGGCATCTTCGGCAAACGCACCTACTTCGCCCTTTTCATGGGATCCGACCGGCGCGGCGCTCGCCAAGGCGTTCTCAACGCCTGCCCCGACGAATTCCGCGCCGATTGGCGCTATCTCCTCGGCATGCTGGTCACGCTGGTCGTCATCTTCAGCACCCTCGGCGCGGCAGCAACAACCGCATGGTACTACGCAGCCGACGCGGTCGGCGGGGCCTATCGCCCCGTCGCCGTCGAAGAATTAAAGCCCGTTCGCTAGGCGAGCTGCGACAACGCCTCTTCCAGGTCAGCGATGAGATCGCTCGCCGCCTCGATGCCGACGGACAGCCGCACCACGTCCGGTCCCGCGCCTGCTGCGATCCGCTGCTCATCGGTCAACTGCCGGTGCGTTGTCGACGCTGGATGGATCACGAGGCTGCGCACATCACCGATGTTGGCGAGGTGCGAGAACAGCTTCAGGTTCGACACGAGAGCCTTGCCGGCCTCGTATCCGCCCTTGAGGCCGAACGTGAAGACAGCCCCTGCACCGCGAGGCGTAATGCGCGTTGCCAGCGCATGGTTGGACGACGACGGCAGGCCGGCATAGTTGACCCACGCCACCGCCTTGTGCCGCTCCAGAAATGCGGCCACTTGAACAGCATTCTCGCAATGCTTCTCCATCCGCAGCGGCAATGTTTCGATTCCGTTGAGAATGAGGAATGCATTCAGCGGCGCAATCGCCGGGCCCAGATCGCGCAGCCCCATCACACGGGCCGCGATCGCGAACGCCATCGGCCCGAACGCATCGGCCAGCACCATGCCGTTGTAAGACGCGTTCGGCTCCACCAGCGTCTTGTATCGCGCCTTGGCACCCGTCCAGTCGAACGTGCCGCAATCGACGATGATGCCGCCGATCGAATTGCCCTGACCACCCATGAACTTCGTCAGCGAGTGCAGGACGATGTCGGCGCCGAACTCTTTCGGCCGGCACAGATACGGTGTCGCCAGCGTGTTATCGACGATCAGCGGCACGCCCGCTTCCTTGGCGATCGCCGCGATGGCCGGAATATCCGTGATGATGCCGCCCGGGTTCGCAATGCTTTCGATGAAAATGGCGCGCGTCTTCGGCGTCAGCGCGGCCCTGAAAGTTTCCGGCTTGGTGGCATCCGCCCACACCACCCGCCAGTCGAATTTGCGAAACCCGTGGTTGAACTGATTGACCGATCCACCATAGAGCTGCCGTGCCGCGATAAACTCGTCGCCGGGTTCCAGAAGCGTATGGAAGGTGAGGAACTGCGCTGCATGTCCCGACGCTACGGCGAGTGCCGCCGACCCGCCCTCCAGCGCCGCCACGCGGGCCTCGAGCACCGCCTGCGTCGGGTTCATGATCCGTGTGTAGATATTGCCGAACTCTTGCAGCCCGAACAGGTTGGCCGCGTGATCCGCATCTCGAAACACGAACGAGGTCGTTTGATAGATAGGGGTGACCCGCGCACCCGTGGCGGGATCGGGAACAGCACCCGCATGCACCGCGAGTGTCGCGAAATGGGGGGACTTCGACCCGGTCATGGCATCCTCCAGCTTCTAGAATGGAAGCCAGAAGGGAACCGCTGGTCGCTGCGGCGTCAACTGGGAGAAGTCGGGAAAGCTTAGAATACTGCCAGCATAAGACCGGAACGCGCCGTGTGAGATGGGTCCGGTTTAGCCAAAGCTGCTGGCCACCGGGCGGCTCGGGGGCGCCGACCCGGAAAGTGCCCGCCGCGGATTAGATCTTGGCGTACAGACCGGCCCGGTGGCAGGTCCACTTCCTCAGCGCCCACTTTGGGTGCGCCTCAATCCACTTCGCAATTTCAGGCTGAGCGCCCATCATGCACTGCATCGGCGTCAGGTTCTCTGCCGAGTATGTCAGCGCAACGTCTTTGCAACGGGCAGGATCGGAGATCAGGCAGACGGAAACCATCAATTCCAGCATTGAACACCTCTGCGTAAGTTTTGACCTCGCTATGCGAGGTCTGCTGCAGATTGGGCGTTCATCCCGGCTGGTCTTTTTGTTGATTTAAAAGGTATGCCTGGGAATTGATCCTGACAAGTTCATAAAAGTGGCAAGCATTGCAAAAGAAATAAACGAAATGGGGGTGTTGCGTTCATGCGACGCAGGATTAGGCAACCATCAGAGAAATGAGGGGATTTCGGCTATTCCTCACGATGCATGGCAGACATGGCGTCGATGCGTGCTGAATTTTCAGCACATCCGCTCCCAAATCCCGGCCCGACTCACTCAGCAAGTGAGTTCGCGCAATCAAAGCGTCTTGAGAAACGCCACCAGCGCAGCGCGCTCGTCGGCATCGAGCTTGAGATCACGCACGAGGCTCGACGCCAGGGAGGGCCTGCTGGCGTGCTTGCCGGCGTAATGCGCCACAACGTCGTCCAGCGTCGCCAACGAACCGTTGTGCATGTAAGGCGCCGTCCGCGCCACCTGCCGCAAGCCCGGCGTCTTGAAGGCAGGGATGCCCGCCGCTCCGCCTGGAACAGCACTTCGGCCCGGATCGTCCGTCTCGAGCCCGATGTCGTGAAATCCATCATCCGTCATGCGCCACCCGCCGTGACAGGATACGCACCCGCCCTTTCCCACGAAAATTCGAAACCCGCGCTTCTCTTGTTCAGAGAGCGCGGCATCGTCGCCTGCGACCCAGGCGTCGAAAGCCGTTTCTGGAGAAATGAGACTTTTCTCGTACGCCGCCAAGACGGAAAGCAGCGCCAATTCGGACATCTTGGATTCATTGGGAAACGCCGCCGCGAATTGCCGGCGCAGGTCCAAGTCCGCTGAAAGCCGCTCCAAGAGTTGAGACGGCTCCGCCGCCAATTCATTTGCAGCATGCAACGGTACCTTCGCCTGGGATTCCAGCGTCGGCTCACGGCCGTCCCAATAGAAGCTCGTCGCTGGCGCCAGATTGTAAAGGTGTGGCGTGTTGCGCTTCAGCGATGTGCCGTCGCGGCCGCGGGCCTTCGGCAGTCCGTCGCTGTAACCTTTTTCCGGCTGGTGGCAGCTTGCGCACGAGCGATCTCCATCGCGAGATAACCGCGTGTCCGAAAAGAGCGCCGCTCCAAGCGCCACGCGTTGGGCTTCGAGCGCAGGTGTACCTGCCGCCTCCGGACGAGCGAAAATCGACCTCCAGATCGCATCCGGTCCTTCGGAGGTGGACGTCGTGTGCCCCAGCAAGGGCGAGCCCGCCGACGATGCCGGCAGAGACCATGGAAAGGAAGGCCAAGCGAACGATGGGTGGGGACGACAGCTTCATGCAACACCCTCATACCACGAGAAAATCCTGCCCTGCACCAGGGCAATATCCAGCCGGAGCCAGCCTGGGGATTGCGGGGAAAGACCGGCTGCGAAGCTCCTGGCTTGCCAGTGCCGAGCCCCCGAATCAGCGCACGCTCTCCACATGTGCGCGTCGATCGCGTCCCGAAACAGTTACGTGTCCAAGATCAGCCAGCGCATTGGCCGGTCGTGGATGCTGAAGGGGGTTTTTCATGTTGCTTCCTGTTGCTTCATCGCGTGCCGCGGACCGCTGGCGCCCGATCCTCGCGGCCGGCCTGACAGGTCTCGTCTGCGCCGCCTGCGCACCGGGCTCCGGCCCCGCCCCACTAGGGTTGGCGGAGCCGCACGCAGTCGGTGAACCGGGGCTGCCCGCCACAAGTTCTGTTACGCAGCAAGACCTGGCCCCGCCCACAACGCCCGCGGCAAAAGTTGCCGTAGCCGACATTGAAGTGTCCGCACCGGTCGCCGCCAATATCCGCAAGGCCCGCGACCTCAGAACCGCCGGCAAGAAATCCGAGGCGCTCGAACTGCTGGACAAGTCGGCCGGCGCCGACAAGGACCGGGCCCTCATTGGCGAACGCGGTCTCCTCGCCCTTGAACTCGGCCAGATCGAAAAGTCGGTTGCCCTCCTCGCCCGCGCCCAAAATCCCGCCAAGCCCGACTGGCGGATGCAATCGGCGTATGGTGCCGCATTGTCGGCCGCAGGCCGTCAGAAAGAAGCACAGGATCAGTTCTCCAAAGCGCTTGCCGCCGCTCCGGGACAGCCGTCGATCCTGAACAACCTTGCCTTGAGCTACGCTTTGGAGGGCCGCAAGGACGATGCGGAAAACACCCTCCGTCAGGCCGCAGCACTAACCGGTGATCCCCAGGCGCGTCAGAACCTCGCGCTCGTCCTAGGCCTCAACGGCAAAACCGGCGAAGCCAGCGCAATTACCCAGTCAACCCTCCCGCCGGAGAAAGCAAAAGAGAACCTAGCCTACTTCGAGAAGCTCGGGAGCACCCGCGTGTCCCAAGCCGACGGCGCAGCAACTCTGGCTCCACTGAAATCCGCAAGCGTCATCGCCGACAAACCCATCATGCAACTTGGCGTCCCGGACTGAGCGCCCGCCGGTCAACAGATGCCAACACAGAGGCTCGCCGCAAGGCGGGCCTCTTCTGCATTCATCCGCGATCAGGCGCGAATGTGACGATGATCGTCGTCATCATCGTCCGTTTCGCCCATCGCCGCTTCATACACTTCATACGCCGACCCGGAGTTGAGCAGCGCGATGCCCAGCCCCACGATGACGTCAGGCCAGATCGACCCGAGCGCAGCCGTGGCCAATCCCGCGCCGATAATCGCGATATTGGCCGCCACGTCGTTGCGCGCGGACAGGAATGCGGCCAACGACAAACTTCCCCCCTGATGCCGCACGCGCGAAAGAAGAAACGTGCAGAATGCATTCACCAGCAGCGCGCCCACTCCAGCGAGCGTCAAAGTCACAGGGTCCGGAACGGTGGGCGCGCCCAGTTTTTCCCAGGCGGTGTAGAGAGCAGCGATGCTCGGGACGAGAAGACATAGCGCCAGCACGAGACCGACAGCCCGGCGTCGGGCCGCAGTCCAGCCCAGTGCTACAAGCACGAGCATGTTCACAGTCGCATCTTCGAGAAAATCGATGCTGTCGGCAAACAGCGCCACCGACGCAATGGCCGCGGCGATTGCAAACTCGACGAAGAAGTAAGCAAAGTTAAGCGCCGCAACGGCTGCGACCGTGCGCTTCAAGGCCCCGCGTTCTGATTGAGGACCAGTCTGAGACAAAGCCAACTCCGGCCGGCGGCCGACAGCAGCACGACCGCACACGATGTGCACGCCGCTCTTAAGCGATCAGCCCCTCACACGCAATCGATTGCCGGGACACTTACTTCGAGTTTGTCGTTGTCGTAACCGGTGCACCGACCGCCGACGCGTCCGTACCACTGGCAGCACCGGTATATTCGCCCCAGCGTGTGCTGCGCTTCTCAGCCGAGCGCGGCGTCTCCGGCTGCGGCACCTGAATATCGCGCGCATTCGCAACAGTCAGAGCGAAGTTGCGCTGGCTGGCACACCCAAAGTTGTTGTACGGCAAGCGCTCCCGGTTTTCTCCTAAATCGGTTGCCCAGTCACCGCACTGCGGCGGCACAGCCACTGGCTTCTCATAGGCGAGTTTGACAGCCGGCCCCGTGCGCGATTCAGCCCCGTGGCGGCTCAACTGGATTGCGTCAGGATCGACCCCCGCTTCGTCAAGTAGGCCCTGCACCTGCTTTACAGATCGCGTTGAAGCCAGATGCGCCCCTGCGCCACGCGGCGCGGAAAGCTGCAGCTGACCTGTGCCCTCTCTTTTGTAGCGGTCGAGAAAGCGCACGACATCGGCCTGCTGATTGGCGCTGAGCCCACCGGAAGGCGGCACTTCCACCAGCAGCGCTTCCGTATGCGGCGTGTAGCCGATCGGATGCCGCTTGGCAGGTTCTTGCAGTTCTGCCGCTGTGTAGTCATCGAGGCGTGTGCACGCCGAAAGGCCGCACGCCACCGCCGCGATAACCGCACACTTGACGAAGCAGGATGCGGGCACCGGGCGCGCGCCGTTCATCTGACGGATCATCCCTTAACTCCCGGATATTCGATGATGTAGCCATAGTCGCCGCGATACCGGTGATTGGCCGGATCGGAACCGGTGCCGTAAACGCGATTGATGTGACCGAAGAACAGTTCCTTGAGTTCGCTTTCGGCTGCGAACCCGTCAATGGGCCGCGCCATTTCGGCTGGCGAGGAATGAGTGGCGATGTACGGACTGACGAGGATGACGAGTTCCGTTTCCCGCCGCCGGTAGTCATTGGAGCGGAACAGCGCGCCGAGCACCGGCAGGTTCTTCAAGGCGGGTGTCCCTTCGACGCTCTGCCGTGTCTCGTCCGATAGGAGACCCGCCATGGCGAGCGTCGCGCCGCTGGGCAGTTCCAAAGTCGTTTCCGCGCGGCGAACCTTCAATCCAGGCACCGAGATGGCCCCGACGCTGACCGCACCTTCTGTCGAGAGTTCGCTCACCTCGGCACTGATGGTGAGGCTGATCCGGCCCTCCGCAAGCACGACAGGCTTGAACGAGACGTTGACGCCGAATTCCTTCCATTCGATCGTGATTGCGTTGTTGTCTTGCGCGACTGGGACGGGAAATTCACCACCAGCCAGGAACTTCGCTGTTTCTCCAGACATCGCAGTCAGCGTCGGTTCGGCAAGCGTCCGCATCACACCGGCCCGCTCCAGCGCCTGGATCATTGTGGTGACGCTGTCACCGCCCGACTGCCAGGTCGACTGCAAGGCCGAACCGGCGGCAGCTAAAGGTGGCAAACCGACGGCCGTCGCCACGGCACCGGGAACAACGCCCCCCGTGACCGGAAATGCGTTCTGAATGACTTTGGTAAACGTGAAGTTCCCCGCCTGGACGATCGCTCCCGGCATATCCACGCCGATCCGGCGCAACGCGTCACGGTTCATTTCCGCCACCTGCACCTTGAGCAGCACCTGCTCCTTTGCATCGGTGGAGAGCATGTTCACGACCTTGTCCTTCGACTTCACCATCCGCGAAGCAAGATCGGCCGCGCGGTTGGCGTCGACGGGGTTCATCACCGAACCGCCGAGAACTACGGTGTCACCCATCATTTCCGCGCGGACCTTTGAGCCCGGCAACAAGCGCGCAATTGTATCGTTGAGTGCCGTCAGATCGCGACTGACGGTGATTTCGAGAATGGCAATTCTGCGTCCGTCCGGCGCCACGAGAAACGCATTCGCTTCGCCGACCGCTTTCGCGAGCAGATAGATTTGCCGGGATGTCTGGACCACCGCGTCGACGATCTCCGGATTGGAAACAAGAACATTGGAGAGATCTTCTGGAACATCGATGAGCACCGACTTGTCGAGCCCAACGGTGATCTTGCGCTCCAACGTCTGGCCGTCGCCCGCCGGAAGAACGATTTCCGAACGGTGCACCGGGTCGTGTGTCGCGCCGTTCCCCTCGAGCACATCACCGCCGGCCTGGGCAGAGGACATGGCCGAAAGGCACACGAGCCCCACAACCAGTCGCGCAATCCATGACGAAACGATCGACGCCATCCACCTTCGAACCTGGCCTCGCGGCCAAGCTGCTCCCGCTTCTATTGGTTTATTTAGAACAAACACGTTGAGCGCGGAGGCCATCACCCCACGAAGGGCTGGCCACATCCAAACGCTCGCGTGTCACGCGACTGGGAACACAACTGGAAGACAAAGCGTCCACGACTGGGACGACGCCACGGCTCATCTTTTCCAGAAATTCGCGAGCACGCGCCACCCGCAGGATTGAACGGTGTGTTGCGCCAAGCCCCCTGACCACAACTTGCCCACAGGTTGTCCGCACGCCAGAACACTGCGCGGGTGCCGATCAGAAGAGCGCAAGGGACAACGAGATAAAGCCGTAAACTCCGCCGTTTGGTCTCACATCGCGACCCGCAGCCGCGAGATTTCTCGGGCTATGTTTTGGAATGTGTTGACGAGCGCGGCCTCGTCCGACGCGATGTAGGCGTGCCGCTCGGAAGTTGCACAGTCCTCCAGAAGCTGAAGACCGGTCGTCGAAATCTCCGTACCGAACGCAACTGTGTACACGGTGATGCCTTCCTCCTTTGCATTCCCGCACACGGCGAGCGTCTTGGAGTTCAAGCCCGCATTGAAAGCCGCTGAGGAATAGGTGCTCGAGAGCCGGTTCTGCGCGCCGTAGCCATAAGCGGCATAGACGGACGCGTTGTGCGTTGGACGCGTTGCGAACATGTTGTCACCGTCTGTCATGACGATCATGATCTTTTTGTTGCTGCGATCGGTGTAGGGTCGGCCCTCGATGAATGGTGCTGTCGGCGAAAGCACACGCCACGCCCATGCAGCCCCCTCGGAAATGTTCGTATTTCCGCTTGCGACGAGCTTATCGATCTCTGCCAGCAGCTGGACGCGATCCGATGAGAGCGGCGTGACCGCAGGTGTCGTGCAGGACTGATTGGGCCCGACTGCCGATCCTTCGAAGCTGGTGCTCACGGTGGCATTCTTGTACTTGCAGGATCTGGTCTGCGCCTCCACCACGCCGATCGGAGCTGGACCATACGTCCTGCATGTTCGCTCCCCATTGCGGGTTCGCCAGGAAATGCAGACCTGCTCCGGCGTCGGGCATTCTCCTGCGAAGTCACTCAAGTAGTTGTTGGAGTAATCACTGGATCCATAGCCGGCAGCCGTGGCGTTGCCGTCATCGGGTTCGTCCGGTGCGAACATGGGTGCAAACATCGTATCGACGTCGTCCGCATCGGGAACCGCATCGTTCGTGTCGTAGGGTGCCGGCCGTGCCTCGACGCACCCGGCCCAGGTTTGCCTCATGTCGCCCAGAACATCAAATCGCGACTTACCTGTGCTTTCGGCAAACAACGGGTGGGGCAGGGCTGCCTCAGAGCCTTTGTAGAGCCAGCTCGCCGACTGATATCCGGCACCGACCCGCACGCTTGCAGCGAAGGGCACGAGCCCAACCTTCACATCATCCGCGCCATCCGAACCGGAAAAAATGATTCCGATAGCATCCTTCGCAGCTTGCTTCAGAGCCTCGATCTTTGTTCCCGACATGGAGCCTGAGTTATCCAGCGCGATTGCGACCTCGACCCGGTCGCCTTTCACCACTGTCGATCGAACGCCAATATCGAGGTGCTCTTTCCGCAGCTGGACCGGCAAAATGGCCTTCAACAGACGCGTCAGATATTTGTTGTCCGATGTCGCCTCGAGCGTACCGGCGTCTCCATCGAGCCTAACTTGGATATCTGCCTGCGAAGCGTCGCCCATGTTCTCGCGGAAGAAGCGCTTTGCCGCCTCGGGCCCGTCCACATCTTCGTTCTGCAGCCCCAGATAATGCGATCCCGCCAATGCAGCAGCGTCGATCGCAGATTGCTGGCGCTGCTGTTCGCGGGTAGCCCCCACATAGTCGACCGACAGGGCGAGAAGGAAGAACAGAGCGGAGAACATGATGCTGAAGATCACGGCGGTGACACCCCGCTCGTCGGCGGCCATGCGCTGCACAAGGCGACACAAGCTGGCCCCGCACGTGCGCGGCAACCGGAGGGATAACGATTTGCATACAGCCGGTCCGCGCATTGTCCGCAGGCTCCTTAACGAACAGTAATGCGAGGCTAGTCCTTCCGCACTTCAGGCTGGTAAATCCAAATGTTCGAATTTTACGCAGTTGCAAAATTCTGCCGGTTTTCCGAGATCGGAGGCGGCTGGGTTGCACCAGCCGCGCGTTTGGTGTCCAACGGGCGGCACCCGAGATCGAGCCGCTTCAAATGCCAGAGAAGACTTTGACTGCCATTGCTGACCGATCGACCTTGTTCCAGGCCTTGCGCGCCGCCGCGCGCCTCCACGGGGCCGACAAGGTCATCCTTGAAGACGCTGAACGCCAACCTCTGACGTACGGCCGCCTGATCCTCGCGAGCCTCGTGCTCGGCCGCCGCCTCAAGCGCGAAACCGCACCTGGTGAGGCCACCGGGCTCCTGCTTCCAAACGTGAACGCGCTCGTCATCGCGCTGTTCGGTCTCAATGCCTTCGGCCGCACGGTGAGCCTCCTCAACTTCACCGCGGGCGCACGCAACATCCAATCAGCCTTGAAAACCGGCCCACTGCCCGTCGTGATCACCTCTCGCCGCTTCATCGAAACTGCCAAGCTCGATGATCTCGTTGAGGCCATCAAGGAGACCGAATGGTCTCCTGGCCACAACGTGCGCGTGCTCTACCTCGAAGACGTGCGCAAAGAGATCGGCTTCCTCGAAAAAGCGGTTGGCTTCGCATCATCGCTCGCTCCGTCACTGGCCACAGCCGGCAGTCGCGCCGCACCAGACGATACCGCCGTCATTCTCTTCACGTCCGGCACGGAAGGCTCACCCAAGGGCGTCGCGCTGACGAACGCTAATCTCGTCGCCAATGCCCGCCAGATCTTCACGCACGCCGCAGGCTTTCTCTCGGCGCACGACACGGCCATGAACCCACTGCCGATGTTTCATTCCTTCGGGTTGACGGCTGGCACGCTGATGCCCCTGCTCAGCGGCATGAAGTCGGTCCTTTATCCCAGTCCGCTGCACTACAAGCAGATCCCGAAGCTGATCAAGGAAACGAATGCGACGCTCCTCTTCTCCACCGACACCTTCCTGCAGGGCTATGCCCGCGCCGCTGACGAGGGCGACACCGATAGCTTGCGCTACGTCGTAGCCGGCGCCGAACGTGTGAAGGAGGCCACACGCGAGATGTGGAGCCGCAGCGGGACTGAGATCCTCGAAGGCTACGGCGCCACCGAATGCTCGCCGGTGATTTCCTGCAATCTGCCGGATCAGAAGCAGCACGGCAGCGTCGGCCGCATCCTTCCTGGCATTGAGACGCGCCTCCTGCCGGTCGAAGGCATCGCAGAAGGTGGCCGTCTCCAAGTCCGCGGCCCCAATGTCATGGCCGGATACATCCTCTCCGATGCACCCGGCGTCAAAGTACCGCCGCCCGATGGCTGGCACGATACCGGCGATATCGTCACCATCGACGATGGCTACATCCACATTCGCGGCCGGGCCAAACGCTTCGCCAAGATCGGCGGCGAAATGGTCTCCCTTGCCGCAATCGAAGCGCTGGCCTCGGGCCTTTGGCCGGACAACACCCACGTCTGTGTATCACTCCCCGACCCGCGCCGCGGCGAGAGCCTCGTTCTCGTCACTGACAAGCCCGACGCCGACAAAGGCATGCTCGCCGATTACGCCCGCACGCAAGGCATCACGGAACTCTGGGTGCCAAAAGCCCTGCTCGTGACACAGCAGATCCCGACACTGGGGTCCGGCAAGGTTGACTACGCCGCCACCCTCGAAATGGCCCGCGAAGCCCGCCCCCTTCTATAGGAGGCCGGCACGGCAAGAACCCGGAACATCATGACCGACACCAGCCTGCCTCAACCCATCGGCTCCCGCGTGCTCGACCTTCTGACACGCGCCGTTCTCGCTCCCATCCGCGCATTCCGCCTGCCCTACCTTCCTTTGCTGATGGTCTACTTCGCCTACGGCGCACTGGGCATCATCGCGGTGGCCGATAGCTTCTGGGTCAAGAAGGAGTTGACGCTTTCGCCCGCGGCCCTTGCGCATTTGGGCGTCTGGCTGACGCTCCCCTGGGCGGTGAAAATGGTCTTCGGCGAATTGGTCGATACCGTTCCGCTTCTGGGTTCCCGCCGCCGCGGCTATGTCTTCCTTGGCGCGTCACTCATCGCCGCCGGCCTGATCCTTCTTGCCGGCGCCGCCGGAAAATGGATCACCTTCGCGCCGCCCGAGCAGCTCTACATCATCGCGCAGATCGTCACCGTCATCGGCGTCGTGCTGCAGGATGTCGTCGCCGATGCCATGAGCACCGAAGTCGTCCCGCGTGTGTCTCCCGATGGAACGCCGCGACCACAGTCCGAAATCGACCACGATCTCGGCATGGTCCAGATCCTCGGCCGGCTGGCGCTCTCTTTCGGCGCGCTGTCCGTGGCGGGTCTCGCCGGTTATCTCGCCAACACATTGCCTTATGAAACCGTCTTCTTGATCGGTCTCGCCATCCCCGCGATCTCCGCCAGCGGCGCGCTTCTCGTTCGCCTTGAAAGCAGCGAGAGCCGCCCCACGGATTGGCGTATCCTGGGCGGCGGCCTCGCCTTCGGAGCGCTGATCGTCGTCATTGGTTACAACGAGATTCCTTACGCACAGGAACTCACCTTCCTCATCTCGCTCGCAGTCATCGTCACCATGCTGAACCGCGTCACGAGCGACATCGACCCGAATACGCGCCTCAAGATCCTGTACGCGGCGTTGATCATCTTTTTCTTCCGTGCCACGCCAGGCGTCGGCGAAGGCTACCGCTGGTTCACAATTGACGTCCTGGGTTTTGACGAAGCCTTCTACGGCATCCTTGGCCAGATCGGTGCGGCCATCGCTCTCATCGCAGCCTGGCTGCTGTCGGATGCAATCACCCGTGTTCCCGTTGCCCGTGTACTGCTCTGGCTCACGGTGTTGGGTGGCATTCTCTCGATCCCGAACCTTCTCCTCGTTTATCGCGTCGATCTTTGGACGGAAGCGACTTTCGGTTTCGGCGCCCGCACCATCGCGATCATCGACGCGGCGGCGGCCTCGCCTCTGGCTCAGCTCAGCATGGTGCCGCTCCTGACGTTGATTGCGATCTACGCCCCTCCGGCCAAACGAGCAGTCTGGTTCGCCCTCATGGCCTCGTTCCTGAACCTCGCCCTCATTGCCGGCCAGCTCGCCACCAAGTATCTGAACTCTATCTTCCTCGTGGAACGGGGAAATTACACCGATTTACCGCCTCTGGTGGTCACGGCCGTCATTCTTGGGGTGGTCATCCCGCTCGCAGCCATCCTTGCCTTTGGGGGCCGTCTCAAGCGTCAGGGGTGACAGTCAACGTGGCCCCAACACCACGCTTGTCCGTCAGAAATCGTTATGCCCACGGCCGTCTCTTGACCCCTGCGGCCCAGTCTTCCATTGAATTGTACAGGGGCTTCCGGACCCATGCGACGGGCCTTGACGGGACAAGGCTCGCCGCAGCGGATCGGATCGAAAAACAGCAAAAACCGACACCACCATAATCTCAGCCGGCAACATTACGCGGCACCATGCGTTTATCCCGCAGGCGTCGATTTGCATGGTTTGGCGCTAGGGGAATTCCGCAGTATGACTGGTCAGTTACAAAGCGCCGGCAGTGATACGATTGCCAAAGCACCGCGCTTGCTCGACGCCCGCTGGGCGCTGCGGCGGGCCCTGCTTGGGCTGATTATCCTGACGGTCGGCATCGGCGCGGTGGCTTGGCTGACGCATGCCTCCATCGACCCAACCCTCGAAGCCGTTGCCGCTCAATCGACGCCGTGACAGCTTCATCGATGGTCCGTCACCGGCCGGTCGGCTGAAAAGTCCTTTTCTTTGCAAGGCATCGCACGTCGCGGTACGGTAACGGCGACACGCCGCGAGACGGCCCTCAGACGAGGTCAGTATGCCAACCCCTGAATTTCTTCAGCTGCTCGTTGTTGCACTGATCGCAGGCTACATCGGTTATCTGCTCGGTCGCGCAAGCGCGAAACCCTCCATTGAGACACCACGCGTTCCATCCCCTTTGCCGGCGCCAGAAAATGAACCGGCCACCGCGCCGCGCCGCTCAGCGGCACCGCCGCCAGCCGGTGCCGGCAACACCGAAGCAGCCGCCGAGCGCACGCCGCCGCGGCGATCGTCGGCGCCGCCCCCCGCCGCGGCCGGCCTCATGAAGCGCGACGAGTGATCATCGTCCAGCCCCCTGACGATCCTGCGTGGCATCTACGACTTAATCGGCTGCTTGAACGCGGCCCCGCCTCACGTATCATCGTTCGGCCTCAAGGATCGCTCAAGCTACGGAGGCTTGAGAATACCAGCACGCGATCCGCGTGCACGATCATGACCTCGACCGGCATCCCGCCGGACGGGCGCAGGCGTGACTGAAGGACGGGCGATGAGCGAGCAGCGAAAGCATTTCCCCGAGTTCTACGTCACAGCTGCGCAACCGTGCCCCTATCTTCAAGGCCGGCTCGAACGCAAGCTGTTCACCCACCTCACCGCCGATAAGCAGCCGGCTCTCGTCGATAATCTTCTGCGCGGCGGCTTCCGTCGCAGTCAGAACATCGCCTACATGCCGTACTGCGAAGGCTGCCACGCGTGCGTTTCGGTCCGCGTTGTCGTCGATGAATTCCGCCCGTCCGGCTCCATGCGCCGTGTGGCCGGAGACAACATCGATCTCGTCGCGCACCGCGTGCCCGCGCAGCCGACCTCCGAACAGTTCAGCCTCTTTCGCCGCTATATCGACGCACGCCACGCCGACGGCGGCATGGCCGACATGAGCGCTCTCGATTACGCGCTGATGGTCGAAGAAAGCGTGATCGAAACCTCGATTACCGAATATCGCCTGAAGCCGGCCGAAAACGCGCTCACCAGCAACCCACACCGCTGGCCGCTCGCAGCCTCCGCGCTGTGCGACCGCCTCTCCGACGGCATCTCGATGGTCTATTCCTTCTACGAGCCGACCGAAAGCCGCCGCGGCCTTGGCACTTACATGATCCTCGAGACGATCGAATACGCTCGCAGTCTCGGTCTGCCCTATGTCTATCTCGGCTACTGGATCGAAGGTTCGCGCAAGATGAATTACAAAACGCGCTTCCTGCCCCAGGAGCGCCTCGGCCCCAACGGTTGGGAACGCGTGTAGGAGCGCTTATTGCCCCAGCGCGGCGTCGATCTTGCGGAACATATAGGCCCACTTGGCATTCTGCGTATCGACGAGCTGAGTCATGTGCCCGCGCAGCACCTGATAAAGTCCGCAGTCTGGCGTCGCCGACGCCGTACCCTCATCGCCCATTGACGCAATCTTATTGAGAAGCTCGCTCGTCTTGCGATCATAAGCGTCGATTTCGTCATCCTTCACGTACGGCACGGCCTCTTTGAGAAACTGGTCTTCCGACCACGCTTTCTTCGCCCTGAGCGCCCGCAGCTTCTCCTGAAAGCGCGGTCTGTTCTGAATGTTGAGATCGCGCAAGGCCGCTGCTGATTGATCGACCACGGTTTCAAAATCAGTTTTGGTGCATGCGGCGGGGGCGGCGTCGGCAGCGGGCACCGGAACCGCGGTCTCTGGCAGGGTGGCTTCCTGCGCCTGCGCCATCGTCGAAATAGCCATGAGCCCGGCGAGCGCGGCAAACGCGACCCCACCTCCACCTATGCTGCACCGGCGACCTGACCAAACACCCATGCCGTTTCGTAGCGAGCCCCCGCGAGGCTGACAAGGCCGCTGTCCGAAAACTCGACCGCTACTCCCATCCTTCTCCCGACGCGAGCCTCCGGGACACACGCCACTAGAACGCCGGACCGAACTTGTTCGAGCGCGGGAACCCCTTCGGCGCCACGTGCCCCGCCTGCGCCCGCTCGCCAACCCACTCTTTCAGCTCGCTCCACGGCAGCGTAAACGTCCGACCGGCGCTATCGAGCCACGTCAGGCCTTCCTTCTTGTTGAACACGCGAATGTCCGACAGCCCGCCATCCTTGAAGCGCTGCAGGATCGTACCCTTGCCGCGCGCCATCTCATTGACGTCCTCGAGCTTGAACACGAGCAGCTTCCGGTTCTCACCGATGGTCGCAACCATGTCTCCATCGGCGGGAACCACAACCACGGCCTCTTCGTCGTCGGCGACGTTGAGAATTTGTTTGCCCTTGCGCGTCGAAGCGACGACCTCCTCTTCCGCCACGAGGAACCCATAGCCGCCGCTCGATGCCACCATCAGCTTGCGCGTTGCATCGTGCACGAACATCTCCACGAAGTCGTGGTTTTCCTCAAGATCGACCATGAGCCGCACCGGCTCGCCATGACCGCGCCCGCCCGGCAGCTGGCCGGCGTCGAGCGTGAAGAACCGGCCGTTAGTGGCAAACAGAATGAGCTTGTCGGTCGTCATCGCCTTGACGGCTTGCTTCAGCTCGTCGCCCTGCTTGAAGTCGAGCTTCGACAGATCGTCGAGGTGTCCCTTCATAGCTCTGATCCACCCCTTCTCGGACAGGATCACCGTAATCGGCTCCTTTTCCGCCAGGGCCTCATCCAGATCGACCGCGATCTCCGGCGCGTCCTCGAACGAAGAGCGGCGGCGGCCGAGTTCGGTCTTCTTCGAATACCGCTCGCGTGTGGACTTCACCTCTTCCGAGATCCGCTCCCACTGCAAATCGTCCGATTTCAAAAGCTGCTGCAGCTGCCGCTTTTCCTTCGACAGCTTGTCGTGCTCGGCCTTGATCTCGACTTCTTCGAGTTTCGACAGGCTCTTCAAGCGCAGGTTCAGGATCGCTTCGGCCTGCACATCCGTCAGCTTGAATTTGGCGATGAGCCTCTGCTTCGGCTCATCCTCGAAACGTACGATCCGGATCACCTCATCGATGTTGAGGTAGGCGACCAGATAGCCGTCGAGCACTTCCAGCCGGTGCTCGATTTTCTTCAGCCGATACTCGGACCGCCGAACGAGAACCTCGATCCGATGCTCGAGCCACTGCTTCAACACATCCTTGAGCCCGAGCACGTTCGGGATCTGCCCGGCCGACAGAACGTTCATGTTGAGGCCGAACCGGATCTCTAGCTCCGTCGCCCGGAACATGCTCTCCATGAGCAGCATCGGATCGATCGTGCGCGCCTTCGGCTCCAGCACGAGGCGAACTTCCTCCGCGCTCTCGTCCCGGACGTCGCCGAGCAGCGGCAGCTTCTTCTCCATCATCAGGTCGGCGATCTTCTCGACGAGTTTCGCCTTCTGCACCTGATACGGGATTTCGGTGATGACGATCTGATACCCGCCGCGCCCGGTCTCTTCCTTCTCCCATTTCGCGCGCACACGGAACCCGCCGCGTCCTGTTCGATAGGCCTCGAGAATTTCGCTGCGCGGCTCGACGATCACGCCGCCCGTCGGGAAATCCGGCCCCGGCACGAACTCAACGAGCTTCTCGATCGTCGCATTCGGATGCTTGATGAGATGCAGCAGCGCCGCGCACAACTCGTCGACGTTATGCGGCGGAATATTCGTTGCCATGCCGACCGCGATGCCGGCGGACCCGTTCGCAAGCAAATTCGGGAATGCGGCCGGAAGCACCGACGGCTCCTGCTCGCGCCCGTCGTAGTTGGCGCGGAACTCGACCGTATCCTCGTCGATCCCATCGAGCAGGTCGGCGGCGACCGGCGTTAGACGCGCTTCCGTGTAGCGGTCGGCTGCCGGGTTATCGCCGTCGATGTTGCCGAAGTTGCCCTGCCCGTCGACCAGCGGATAGCGCACCGCGAAATCCTGCGCCAGACGCGCCAGCGCATCGTAGATCGCCTGGTTGCCGTGCGGATGGTAGTTACCCATCGTCTCGCCGACGATCTTCGCGCACTTGCGATACCCGCCTTCGGGATCGAGGCCGAGTTGCCGCATTGCATAAAGAATACGCCGGTGGACCGGCTTCAACCCGTCGCGCACGTCGGGCAGGGCCCGGTGCATGATGGTGGAGAGCGCATAGGCGAGATAGCGTTCCTCGAGCGCGTCCTTGAGGTTGACGGGCTCGATGGGTCCCTCGCCGGTGGGCGGAATTGATTGCTTGGTCATGGCCCGTGGTTACTGGACTGAGGTCCGCCCCTCAAGTGCCGGGCCGCCACATCCCCCCGACGTTGGCCTCTCCACAGCCGATTTTTGCCAAGTTGTTCGGGTTTCTGTAGCCTCGCGTCACAACCTCCGAGAGTTCACCCCACATGCCGCTACCCGATGTCCCGGCCGTCGAAACGGCTGTGATCGAAATGACCAACGCCTACCGCCGCGAAAACAAGCTCGGGCAGGTCAAGGCCAGCCCCGCGCTGACGAAAACGGCCCGCGCCTATGCGGCATACCTGGCCAAGAACAACGCCTTCTCCCACACCGCCGACAACCGCGACGTCGGCGACCGCGCCAGCGCATCCGGCTACCAGTGGTGCTCGATCGGTGAAAATCTCGCCATGAACCTCGACAGCAGCGGTTTTGAAACCCGTGAGCTCGCGCAGCAGACCTTGGAAGGCTGGATCAACTCCCCTCCGCATAAGGAAAACCTGCTCGGTCCCTACTACACCGAGATCGGCGTCGGCGTCGTCCAGGCACCCGACAAGAACCCCAAGTACATCACGGTCCAGGTCTTCGGCCGCCCGCAGTCGGCGAAATACACCTTCCAGATCGCGAACTCGTCGGGCGCGCCAGTCACCTACACGTTCAGCGGCGAACAGCATGACATTCGCCCGAGCATGAGCGTCACACACACGGCCTGCACGCCCGCAGCGCTCGATTTTGTCAAAGCCGGAGCCAAGAAGGTCACCGCACATTTCGAAGCCAGCGACAAGACCGTTTACACGCTGAAAAGCGATCCGAAAGCCGGCCTCAAAGTCGAATTGGCCAAACGGGAAACAGTGGATTGACGCGGCATCACCGGTCGATGTGCGCCAAGATCCGCGAACGCGACTCCGGCAGCGTATCGCCCTTTGGCGCCAGCACGCGCTGCTCGAGAAAGTAACCGGTCAACGCAAACCCCGCCGCCACGTCCTCACGCGTCGCATGCCGATCCCGCACCGATGTCAGAAATTGCGGCAGTCGCAGCATGCGGTCCTTGTATGGCTCGCCGGCTGATTCCGACACCGCGCGCCCCGACTTCGGCGACACGTAGATCAACTGGTCGTTCGTCCCCGTCGCCGCGCACGCCGATAAATCCAATCCAAAACCTAATTCTTGCAGCAGCGCCAATTCCCAGCGCACCATAAGAGCCGGCCACACTGTCGGATCATCAAGGAAGCCCAGAACGAACAGCGTCACCTCATACAGCGCCGGATGCGGATCGCGTTCCGGGAGCAGCCGCGCCAGCGCGCACAGAGACGTCAGCCCCGCCAGCGCCGCCGCATCCTCCATTGCGGAGGCCGCATATCCACGCCGGAGTTCCACCGACATGTGCCCCAAATGTTCCGACAGCCGCGCCTTCCACGTGGCGTCCACGTGATTGCCCATTTGCAGCACGGGCCGCGCCTTGCGCGACCGCCCGCCGTGAACGAGGCCCGCATGCCGTCCGTGCGAGCGCGTGAACAGATCCACGATCGCAGCGGTTTCACCGTGCGTCCGAACACTCAGGATAATGGCTTCGTCAGACCATTCCATGCACGAGCCTTACCGCATCAAAACCCCTCTCCCCGTCCTTCACGGGGAGAGGGTTAGGGTGAGGGGCAGCGTCTTGCTGTGAGATGCACGTCGAGCAAAACGCGCAACTCGATCAGTCCTTCGGGAAATCTAGACCCATCTCGCGATACCGCTCGGGATCACTGCCCCAGTTCTCGCGCACCTTCACGAACAGGAAAAGGTGCACATCATGCTCGAGGATCTTCGCCAACTCATTGCGAGACTTGCTCGAGATGTTCTTGATCGTCTGACCGCCCTTGCCCAGCACGATCGCCTTCTGACTGTCCCGTTCCACGTAGATTGTCTGCTCCACGCGCACCGAGCCGTTCTTGAACGGCTTCCAGTCCGTCGTCTCCACCGTCGTCGAGTACGGCAGCTCTTCGTGCAAAAACTCGTAGATCTTCTCCCGCGTCAGTTCGGCAGCAAGCATCCTCAGTGGCGCATCCGAGATCTCGTCCTCCGGATAGTGCCACGGCCCCAGCGGCATCTTTTCCGCCAGATAGCGCTTCAGATCGGCCACCCCATTCCCGTCCAGCGCGGAGATCAGAAACACGCGGTCGAACGTTTGCTTTTCAGAAATCTTCGCAATCAGTGGCAGCAGCCGGTCTTTATCGGTGACGCGATCGACCTTGTTGAGCACGAGGATCTTGGGATGTGGCGCATCGGCGAGCTTCGCCAGAATGCGCTCCAAATCCTCCTCGATCCCTTTCGCCGCATCGACGAGCATCACCACGATGTCCGCATCGTGCGCGCCGCCCCATGCCGCCTGCACCATGGCCCGGTCGAGCCGGCGCTTCGGCCTGAAGATGCCGGGCGTGTCGATGAACACGAGCTGGCTCTTGCCTTCGATCGCAATGCCGCGCACTGGCACCCGCGTCGTCTGCACCTTGTGCGAAACGATCGAGACCTTCGCACCGACCATCTGATTGACGAGCGTCGACTTGCCCGCGTTGGGCGCGCCGATCACCGCGATGAACCCGCACCGCGTTGGCGTCTCGTTGCTGCCGGCGACCGGCATTTCCGCGTCCTCAGACATTGCCGCTCCGCTCGATCACGCCTTCACGCTCCAGCAGGAGCGCCGCGGCGGCCTGTTCCGCCAGTCTCTTCGATGACCCTTCACCACGTGCCGGCTCTAACGACTTGATCCGAACCTCCGCCGTGAACATCGGCGCATGATCGGGTCCCTCGCGTGAGACCACCGAATACTGCGGCAGCGCCAGACCACGGCCCTGCGCCCACTCCTGCAACGCCGTCTTCGGATCTGCGGCGGCCATATGCGGCCGCTGCTCGGTCAGAAGTGGCGCCCACAGCTTCAAAACCACATCGCGCGCCACATCGAAACCCGCTTCGATGAAGATCGCGCCCAGAACAGCCTCCACGGCATCCGCCAGGATCGTCTCTTTGTCGCGACCGCCGCTGAAGGCTTCCGCCTCCGAAAGAATGAGCCGCGGTCCTAGTTCCAGATCGCGTCCGATGCGGGCGCAGGTTTCGCCCCGCACCAGGGTATTGTAGCGACGAGCCAGCTCACCTTCCTTGGCGGTCGGGAACGTCGCGTTCAAAAACCCCGCAATCGCCAAGCCCAGCACACGGTCGCCAACGAATTCGAGCCGCTCGTTATCGGCCCGCGTCGTCTTGCCCCCGCGCACGCTCGCGTGCGTCAAGGCGCACTCCAAGGCTTGTTCCTTTTTGAACTTATACCCGAGCTTCTGCTCCAGGTCCTTGTATTTGCGAGCCTTGAACACCAGGGCTCCGTCAACGCACGAGATTGAAGAACCGGCTCCAGCGCACGTCGAACGGCCACGTCCAAGGGCTGGTCCAGCGCAACGCATTCGGCTCATCGACGGCGGCCGAGAAGAAGATGATTTCCGCCCGCCCGACAAAGTTCTCAAACGGTACATACCCAACGGCCCGCTGCGCTCGGCTGTCGGTCGAGTTGTCCCGATTGTCGCCCATCATGAAGTAGTGGCCATCGGGAACTTTATACGGACCGACGTTATCGAACGGCCCGTTTTCCTGCGCATCGAGCACCGTGTAGGTGACCCCGTTCGGCAGCGTCTCCAGGAATGACGGGACCTCGATGAAAGACCCATCGTCATCCACCGTCGTGAACGAGCCCTTTGCAACCTTCGGCACGGGTGTGCCGTTGATCACGAGCTGGCCGCCGCGCACTTCAATCTCATCGCCGGGCAGGCCGATGACGCGCTTGATGTAGTCGGTAGAATTGTCGCGCGGCAGCTTGAAGACCGCGACGTCGCCGCGCTTGGGCTCGGCAGCAAAGATGCGGCCGGAAAACAAATCGGGCGAGAAGGGAAATGAGAACCGGCTATACCCATACGAGAGCTTCGAAACGAACAGGTAGTCGCCGACAAGCAGCGTCTCCTTCATCGAGCCCGACGGAATGTTGAACGGCTGATAAAAAAACACGCGCACAAAGAGCGCGATCGCGAGGGCTTGCAGGACGACGACGATCGTGTCCCGCATCCCATAGTAGCGCGACGATCGCGCGTTCGAATTGGACGCCATGTTCTCTCCAATGCCGCTAGCCCGGAGCCCCTGTCCGGCCAAGCAGCGAATTCAGGGGCCCGCTATACCGGTTCGCCCTTCTCCGCGCAAATCAGCTCTATCGCCAGCGTTATCCAAGGTCATCAACCTCGGCGCTCCTCTTTGGTGGGCAGACATGAAATGATTACAATGGCTTCCGCCATCGGATAGTCGTCGGTGATGGTGAGATCGATCTTCGCTTCGTACCCATCCGGCGTCAGGCTGGCCAAATGCGCCGCAGCCCCGCCCGTCAGCTTTAGCGTGGGCCGCCCGGTCGGCAGGTTAACGACGCCCATATCACGCCAGTAAACGCCGTGCCGCAAACCGGTGCCGAGCGCCTTCGCGCACGCCTCCTTGGCCGCAAACCGCTTCGCATAGGATGCGGCCCGTTCCGCCCGGCGATCAGATTTCGCGCGCTCGACGTCGGTATAGACCCGCGCCAGAAATCGATCGCCGAACCGCGCCAGCGTCGCCTCGATGCGGCGGATATCGATGATGTCGTTCCCGATGCCGAGGATCATTGCGCCGCCACAGGCCGTTTCGGCTCGGCACGCGCCTGATCCATGAGCGTCCGCATATGCCGGATGGCCGAGTGCAGTCCGCCGAAGATGGCCTCGCCGATCAGGAAATGCCCGATATTGAGTTCGACGATCTGCGGCATGCGCGCCACCGGCGCAACCGTATTGTAGGTCAGGCCATGGCCGGCATGAACCTCAAGGCCCATCTCATCGGCCAGTTGAGCAGCCTTCCGCAGACGCTCCACTTCCTTGGCCACACCTTTCGCATCGTCCTCCAGCGCCCGCTCGCAGTATTGTCCCGTGTGCAATTCCACGATGTCGGCACCCAGATGCGCGGAAGCCTCGATCGCCCGGGCGTCCGCCTCGATGAACAGCGACACCCTGATCCCCGCATCCCGCAGACTGTGCACGATCTTTTTCAACGGCTCCCCGCCACGGATCACGTCGAGACCACCTTCCGTCGTGCGCTCCTCACGCCGTTCGGGAACGAGGCAGCACGCATTTGGAATATGCTTCAGCGCAATCGCCAGCATTTCGTCCGTTGCCGCCATCTCGAGGTTGAGAGGCCGCGTCAGTTCTGCCTTCAGCCGCGCAATATCGCCGTCGGAAATGTGCCGCCGATCCTCGCGCAAATGCGCCGTAATGCCATCCGCACCTGCCTCAACCGCCAGATGCGCCGCCCGCAACGGATCAGGATGCCTGCCGCCGCGCGCATTTCGGATCGTCGCCACATGATCGATGTTGACGCCGAGACGCAGAGATTTCGAAGTCGGATACGCGCTGCTCATTGTCGGTCCTGTTTGCGCTCGATCGGCTGTCACTCGAAGACGCGGTCGACCTGGCTGACGATGTCTTTCTGACGAAGCCCCGCGATGATCCGGTTCAAGTGAGCGAGGTCGAACACTTCCAACTCGATACGCAATTCCGTGAAGTCGGACGCGCGCCGGATCATTTTAAGGTTGTCGATGTTGCCCTCGGCCTCGCCGATGACCTCCGCGATGGCTGCGAGCGATCCCGGCCTGTTGGGCGCCGTCACGCTGAGCCGCGCTGGAAAGCGCTCCTGCTTGTCGGGATCGATGTCCCACGACATATCGATCCAGCGCTGGTGCTCATAGGCTTGCAGGCGTGGCGAGTGAATCTGGAAAATGCGTATGCCGGCGCCGGGCTCTAGAACGCCCACGATCCGATCGCCGGGCACCGCACCGCCTTCTTCAAAGATCACCGGCACATCGTCTTTCAGGCCGCGCAGCGCGATGGCCGAGGACAGCTGCCCCGCACCTGATCCGGGAGCCGGCGCCCTGACGCGCAAGCCTGAAACCTTGGTCAGATCCACCCAACCCTTCAGCGGATTTTCCAGAACGCTCTGCGTCGCGGCCGCCTGAACCGCCTCCGGCGAAACCGCCTTCAGCACATCACCCGCCGGCAACTCGCCTCGCGCCACCGCCGCCAGCAACTCATCAAGAGATTTGTGCGTGAACTTCGACAAGACGCGCTTCACCGCGTCGTCGGTGTAGGTCACGTGCGCGGCCTCGAACGCCGCCGTGGCAAGCCGCCGTCCCAGTTCCACGTACTGGCGGCGTACCGCCTCGCGCGCCGCCCGGCGAATAGCGCTTTGCGCCCGGCCCGTGACGCACAGGCTCTCCCAGGCCGCCGGCGGCACGTGCCCCTTGGAGGTGCGGATCTCGACCTCATCCCCGTTCCGCAATCGCGTGTCGATCGGCACATGCCGGCCGTTCACATAGGCTCCAACCGCGGCGTTGCCGACATCCGTATGCACGGCGTACGCGAAATCGAGCGGTGTCGCCCCGCGCGGCAACGCGATGAGCCGGCCCTTCGGCGTGAAGCAGAACACCTGATCTTGGAAGAGTTCGAGCTTGGTGTGCTCCAGAAATTCTTCTGGGTTCGACCCTTCCAGCAGCGTTTCGACCATCCGCCGGAGCCACACGTACGGCCCGTGTTCCTTGTCGTCGAGCGACGTCATCGAGCCAGCGGCAATAGCGCCCTTGGTCATGTCTTTGTAAAGCGCGTGCGCCGCGACGCCGTATTCGGCCACCTGATGCATCAGGTGCGTTCGAATCTGCAATTCCACCCGCTGATGCCGCGGCCCCACCACCGTCGTGTGGATCGACTGATAATTGTTCTGCTTGGGCGTTGAAATGTAATCCTTGAACCGCCCCGGCACCGCCCGCCACGTGGTGTGCGTCACGCCCAGAACCCGGTAACAATCGGCGATGTCCTTGCTCGTCACGCGGAACGCATAGATATCGGAAAGCTGCTCCAGCGAAATCTGCTTGTTCGTCATCTTGCGCCAGATCGAATAAGGCTTCTTCTCTCGTCCCGAGACCACCGCTTCGATACCCACTTCGCGAAGCTTTGCCGTCAATGCGGTCTCGATCTCGTCGACGAGCCCCTCGTTTTTGGCGCGCAACTCCCTCAGCTTGTCCGTCACCGCCTTGTAGGCGTCCGCATGCAGCCAGCGGAATGCGTGATCCTCCAGTTCGTCACGGATTGCCTGCATGCCCATGCGGCCGGCCAGCGGCGCATAGATGTCGAGCGTCTCCTCCGAAATGCGCTGCCGGCTTCCCGGCTTCATGTGCTCCAGCGTACGCATGTTGTGTAGCCGGTCCGCGAGCTTCACGAGCAGCACGCGAATGTCAGTCGAAATGGCGATCAGGAGCTTGCGGAAATTCTCCGCCTGCTCAGTTTGTTTCGACACGAGATCGAGTCGCTTGATCTTGGTAAGACCATCGACGAGCGCGCCGATCTCCGGCCCAAAAAGCTGATCAATTTCCGCCCGCGTCGCATCCGTGTCTTCGATCACGTCGTGCAGAAGTGCCGTCGCCACTGTGGCGTCGTCGAGTTTCAGGTCCGTCAGGATCGCAGCCACTTCGAGCGGATGGGAAAAGTAGGGATCGCCGGACGCACGCTTCTGATTGCCATGCGCCTTCATGGCGTAAACGTAGGCGCGGTTCAGCAGCGCCTCGTTGGCTTTCGGATCGTACTTCTGAACCCGTTCGACGAGTTCGTATTGGCGCATCATGGGGGCTTATGGGTCCTCGGGCAGCCGCGGACGAGAAGTCTAAACGAAAACGCCGCGGCACGCCTCCTGAGAGAGACCTGCGCGCGGCGGTAGTCGGATCGGACCGGGGGCTGGCTCCGGGCCGGATACTTCAGCGGCCGCGTTCGCGCGGATTGGCCGGTCCGGTCCCCGATGAGGACGGCTCGGACGGCGTCATGCTCTCCAGACCGCGCAGCAACTGCTCTTCCGTGAGCACGTCCACCTGCGTATCGCTGGACTGGTCGTCTCGGCCAAGGATCGGCGCGCGGCGCTCAATCGCCAAAACAGGCGCGGCTCCGGCTTCCGGCTCATCGACTTCGACGTTCTTCTGAATGGAATGGATCAGGCTTTCACGCATGTCGTCGGGCGGGATCGCCTGTTCGGCAATTTCGCGCAACGCGATCACGGGGTTTTTGTCGTTTTCCTGATCGATGGTGACCGGGCTGCCGTTAGCGATGTTGCGGGCCCGATGCGCGGCGAGCAGCACCAGCTCGAACCGATTTTGAACCTTGTCGACACAGTCTTCTACAGTGACGCGAGCCATCCTATATCAGTCCTCGACCTTGGGGATTTCAGGGAACAAACGTCTGGCGGTGACGTTATTGCCGCAACTTGTCTGGCTGTGACTCGGATGCCTTCCCAGCCACTTGAAGCTTGGAAACAATGAAGGGGTCGCGCAGAGACTGCCGACCAATTACTGCACTAGTGACATAGGATATCGAGCCATGCAAGAGAGGCGACCTTTTTGCAGGGCAAGTGACAGACCATAGACAGCCTAAATCATTATCATTGCTACAATTTAATTTGCCAAGGGGACAGTCTTACTCGCCAGGAAACTGTCACCGCCCTATATGTTCGTTAATAATCGCGCCCCGTACGTTAAGACCCAGGGGGTTAAGGCCCGGGGATTTTGCCGAACAGCGATCAGAATTGCTGGACACCCGCCGCTTCATCGGCGAAACCAAACAGATGATCAAGACTCGCGCACAGCGCGATAGAGGCTGAAAACCATGCATTTCTATCAGAATGAACGAGTGGCCTTATTCATTGATGGCGCCAATCTTTACGCGACGTCTAAGGCCCTCGGGTTTGACATCGACTACAAGCGGCTGCTCACACATTTTCGCGGAAAATGCCATCTTATCCGTGCCTTATATTACACGGCGTTGGCTGAAGATCAGGAATACTCATCCATCCGTCCGTTGATCGACTGGCTCGACTACAATGGCTACACGATGGTAACCAAGCCGACCCGCGAGTTTACAGATGCGAGCGGTCGCCGAAAAGTTAAAGGCAATATGGACATAGAGCTCGCGGTGGACGCTATGCGCCTCGCCGACAACCTCGACCACATCGTCCTTTTCTCCGGCGACGGTGACTTTCGTTCGCTGGTCAATGCCCTGCAGCAGCGCGGAAAGCGCGTCAGCGTGGTCTCCACCCTCCAGACGCAGCAGCCCATGGTTGCCGATGAACTCCGGCGGCAGTCGGATCAGTTTATCGACCTTGCGGATCTGGAAACCGTAGTCGGTCGCGATCCTGGTACGCGGCCGGCACGCGAACCGCGCGCGTATACTGCGAGCCGCTCGCCCGCCGCTCCGGCCACTGGCGGGGGTCAGCGCACTCCAGCGGGCTTTGAGGACTACGATGTGTCCGAAGAGGAAGTCTGAGTCCTCCGCTTTTCGGCGCGGCCGTGATAATGGGCGCGCATGCCCTCCCCGACTGCAAGCTCCGTCGATCTGTTGAGCACACCAGCGGAAGCTCCGCTCGACTGCCGGCGATGTCCGCGTCTGGCTGCCTTCCGCGATCATTACCGGCAGCACGAACCCCTCTGGTTCAATGCCCCGGTGCCGTCCTTCGGACGAGACGACGCCCGCCTTCTCATTGTCGGCCTTGCGCCGGGCCTCAAGGGTGCCAATCGAACGGGGCGCCCTTTCACCGGCGATTACGCCGGCGAACTCCTCTACGGCACGCTTCTCACCTACGGGTTCGCCAAAGGAACGTATCGCGCTGATCCTGGCGACGGCCTCGAACTCGTCGACTGCATGATCACCAACGCCGTCCGCTGCGTCCCGCCCGAGAACAAACCCACGCCAGAAGAAATCACAAACTGCCGACCATTTTTCGCTGCCCGCTGCGCAACCTTGCCCCGCTTGCGAGCTGTCCTTGCTCTCGGCCGTATCGCACACGATCAAACACTTGCGGCCCTGAAATTGCGCAAATCGTCGTTCGCCTTTGCCCACGGCGCCCGCCATGCGATTGGGCCTGGCCTTGTATTCTTCGATAGCTTCCACTGCTCTCGCTACAACACCAACACCGGCCGGTTAACCGCGCCCATGTTCCACGCCGTCTTCGATGCCATCCGCACCGAACTCGACCGCACCTGAATTTGATCTATGCCAGATCGTGTGCAGATCGGATTAGGCATGCTAGGCTGGCCTATGCCGTGGCGAAGGAGCCGTGCATGAAACAACGTGAATTGTACGAGCCAATCACCGATTTCGGCATCGCGCCGGAGAAAGTTGGCCACGTCATCGTCAAGGCGCGCGAGTACGGCGCGAAGGTCGGCGCCTGGAACGACACCACCGACGAGGGCGACGCGGAAGAAGACCCCAATGCCATCCTCGAGGACTTCGCCGACGACCCGACGAGCGAAGAACTGGCCGGCTTTATCGGTGCCTTGAACGACGACGAACAGGCAGCCCTCGTGGCACTCGCATGGGTCGGCCGCGGCACGTTCGAAGCTGAAGAGTTCGCCGAAGCCATGGAAACGGCGCGTTCCGAGCGCGCGAACGCCACATCGAAGTACCTGCTGGGAATGCCGCTCCTGGCCGACTATCTCGAGGAGGGCCTGGAAAAGCTTGGCTACTCCGCAGAAGAAATCGTCGGCGACATCATGTGATCGCTGAACCCGTCACAGCAGCGCCAGCAGATCCGCAGCATGCTTCTCCGGCGGATGTACGGGATAGAACGCTCGCACGATCAGACCGTCACGGCACATCAGTGTCAGACGCTTCAGATATGCGATCCCGCCCGTTTCGAAGCGCGGCAGCCGCAGTGCGTCAGCCACACTGAGTTCCGCATCGCTCATCAGCGGGTACGTGAGCCCGATCCGTGATGCGAACTCGCGCTGCCATTCGCGGGACTGCGTGCTGAGCCCGACAATCTGAATTCCACGCGCCTTATAATGTTCGATCAGCTCCTCGAACCCCTGCGCCTCGGGTGTCGACCCATGCGCGCCAGGGATGTTGTCCCAACCCGGCGGATTGGCGTGCCCCGGACGCCCGGTCCACGGATACACGAAGATGATACTGAGCCCGCTGATCCTGGCCAGCGACAGCCGATCCCCAGTCGTGGTGGGCAACTCGATATCGGGCAACGCCACGCCGGCTACCAGATGCGCAGCGGCGCCATCGTCTTTCGGAGCGGGATAGGGGCATTCGGTCACGGCCATCAGCTCAGCCCTTCTCGCGCATGATCCGCGCTTTCTGCCGCTGCCAGTCGCGTTTGGCCGCGTCCTGACGCTTATCGGTAAGCTTTTTGCCCTCTGCAAGCGCCAGCTTCAATTTCGCAATACCCTTGGCATTGAAGTACATCTCCACGGGCACGATGGTCATGCCCTTGCGCTCCACCGCCTGAAACAGCTTCGCCATCTCGGCCTTGTGTAGCAGCAAACGCCTCTTGCGCCGCGGCTCATGCTGAAAAAATCGCCCGGCCTGACTGTACTCCGGAATATACGAGTTGATCAGGTAGAGCCCGTCGTCCTCGAACGAGGCATAGCTCTCGGCGATATTTGCCTGCCCCTTGCGCAACGACTTCACTTCGGTGCCGGTCAGCATGAGACCGGCTTCCCAGGTGTCGGTGAGAAAGAATTCGTGCCGCGCCCGCCGGTTTTCGGCGACGAGCTTGCGCGCGTCATCCTTGGCAGCGGCCATGGCCCATGATCCTCGCTGGTATTCGTGCGCTCGGCGTTGAAACAGATTTCACTCGGCAGCGACCGCGGTCAGTAGCCCTGCCTTCGCCATCGCATCTTCGACGATCGTGCGCGCACCCTCGGTCAGCGGAACCATCGGCAGCCGCATATCCTCCGTGCACAGCCCGAGCCGCGACGCCGCATACTTCACCGGTCCAGGATTGGTCTCGCAAAACATCGCATCGTGCAGCGGCATCAGACGATCCTGAAGCGCCAGCGCCGTCTTGAAGTCACCGCGCATGCACGCATTCTGAAATTCGGCGCACAACCGCGGCGCGATGTTCGAGACGACCGAAATACACCCGTGGCCGCCATGAGCCATGAACGCCAGCGCGGTGGCGTCCTCGCCTGAGAACTGCAGGAACTCCGCACCCATCGCTGCCCGCTGCTGCGAGACACGCGCTAGATTGGCCGTCGCATCCTTGACGCCCGCGATGTTCTTCAACTCGTACAGCCGCGCCATCGTTGCCACCGACATGTCGACGATCGACCGCGGCGGAATATTGTAAATGAAGATCGGAATATTGACCGCATCGTTGACCGCCTTGAAGTGCTGGTAGAGCCCCTCTTGCGTCGGCTTGTTGTAATAGGGCGTTACGATCAAAAGCCCCGACGCGCCGGCCTGCTCGGCAAACGTGGAGAGTTCAATCGCCTCCTCCGTCGAGTTCGAACCCGTGCCCGCCATCACGGGCACACGCCCGCGCGCCGCCTCGATCGTGATTTCTATCACCCGCTTGTGTTCATCGTAATCGAGCGTCGGACTTTCGCCGGTCGTCCCCGTGGGAACGAGGCCGTGGGTTCCCTCCGTGATCTGCCAGTCGACGAATTGCGCCAGCGCGTCCTCGTCGAGCTTGCCGTTCTTGAACGGCGTAATGAGCGCTGTCAGCGACCCCTTGAACATGCCTTCACCCTGTCGTGCGTCGCGTCCAAGTACTTGCCTGGACGATCATTTCTGGAAAAGTTCAACATGACGGAAACGGTCGCCGGTGCCCGCCTTCGCCTTGAAGTGGGCCAACCCGGTTGTTACGTTGCCTGACACGAAGAACGGCGGCGCAGCA
The DNA here is from genome assembly GCA_963708775.1 of uncultured Alphaproteobacteria bacterium. GTDB lineage: Bacteria > Pseudomonadota > Alphaproteobacteria > Rhizobiales > Hyphomicrobiaceae > JAGVSR01. The sequence goes on along the minus strand of CAVPTI010000012.1, from coordinate 183,008 downwards.
AAGGCCGCTCGATCGAGTGGCCGCGACATTAGGCGGTCGGGCGGACCGCCGCAAGGCGACAGGAACGGCGGCCCGGCACAATCGGCTCGCATGAGAAAGGTCCCGCATTGCCAGTCCGAAACAAGCCAGTCCGAAACAAGACGCTGAAGCCGTTTGCATTCATGGGTTGCACAGCCCTTGTGGCCACGCTGCTGCCTTCGACAATGGGGCGGACAGACCCTCTCACAGCTGCACCAGCACAAACGGCGGCGATCGAGCGCCCCCTTTTGCCGAGCCCTCACAAGCCCGACTCCGCCGAAGCGGCCCATACCGCCCGTTACGACAAAGCGATTGCGCCGCTGCTGGCCACCAAAATCTCAGACGAAGACGCCACCGCCCTGCGCGATGCCGTAAAGGCATATGGCTCCGGCAAGCCCGAAGAAGGCGACCAGCACCGCGCGCGCATTGCAAATCCCGTCGCTGCCAAACTGGCGACATGGCACCGCCTGCGCAGCGGCTTTGGCTCGGCCGCCGACTACCGCGCCTTCCTCGATGCAAACCCCGCCTGGCCCGAGCGTCGTCTCCTCACCCAGCGCTATGAGGAAGCCCTCTTCATCGGCGGCGGCAACGCCCCTGAAATTCGCGCAGCCTTCGCCAAAGGCGGTCCCGACCACGGCGCCGGATTTGCAGCACTCGCCTCCACCTATCTCGCCGAGGGCAAAACCGAAGATGCCCGCAAGCACGCGGTCAAAGCCTGGCGGGACATGACGCTCGGCGCGAAGTTCGAAACCGGCTTTCTCGCCCGCTTCGGTTCGTTGCTGACGCTGGCCGACCATAAAGCCCGCCTCGACCGTCTCATTATCGATGACGTCCGCTATAAAGACGATCGCAACAGCCGCGCCGCGACCGCCAAACGCGTCATCGCGCTGCTGCCCGAAGTTGAGCGCAAACGGGCCGAAGCCCGCCTCGCCGTTTTCATGCAGCAGAAGGGCGCGCTCACGCTCATCCAAAAGGCACCGGCTGGCGACACCACCGACTGGGGCTTCACCTTCCACAAAGATCCAGGCCCTGCGGCGCGCCGACAAGATCGACGAAGCCGCCACGATCATGCTGACGGTTCCAACGGCACCCGGTGCCGTCAACAACAACGACGAATGGTGGATCGAACGCCGCACACTCGCCTACGCATCGCTGCGCAAAGGCAAGCCGAAACTCGCCTACGAGATCGTCAGCGACGCGGGTCCCCTGACCGTCAACCCGCTCAAAGACCAGTCCTTCATGGCGGGGTGGATTGCCTTGCGCTACTTGAAGGACCCCGCCAAAGCCAAGCAGCATTTCGCAACCATGCAGAACGCGGCGGACGGTCCGCTGAGCCGCGCGAAAGCCAACTACTGGGTCGGCCGAACGGCGGAAGCATTGAAGGACAAACCCGCTGCTCTGGCGGCCTACACGGAAGCCACGCGCGATCGGGACGCTTTTCACGCGCTCCTTGCGCTGCAGAAAATCGATCCAGGCGCCACGAGCTTCCCCATCACGCCACCGGCAGCACCTACCGCCGACGAAATCCAAAAATTCAGCAACCTCGACGCTGCAAAAGCTGTCGTCATCGCCACCAAGGCCAAGCTCGATCGCTCGATCAGCCGTGTCTTCCTGGTGCAACTGCGGTTTTATCTGAAGAGCGAGGCCGAACTCGCGATGATCGCACACCTCGCCGAAGCCATCGGCGATACGCAGTCCGCCGTGCGCACCGCGAAAGCCGGCATCGCAGATCGGAAAAACCTTTTCTACTATGCCTATCCCGTCCACCCGTTCCCGGCTTATTCGCCGCTGCGCAAACCACCGGAAACAGCATTCCTGCTTGGCATTGCGCGCCAGGAAACCGAATTCAATACGCTCACGGTATCGGGCGCGGGTGCGAAGGGCTTGCTTCAGGTTATGACCGTGACGGCGCAGCACGTCTGCCGCGACTACAAGATCAAATGCGATATCAAACGCCTTCTGTCCGACCCCGCCTACAACACCATGATGGGCTCGGCTTACATCGGCGACCGCATGCAGGATTTCACCGGCTCCTACATCCTCACAATGGCCGGCTACAACGCCGGTCCCGGCCGCGCCCGCCAATGGATCCGCGAATTCGGCGACCCGCGCGACCCTGCCATCGATCCCATCGACTGGATCGAGCGCATCCCGATCCAGGAAACGCGTGAGTACGTTGCCAAGGTTTTGGCGAACGTGCAGGTGTATCGGGCACGTCTCGGCGAATCGGATGTCGCGGTGCGTCTCGATAAGGATCTGATGCGCGCGCGCGTCGCCGGAGGTGCCATTCCGCCACCGGCCGCCCAGCCGGACGAACGGGATGACGCCGCGTCCGACGGCTGATCAGGCCGCAACGGTGATATTGAGGATAAGGGCTTTTCATAATGACGACAGCGCCGCAGCGCTTCGAAGACATCACGTTCGTTCAGCGCACGGGCCTGAAACTCTACGCCCGTTGCTATCGGGCGCGCCATGCCTCGCCACAATCCGCGCGCAAGCCCCTCCGTCCCGTCCTCTGCCTGCCCGGCTTGACGCGCAACAGCCGCGACTTCCACGAAATCGCGCTCGACCTGTCCTCCGGTGATCGCGCCCGCGATGTCTACACACTCGATTCCCGCGGTCGCGGACTGTCGGATTACGATAAAGATTGGCGCAACTACACGGTCCCCTGCGAAATGCAGGACGCGCTCGACTTCATGATCGCGCGCAGCCTCGAAGGCGCGGCCATTCTCGGCACCTCGCGCGGCGGACTGATTGCGATGGTGATGGCGGCAGCCCAACCCGGCTTCCTCGGCCCCGTCATCCTCAACGACATCGGTCCGGTGATCGAGCGCGATGGCCTGTCCCGCATCGCATCGTACGTCGGCCGCACACCGCTTCCACGCGACTGGAAGGAAGCCGCGGCGATGGTGCGCGACATGAACAAGAACGCGTTCACCGCCATCGGCGAAGAAGAGTGGGAGCCAATCGCCCGCCAGTTGTTCAATGAACGAAAGGGCCGCCCCGCGCCCGGCTACGATGCGAAACTCGGCCAGGCCTTCTCATCCGTCGACGGCCCGATCCCGCCGCTCTGGGCTCAGTTCGAAGCCCTAAAGCGTCTGCCCGTCATGGTCATTCGCGGCATCAATTCCGATCTGCTGTCGGAAGCAACGGTGGACACCATGCGCCAGCGCCACCCCGATCTCACCGAACTCGCAATCGCTGGACAAGGTCACGCGCCGTGGCTGCGCGACAAGGCCTCGATGACGGAAGTCCGCCGCTTTCTGGAACGCACCGACGCGCAGTGATCGGAAGCGATCACTGGCCCGTCAGCTGTCCTTGCTCGTCTCCACCTCACCGCGATCGACACGTCGCGAGAACTCCGTCTGGCCTCCGGACGCCAGAATGCGCGCCTGCTCGATCCAGTTCTCGCGCTCGATCCTGCCCTTGAAGTCGAGTTGCGAACTCACGCTGTCGATATCGGCCTTCGTCCAGTTCGCAATCTGCTCGTACGATGTGATGCCCAGCGCATTGAGCCGCTTCTCGATGAGAACACCGATGCCCCGCACGCGCTTCAGATCGTCGATACGCCCGCCCGGCGCGGAGCTGTCTCCACGCAGCGCCTGCGACTTGACTGATCGCAAGCCCGCCATGTCCGGACGCGACACCGGCTCTGCCGCCTTCTGAGTCTTGTTCTCACGGATCGCATCGGCCAGCCGAACCGGACGCGGCTCGGTTGTCTCGCCCGCATATCGGGCCAGCACGCGCGCCTGCTCAATCCAGTTATCGAGCCCGACGCGGCCCGGGCGTCCGATCGCGCTTTCTACACGTTCTACGTCCGCCGAAGTCCACTTCGCGATCTCCGAATATCGCGAGTACCCCAGCCCGAAGAGCACCTTTTCGGTGTCGGCATCGACGCCGATGATCCGCGTAAAGCGATCGGGGCCCGCGCTCTTCTGCGCCGTGGCATTGGCCGCAGCACTCGCCGCCGCTGCCGCCATTCCGACGGCCGAGGTTGCCGCCGCGACGCGCTGACGGCGCGAGTAATCCGTGTCGGCGCCGCGCGCGAGGATCTGCGCCTGCTCGATCCAGTTTTCCTGTTCTATGCGGCCGAGAAGTCCAAGCGTCTGGCTGATGCGGGTAACATCCCCCGCCGACCACGAGGCAATGTCGCTGAAACGGCGCACACCAAGCGCGTTGAGACGCTCTTCAAGTTCCCGTTCGATCCCGCGGATGCGTTTCAGATCCTCAGATGGCAGCGCCGGCTCAGCCGCTACGGGAGCAACCACCGGTTCTGGAGCGGCCGGCACGTCCACGACAGGCTCAGCCTCAGGCACGACGGCAGGCTCCGCAATCGCAGCGCTCAGGTTCAGGTTCAGGTTCTCGTCTGGTTCAGGTTCTGGTTCTGGTTCTGGCTCCGCCGCCTTGGCAGCAGCAGCGGCGTCTGCGGCCGCTATCGCGCGCGCCGCTGCAGCAGCGGCGGCAACAGCCGCATAGCTGGCCATCTGAGCCGCGCCGCTCATCGGCGGCGGCGGCGGAGGAGGAGGCGGAGGCAGCGGTTCCGGTTCAGCGACAAGCGGTGCCGGAGGCGGCTCAGGAGCAACGGGCTCAGGCTCCGGCTCCGGTTGGACCGCAGCTTCGACAATGGGTTCCGGCTGCGGTTCCGGTTCTGGCTGTAGCGGCGCCACGGGCGCCTTCTTGATCTCGATCTCCGCTGTTCCGCCATCACGCGCGACCGGCTGCTGTGCCGGACGAGGACGCACCTCCACGACAGGCTCGTCCGGCGCCGCGACCGGCTGCGGCGGCAGCGGCTTGCCCGTCAGTGCCGTCTCGAACCGCGTCGTTTCCGGCGACAGCGTTGCGCGCGTCGTGACCACCGCGGGAGCTTCGGCCGGCGCCGCCACAGTCACTGGAACCATCTTCGGTTCATGCAGCGCACGGCGGAGCATGCATCCCACCATGCATCCGGCAAGATAGGCCGAGAGCAACAGCAGGAAGATCTGCAGGGCGAGCGTAATCATGGACACCTAACTCCTTCGAACCTCGACGGCAAACGGCAGCGCGCCGTCAGTCCTCGGGCTCCCCGCACGACACCCAACCCGCGAAAACCCCGAACGCAAAGGCGCCGGCGACGTACCAGATCAGTTTGATCAGCAGATAATCCATCTCAACTCCCCCGGCCGATGCCCGTCACCCGAGCGCCGCTCCCTACTCTGCCTTGCTTGCCTACTCAGCAATGACCTTGAACTCGATGCGTCGGTTCTTCGCGCGCCCAGCCGCCGTTTCGTTCTCCGCGATCGGCCGCTCCGCACCGTAGCCCACCGTCGAAAGACGCGACGCATCCACGCCCGCGGCCGTCAGATAATCGCTCACCGCCTTCGCACGGCGCTCCGACAGCGGGTCGTTGCGCTCCGGAATGCCTTCCGAATCCGTATGCCCTTCGATGCTGATCTTGAACGCCGGACACTGGTTCACGATCTTCGCCAGTTCATCCAGCGTCGGCTTGCTCTTCGGATCGAGCGTCGCGTCAGCGCGCTGGAAGTTGATCACGCCTTTGGCAACCGCCGCACTGATCAGCTTCTCGCACCTTTCGGCTTCCACCCGTGCCGCTGCAAGCCGCGCGTCTTCCTCTGCGCCCACTGCCGCTGCCTGCGCCTCGGCGGCCGCCTTCGCCGCCGCTTCTTCCTCAGCCTTGCGCCGCGCTTCCATCTCGGCGGCTAAACGCTGCTGCTCTTCTTCCTTGGCCTTCGCCTCGGCCGCGAGCCGCGCCTCTTCCTCAGCCCGTTGGCGCGCCGCCGCCTGCTTCTCGCCGGTGCTTGTCACCTGAACGGCGGTCTCGCAGTCCCGGCTCGCGGCACCCTTGACGTCCGCCGCCAGAACCTTCGCCACCTCGTCGTCGTCCGTGACACCCTTCACGGCCACCGTCCCGTCACTGAGCGTGAGGTCTCCGGTCGTCAGGCGGCCAAGCCCGTTGATCCCCGCCAGCAGGCAAGCCCGCCAGCCGTCACCGGCACCGGGCTTCACATCCAGGCTGTCCTTCACCGACAGATCCGGGAAGCGCCCGCGCGTCGCCGCAACGAGCGCAATGCGCTCATCTTCGCTCGGCACATTCCCTGTCAATTCGATCTGCCCACCCTCGATCCGCGCAGTCGTGACATACGCTTCCGGAGCCGCCGGCGCAGACGGTGCCTCGGCCGCGGGCGCCGCCGCTGGCGGTTCGGGCTGCACGACCGGCGCGGGTTCAGGCTCCACAGCTGGAGGTGGCGGTGGCGGTGGTTCCGGCGCAACGATCTTTGCCTGTGCCGTCAGCGGCGCGGGAACGGCCGACTTGAAGGCTTCCGTCACGGCATCTGCCGTGGCCTTGTCCTCGGCCTCGCCTTCGAGCATCACCGAGCGCCCCGCCAGCGCGAGTTCCCCAGCCCGCAGCTGATAAAGCTGATCGAGGCCGCCACCCGCTGCCGCCACAAATCCGTCCGGCGCCCCATCGGCAACTTCGACACGATCGACGATCGCCCGGTCGGGGAACAGCTTCTTCGCCTTCTGGAACAACTCATCGCGCACATCCGCCGACGGCGCATAGCCCGACAGCACGATTTGGTTCGCGGTTGCCACCGCCCCCCAGACATAATTGGCGATCCGCGGTCCGGTGATCTCGTCCCGTGCCAGCGTGATCCCCGCCGGCATCGTCTTCAACCGCGATCGCACGGCCTTCAGGCTCCCCTGATCCGGCGCGATACCGGTGATCGACAGTTTTGTGTCGGAAAGCTCGACGCTCCCCTCTTGCAGGGCCGCGAGCTGCTTGAGCCCAAATCCAGCACCGGAAATAAAAACGTCCCGCGCCGGCCCACCGCGCGCCAGCTTCATGTCGTCGTTCACCCGTAGCCCCGGCAGAGTCGCGCGAACGGCCTGTAAAATGGATTTGCGCGCAGGCTCGCCCGGCACGAAGCCGCTCAAGCGCACGGTCCCACCGGGCTCCCGCGTCGCCGACCAGACGAATGTCTCGACACTTTTAATGAGATCGGTCCGCGCATCGACCACGCGCACGCCCCAGACACGGCGCACCAGATCGGCGGCCTTGGACGGGTCCGTCTCTTCCGCCGCCAATCCCGTCAAAACCGCATCACGGCCGGAAAAAGAAGTGGCCGCCCATCCGAGCCCGGCGCGCTCGAGTGCCTCGGTCGCCCGCACGCGCAGATCGAACTCGATGTCTGCCTGATGGAGATGCAGAACGATCCAACTCAACGGGGCAATCAGCAAAAGGCCCCAAAGCCACCGCCAAGGATTGCATCTCATCAAACCCGTGCTCCCCAACTCCTACCGCACCATCCGGCTGACCCCGCGCAGCGGAATCGGATGGCGCACGGGCGAGCGCCGTTGAAACGCCGTTCAAGAACAACGCGACACCACGCCAACATGCCAGGCCGGTTCCCTCACCCGCCGCGCCGCACTATAGAGGACCGAAAATCGCTTTCCAAGCGGGCACCCCTTCGCTCCGGGGAAAGCAACCGTTTGAACAAACGCTCTAAATTGGCACCTGCAGGAGCCATAATTCCAAGCCGAACCAGCGCTTAGCGCACAATTCGGCGCCCAACGTGCCCAGCAACGTGCCCAACTTCGCCCCGCCAACTGCAACTTTTTTGACACAGACCCCGGGGTCACGTAGACCACACGAGAGATCGACAAGCCGTTCCGGTTCGGGGCGGACGTAAGTCCTGAGGCCCAAGACGATGGACGAAAACTTTCTGGTGGTAGACGACCACCCCCTGTTCCGCGACGCGCTGACCTTGGCCATCAAGGCATCTCACCCCGCCGCGAAAATCAAGGAAGCATCCTCGATCGACGCGGCAAAGGAAATGATGGGCCGCGGCGAGCGCTTCGACCTGGTGCTCCTCGATCTCTCCATGCCGGGTGTTGCAGGCTTCGAGGGCTTCCTCGAACTGCGCGGGATAGACCCCAAGCAGCCGATCGTCATCGTGTCGGCGCTCGAAGACAGCCGCGTGATCCACGAAGCCATCACGCTTGGCGCGGCTGGCTTCATCCCCAAATCGGCCCGCAAGCCGGAACTGGCCGAAGCGATCGACACGGTCATGCAGGGCAACCTCACTCTGCCAAAAAGCTATCAGCCGCCCGCTCGCGATGGGGCCGGCGCGTCCGACATCGGCACGCGCCTGTCATCGCTCACACCTCAGCAGCTGCGCGTCTTGAACATGCTGCGCCAGGGTCTTCTCAACAAGCAGATCGCGCACGAACTGGGCGTGGGCGAAACGACCGTCAAGGCACACGTGTCGGAGATCCTGCGCAAGCTCGACGTCGCCTCGCGAACGCAGGCCGTCATCGAAGTCAGCCGCATCGATTTTGATAAACTCGTCGGCGGTCAGTGAGGCGCGACCGGATTACGCCCCGCTGGTGATCACATGGCGCATCAGCGCTCTGAGTTCCGCCGGTTTCACCGGCTTGCGGAGCAGTTCGAAAGGCCCCGCCGCGGCCAATGAAGACTGCGTCAACGACCTGTCGGCCGAAATCACGATCGCTGGAACCTCGACTCCCAGTCGCCGCCGCAGATCGGCCACGACAGCAACTCCCGTCTGCCCGCGGTTGAGGTGATAGTCGGCAAGCACCACATCCGGGCTGTACTCCGGCGTCTCGGTGAACATCGCCTCGACATCTTCTGCCGAAGCCGCCACGCGCACCTGACAACCCCAGCGCATCAGCAGAGCTCGCATCGCCTCGACGACCGTCGGCTCGTTTTCAATCACCAGCACATGCGATGCCGGCAAACCGTAGCCGGGCGAAACATGGGTTTCCACGGGCTGCTGCGGAGCGCGCATCGTTGCGAATGGAGCCATCACCGTGAAACACGATCCGCGGCCGACGCGGGAACACAGCCCCAGATCGTGTTCAAGCGCCTCCGACATGCGCTGCACGATGGACAATCCGAGTCCAAACCCGCCGACGCGCGCGGTTTCCGATGCCGTGCCGCGCTGGAACTCTTCGAAAATTCGGTCCCGCTCCACCTGCGGAATTCCCGGTCCCGTATCCCAAACCTCGAGCCGGACGCTCAATCCCCGCCGTCTCGCCAGCAGCCGAATACGGCCTCTGTCCGTATAATGCACCGCGTTGGCGACCAGGTTCTGCATGATCCGGCGCAACATCAGCGGATCGGACCGCACCATCAACCTTGTGGACCTGTGACCCAGCTTCAGTGACTTGGCCCGTGCGATCGGCGCGAGATCGCCCACGACGCTGCTGAACAATTCGTCGACGTCAATCAGTCGGATCTGCGGCTCCGTCACACCCGCTTCGAGCCGAGACAGATCAAGAATGGTCTTCAACAACTCTTCGATCGTGGACAGCGCATGGTCGACCTGTCCTCCAAGCCGCTGCTGCTCCCGGTCGCCTTCGCCGTCGAGCATGGCGGAAAGGGTAAGCCGCGCGGCATGCAGCGGCTGCAGCAGGTCATGACCGACCGCCGTGAAAAAACGCGTCTTGAAACGGTTCGCCCGCTCGGCGGCGTCCCGGGCCAGCATCAATTCGCTGTTGGCTTGCTCGAGGCGGTCAAGCGCAGTCTTCAACTGGTCGGTGCGGATCCGCACCTGGCCCTCGAGCCCAATGGCGGTCTGGAAAAGCGAATAGGCATTCGCTTGCTGATCCATCGAACGCTCGACGCGCTGCATGAGCGCGGCATTGATCCGCGCAAGCTTTTCCAGCCGACGCTCAAGTTCCGAACCCGGCCCGTCGTGCCGTGGCGGGATCGGGTAACTGACTTCGTCGCTTTTCATGGAGCGCCGTCCATGCCCTTACCGAATGCAATACCCGTCAACGTCTGATTCAAATGCATCGCGTTGAATTGTTCGCCGTAGGTGTGGAAACCAACGATCCTATAACGCCGGTACATGTCCTCCATTTGATGCCGGATCTGCCGGTTTTCGGCATCAAGCCGGCGCAGCACACAATCAAACCCGATAACGAAATCAATCCCGCCAATTTCCTGGCCGATCTCGTCGAGAGCTTCCTGCGTGGCACGCAACATGTCCTGAGGACGTGCTACCGTGAATACGAGCCCCTCGTCGATGGCACAAAAGAACGAGAGCGAGCCGTCTTCGTTCATATTGCGGATGGAGCGGCAATAATAATTGCCGCCGACTTTGACGACGAGCGGGTAGGACGCAAAACTGAACGGCCCCAGATCATCAGGCAGCAGGCCAATGGCCGACGCATACTCCCGCGCCGCCGGTTCGGCATTCAGTTCCATGACGGTGCGCCGTACTGTATCCGCCGCCGTCACGACGAGCTTGATCGGCGTCGGCTCGAAATTCTGCGTCTTGAAAACCCGGAACGGCACAGCGGTCTCAACGAGGATCAGCACAGCGGCATCTGCCATCACCCGGCTTTCATTCACGACCACCGCGCCGCGAAACGTCAGCCCGTCCCCGGCCGAGCCGCCGATGAGAGGCACGTGCTCGATGGCCCAGTGCACGGCGGCGACCAGCGACTTTTCCGTATTGGAAGTCCCATCCACCAGGATCATCGCGAACGCGCTCATGCGCCGTTCGCCGTCGTCGCTACGAAGCCGGCTTCTCAAGCGCCGCGCGAGTTCCGTCGCCCGCTCAACACCGAACTCGGACACGTTCTCGACCACACCCGCATGCACCGTGAACCCCGAGTGCGGAAAGGCGATCAACAACACGCCCTCGTCCACCATACCGCCCGGCGTGATCGCACCCGCCGTTGAACAGCCTGAAATTGGAGACCCCGGAAACGCGGCCGTCAGCGCGGCAACGAGAGCCTCCGCGTCATAGTCTGCGGAAAAATACGCGATGATGTGCTGGAACGTCCCCGGCCCAAGTCCAGCCTTCAGCTGCGCGATGACTTCGACGAGGTTACCGCTGGCACTCGACGCGCAACGCACGCCGCTGGTGCTCGCAACAGAGGATGCCATGGACAAATCAGTCTCCCGGACGGGCCCGTTCTACCGGCAGGCCTTCCGGAGAGTGTTGCCACAGTCGTGGACCGGCCGCAAACGGCGGCCGGGCTTATGATTTCCGCAGCCTGAGCGATGTCGCCTCAGTCGAGCTTCACCCGCGACTGCTCGGGCTTGTGTCCCGGCATGGTCAGCGTCAGGACGATCGTGGTGCCCTTGCCCGCTGTGAACGGCCCCGTGCCCTTGAGGAGATTGCCCTCTACCGGCGCCAGCGATACCTCACTCTTCTTTCCGCCGGAAAGGATCACCGCACTCGCCTTCGCACCCACAGTCTCCTCCGGCGAGCCATCTTCTCCAGTCACAAAAACCTCGAGCGTCCCATCCTTGGCGACAACTTCCAGCTTGTGGTGGCCATTCTCGACGAATTTGCCGCCATTTGAGCCGGCATCATGCTTGTGCCCCTCATGCGCTGCGACCGGCGCGGCCATCAGCATGGCTGCAACCGCAATCAACGTCCATTTGGTCATGTCAGTGTCTCCCGTTTCTAGAATGCATGCACTTCGCGCTGCTCGTCCTTTGCCACCAGCAGTCGCTCCAGCGGCTTGCGCCCAAACCGCAGGAACAGCGCCGGCGTGAGGAACGCATCGATCAGCGTCGCCGAAAAGAGCCCGCCGAAGATCGTCACAGCCACGGGATGGAGGATCTCCTTGCCCGGCTCATCTGCTCCGATCATCAGCGGCACGAGCGCGATCCCTGCCGACAGCGCCGTCATCAGGACCGGCCGCAATCGTTCGAGCGTCCCGCGCACGACCAGCGCCTTCCCGAATGTCTCGCCCTCGAATAGGGCGAGATTGATGTAGTGGCTGATCTTCAAAATCCCGTTGCGCGTCGCGATGCCCGCCAGCGTGATGAATCCGATCGCACTCGCGACTGAGAACGACTGCCCCGCGATCCACAACGCCGCCACGCTGCCGATCAGCGCCAGCGGCACGTTGCCCATGATGATCAGCGCCAGCACCGCCGACTTGTAGCGGCTGTAGAGCACCGCGAAAATCAACAGCAGCGAAACCATCGAAAGCCACAGGATCAGCCGCGACGCCTCTTCCTGCGCCTGGAACTGCCCTTCGAGGCTGGTAAAGTATCCCTGCGGCAGCTTCGTGTCCGCCAGCACGTCGCGAATATCGTCCACGATGCGCGCCAGATCCGACCCATCCGAGTTGGCGAACACCGCGATCCGCCGCCGCCCGTTCTCCCGCTGGATCTGGTTCGGCCCGTCCGTCTCCACCACCTCCGCGATCGTCCTGAGCGGAATTCTCCCTGCGGGGCTCGCGATCAGCATGTCGCCAAGCGCCCGCGTGCTGCGATCCTCATCCGCCAGTCGCAACACCACGTCGAACCGCTTGGACTGATCCACGATCTGCGACACCACGCGCCCGTTCGACAACGTCTCCAACACCGACGTCACATCATTCGGATTGAGCCCGTAGCGCTTCGCCTTCTCGTAATTGACCCGCACCTGCAATTGCGGAATGCGCACCTGTTTCTCGGTCTGCAAGTCGGTGATGCCGGGAATACTGCGTATCCGCTCCTCAAACTCAGCTGCCAGCCCACGCAGTGTATCGGTATCATCGCCATAGATCTTGAGCGCGATCTGCGCCCTGACACCCGACAGCATATGATCGAGCCGGTGTGCAATCGGCTGCCCGACACTCACACTCACCGGCAGCACCGACAGCCGCGACCTGAGATCGAGCAGCACCTCTTCGCGCCCGCGATCCGACGGCTTGAGATCGAGATCGAGTTCGCTCGTGTGCACGCCTTCCGCGTGCTCATCGAGTTCCGCCCGCCCCGTCCGCCGCCCAACGGACCCCACTTCGGGCACCTGCGCCGCGATCTGCTCCGCCAGCCGTCCGATGCGATCCGATTCCGCCAGGCTGATCCCCGGCTGCAACGTCACGCTGACGAGCACCGTCCCCTCGTTGAAGCTCGGCAGAAACGCGCGCGGCAACAGCAGCCCCGCCCCCAGCGCCGCCAGCACCGCCAACACCGGCAGCCCGAACACCGCGCGCGGATGCGCAAAGCTCCACTCCAGCCCACGCTCCTGCCACCGCTTCAGGACCCGCAACAACCGAGAATCCTGTTCCTCGATGTGCGCCATCCGCGGCAGCAGCCAGACCGACAGCACGGGCGTCACCGTCATCGCCACCGCGAGGCTCGCCAAGATGGAAACGATGAACGCGATCCCCAGCGGCGTGAACAGCCGCCCCTCGATACCCGACAGCGCAAACAGCGGCAGGAACACCAAGACGATGATCGCCGTCGCGTAAAGGATGCCCGACCGCACTTCGATCGACGCATCCGCCACCACCTCAGACACGCTCCGCCGGTCGCGCCCGCCCGATGCGCGCCACTGCCCGAGCCGTCGATAGATGTTTTCAACATCCACCACCGCATCATCGACCAGCGCCCCGATCGCGATCGCAAGACCGCCCAGCGTCATCGTGTTGATGCCAAGGCCCATCATCTGAAAAACCAGCACCGTCGCCAGCACCGACAAGGGAATTGCCACGATCGAGATCAGCGTCGTCTGCCAGTTGAGCAGAAAAATGAACAAGACCACCGCGACGATCACCAGCGCTTCCACCAGCACGCGCATCACATTCGCGATCGACGTCTCGATGAACGTCGCCTGACGGAACTGCACGTCCGTCACCGTCACCCCGGCCGGCATCACGCGCTGCAAATCCGGCAACAGCGCCTCGATCTCGCGCGTGATCTGCACCGTGTCCGCCCCCGGCTGCTTTTGCACCGCGAGGATCACCGCCGGCTTGCCGTTGAACCCCGCGTCGCCGCGCTTCGTCCGGGCCGCAAAATCCACCGTCGCAACCTGCGACAGCGAAATCACCGTCTCGTCCCGATAGGCAACGACGAGATTGCGTAGATCCTCGATCCGCGTTGATCGCGCGATGTTGCGGATCAGGAACTCGCGCGCGTTGAGATCGACGAACCCGCCGCCCGTATTCGAGCCGAACTGCCGGATCGCCTTCTCGATGTCCTCGATCGTCACGTCGAGCCCTGCCATCCGCAGCGGATCGGGCACGATGCGGTACTGGCGCACCTCGCCCCCGATCGGGATCACCTGCGCCACGCCCGACACCGTCAGCAACCGCGGCCGTACCGTGAAATCCGCCGTCTCGCGCAGCAGCATCGGATCGGCCGTCTTGCTCGACATGGCGATCAACATGATCTCACCCATGATCGACGAGATCGGCCCCATCTGCGACGCCACGTCCGCCGGCAGTTGATCGCGCACGAGCTGTAAACGTTCCGACACCTGCTGCCGCGCGCGATAGATATCCGTGTCCCAACCGAATTCGATCGTCACCACCGAGAGCCCGGCGCCCGAGACAGAGCGCACGCGCGCCACCCCCGGCATTCCGTTCATTGCCGTCTCCAGCGGAAACGTCACGAGTTGCTCGACCTCTTCCGGCGCCAGCCCGTGCGCCTCAGACATCAGCGTCACGGTGGGCCTGTTAAGATCAGGGAACACGTCCACCGGCAGCTGGCGCAACGTCATCAGCCCGTAGGCCATGAGCACGAGCCCGCCGAGAAGAACGAACAGCCTGTTGGCGAGGCTGGCGCGAACAATGGCGTTGAACATGGCGCAGCGCCCCTCAGCGAATTCTGGTTGATGAGTTCGGCCCCGCGCGTCACCACACGGTCGCTCGGATCAAGGCCCCCCGTGATGAGCACGCGCACGCCATCGAGCGGCCGTGACGTCACCAGCACCGGCTTGAACTGCTGCGGGCCTGTCTTCACCCAAACCTGCGGCAAACCATTGGCCCCGCGGACCACCGCATCCTCGGCGAGGATAATGCCCGTATCCTTCGCCGTTCGCTGCGCGACGACCGTAACTGAGGCTCCGGCGGCCAGCCCCGTGTGCTGTTCCGTCAGCCGGAACAAGAGCGACTGCGACTGCTGCCGCAGCGTCGGCGATCGCCCGATGTAGGCGAGCGACAGCGTATGCCCGTCCGCGTCGTACGCAACGCCGCCTGCGATATCGTCGTCACCGTGGATGTCCGCGCCTGCTGCCTCCACCCAGAGCCGGTCGGGATCGAGGATCTCGAACAGCGTGTCGCGCCCGCTCACCACCTGGCCAGCCCGCACGTTGGCCACCGAGATCACACCACTGACCGGCGCTTTGAGTTCAATCTTTTCAATATCCTTCTCCTCGAGAACTCGGCGCTGCTCGCGCAGAGCCTCGAGTTCGGCTCGCGTATCTTCGATGTCGCTTTGCGCCACCACAGTCGAGATGCGCGAAAGACGCGACAGCTTCTGCTCGGCAACCTTCAGCTTGCCCGCCACTTCGGCCCGCAACTGCTGCATCGTTCCAAGATCGGCAACGGGGATCGTCGGCGATAACCGTGCGAGAATCTGGCCCGCCTGCACGCGTTGACCCACATACGGCAGGCCCTGGTCGCTAAGCTCCACGAGGCCGTCCATTGGCGCCTGCACGCGTCCGAACGCCGATGGGTCCGCAATGACGGTTCCAATGGCTTCGAATGTGCGCGGCGCTGTCTCCTCTCGCACCGGCTGCGTTCGCACTTCCAAGAGCCGCTGGCTCGCCTTGGGAACGAACACGCTCCCGTCAGGCTGTCGCCGCGGAACATCTCCCGTCGCCATCACAGCCGCCGGGGTCTCCTCCGCATGATCGTGTCCTTCATGCGCCTCTGCAGGGGGCGGTATCGCGAACACGAGCGCACCGGCCACAAAAAGCAAGGAGGTGGCCCCGCCTGACGCGGGCCGCAAGAACAGCGCGACGACAATTCCGGCGATCACGCCTGCTGCAATCAGGAGCCATGACATCGGCTGCGCCAGCAGTTCGATAAGAGAGTGGTTCCCGGCTGAGGCCCCAGCTGATTGCGAAACCTGCAACACACCATTCAAAAGATCGGCCTCATCGCCCGCCATCACCGTGAACACCAACGGCTTCGCGCCCGGCTCATCGAGCCACGTCGCTTCGGCTTCATACGTGCCAGCACCGATCGGCTTGGCTGCCAGCGGCGGCTTGCCGTCGGTCGTAATCTCGATCGAGGCACCTTCGACCGGCACATTCGTGTCGGCCCGGTCGAGATAGATGGTGAGTTCGTGCCCGCGCGCCGTCGCCACGAGTTCGAACACGGACCCGCTGCTCTCGATCAGCGGACCTGTCGATGGCATCATCGTAGTCGGCGCCGCTTCGTCGGCGTGAATGTGCCCTTCATGCGCGGCCGAGGGCCACGCCGCAGCCAGCATGAGAAGGGCTGCCAGGAGAGAGTACGATAGGAGTTTCATGATCTTGCCGTGCCTCAGCGCAAATGGAAGTTTTGCAGCATGGCCGCAGATGCGTGTGAACGCCCCCGGTGGAAGGCTTCACAAGCCGTGCTCCATGCCGTGACCCGGCGCAGGCAATGATTGAAAGGAAATCCTGCCTGCGCGTCAGACGGCAGCGCGCGGCGGCCTTAGCAGCGGATGCGTCATGCGACCGGGAGGGAGATCGACGCACGAAGCCGCCATCTTTGAGGCAGCAGTTCGGTGGCTCCGGCTCACGGATGTCTGCCGCAACCACCGCCGTCACGCAGCAGGACGCATGAGCATGACAGCACGCGAGCGGCGGGTGATCGCAGGCACCCGAGCCGTCAGGGGAATGGTCAGTGACCGTTGCGTGATCATGACTGTGAGGGTCACCGGGCTCAGGCTGATGCCCCGCATGACCGTGATGTATGGCCGTCTCTGCCGTCTTGATGGGCATGCATCATCGAGGCAGCAGCCGACAAAGCGGTCCCGGCGGTGAAGAGCACCACGGTCACGAGAGCCACGATTTGCCGGATAAGAGCCAACCTCATGTCTCTTTATCCTTTGTTCCGGCGAAGCGCGTCAAGCGATTGCATCGAATTCCACGCATTTGCGGGAAGTAAACAAGGAGGCGCCGTAAACCAGCCCCTGGAACGTCTTCTTAAGGACCAACGGCTAGGCTCCAGTCACTTAGACTGGTCGCCTGTTGTGAGTTGTGTCTCATGCGTCTCTCTCGCCTCGCGTTCATGGTTGTTCTTGCCGCCTTTGGGACTGGGGCAACCACCATCGATGCCCACGAACCGGAAGAGAATGCTCAGCAGTATTGCAAGCTCTTCACGAAGGTTCGCGACAACCTCTCGGCGAGGTTCGGCAGCAACGTCGACCCGCTGACCCGCTTCTCCGGCATCGAGGTCATTTGCGATCATAAGGCGATGGTGTTCCGCCAGGACGTCAGCCTGAGAAGCAGCGACATCGACCGGGATTGGGTTGCTCGTCGCACCCGACATTGGTCCAAGACCTACTGCGGCCGCCACGCCGCATTCGCCGGCGCCATCCGCAACGGCTGGACGATCTCCACCGTCCTCTCCCTCGCCGACGGCCAGGTCTTGCGCATCGACGCCACCTGTCACGATGCGGAAGTCTGAGCAAAACGATCCCACTCGGGAACGCCGCCGAACCGCTGCGCCAAGAAATCGATGAAGACGCGCGTCTTCACCGCTAGGTATCTGTTGGGTGCATAAAGCGCGTAAATGCCGAGTGGCGGCGGCGCATATTCCGCCATAACCAGACGCAAGCGCCCCTCCGCCAGATCCGGCCCGATCAGGAATGTCGGCAGATTGATCAGCCCGTGTCCGGCGAGCGCCGCCGCGCGCAGCACGTCGCCGTTGTTCGAACAAACGCTCGAATGAACCGGCGTGGTCACGATCTCGCCGCCGCTCTGCACCTGCCACTTTGCGAGCGTTGAGGTGTGGCCATAGACCAGACAAC
The DNA here is from genome assembly GCA_963708775.1 of uncultured Alphaproteobacteria bacterium. Taxonomy (GTDB): domain Bacteria; phylum Pseudomonadota; class Alphaproteobacteria; order Rhizobiales; family Hyphomicrobiaceae; genus JAGVSR01. The sequence continues at coordinate 165,268 of CAVPTI010000012.1, read as the reverse complement.
GATGGTGCAAAAGATCAGCCGGCGTGGCGGGCGTTCCGTGCTGTTTCAAATATTCGGGTGAAGCCGCGATCACAATCCGCGCTGCTGCCAATTTGCGCGCGATCAGACTGGAATCATTCAGTGCCGCGATCCGGATCGTCACGTCCACGCCCTCCTCGATAGGATCGATGAAACGGTCGGTGAGCGTGAGTTCGATCCTGAGATCCGGGTAGGCGACCATGAAGTCGGCAATGGCGCTGCCAAGATAGAGAGCGCCGAAGGACATTGGCGCATTGATGCGCAACAGACCCTTCGGCTCGTGATGGAGCCGCGAGATTTGCATCTCCGTCTCTTCGATCCGCGATAGGACGTCCAGACAGCGCTCGTAGTAGGCAAGCCCCGCCTCGGTCGGGCCTACGCGCCGTGTTGTGCGATCGAGCAGCCGCGCACCCAGGTGATGTTCCAACTCCATCACTGCCTTGCTCACGGCCGATCGGGTCAGGCCCAGCGCCCGGGCCGCTTCCGCGTAGCTTCCGAGCGCCACGACCTTGGCGAAGGCGTTCATCGCCTCGAGCTTGTCCATCCGATTGTATCCGTTGTGGATGCAGTGTGGTTCAATATTAGCGGATTGGTGCGGAACTGTCTCTCGTCTATCTTGATCCGCATCATCAGGGCTTCGACGCCCGAACCCAGGAGGTTTCCCATGACCACCGCAATCGCATCCCCGGCCATATCGACCGGCATTACAATTCGCCGCTCCGCTGATCGCGGCCGCGCCAATTTCGGCTGGCTCGACAGCCGCCACACCTTCTCCTTCGGCAACTACTACGATCACAACCACATGGGCTTCGGCCCTCTGCGCGTCATTAACCAAGATGTGGTCGCCGGCGGCGGTGGCTTTCCCGCGCATCCGCACGCCGATATGGAGATCGTCTCCTACGTCCTCGAAGGCGCGCTCGAACATAAGGACAGCCTCGGCACCGGCTCTACCATCCGCCCTGGAGATGTGCAGCGCATGTCCGCCGGCACCGGCATTCGGCACAGCGAGTTCAACGCCTCGCGCACCGATCCCGTCCACTTCCTGCAGATCTGGATCCTGCCGGAGCGGAAGGGTTTGGCGCCAGGCTATGAGCAGAAGTCGTTCTCGCAGGCCGAGAAGCGCAACACCTTGCGTCTCATTGGCTCCCCGGACGGACGCGACGGATCGGTCACGATCCATCAGGACGTGGATCTTTACGCAGCGGCGCTCGAAGGCGGCGAGACGGTGACCCACACCTTGCGTCGCGGACGCGTCGCCTGGGTGCAAGTCGCGCGCGGCGCCATCGACCTGAACGGCCATCACCTCGAAGCCGGAGACGGCGCCGCGATTGAAGATCTCTCCGCTCTTGCAATCACAAGTACCGCGTCGTCGGAAGTTCTCGTCTTCGACATGACCCCCTAATTCCAGGATCGAAATCATACCTTGAAAGGACCTGCCATGAGCACCGCCACCACCCACACCGCCAGCCAGACCGACCGCTCAGCCACATCAGCCTCGGCCGACGCAATCGGCTGGCTCGTCATCCGCCTAGCCGCCGGCCTCATCCTGATGCCACACGGTGCGCAAAAGCTCTTTGGGCTTTTCGGAGGTGGTGGCCTGGACGGAACAGCCCAGTTCTTCGAAGCAAACCTCGGCCTCACTCCAGGACTGTTATTTGCAGCCCTTGCCGGCGTGACGGAATTCTTCGGAGGCCTCTTCCTGGCGCTCGGCCTCCTGACACGGTTGTCGGCTCTCGCAGTGTGCGTGCTAATGGCTTACGCCGCCTTCGCCGTTCATATGGGCAGCGGCTTCTTCTGGACCGGCAACGGCCTCGAATACCCGCTTCTCTGGGGGCTCGTCGCGCTTGGCTTCGTCATCCGCGGCGGCGGCGCTTACTCCGTCGACCAAGCCATAGGATGGAAGTGGTAAGTTTCACGTCCTGGGTGGCCGCGGAGACGATCTCGCGGCCACCCGCCCTTCACACGCTGTGGAGAATATGAGTTCCGACGCACGCAGATGCAAACTCCAGCTTGCGCTTTGACTACCGTAACATCGTCGCAAGGTAGGGGAATGCCATGCAACGAGTCGAAGCCAAGTCCGATGAGGGCGATTACGCCCGATTGGCTCCAGATGTACCGGAGCTGATCCGCGCAGTCTCCGACTGGGCCGCGGAGCGCCCGATCGTTGCCGAAGTCGTTCTATTCGGCGATCGCCTGCGCGCCGGCCGTGGGAACCTTGCCCCCGTTCAGATTGCCGTGCGCTATGATGACCGCCGCATGGTGGATGGCTTCGATGACTGGATCGAACAGCTGCGCACGAACTTCGCCGATCTCAGCACGCGCCTTTCCGAACCCGTCACCGTCCTGACACCGGATTGCAAAGCAGACTGGGACGCGGCATCGCGCGGCACCGAGATCCCGGCGTTCTCAACCGACAAAGTCCGGCTGGTTCTCCTCCAAATGGTTCGCCCGCCGTGCCCCGCCCCGGCATCGCACCGACTTTCTCGATTGTGGCAGGCACTCCACTGGACGTGGCCCTCATTGAGCGCCCCCCTCACGGCTGGCCGCCGCTGAGCGTTTCTGATCTTAATCAGGCCGTCGAAACGCGCTTAAACGCTCCTTCAGCACATTTGATCCACAGCCTGTCTAATACTTTGGTACAAGGTCGAACCCGTCTCTTCTCCGCCTAACACCTCCGCGGCTTGAAAGCCACACTCTTTACAGTGCAACTGCGAAAGGTTGCCTTCATGGGTGGTCAGAGATAACATCCGACGCCGCTAGGGCATTGCGATTGCAGCAAACAATCGGCCTATTGAGTGACCGTACGAGCCCCGGAAAATGCTTGCCAAAATGATCGCTTCCTCACGATCCCGCGCAAAAACTGATCGCTCCCAAACATCTTTACCACAGTAGACTCTTGGAGATGCGTCAACGAGACCGCGGTCGTACGCCATCATCATTTTTTCTTTGTTTCCCATCACAGCCGTGACCCGCATACTCCGTCGTGTTGCTGAGCATCCGGTGCAAGCACAAGCCCGGAATTTAAGCGATCGATCTTCAGCAGCGGAGCGGCACGGTGGGAAGCAGCAAGTCAGCAACGAAGATCGTCAGCGGATTAGATCCTGTCCGGACAGCTTCGACTCCTGCAGAAGACCGCCCTGCCCTGGCCCAACTCATCGAAAAGCACATCATCCCGCGGTTGATTGACGACCATCAACCCGACTCTTGTGCATTTCCCGCAATCCCCGCCCTCGACGATGATGTCGCCGCATTCACCGATGCGACATTGGCAGTGGAAGCGTCCGTCGCCCTGCATCATTTCAACGAACTGATCGAACGCGGCTTTGCCGTCGATGTTCTATTCGAACGGCTCCTCGTTCCCGCCGCACTACGACTCGGCGAAATGTGGGAACGTGACGTGCGCGATTTTCTCGATGTGGCGCGCGGCATGGATCACATTCAGCAGATCATCCTTGCCCACTCCTCAACGTTCTGCACCGGCGGCAAGATCGCCGATACGTCGCATCGAATTCTGCTCATCACGCTCCCGCAAGAACGTCACCGGTTGGGCCTGTGTCTCGTCCGCGCGGATTTCTGGCGAGAAGGATGGGATGTCTGCTGTGGCGAACTCCAGTTCATGAACGACCTGGATAAGATGGTGAAAAAAACGCACTACGACGCAGTCGGCATCTCGGCCGGCCGCGTAGGCGACGCCCCGATGCTCGCTCGCAGTCTGGCCCGCGTTCGCGCGTCCTCGTTAAATCCTGACCTTGTGATCCTAACCGGTGGCTACGCGTTCCAGCGCGACCCTGAGCTCTCGTCAACGATTGGCGCCGATATTGCCGCCGCCACGGGCCGCGAAGCCGTCGCGAAGCTCCGTCAGCGGCTACAGAACCGCGCCGCCGCGGCAGGCAAGTAAAGCGCATCTGCATCGCGCCTGATCCTTACCCGTGAAGTCCCGGAGCTTCCTGGCCCGTCCGCGCAACATATTCCGTGTATCCGCCGCCGTAGCGATGAATGCCATCGGGCGTTAACTCCAGCACGCGATTGGATAGCGCCGCCAGAAAACGTCGGTCATGTGAGACGAACAGCATCGCCCCGTCGTAAGCCGCCAGTGCCGTAATCAACATTTCCTTGGTCGCGAGATCAAGATGGTTGGTCGGCTCGTCGAGAACGAGAAAATTAGGCGGATCGAACAGGATCTGCGCCATCACAAGCCGCGCCTTCTCGCCCCCTGAAAGCACGCGGCACTTCTTCTCCACATCGTCACCCGAGAAACCGAAACAGCCGGCCAGCGTACGCAGCGACCCTTGATTGGCCTGCGGGAAATGGTCTTCGAGTGACTGAAAAACCGTGCGCTCGCCATCTAGGACCTCCATCGCGTGCTGCGCGAAGTACCCCATTTTTACGCTCGCTCCGAGCGTCACGGTCCCTTCGTCGGCCGCCGTCGAACGAGTGACGAGCTTGAGCAATGTCGACTTGCCGGCCCCGTTGATACCCATCACGCACCAGCGCTCTTTCCTGCGCACTTGGAAGTCTAATCCGTCATAGATTGTGCGTGCCCCGTACCGCTTGTGAACGCCGCGCAAGGTCGCGACTTCTTCACCCGAGCGCGGCGCCGGCGGGATATCGAAAACAACGGTCTGGCGACGCTTTGGCGGCTCCACACGCTCGATCTTCTCCAAACTCTTCACCCGGCTCTGGACTTGCGCAGCATGCGACGCGCGCGCCTTGAAGCGTTCGATAAACCTCATCTCTTTGGCCAGCATCGCCTGCTGCCGCTCGAACTGAGCCTGCTGCTGGCGCTCCGCCAGGCCACGCTGCTCAACGTAAAATTCGTAGCCGCCCGAATACGTCGTCAGTGCGCCGCCATCGATCTCGATGATCTTCTTCACGATGCGGTCCATGAACTCGCGGTCGTGCGACGTCATCATGAGCGCCCCCTCGTAGCCTTTGAGGAAATGCTCCAGCCAGATCAGGCTTTCCAAATCGAGATGGTTGCTCGGTTCGTCGAGTAGCATCACGTCAGGCCGCATCAGCAGAATGCGCGCGAGTGCAACGCGCATCTTCCAGCCGCCCGACAGCGCACCCACGTCACCGTCCATCATCTCCTGCGAAAAACTGAGACCTGCTAGAACCTCGCGCGCCTTGCCCTCCAGCGCGTAACCGCCGAGATCCTCGAACTGCGCCTGCAGTTCGCCGTACCTCTCGATGAGCGCCTCCATCTCCGCGGCACGGTTCGGATCCGCCATCGCCGCCTCGAGGTCAGCGAGTTCAGCCGCGACATCGCTGACGGGCCCAGCCCCGTCCATCACCTCCGCAACGGCGCTGCGCCCTGACATTTCCCCCACGTCCTGGCTGAAGTAGCCGATGGTGATGCCGCGATCGGTCGAGACCTGGCCTTCGTCGGGCTGCTCCTCGCCGGTGATCAGCCGGAACAGCGTCGTCTTGCCGGCCCCGTTGGGACCCACGAGCCCCACCTTTTCCCCTCGATTGAGAACAGCCGATGCCTCGATGAAGACGATCTGGTGGCCGTTCTGTTTGCCGATATTGTCGAGACGGATCATGCCTGGGCTGCCCTTTGAAGCGAGGCGCCCTTATGCCTGCCCACAGCCCCGCCGAAAAGCCCGTCCGGCAGCCCGCTTGTCCGGCACCGCGCGCTCGCCACGCCCGCCAGCGACGGCTTGCCCGCCTTGAACACACCTGCTATACGCCCCGTCTCTCTGTCGTGGCCGGCCGCTACGGACGGGACGGTCTTGGGGGATCGTCTAATGGTAGGACTGCAAACTCTGACTCTGCCTGTCTAGGTTCGAATCCTAGTCCCCCAGCCACCATCTAACTCATTGATATCGCTGCATATTATGCCATTTCCGTAGGCGGAAATCTAGCGTCTTTTCCGGGCCTTGTCGACGTCAGTTTTCCGATCCCGTACGCACCCCCCGTCTCTGCACGACGTTCGTCGGCTCTTTGCGCGTTTTATCTCTGTCGCCCATTTTTCGGCCGGTCAAACTCGCATCGTTTTCGCGACGTGGCAGACGCTATCGCGTCTCAATTCCGAGGACAGCCCGCTGCAGCTGCCAGTCGTGCGGCAGGTCTTTGCAGAGTGAGACAAGGCCGTGCCGCTGTGAGCGCCTCCGGCTGGCGTCCTTCAAAGAGGTCTTTGATGATACCGGGCGCGAGATACGTGACGCGCATGTGTGCCGAGAGATAGTCCCGCTTGACGCCGAGCCGCTGTGCGAGTGCGTCGATGGTTGCATCGCGTCCTGACATCAAGTGCCTCGCGGGTCGCATACGCATTTCTGAGCAGCGCGATCATCTGGCGATCCGGCTTGGCAGATCGACCGCCTCCAACAATCAGTCGGATGCCTTTGCCTGCACGGCGCAACTTGGCTTCCGCACGCAGTTCAGTGGTTTCGTGTTGTTCTCGGGACAGCTCTCGAGTTGCTTCGCCCACGAGGATCCTTGCAATCTCATTTCTGTTGAGACTGACAAGAACTTCATCAACATGCACGCACACGCGCTCAACAATCGACCGGACAAGTTCGCGGATCTTGATCGACGGCAAGGCCGCCCAGCCGTGAGTGAGTTCGTCGGCCTTCTTCATTGAAGAGCGAAGCGTTGCTGCATCGAGACCGAAATTTGATAACGTCTCTCCGACGTTTTGCTCCGAAGCAAAAAACGCTCTGATCCGATCGAGCACCAGCGCCTCGACGTCGCCTGCCGGCACGCGCAAGCCCTTTCCATGAAGCGAGCGAGCCTCCGTAATCAGCGCCGTTGAGACGTAGTACCGGTAGCGTCGCCCCTTCTTGACGGCGTGGGTCGGTGTCATGCGCTGACCATCGCAGTCCACGATCAGCCCGGCAAGCAGGCTCGGCTCTTCCGCATTCGCGCCAAGCGCCCGGGCCTGTCGGTTGCCGGCCAGCTTGTCTTGGACGAGTTTCCAGTGCTCGGCCTCAACGATGGCTTCGTGCTGACCGGGGTAGACCTTTCCCTGATGTCCAATCTCACCCCGGTAGATGGGATTCTGCAGCAAGGTGTAGAGCGCGCCGCGAGAAAAACGGTTGCCACCTGCCAGGACGACGCCGGCGCCTTGCCGGCGCTTACTTACGATAGCAAGCCCGGCAAGTTCCTCCGCGAGGAGCCGGACTGAGCCGAGTTCCGCATAGCGCCGGAATATCATGCGCACCGTCTCGGCTTCGGCTGGATTGACGATGAGCTTGCGATCTTTGACGTCATAGCCGAGGGGGACGTTGCCGCCCATCCACATGCCTTTGGCCTTCGAGGCCGCGATCTTGTCGCGGATGCGTTCGCCCGCGATCTCGCGCTCGAACTGGGCAAACGAGAGCAGCATGTTGAGCGTGAGACGGCCCATCGAGGTCGTCGTGTTGAACGATTGCGTCACAGACACGAACGACGCGCCGTGAGAGTCCAGCACATCGACGATCTTCGCAAAATCAGCGAGTGACCGCGTCAGCCGGTCGACCTTGTAGACCACCACGATCTGCACTTTGCCGGACGTGATGTCGGAGAGCAGCCGTTGCAGTGCCGGACGCTCCATGGTGCCGCCCGACAGCCCTCCGTCGTCATAGAGATCTGGAAGGGCCGCCCAGCCGGCATGCTTCTGGCTGAGGACGTAGGCAGCGCAGGCCTCCCGTTGCGCGTCGAGCGAGTTGAACTCCTTCTCGAGCCCTTCGTCGGAGGACTTGCGCGTGTAGATGGCGCAGTTGAGGCGCTTCATCGAAAGCACCACAAAAAGCTGCCGTCAGCCATCCGCCGGATCCTTTCGCGAGGTTAGGCCGAAGAACCGTGGTCCGGACCAGTGCGCGCCCGTGATCTCACGTGCGACGACCGAGAGTGACCTGTATCGCTTGTCGCGCCATTCAACACCGTCCGCGTGGACAAGAACCGTATGAGTTTGCCCATTCCACTCACGCACGAGCCGCGTACCCGGCTTGACGGTGGTGCGCGGAGTAGCCCTGTGGTGGTCGTCCGAAGTTGCGTCAGGCCCGGCACCGGTCAGCTTTCGCAGAACCGACTTGGAGAGGCCGCCGAGCGCCCTCTCCTGAATGTTGTAGGTGATGCCGCGCAGCAGGAGATCGCGGGAGAGGCTCTTCGGCGGCTGCATGTGATGCAGCCGCCGCCACTCTGCGCGCAACTCGAAGTTGGTCAGGGCTTCGAGCCGCACCAACTCGGCCGCGATGTCGATCGAGACTGGCTTCATGTCAGCGACCGCGCTTGGTGTCGATCTTGTAGCGACGCAGCTCGCCTTCGAGCTTTGACGACGTGAGCGTGAAGCCAAGCTTTTTCTTGACCGTGCCCGCGAGGAACCCGCGCACGCTGTGCTGCTGCCAGCAGGTCGCCTCCATCATCTCCGGAATGCTGGCGCCGTTGCGCTGGCTCAAAAGCTCCAGGACGCGATCATGCTTCGTCACGCGCTCGGTATGCTGTTCATCGCGTGAAGCAGTACGATTTTCGGCTGGCACTGGCCGAGACTTGGCGCCTAGCTTGGTTCTGGCGGATTTGGCGGGCGCCGATGGCGCGTGCTTCTTCGCGTGGCTCGAGACGCGGGCTTCTATTGTGGTCACGATGGGCTCCAGGGTTTCAGGGTTGCGCCACCTCGGCGCTCCCACCACCCGAAGCCCCGCATTCCGCGAGGCGAACCCTGAAAATTCGGCACCCCAGCTAACCGGCGCCCGTCACACCACCAATGCGTCCTTTGCGGCAGAAGTCGAGGGCTGAATTCGCTGCTAACACACGAATTCGGAGCCTCAGTTAAGGAAATCTATGACCGTTGCTAGGCGCCGAGCGGACGAGTTGCAGCCGATGGCCAAACGACGTTTTTGACCCTGCACCGAAGTCGGTCCCTGCACTAAGCGATGTGTGGCTAGGTGGGCAAACCGGCTAAATGGTTGTGCACGGTTCGCTTCGAGGGGATGGGCGAAATGCGCTTGGCGCGGCGGCGAAGAACGCCCATGACCCTGGCAGTGCCGAAACACAATTGACGATATAATTCTCTTGTTCCCCGTCAGGGCGCAACCGGGACGTTGTAGAGTTCACTTCTGGAGGCCCCAATGGACTACCGAGAACGGGCCGATACCGCGCGCGACCTAATGTTGCACTTCGCCGGCGCTACCGGGCTTTGGCCCGCGCGAGACGAGCCGCGCCGCTACCTGTGGACCGATGCCTTTGCCGTGTGCAATTTCCTCTCGCTTTATCGTCACTACGACGAGCAGAGATATCTTGACCTCAGTTTGTCGCTCGTGGAGCAGGTGCATACGACACTTGGCCGGCACCGGGCTGATGATATCCGCTCCGGTTGGATTAGCGGTCTTGGCGAGGTCGACGGCGCACAGCACCCGACCGCAGGTGGCTTGCGGATCGGCAAAAAGCTCCCTGAGCGTTCAATTCATCAACGCCATGATCCGCAGCTAGAGTGGGAGCGCGATGGTCAATACCTCCACTACCTAACAAAATGGATGCACGCGCTTTGCTGCGTTGGTGCGGCTACAGGCGAAACGCACTACGCTGTTTGGGCGGGTGAACTGGCCGAGGCGGCTTGGCGCGGGATTCAGCGCCGAAGGCGGCCAGCGACTTGTATGGAAAGCCAGCATAGATCTGTCGCGACCACTGGTGGCGTCAATGGGCCATCACGATCCGCTGGATGGTTACCTGACCTGCAGGGAGATAGGCCAGCGTCTGGCACTGGTGGCCGCAGAGGTGCCGGGCATGGCCCCGGCCCTGTCCGGCTTCAAGGCGCTGTGTAAGGGCCGCGACTGGACGACGCCTGATCCCCTAGGCCTCGGCGGCTTGCTGTTCGACGCGGCACGGCTTGCGCAACTCACGGGCTCTGCGCCGTCGGCAGAGGACATCAAACTGTTGCGCGACCTGCTACAAAATACCCACGCCGGGCTCTCAATCTGGATGGCTGACAGTCCGTTGGGTCACCCTGCAACCTCCAGGCTTGCCTTCCGAGAACTGGGCTTGTCTATCGGTATGAACGCGCTACCGGTGATCAGGCGAAACACCGTTCCATGGTTGTCATCTGCCCTGGGCGCCGGGATTGCGCCGTCGCTTCGGGCTCTGGAGAAGTCACATTCTCTGGCCGACGTGATCGAGAATTTCTGGCTCAAGCCGGAAGGTGCAGTCGCCGCCAGTTGGCGAGAGCACGACGATATCAACTCCGTCATGCTGGCCACCAGCCTCGTGCCGGAGGGCTTTCTGAATCTTGCCTGACCAAGCCGGTTCAAGTTGGTCTTGTGGAACGTCTGGGATGCGCCTGATTGTGGGGGTCAAAACGTACGCTTTGGCAGCAGTAAGATGTTTGTTGGTGGCCGATTTTATTGCAGAAGTCGGCTGGAAGTGTCGGCCTGGCTGCCGGTGGTCGTTTTCTTTTTTTGGAGCACCTCGTGTCGGACCTTGCCGCTGCCCCAGCAGGGCAGCGCCACTTCAGGTTCTCGCCACCACAAACTGCATTAGGTCCCCGATCACCAGCGACCTCGAAAAGCATCTCGCGCTGTCGCTTGAAGACGCGGCAACGGCTCAAAATCCTGAGTTTGGAACATATCGTCGATTATCTCGCTGGTAGCGGTCACCGAAAATCCCGTCGGTGTTCCGTCACGGCGGCATACATCGGCCCGCCATCCATCGGACAATTTTGTGAGACGCACGGCAAAGGCTTGGCCCTCATGTTCGAACTCTAGGTCGCCGTTCATTTGTTTCACCCTTCACCTTCCGCCCCTGCTGTCCAGTTTACAGACTAAACGCCTTACTTTTCCACCGAACGGGGACTTTTGACCCGACGGTGATGCACGGTGTGCGGTTTTCTAACTCCTGTGTTGGAGGGCAAGCTGCCGAATGGCGGAAATGCGCGAGGACTTTCCGCTGGCTGATGCGAACCGGTCGTGTCTGGCGGGACCTCACAACGGTAGAAGTTGACCCAAAGCAGACATGGTCACTTCTTTGCGTCCGCCCATGACGCAATATGCCAGTCGATCTTGATGCTCTCGGCGCACGCGTTGTCGAACTTGCGCTGCGGATTATCGATGAAGGCGACCCCCATCTCGGCGACGCAAGGCTGATAGACGACGGCCCCGTGGCCGGCCTCCGGGATCATGAAGGCCTGAGCGTTGGAGAGTTTTTCGATGGCGACTTTCGCCCAGCTTGCTGGGGTCTGAACATCATAGAGGCTGCCAAACGAAAGCGTGGGGATCGCACTGGTGACTGGCTCGTGCCAATTCGCCCGCTCCACGGGTTTGAACGGTTCGCATGTGGAAAAGAACAGCTCAGCCATCTTGTCAGTCAAATCCCCGATGTGAGGGTAGCGCAGCTTTGCCGTCACGTCTTTGTAGCCCTCCAGAGAATTGAAGGGGCGGTCTTCTTGGCACGCGTAGATGTCGAGATAGAGACCTGAGAGAAACGGGCTCAAACTCGCATATGTGTCGCGCCGTATGATGGCAAACGAGCCATCCACCTCTTTCGCGCTCATGCTGGTGATGAGCGCTGAAAGCCTGTCTTTGGCAGCACCGGCGAAGTACTGAGCCACGAACGCCAAGAGCCGCTCCTTCGATGGCTCCGCCGTTTGCATGGCCGCATAGTCCGCGAGGATATCCTTGAGGCGGGTCTTGTCGGCCCTCAGCGTCTCAATCATCGCAGCAGCCAGTTCTTGATCGAACATGCGCGCCACTGGCCCAAACCGCGTCGTGCTTTCCGCGGAAGAACGCAGCGCCTCAACGCTCCGCGCAACACCCTGCTCTGCTCGGTCTGCAATTGCGACGCCGTCGAGCATCTGCCGCACCAACTCCTGCTGATCGCCAGGAAGCTTCGCTGCAGCCTTCAGCACATCCTCGTCGGTAGGCTTGGGCAATTCAAAATTGCGACCCAGCAACATTTCGACGGTTGGTGTTTCCTTGCCGCGCGACAGCTCATAGATGTAGGCGGGGATGTAGGGCGTGATGCTGGAGGAATCGTATTTCCCGTTCCGTATCATAATCGGCGCCAGCACAAGGGGGATTGTGACTTTCTCGCCTTTCAACGAGATCTCTCCGGCATGCGCCTTGTTGAGCGTGTCGATGAAGACTTGTCGAAGGTTAGGATAGGTCGTGTTGCAGATCGTGTCGGCTGCACATTGGTCGACGACGGTCTGGATCGCTTCGTCGGTTTTCATGGCAAAGGAATTGTAGAGGTGCACCCAGGAGGGCGCCACGCCGTCGATGATGACGGATCGGACGCCTGTCGGCGCGACGCGCATCACTTCCAGTGCGAGCTTGGTGCCGTATGAAATGCCATAGATGTTGTAGGACTGAAATCCGAGTGCCGAAATCACGGCACTGACATCATGTGCGTTCTGCGTCGTATTGTATGCCGCCAGGGGCACCTGCTTTTCGGTCAGCTCAGCGACGCATTTGGCCGTGATTGCGGCATCGGGGAGATCGCTGCTCACTTTCGGTCCTGCGGGCTTGACGATATCGAGTGCGTTGGCCGAAAGCGCCTTATAGCAATTGACAGACGACCCTGAGATGCCAGCAGACCGCTGGTCGAAGATTACGACGTCGCGTCGCGACCTCCACGGTTTGAAGACGCGGTCTAGTAGCGGGAGCATGCGCATTGCGCTTCCGCCTGGGCCCCCTTCCAAGTAGACGACAGGATCGGGCTCAGGAAATTGCGATGACGATCTAAGAATGGCGTAAGCCAAGGAAATCCTTTTGCCGTCGGGCTTCTCCCGCTGTTCTGGCACGCTCACCAGCCCGCACACGATGGTTTGTCCCTCGATTTCGTTGACGGGTAGAGGGCGCGGACAATCCTCGACAGTAACGAGGTTGGCCATGCCGCCAGCGGGCGCGGCGGGAGGAGGAGCATCCGGCGTGCCGGATAGAGCACCGATAAGGGCGATAATTTGCGCGCGATCCATTTCAATACTCTGTCTGCTCTGAACTCATCGTACGTCAGTTTAGAAACTTGCTTTTGGCGTGAAGCCAGCCCGTGGAAATCCCCGTATCGAAAAGTCTGCTCGGGTTCACGAAGCTTAACCCAATGGCGATGAAGCCATATTGCAGGCAACTTGCCTCCTCCGTGCAGCCCATCACTCGCCATCCGAATTGAGCGGCATCAGGGTCTTGAGACTGCGATCCTTAGCAAAGAGGCAATTGAATTGCTTCTTTCCCTCCGCTCCCTTGTCGACCTCTCCTTTGATGGAGAAGCCATCATTCGTTGCAACCGCGGTCCCTTCGTCCTTGAACCGAACCTTGGGCAGCGGCACGCCGTACATGCTAACGGCCTGCGCCGCGCATGCCTTCTGCATTGGTAGTTCCTCGGACCCAGGAGGCCCGGTCGGCGCGGCTCCAGCGGCGGGGGAAATCTCGAATGTGATACTGTAATTGCAGGTTTCGTCGCGCCGCGCAGCGTTGCGCATAAGATAGACCTGCGTTTTGTACTCGCCGCCGACCCCAAGCGTGCCCGCGAACTCGTTGCCCGAAGTCGATCCGATATGTATGGCCTCGTCGGAACCTGGCGGAATGAGATTAAAGTAGCAACTCGCATTCTTGGGCGCGAACAGGATCGACATCACCTGTCCAGCGTTGGCCTTGAGCTTGTAGGTGAGCGCGTGCTCACCCTTGATGCTGCCGGATATCGTGGCGGACGTCGTACCTTTTTTGAATTGAACTTCTTCGGTCTTGTCGCCCGCTGTCGCGGACTGAGAACCAAGCACGAGGATGGTAAAAACCGTGCCCATCAAGATTTTCATGAATAGTTCTCCTATTGTTATTTATAGCGAAGGACTGGTCGCCGTATGAGACCGAGCAGGTATCGAAATCCGAACAGAACTTGTCGCCTTCGGGCCCGCAGCAGGCACAATCCGTTTCTCTTGCATGCCTGACAGTGGTCGAACAAATCCGGCTTAATCAAGCCAAACCTTGGAAATTCAAGGTCGGTGATTACGTACAGCATCACAGATATCAGGGTGGCAAACGTGACCGTCCAAGCAGGGCCAGGGACCCCACAAGGGTTGCTGTCCTCACGCCAAACGCAAAAGTGAGAAACCAGACGTCGTTCACGTTCCGCAACAGTTCGGTCTAATCGGTCTAAATGCGTCTTGGCGAGAATGGACTGTTCCGCACTTTAGGGGCAGCTGAAAACTACTGCGAGACCTTAGCGCGGCCGGTTCGGTTGCGGGCGCAGCATTCGCAGGTCGAGGCTGATCTATCTCAGTTTGCGGCCATTGCCACAATTGCGCTCAGGTTGCCATTCAATGGCCACTTACTGGGATAAATCCGCTAGGCAATCTGATGGGTCAACATGAATAAATACGACCGCCGTACCGTAATGAGGGTCTTTGCAGGCGGCGGTACCTTCTTCGCCTTGAGTGGAACCCTTCCAGGGCCGGGGCGCAGTGAGCCGGTGTACAAGAAGACGAACGATTTGAAACCGGGTCAGTTCACCTGGCATCCCGAGCGCTCGCCGAGCGGTCCAGTTGCCGTCATCGTGTCGATCCCGGAGCAGCGCGCTCACGTCTACCGCAACGGCATTCGCATCGGCGTCTCGACGTGCTCGACCGGGAAGCCCGGTCATTCGACCCCAACGGGCGTCTTCACGATCCTGGAAAAGGACAAGAACCACCGCTCGTCCACGTATAACAATGCGCCCATGCCGAACATGAACCGGCTGACGTGGAATGGGGTCGCGCTGCATGCCGGCCAGTTGCCTGGATATCCGGCGTCGCACGGCTGTATCCGACTCCCGATGAAGTTCTCAGAACTCTTGTTCGGCATCACCCACGTCGGGATGCCTGTCATCATTGCCGGTAGCCATTCGGATCCCAAAGAAGTCGCGCACCCTGGACTAGTTCTCGGAGAGTACGCCCACCACGAGTTCACATCGGTACACGGCAAACTCAAGGGCGAGAAACTCCCCTGGCAGGCCGAGGTCACCACGGCAGATAGTACGGCGACGGCCGTCATAGTCAGTCACGGCGACATGAGTATTACCGTCCTTGAGAATGGCGCGCCTGTCGCAGAAGGACCCGCGACGATCACGAATCCCGAGAAACCGTTGGGCCGCCATGTCTTCATGCTCACGGGGGCACACGAACGCAGCAAAGGACTTTCGTGGCACGCCATCAGCCACCACGACCAGACGGGAATACCGCTCGGGCAGCCCGAAGAGGCGGTCCTCTTGCGCATCAAGGCCGACAAGCCCGTGCTGCAGGCCATTCAGGAGCGCATGCACGCCGGTATGGTCCTCGTTACGACCGAACTTCCGGCTCACCCGAATACACGAACGGGCGAAGATTTCGTGCTGATGAACTCGGAGCAGAGCTGATTTTACAATTGCGCGGCCGAACCGCCGAAGCGCTCCGAGTGTGCTTCCTTAGCCGGTCCGGCCATGGTTGGAATTTGGCAGGGCGTCAATGGTTCATCGGCCTTAATCGACGCGACCGTCTTCGACATGAGGGCGGCTTGTTTGAACTAGCGAGCTTGGTTGGGTTCGCGCTGAATACTGCATAGGAGAGAGAGTAAATGCGTGCCGCACTCGCGTTCAGCCTAGGACTACTTATTGCAACTCAAATTCTGACGCTTCCCGCCAAAGCCGCTCCACCAGAGATTATTGCTGGAACAAACGGTGAGGCGGAGGTAATTTTCAAAAACAATTGCGTCGTCTACTATAACGCCCGCGGACAGAGGAAGAGCAATCTGCCCGCTTGCAAGACCGATCAAATTCGGCAGGCCGACGGCGCCATTTCAAGCTATCGGAAAGAGCAGGGCTTGGGCAATCGGCCGGTGGCAAGCCACAGTGATCCTCAGGCGACCATGACGGTCTGCTGCGAGAGGGACGGCCGAGACTGGCTGACAACGCGCGAACTGTGCCGCGGCGTTAGTGGTAAAGAAGTGCGCGGCGAGGTGTGCCGCAGAGATATGGACAATCGTCCCTGGTCGACGACCACCTACGATGACAAGCGTGTCTGCTGCGAGCGCAAGGGCCACGACTGGTTGACGACGCGCGGTGAGTGCCGCCACTCCGGAGGCTTCGAGACGTCCAACAGCAGCTGCCGTAATGACCGCGACAACTCGTCTTGGTGGGCGGGCAATCGCGGCGAGGATTACAGCAACTTCGATACGCGGCCGAACGCTGGCTCCTATGCAGGAAAGGCCGATATCAGCCTGACGTGCTACGGCGAAGGCGATAAGCCCGTTCTCGAAAACTGGGACGAAAAGGTTTGGTTCACTCGTAGAGCATCGTTCCCGGCAACCGTCATGATCGAAATCTTTCGGGATGGCTCAGGGTACAACGGGCGCATTCATCCGTCTGGTCGGCTGGTCCCACCGATTCATGGTGGCGACCGTGGAGGTTGGTGGAATCTCAAGAACCTCAGCGTCTCGGGTGACGAGGTGCGTGGACGTTACACCTTGAATGGCCTCAACAAGCCTCGTCTCGTTGTTGACCGGAGAACCGGCCGCATTTCAATCGACGGCATTGAGAAGTTCTACGGCAGATGCTGGGCGGGCTGGTAACTCCAGCAGACCAATCGACAGAACAGCGGCCGTCTTTCGAGATGGCCGCTGGCCTGCTTCGCCTCGTTGCTCAATTCCACAATATTGATGTGCGCCGGCTGCTACTTCGGGCCAGAAATGACCGCTTCTGGCCCAGAGCGTCGAGTCGCCAATACGGCTGAACGCGTCTGCTGCTGAGTGGTCAGCCGACGCGGTTCAACGCGCGATCAAACGTCGAAGATGACCCAAATCGGAAGTCGTTGTTCTGGGTCGCCACTTTGAAGCGGCGCATGATAAGGCCGCCGCTCTTGCTGGCGGCGGCCCTGATGCCGATCAGTTTTCTGTTCTTGTCGTCTCTTCGATCTGCTTTTTGACTGCATCGAGGTTGAAGGAACCCGGCGTCTGGCTCGGTGGGAATTCCTTCAAGGTCGTCAAAAACTGTGTCGCGATCGCCGTTGCGCCGAATATGATGAAAGGGCGGTCGAGGGCCCAATCTTCGTAGATATTGGCGTTGTGCTGGGCCCGCTCGTAGGGATCACGACGGAGATTGAACACGAGCGGTACACGCAGGTTTGTGAAAGGCTCGCGCCAGACACCGAACCCCTGGCCACGGTTCTCCTTGTAGACAACCTTCCAGTCGTTCCAACGGATAGCAACGATGTCCGCATCGTCATTGACATAGATGAACGCTGGTCGCGGTGAATTTTCAGACTTGCCACTGAGGTAGTCGAGCATGTTGTAGCCATCGATGTGGTTCTTGTAAGTGCGGCCGTTGAGTTCAACGCCCGTGAGCAGCTTCTCCTTGATGTCGGGAGCGCCCGCCGCCGCGGCAAAGGTCGGCAGCCAGTCCTGATGCGAAACGATCCCGTTGAGGGTCACACCTGCCGGGAACTTGCCGGGCCAGCGAATAAACGCGGGTACGCGATAAGCACCTTCCCAGTTCGAGTTTTTTTCCGAACGGAAGGGCGTGTTGCCGGCATCCGGCCACGTGTTGAAGTGGGGGCCGTTATCGGTCGAGTACTGGACGATCGTATTGTCGGCAATACCGAGTTCGTCCAAGAGCGTAAGAAGCTGACCCACGTGCATGTCGTGCTCGATCATGCCGTCCGTGTATTCGTCATGGCCCTTGGTCCTGCGGTCGGCCTGCACGTGCGTGCGGAAGTGCATACGGGTGCCGTTCCACCAGGTGAAGAACGGCTTGCCGGCCTTCACTTGGCGCGTAATGAAGTCCTTGGCGGCTTCAATGGATTCGTCGTCGATCGTCTCCATACGCTTCTTGGTCAGCGGACCCGTGTCGACAATGTTTTGCCCGCCCTTCCCATCGGCGGTGGCTTTGATTACGCCGCGTGGACCGAACTGTTTGCGAAACGCCGGATCGGTCGGATAGTCCTCGTTCTCCGGCTCCTCCTCGGCATTGAGGTGATAAAGGTTGCCGAGGAATTCGTCGAAACCATGCATAGTAGGCAGGAATTCGTCACGATCGCCTTGATGGTTCTTGCCGAACTGTCCCGTGGCATAGCCCTGGGCTTTCAGCACTGTCGCCATCGTTACGTCAGTCTTCTGCCAGCCTTCGGTGGCGCCAGGGACACCGACCTTGGTCATGCCGGTGCGAAGTGGATTGGTACCGCCTATGAAGGCCGCGCGCCCCGCCGTGCATGATTGCTGGGCGTAATAGTCGGTGAAGGCGACGCCTTCATTGGCGACGCGGTCAATGTTGGGCGTTTTGTAACCCATCATTCCGCGGTTGTTGAAGCTGATGTTGGAGGTGCCGATATCGTCGCCCCAGATGACGAGGATATTAGGTTTCTGTTGCGCCATGGCTGGCATCGAGACGAGCGCCAAGGCAGCGAACGCCGCCATGAATACACGACACTCTGACTTCATGATTGCACTCCACTTCAACCTTCAAGACTACTCAGAATTGTGAGGCGACCCTTACAGCAGTACGGACGCCGCCTCAACACCATAGAATTGGCTTGTTGCCACGTACGTTTGGACCATAGGCTCTGCGCCAATGTTAATTTGATCTAACTCAACGCTAACTGTCGCCTCAATCGGTCTTGTGCAACGTATCTCGCATGAGTTCCAGCAAGCGTCGGCACGGCTCCATTCAAAGAGCCGTACTACTGCCTCGCGAGCCGGCGACCCGTTGCCATCATGGAATGACGGCCCGGCGAAACAATCCATCACCACCTTCGTTGAAAAGGTCACCAACGTCGGCTCGGCAGGCTTCGTGCCTGTGGCAGAACGCATTGCGACCTTCGATAATGACGGTACACTTTGGGGCGAGCAGCCGGTGCCGGTCCAACTCTACTTTGCACTCGACCGCGTGAAGGAACTCGCGCCGCAGCATCCGGAGTGGAAAGCCAAAGAGCCCTTCGCCTCTCTGCTCAAAGGCGATGTGAAAGCCGCACTCGCCGGAGGCGACCACGCGCTCCTCGAACTCATCATGGCCACGCACGAGGGCATGACCACTGTGGAGTTTCAGCAGATCGTCAAGAATTGGATCGCCACCGCGAGACATCCGAAAACCGACAAACTCTACACTGGAATGATTTATCAACCGATGCTCGAAGTGCTCGCCTACCTGCGGGCAAACGGTTTCAAGAATTACATCGTCTCCGGCGGTGGCATCGAGTTCATGCGCCCATGGACGGAGCAAGTTTACGGGATCCCGCCCGAACAGGTCGTCGGGAGCAGTATCAAGACGAAGTTTGAAATGCGCGACGGCAAGCCGGTGCTCGTGCGCCTGCCGGAACTGAACTTCAATGACGACAAAGCCGACAAGCCCGTCGGAATCAACCAGCACATTGGCCGGCGCCCCATTGCCGCGTTCGGCAATTCGCGCGGCGACAAAGAAATGTTGGAATACACGCAGGGCGGCACCGGTGCACGTTTCGAGCTGCTTGTTCTGCATGACGATGCTGCGCGCGAATACGCCTACGGTCCTGCCAAAGGATTGCCGGACGTCAAACTGGGTGCGTTCACGCAGGCGGTTTACGACCAAGCGCAAAGCGACGGCTGGACCGTCGTCAGCATGAAGGATGACTGGAAACAGGTCTACCCAGCGGGGCAGTCTGCAGTGACGGCCATTGACATCCTCTTGGAGCCCGATGCCGTGATGCTGAAGCATGCTGAAGCTAACAACGCCCGGCTGCTTGCGGTTTTCCCGAAAGGCTTCGCGCTCGATGAGACGCACCGACCGCACATCACGATGCTGCAGTGTTTCGTGCGCACGGCGGACATTGACAAAGTTTATGCCGCTATGGAAAAGGTGCTCGCCCCCGCCAACGTCAACGCCATGAGACTCGAGGCGTTCAAATTCTACTACGCCCCGGGTGGCGCGGTCGGCGTTGCGGGCATTAGCGCGAGGCCGACGCCGGAAATCCTCAAGCTGCAGGCGGACATCATTGCAGCCGCAAAGCCGTTCATGCTGCAGACCGGCCCCATCGGGGCGTTTACCGCAGCGCATGAAGATCCCGCCACCGACGCGGCCATCATCGATTATGTGTCAACGTTCGTGCCGAAAATGTCGGGCGAGAATTTCAATCCACACGTCAGCACTGGAGTCGCTCCCATAGACTGCCTCGACAAGATGCTGGCCGAACCGTTCGAACCGTTCACGTTCTCGCCTGCCGGCGCGGCCATCTACAAACTCGGCCCGTTCGGTACAGCTGCGAAGAAGCTCAGAGCATTGGATTTGAAGCATTGAGGCATGCACCTGCGCCGCTACTGATTGTCGAAGGGGTCAATGTCGACTTCTGGCCCGTAGCCGCCGGCTCCTGTTTGGCTGCTTCTGTTGGTCCAGCGGACATGAATTCGCGGCTACTATACACTCGCCAGTTGAGCCGCCCGACGTCCGCTCCCTCTGCAAATCGAACGTTTGAGCTCTTTTGCCTGAGAAGCCCCCCAAAAAAAGGCCCGGTCTGGGGACCGGGCCTCTTTGCTTTGAGCGCCGCGAGGCTTAGAAGAAGCCGAGGGCGTTGGGGCTGTAGCTGACCAGCATGTTCTTGGTCTGCTGGTAGTGGTCGAGCATCATCTTGTGGGTCTCGCGGCCGATGCCGGACTGCTTGTAGCCACCGAACGCGGCGTGCGCCGGGTAGAGGTGGTAGCAGTTCGTCCACACGCGGCCGGCCTGGATGGCGCGTCCGAAGCGGTAGGCGCGCGTGCCGTCGCGGGTCCACACGCCTGAGCCGAGGCCGAACATCGTGTCGTTGGCGATTTCGAGCGCTTCGTCGTCGTCCTTGAAGGTCGTCACCGAAACGACGGGTCCGAAGATCTCTTCCTGGAAGACGCGCATCTTGTTGTGGCCTGCGAGGATCGTCGGCTTGACGTAGAAGCCGTCGGCGAGTTCGCCTTCGAGGCGGTTGCGCTCGCCGCCGGCCAGCACCTTGGCGCCTTCCTGCTTGCCGATGTCGATGTAGGAGAGGATCTTCTCCATCTGGTCGTTGGAGGCCTGGGCGCCGATCATGGTCGTGGGATCGAGCGGGTGGCCGGCCTTGATCGCGTTCACGCGGGCGATGGCGCGCTCCATGAAGCGGTCGTAGATGGATTCATGCACGAGGGCGCGCGAGGGGCAGGTGCAGACTTCGCCCTGGTTGAGCGCGAACATCGCGAAGCCTTCGAGGCACTTGTCGAAGTAGGCGTCGTCCTTGTCGGCGACGTCGGCGAAGAAGATGTTGGGCGACTTGCCGCCGAGTTCGAGCGTGCAGGGGATGATGTTCTCGGAGGCGTACTGCATGATGAGGCGGCCCGTTGTCGTCTCACCAGTGAACGCGATCTTGGCGATGCGCTTGTTCTGGGCGAGCGGCTTGCCGGCTTCGACGCCGAAGCCGTTGACGACGTTGAGGACGCCAGGCGGGCAGCAGGTCGCCGATGAGGTCCATCAGCACCATGATGCTCATGGGCGTCTGTTCGGCGGGCTTGAGGACGACGCAGTTGCCGGCGGCGAGCGCGGGGGCGAGCTTCCAGCAGGCCATGAGGAGCGGGAAGTTCCAGGGGATGATCTGGCCGACGACGCCGAGCGGTTCGTGGAAGTGGTAGGCGACGGTGTCGTGGTCGATTTCGGAGATCGAGCCTTCCTGGGCGCGGACGCAGCCGGCGAAGTAGCGGAAGTGGTCGATGGCGAGGGGGACGTCGGCGGCGGTCGTCTCGCGGATCGGCTTGCCGTTGTCGAGGGTTTCAGCGAGCGCGAGGAGCTTCAGATTCTGCTCCATGCGATCGGCGATCTTGAGGAGGACGGCGGCGCGGTCGGCCGGTGACGTGCGGGCCCACTTATCCTTGACGACGTGGGCGGCGTCGAGTGCGGTTTCGATATCCTCCGCGGTGGAGCGGGCGATCTCGCACAGCGGGTTGCCGGTGATCGGCGTAATGTTGGTGAAGTACTGGCCCTTGCGCGGGGGCACCCAGGTGCCGCCGATGAAGTTGTCGTACTTGGCGCGGATGCGGATCTGCTGCGCGAGTTCGTTCAGAGCTTTCTGAAGCATGGGTTTCCTCCTCGGGGGACTTTTCTGGCTCGGCGGATTATTGGGTCGGCAATGACCTTCGAGCGCACTCGAGGGTGCCGCACTGCTGCCGAGGCATGCTATATCCGTTCCGACATCGGCGGGCCAGTTATCCTTTGGTGCAGAGAACAGACAGTTGCCGCACAATATTCTGCGGAGTTCCCCTGAGTTGGACTGCTGGGTCTTACTCCGCGGCGGCGCTGGCAGGCGGGGCGCCAAGCCAGACTGCGAGGTCGGCCAGAGCGCGGCGGGACTGGAGTTTCTTTTTCGCGAGGCCGCGTTCCGGTCCCTTGAGGCGTTTGCCGTCGGGGGTGGTGAGGGGTGCATCGTCGAGGGGTGGAAGCAGGCCGTAGTTGATGTTCATCGGCTGGAATGACCGCGGTCGGGGCGGGTCGTCCGACCGCCGGCGCTTCAGCATCGGTGATGATGTGGCCTCCGGTGATGTGATCGAGGAGGGCACCAAGCGCGGTCGTTGCAGGCGGAGCGGCGGCCGCAAGACCGAGACGCTCGGCGGCGGCGAACCGGCCTGCGAGAAGGCCGATGGCGGCGCTCTCCACATAGCCTTCGACGCCGGTGATCTGTCCGGCGAAACGGAGGCGCGGCATCGCCTTCAAGCGGAGCGAACGATCAAGCACGCGCGGTGAGTTGAGATACGTGTTGCGATGCAGGCCGCCGAGGCGCGCGAACTCTGCGTTCTGCAAACCGGGGATCATGCGGAACACGCGCACCTGTTCGGCGTGCTTCATCTTGGTCTGAAAGCCGACCATGTTCCACAGCGTACCGAGCGCGTTGTCCTGGCGAAGCTGGACGACGGCATAGGGCCAGCGGCCGGTGCGCGGATCGTCGAGGCCAACGGGCTTCATCGGCCCAAAGCGTAGTGTTTCGCGGCCGCGTTCGGCCATGACTTCGACGGGCAGGCAGCCATCGAAGTATGGGGTGTTGGCTTCCCATTCCTTGAAGACTGTCTTCTCTGCCGACAAAAGCGCGTCGATGAAGGCTTCGTACTCGGCCTTGGTCATCGGGCAGTTCAGGTAGTCGGCTCCGGTGCCGGCAGGGCCCATCTTGCCGTAGCGCGATGCGCGCCAGACGATCGAAGTATCGATCGAATCGACGTGGATGACGGGGGCGATGGCGTCGAAGAAGGCGAGTTCGGTTTCGCCCGTGAGACCGGCAATGGCGGTGCTGAGATCGGGCGATGTAAGCGGACCGGTGGCTACGATGACGCTGTCCCAATCGCTGGGCGGGAGACCCGCGACTTCGGCCCGTGAGATGGTGATCAGCGGGTTTGCTTCGAGGCGTCGGGTGACGTCGGCTGAAAAGGCATCGCGATCGACGGCGAGCGCGCCGCCTGCCGGAAGCTTGGTTTTGTCGCCGGCCGCCATGATGACGGAATTGGCGCGGCGCATTTCTTCGTGCAGCAGGCCAACGGCGTTCGTCTCCCATTCGTCCGAGCGGAACGAATTGGAGCAGACGAGTTCGGCGAGACCTTCGGTTTTGTGGGCCTCCGTCATGCGCTGAGGGCGCATTTCGTGCAGCACGACGGGAACACCCGCCGAGGCGATCTGAAACGCGGCTTCAGAGCCCGCAAGACCGCCGCCGATGACGTGAATGGGAGAAACGTTAGACATGGTGCAAGCCTATCCCATGGGCGGGCGCAAGGGTCAATTGCGCGAGGTCCCGGTGGCCGCCGGGAACAAAGTATGAGATCCGCCGTTGTCGCAGCGAGGGCCTAGTTAACCTGTCATGGAGCGCTCGGCATGAATGATATGGTCTGCATCTCTAACGTTGCTCCGGGGCCAGCTTGCTCCATCCCGGAGGACAAGAAGATTTTCCGCGTCACCAGAGAAGAAACAGCGGCTGTCTCGTTCGATGGCCGATCGCCGACGGCTGATTGTTCTCAGGAAGCCGCGAACGAGAACCTGCCGCTTCCCGTGCCGCATATGTATTCGGCCTGACAGACTGCCTTTGATTGAAGTTTGCCCGGCGAGGTCAATGATAGCCCTCGCCGGGCTTTACTTTGCCTCGAAACGTCCAATAGACGAACGCGGTGTATCCAAGAATGAGGGGTAGGAAGGCTGCTGTTCCAATCAACATGAAGAGTTGCGAGGAGGGATGAGCGGCCGCATCCCAGATCGTGACTGTGGGTGGGACGAGATAGGGCAGCGTGGAGATTGCAAGGCCTGCAAAGCCGAGCAGGAAAAGTGCGACAGTGCCGAAGAAAGGAGCGTTGTCGTGGCCGTTGACGAGGCCGCGCCAAACGGTGAGGGCGCAGATGGCGGTGAGGATCGGGATCGGCGACAGATAAATGAAATTCGGCAGAGTGAACCAGCGGTCCCAGATGCGATCGGACGAGAGAGGTGTCCAGAGGCTGACGATCACCATGGCGGCAAGGACGACAAGCAACAGGCCGCGCGCTTGCTCGCGGGCCTGGGCCGCGACCTCGCCGGTGGTGCGCATCACGAGCCATGTCGCTCCGAGCAACGCGTAGCCGGCGACGGTGGCAAATCCGACGAAGAGCGGAAATGGCTGTAGCCAATCGAGCATGCCGCCCGCGAAGTGGCCATTGCTAACGGGAAGACCGTGCAGAAGTCCGCCGAGGATCACGCCCTGCATGAAGGCGGCGGTTATTGATCCGCCGGCAAAGGCGATGTCCCACGAACTGTGGCTAGGCTTTGCCACCCAGCGATACTCGAACGCGACGCCGCGGAAGACGAGGGCGAGCAGCATGATGATCACGGGGAGATAGAAGCCCGACATGATGATGCCGTAGGCGAGGGGAAAGGCCACGAACAATCCGCCGCCGCCGAGAATTAGCCAGGTTTCATTGCCGTCCCAAAAGGGGGCGACGGAGTTCATCATCACGTCGCGATCGTCTTCTTCCGGCGAGAACGGGAAGAGGATGCCGATGCCGAGGTCGAAGCCGTCGAGCACGACGTAGAGGGCGACGGCGGTCCCCAACAATCCGATCCAGATGATCGGCAGCCAAGTCGCCATTGCTTCACCGCTTGCCATCTCAACCATCTCAGCGGGCTCCGATGATGGCTTCGCGCGTGGCGTCTTCGGCAGCAGAGAGCGGACGCGTCGGCTGGCCGTGAGGCGGCTCTTCGGCGGCGCCGCTCGGGCCTTTGTTGATGAGGCGGTTGATGTAGTAGGTGCCCATGGAGAAGACGGCGGTGTAGACGACGACGAACAGGATGAGCGTCGTCAGCACGGCATTGAACGTGATGGCGGGAGAGACGGCGTCGTAGGTTCGCAGAATGCCGGTTGCGAGCCAAGGCTGGCGTCCGCTTTCGGTGACCCACCAGCCGGAGAGAATGGCGATGAAGCCCATCGGCCACGCGTGCTGCACAAGTTTGAAATATGTGCGCGACTGGAAGAGCGTGCCACGGAACCAGAGGAAGGCGCCGACGGCGCCCATCAAGATCATCAGCATGCCAAGTCCGACCATGACCCGGAAGGCGAAGAAGACCGGCGCGATTGGTGGACGGTCTTCCGGCTTGAAGTCGTTGAGGCCCTTGAAGGTGCCGGCGAAGTCGTGGGTGATGACGAAGCTGGCGAGACCCGGAATTGGGACTTTGATTTCGTAGGCGTTGCCGTTGGCTTCCTTATTGGGAAGCGCAAAAAGCACGAAGTCGGCGGGTTCGTTTGTATTCCAATGCCCTTCCATGGCGGCGAGTTTGGCCGGCTGGTACTCTTTGGTGTTGAGGCCGTGCAAATCGCCGAGGACGAGTTGGAGGGGCGCAAGGATGGCCACCATGCCGAGGCCCATGCGAACCATGGTTTTTGCTTCTTCGATGAACCGGTTCTGCACGAGATAGCGGGCGCCCACGGCCAGGACGACGATCGATGTCGTCAGGTAGGCGGCGGTGAACATGTGCGAGAAGCGGTAGGGGAAACTCGGATTGAAGATGATCGCGAGCCAATCGACCGGATAGGCGATGCCGTCGCGAATTTCGTGTCCGGCCGGAGTATGCATCCAGCTGTTGGCCGCGAGGATCCAGAAGGCCGATAGCGACGTCCCGACAGCGACCAGCACGGCCGAGAGTACGTGCAGGTTCGGCGAGACGCGGTTCCAGCCGAACAACATGATGCCGAGGAAGGAGGCTTCGAGAAAGAAGGCGGTCAGCACCTCGTAGCCGATGAGAGGACCGAGGACGTTGCCGGTGACTTTGGAGAAGCCTGCCCAGTTGGTGCCGAACTGATAGGAGAGCACGATGCCGGAGACGACGCCCATCGCAAAGCTGACCGCAAATATCTTCGTCCAGAAGCGGGCGAGACGCTGGAACCGGTCTTCCCCCGTGATGCGCCAGCGCACAAGCAGCGTCGCGATAAATGCGGCAAGCCCGATCGTGAAGCTTGGAAAAATGATGTGAAACGAGACCGTGAAAGCAAACTGGATGCGGGCCAGAAGTACGGCATCGAGATCCATGAGTTGTGCGGCTCCGTCGCTCGTTCTTGTTGCGGGTTGAAGTATGAGCCTGTTCGCGGTCCGCCGTCGAGGACCGAGCACGAATGTTGCGCTGCGAAACACCGTGACGCTCAAGCTCTGGCCAAGGTCGTTCAGATCACATAAGACTTCGGCGTGACATCTTTCCTCGAAGCCACGAACCGTATTGGAGACGACGATGGGCAAAGCCCTCACACTCATTCTTCTGGCGGCTGCGGCCGCAGTTCTCGCCTATGTTCTGGTCCTCCCGCCGGCAACCGCGCCCACCACGGAAGCTCCGGCGCCTGCCGCGGCCCCTGCCGCCGCAGAGCCCGCGCCCGCTCCGGCGGCTGAGCCGAGCCGCCGGCACCGGCTGCCGAACCCGCTCCGGCTCCGGCCGCAGAACCGGCACCGGCTGCTCCCGAGGCTGCTCCGGCCGAGCCCGCTCCGGCACCGACTCCTTAAGGTTAGACCGCTTCTGATTCTGGAGAAGGGCGTGGCACCGACTGCCGCGCCCTTTTTCTATGGACACTTGCTGAGATAAAACCGTTTGCGCTCTTGAACATAGTTCATTCATAATTGGGCTGTAGATGTGGGGGCAATCAGAACCGGCATCAGGAGCTTGCCATGTGGGGCTATCAGCACCGGCTGAAGAAGGACGTGGAGCGATGGCGGGCTGCCGGCTGGATCGATGCCGACGGTGAGCGCGCCATCAGGGCCGATATTGCGGCGCGCGGGCGCGGGATCGGCTTGCCCGGCGCGCTGGCGATCTTAGCGGCGGTGCTGATCGGGTTCGCCGTCATGAGTTTCGTTGCTGCGAATTGGCAAGATATGTCGCGCGTTTTCCGGCTCGGACTGCTGATTGTTTTGCTCTGGTCGAGCTATCTGTTGGCAGGAGCTTTGTTCCGGCGCGGAATGGAGACATTCGGCCATGCTGCGGTGCTCGCGGGCTGCGCCATTTTCGGTGCAAGCCTCATGCTCGTATCGCAAATGTATCATATGGACGGTAACGCACCCGATGTCGTGCTCGTCTGGGCGGCGGGGACGTTTCTGGCGGGTGTGTTGTTGCGGTCCAATCCGGCGTTGGCTTTCGCGCTCGTGCTGTTCTCGATTTGGGGGATCTGGGAGACGGGGCAGCGTGAGGCGTTGCATTGGCCGTATCTCGTGCCTTGGGCTCTTGTGGCCGCGGCTTTCTACTGGCAGCGCTGGGAACCGGGTGTGCACGTTGCCGGACTTGCTCTGGCGGGGTTCATTGTCACCTACGGTTACATCAACCACACAGACGGCGGGCATGAAGCGGTCGTTCTTGTGGGCACCGTGATCGGCGCACTGGCGGCCATTGGTTTTGCAAAGCTGCCGAAGCTGGAAGCGATATGGCGGGGCGGGATCGTTTACGCGCTGATCGTGATCTTCTCCGGACTGTTTGCGCTTCAGTTTATCAAGTCCCCGGGCACGGGTGAATTCGTGCTGCTGGCAATGTTCGCCCTGGCTCTCACTCTCACAGCAATCTGGTGGGGACTTGCGTCCGCCGACCGCTTTGCTTTGTGGCTCGGCTATCTCGCGTTTTCGGTTGAGGTCCTGGGGATCTACGGCAAAACCGTCGGCACATTCCTCGGCTCGTCGGTCTTTTTTCTCACAGCAGGATTCGTCGTGGCCGGACTGGCGTATTTTGCTTATCGGCTGCATGCGCGTCGTGAAGCCCAGGAGGCCGTATCATGAAGCACGCACTGACGTCGCCGATGCGGTCAGCGCTCATCGCGGTGGCTATTCTCCAGAGCCTCGTGCTTGGATGGATGGTCTTTGATCGCGTGTCGCTCTTGTCGAACGGGCGCGAAATCAAGGCTGCCGTCGTGCCGGTGGATCCGCGCGACATCTTCCGCGGCGACTACGTTACGCTCGGGTACGGATTCAGCACGGGGGCCGAGTTGGCCCTGCCGGAGGGCGTGCGGCAGGGCGATACCGTCTATGCGTTGTTGAAGAGCAATGGGCCGGCTGAATGGACGCTTGCAGCAGTTTCCGAAGCCGAGCCCGTGGTGTCGGGCGACGGGGAGGTCGTACTGAAGGCGACCGTCGACTACGTGCGGCGCAGTCCACAGCCCGGCGCCGCAACGGTCGGGCGGCTGCGCTATGGCATCGAGCGGTTTTACGTGCCGGAGGGCACAGGTCGGGATCTCGAGGCGCAAGTTCGCGAGAAGCGCATCGTCGCCGTGCTGGCCGTGGGCTCCGATGGCAAAGTTGCGCTCAAGGGCCTTGAAGCCGACGGCAAGCGGATCGCCGAAGAACCGCTGTTGTAACCGCGAGGTCGCATCATCTGGCTCTTCGCGAGGGTGCCTGCTAAGAGACCGCGCGGACGGGTCCGGCGCAGGGGCGCCGGGCCTCTTTTTTCGCGAGGAGCCCACCATCCATGCAGATCGTTCGTCACGAAGCCAATGCCGTTTACTCGAAGGCTGTCGAGGCCAATGGCTTCGTCTTCACCGCGGGGATCGTTCCCTCCAAGCTCGACGCGGATGCCAAGGCTCAAGCCGCCGAAGTTCTGGCTGAAATCGACCGTCTTCTCGCTCTTGCCGGGACATCGAAGTCGAATATCGTGTTCGCGAACCTGTGGCTGGCCGATGTGCGCCACCGCGAGGCCGTCAATGAAGCGTGGTCTGCCTGGATGGGCGGCAAGGACGCTCCGGCGCGGGCGACCGTAGAAGCGAAACTCGTCGATCCGCGGATGCTGGTCGAAATCGGGGTGATCGCCGTCAAGTAAGCGGTCTGCGGCGCTGGTGTATGCAACTCGTGTTGCTCCTTTGCAGCGCAGAGGCCATTTTTAAGATTTGGCGTCCACAAGGCTCGAAGGTTCGCGATGAATCTGTCACGTTCGCTCTCGAACAGTGGTTTTCCACCGTTATCGAGGGGGTAGTCCCAATATGCTGAAACTTATACGGATTATTTCCTCGGTCTGTGGATTTCTCGTCGTCGCCAGTCTGCCGGTCGCGGCGGACGACAATGGTTTGGCGGGAACGATCCACGATCTGCGCCGCGAAAGCGGGAAGTTGTGCCAGGTCGATCATTGGCACTACGGCAGCGGGGTCGGGGCGACCAAGAAACTGGCAATGGCCGACGCTGTCGGTTCTTGGCAGAGCTTCACGGCACTCGAGTACGGAACGGATTGGTCCCGTTTTCAGCGGGCTGCTAACCGGAACGTCTCCTGTTCGAACACGGGTGGCGGCGGTGTCAACTGCTCCATCGAAGGCCGGCCCTGCCGGTAACAGCTTTTACGTCTTCTTCGCGTTCACTTTTCCGCCTTCTCTCTGTCTCTCTCTCTCTCTCTCTCTCTCTCTCTCTCTCTCTCTCTCTTCTCAATTGCCGATCGCACACACACACTGAAGCCGAAAGGCTGATGCAAAAACAGAAGAGCCGGAGCGCTGCCCACGCTCCGGCTCTTTTATTTTGGTGCGCGGCGACACGCCTGTGGCGCGCCGGCCGCCGCACAGAGATCAGCGGCGGGTGAGGAGGCGGCGGAGGATGGATTGGATGAAGTTCCAGCCCCAGCGGACGAGAATGAAGCGGATAATCCAGCCGATTACGCCCTTGCTCTGGAACCCGACGACGCCGCCCAGCACATCGCGAATGATGTTATCGAGGCTGCCGCCGCCCTGCGGGAGTTCGATGCCACCGCCCTTGCCGGATCCTGTGGGGGCGCGGCTCGCTCCTCCGCCAGGAATGCGGGTACCGCCGCGGCGGATGATGTCGGGGAGATCGCCATAAGGGCTGTTGCTGCGGCCGAGACCAGGACGGTCCCCGGGAACGGGCAGGGGGCGCTGATCGCCAACTCCGATGTCTGCGGCCTTCGCAACTGGGTGCGGCGCCCACTTCGCTCGCGATTGTCGACAGCGTTCCGCCGGCCTTTGACGCGATGCCCCCCATGACGATGGCGGCGATCGACGGCAGCATCTGCCTCACCAGAGATTCGTCGACGCCTGATGCGCGAGCTGCGCGATGGGCAACGGTTCGGCTGCGATCTTTCGACCACAGGAGGGTGTCGAGCGCTTCGATGCCAGCTTCCTTGACGCCGGGTGATGTGAGTGGCGCGCCAGGGGCGAGGGCCTTGGAATAGTCGGCCTGCCCAAGGGCGGAGACGAGGTCGGCGAGGCCACCGCGGTTGAAGGACTGACGCTCCATATTGTAGGCGAGTTCGGGCACGACCGCGGTCAGAACGTCGGCGGCCTGCTTGCGATCGATGCCGAAGCTCTGGGCGAGATTGCCGACCACCTGGCCGCCCTGGCCTGCTGTCAATACTTCGAGAATGTTCACCGTCTTCTCCTTGATAGCCAGTGACCAGCGTTGCCTGCCGTCAACGGACGATATGGCGTTCGCCTTCTCCTATACCAGCCATGCAAGCCGTTCCAAGGCAACGCGGTGCGGAACGAGCGAAAATCCAGCGAGAATTACGACTTAAGTCGGCGGATTGACACCTGTGCCCGTGTTGCCACGGCGCGTCTCTTTTGGCATGGTCCGGCCGCGACTCGGGGGCGGACCCGCCCCACGGATTCGCGTTCGGCTGCGTTGTAGCCGGCCGCGCCCAGACAATTTCGGGTTCTATCGGCCTCGATGCCGAAGGGGAGGAAACAGTAATGACGGAAATTCTTTGGGCGATCATCGCCTGCGGACTTCTGGCGTGCGTCTACGCCGCCGTGACGATCCGCAACGTGATGGCGGCCGACGCGGGCAACGCTCGCATGCAGGAAATCGCCAGCGCGGTGCGGGAGGGTGCGCAAGCCTATCTCGATCGCCAGTATCGCACCATCGGCATGGTGGGCGTGGTGATTTTTGCGCATCGCCTGGGGCTTGCTTGGACCGGCGGTCGCTTTCGGCTTTCTCATCGGCGCGGTGCTCTCGGGGCTTGCCGGCTACATCGGCATGAACGTCTCGGTGCGCGCCAACGTGCGGACGGCGCAGGCTGCAACGCAGTCGCTGGCCGCCGGTCTCGACATCGCCTTCAAAGCCGGTGCCGTGACGGGCATGCTCGTCGCCGGTCTCGCGCTGCTCGGCGTGGTCGTCTACTTCTTCATTCTCACCGGGTTACTTGGGCTATGAGCCGGGCAGCCGAGGCGTCATCGACGCGCTCGTGGCGCTGGGCTTCGGTGCATCGCTGATCTCGATCTTCGCTCGTCTTGGCGGCGGCATCTTCACCAAGGGTGCGGACGTCGGCGGCGATCTCGTCGGCAAGGTGGAAGCCGGCATCCCTGAAGACGATCCGCGCAACCCGGCCACCATCGCCGACAACGTCGGCGACAACGTCGGCGACTGCGCCGGTATGGCGGCCGACCTGTTCGAGACCTATGCGGTGACGGTCGTCGCCACCATGGTTCTCGCGGCGATCCTGTTTGCAGGACAGCCGAACCTGCTGCCGCTCATGGTCTATCCGCTCGCCATCTGCGGCGCGTGCATCGTGACCTCGATCATCGGCACCTACTTTGTCAAGCTTGGTCCGAACGGCTCGATCATGGGCGCGCTGTACAAGGGCTTTATCGCCTCGGCGGTTCTTTCGGTCGGCGGGTTGTGGCTCGCAACGCAGTACGTGCTCGGCGGGTATGGGATCGTCGGCAATGCAAAGGGCGTCGACATCACGGGCATGAACCTGATGCTCTGCGGCCTCGTTGGCCTCGGTGTGACGGGCCTCATCATCTGGATTACCGAGTACTACACGGGCATCGGATATCGCCCCGTCCGGTCGATCAGCCAGGCGTCGGTAACAGGCCATGGCACGAACGTGATCCAGGGTCTGGCCGTTTCGCTGGAAGCGACCGCTCTGCCGACGCTGGTCATCGTTGCCGGCATCCTCTCGACCTACAATCTGGCCGGTCTGTTCGGCACGGCGATCGCCACGACGACCATGCTTGGTCTGGCGGGCGTCGTTGTGGCGCTCGACGCGTTCGGCCCGGTAACGGACAACGCGGGCGGCATTGCCGAAATGGCCGGGCTGCCAAAGGAAGTCC
Organism: uncultured Alphaproteobacteria bacterium; assembly: GCA_963708775.1. Taxonomy (GTDB): domain Bacteria; phylum Pseudomonadota; class Alphaproteobacteria; order Rhizobiales; family Hyphomicrobiaceae; genus JAGVSR01. Next base: position 132,873 of record CAVPTI010000012.1, on the reverse strand, counting down.
GGCGCTCGACGGATGCGCTCGACGCGGTCGGCAACACGACCAAGGCCGTGACGAAGGGCTATGCCATCGGCTCGGCGGGTCTTGGCGCGCTGGTGCTGTTCGCCGCCTATAACTACGACCTCCAGTACTTCATCTCGGAGGCCAACAAGGAAGGCGCGACGGCATACCAGTTCTTCAAGGGCGTGGAGATCAACTTCGGTCTCGACAACCCTTACGTCGTCGTCGGCCTGCTGCTCGGCGGTCTGATCCCGTATCTCTTCGGCGGTATCGCCATGACGGCTGTCGGCCGTGCGGCGGGCTCCATCGTCGAAGAAGTTCGGCGTCAGTTCAAAGCCAAGCCCGGCATCATGAAGGGCACCGAGAAGCCCGACTATGCGACGGCAGTCGATATCCTGACCAAGGCGGCGATCAAGGAAATGATCGTGCCGTCGCTGTCTGCCGGTGCTGTCGCCGATCGTGCTGTTCTTCGTGATCAGCGCCATTGGCGGCAAAGGCGCGGCGTTCTCGGCCGTCGGCGCGATGCTGCTCGGCGTGATCGTCACGGGTCTCTTCGTCGCGATCTCGATGACCTCGGGCGGCGGCGCATGGGACAACGCGAAGAAGAGCTTCGAGGATGGCTTCGTCGACAAGGACGGCGTCAAGCACATGAAGGGCTCGGAAGCGCATAAGGCGTCGGTGACGGGCGACACGGTCGGCGATCCCTACAAGGACACCGCTGGTCCGGCCGTGAACCCGGCGATCAAGATCACCAACATCGTGGCGCTCCTGCTGCTCGCCGTGCTGGCGCATCAGTAAGAATGGCCGTTAGGTAAGACGAGAGAACCCCGGGAGCGATCCCGGGGTTTTTTGTTTTATGGTCTGCGCGCCGCTAGCCGATGGCTTCAATGATGATGCCTGTACCGCCGCAGCGTTCGCAGGGTTCGCTCGTCATGCGGCCAGCCTTGTCCTTCTGCTTCCGACTGCCGTGACACTCGGGGCAAACATCCTCGCCTGTGCCAACGGTTCCGGATTCGGGATCATCGTCTGGTGTGTGGTGGCGTTTGGGATCTTTGGTCATCATCGGCCAGTTCCCTTTGCAGCGTTTCTTGTGTCGAACGATTGTCTGTGATGGTCACGCGCCGTTGCTGGCCAGAGGTGCTTGAGGTCATCGGGCATTTGCCCGATGACGTCATCGATTTCACCCGGGTCACAATGATGAGCCATCAGATCGAAGACAGCGCTGACGGCCCAGTCCACAGGGTAGGTGTGCGGCAGGAGTTCATCCGTCAATTCGTCGAGGAAGGCCTGTCGCGATCGAAGTTTCCGCGGCACTTTGTGGGGGCGCCAGCCTTCGAAGTATAGACCGCGCACCATCATAGGCAGTTGCGCGCCGAGATCGACGGCCTCATCCAGCGTCAGACGATCGCGGAGTTGATGGAGAACGACGCGAAGAACTGCGTGAGCTGACTCTTCGTTTTCAAGCTCAGCCTTGTCGCGCAGCTCCTTCAGCCAGAGCTGCATTGTTTCGACAGCGTGAGCAACGGGGGCAGACATGGACATGCGTGGCCCTCCATGGGGACATCACCGTCATGATTTCTGCAGCTGTGGGTGCAGGGATACTTTGATTGCAATCAAAAGACAGAAGCAAATTACCAATCAGCCTGCGGAGGATAATCGGCTCACCGCGGTTAAGATGGCGTCTGCTGTTTCGCGCGAACCTTGGACCACCGTGGTGGCGCCGTAGTCCTTCAAATAGAGTTCTTCGGCATCGGAAAGTGCGCCCGCGATGATCGTGAGGGTCGGATTGGCCTTTCGGGCTTGTTCCACAATTTGTCCGGCTTCGAAGCAATCGGGGATAGCGACGATGAGCGTGCGTGCGGCCTTGATGTTGGCGGATGCAAGCCCGGTGACGGCATTGGCTGCGACCGCGTCGATGCCGCGAGCGCGGAGCTTGGCGACGGCGTCGTCGCGATCGTCAATGATGACGAGCGGTTCTGATTTTTCTATCAGCGCGTTCCCGACGATTTTTCCGACGCGGCCATAGCCCACGAGAATCGTGTGGTTCTCTTTTCGTGTCACGTAGCGAGGTGTGATCTCCTCAAAGGCCGGCTCCTTGTTATCAACGTCCGCTTTAGCCGGCCCACTCGCGGGACCAAAGCGGTCGAGCAGGTAGAAGAGGAGTGGGTTCAGCATGATCGAAACGATCGCGCCGGCGAGGATCAGCTCGCGGCCCTCCTTCGGCAGGATATTGAGCGTGACGCCGAGGCCGGCGAGGATGAAGGAGAATTCGCCGATTTGAGCCAGGCTGGCGGCGATGAGCAGGCCGGTGCGAAGTGGATGGCCGAAGGCCATGACGATCGCGAGTGCCGCCAGCGACTTGCCAAATACGATGATGGCGACGGTGACGATGATGGCGCCGAAGTTGTCATCGAGGCTCAGCGGATCGACAAGCATGCCGACGGAAACGAAGAAGAGCACGGCGAAAGCGTCGCGCAACGGCAAGCTCTCGTTGGCCGCCTGCTGACTGAGCGGGCTTTCGCTCAGGATCATGCCGGCAAAGAAAGCGCCGAGAGCGAACGAGACGCCGAACAGCTTTGCGGAGCCAAAGGCGACGCCGAGGGCAATTGTCAGAACGCCAAGGCGGAAGAGTTCGCGCGAACCGGTGTGGGCGATGTAGTGGAGGATCCACGGGATGACGCGCCGTCCCACGACCATCATCAGCGCGAAGAAGGCGATGACCTTGATGAGCGTGATGCCCAAGGTGACGGCGATGCTGCCACCCTGCGCCACGCCATTGGAGCCTTCTGGCGCCAATAGAGGCGCCAGCGCGGGAAGGGCGACGAGCGTCAGGACCATAAAAAGGTCTTCAACGATCAGCCAGCCGACGGCGATGCGGCCTTGTTCGGTGGTAACGAGGTGGCGCTCCTGCAGAGCGCGCAGCAGAACCACGGTACTCGCCACGGAGAGTGCGAGACCGAATACAATGCCGGCGCCGATCGACCATCCGAGAACAGAGCTCAGACCGATCCCGAGCAGTGTGGCGCAGCCGATCTGGACGATCGCGCCGGGGACTGCAATGGCTCGAACCGACAGAAGATCGGAGAGGGAGAAATGAAGCCCAACGCCGAACATCAGCAGGATGATGCCGATCTCGGCCAGTTCGGTGGCGAGGCTCTGATCGGCGACGAAGCCCGGCGTGAACGGACCAACCGCGACGCCCGCGACCAGATAGCCGACGATAGGCGAAATGCGAAACCGTTGAGCCAAGGCGCCAAAGACGAAAGCCAGCGAGAGGCCAACGACAATGGTGGCGATCAACGGAGTATCGTGCGGCATCGTGAGGCAAACCTCCGGTCGGTCGTAGGATGGACAGCGGTGCAGACGGAGAGAGGCTCAATCGAGTGTGCCCCATCCTGTAGATGGGTGCAAAAATCGGGCCTGCAACCAAGGAGCAATTCTGGACTGCTGGCACGGGTCATGTCACGTCAGCGCGCACCTTTCATAGGCTTGCACGCTGATTATTGGGCGATCGCCGGCCCGGGTTAGTTGCCGCCGAAGAGTTGCTGCTGTCCAAGGTTGCGGAACAGCTGCTTGAGGACGCCTTCCTCATTACCGCCGGGCGCCGGGGTCGTGCGCGAGATGAAGTCGAAGAGCTTGCCGTCCTTCAGACCGTAATTGGCGACGCGGTCGACCATGCCCGTCTGGTTGAAATAGACGGCGATCACCTTGCGATCGACTTCGGTGGGCTCGAAAAACGCCTTCTGCGACATGGTGCTCGAGATATAATAGTAGACCTGTCCAGAGCCGGTGGTGGTGGTCGAGGTCGGCGTTCCCAGGGCCAGCTTCACCTGCTCTTGCATCATGCCGGGCTGGATCTGCTGCAGATCGCTGTCGCGGAACAAGCTGTCCGTGCTTGGTGACCGTTTCCGAGCAGCCGCCCATGAAAAGCAGCCCGCTGGCGAGGATCGCTCCCGAAATCATCCGAGAAAACCGGTTCTGTCGCGACTTTGAAGTTTTTCGGGTCACGGCGATCCTGGATGTGATCTTCGGAATCATCTGGTTGAGTTGTCGCTTGTTGCGCTTATCTGGTGAGGTCGCGACTGGCAACGCACGGCGGTGATGGTTTACACGGCTATTTCACCGTGGCCTGCCAGCCCGGCACGACATTCACAACCGCCCGGCGCGGCGGCAAACGCGAACTGAAAGCGACTAACCCCCATGCTGAACTGGTTTTTCAACCGTGCCGACAGCCGCCGTAAAGCATCCGAGCTTTATGGCGCCGTCGTGACCTTCGCCCGCCGACCCGCTCTTTACGAAGCGATTGGGGTGGCGGATACACCTGAAGGTCGCTATGAAACGCTTGTTCTGCACCTCTTTCTGGTGATGGAGCGGCTTCGGGCTGCCGGCGAGGCAGCGGCTCAACAGTCACAGTCGCTGCTGGAAGCATTTGTCACCGACCTCGACGACAACATGCGCGAAATGGGGATTGGTGATCTCACGGTTCCTAAGAAGGTCAAGAAGGCGGCAGCCGCATTCTATGACCGGGCGGAGGTCTACCGCGCGGCAATGGCGGGCGGCGATAAGGAACTCGCGGACCTTTTGGCGCGTCTCATCCCGGCAGCTGCAGGCCGCACGCTTGATGCCGCCGCGCTTGCTGCAGATATTCGCGGCCAAGCTGTCAAGCTCGAGGCGCAGCCGCTCGATAGCGTCCTTGCTGGCAACCTTCCCGAGTAAGCCCGACCCTGTACGTATTTTCTTCAACTGCTGTGCCATGAATGAGGCTTCGCATGACCGAACTCGCCGGACCGTTGCCGCTCGACTGGTCGCACGAGACCACGGAAATTCCGGAGCGTGCGTTGAACCGGTCGCGGACCGCAACTGAACCGGAGCGGATCGCTCTGTCGAAGGCGCTCGACCTTCTCTCGTGCGATGCGCTCGAAGTCACCTATCAAGTCACGCCTCTTGCCAGTGGTGGGTATCGATTAGAGGGTGGCATCGACGCCGCCGTTACTCAGGCGTGTGTCGTCTCGCTGGAACCTGTGGCCGGACGCGTCGCGGAGAGCTTCAGCGTGGAATTTCAGCGCGAGGTGCAGGAGGACGTCGCCGACGGTGAGGTACAAATTCTTGCCGCGGCGGAAGTGGAGCCGATTGAGAACGACCGCATCGACGTGGGCCGGATTGTCTATGAGACGCTCTCGGCCGGACTCGATCCTTACCCGCGCAAAGACGAGGTTGCATTTGGCTGGACCGATCCTAAAGCGGCGGACAGCTCTGCCAACCCGTTCGCCGTCTTGAAGAAACTGAAGGACCCAGGTTGAATCGGGGCTATTTCGGGGGATCAGCTGAGCCGCGACCGAATTAGCGGTTGTCAGAGGATGCGCTGCGGTTATTTTCCGCGGTTGTTCCGCCACCGCCGGGGGGATGCAGGAGCCGTTCGGGTTTCGGCGCAGCGGTGGGCGGGCTTGAGACCAGAAAAGCGACCTGAAAGCCATGGTGGAACCTCGGACGCTGGCGCTCGACGCCATGGGCGGTGACCATGGTCCTGAAGTTGTGATCCCTGGGGCGGCGATATCCCTTGTGCGGCACCCGCAGCTCTCCTTCATCTTCTTCGGCGACGAAGCACGAATGGCGCCGATCCTCGATCAACATCCCGCGCTCAAGGCGCGGTCTCAGATCGTGCATACCGCGCTCACCGTCAGCATGAACGATAAGCCGAGCCAGGCGCTGCGCCGCGGCAAGGGATCGAGCATGTGGCTTGCGCTGGAAGCGGTGAAGACCGGCGAGGCGCAGGCTGCCGTCTCCGCCGGGAACACGGGCGCGTTGATGGCGATGGCTCGGCTCATCCTTCGCCCCATGGCCGGCATCGAGAGACCGGCGATCGCGGCGCTGTGGCCGACCATCAAATCCGAATGCATTGTGCTTGATGTCGGGGCCAACATCGGAGCGTCGGGGCAGCAGCTTTCCGAATTTGCGCTGATGGGCGCTGCGATGGCGCGGGCGTTGTTCCATGTCGAGCGCCCAAGTGTGGGCCTGCTCAATGTCGGTGTCGAGGAAATCAAGGGCGGGGAGGAAGTCAAGGACGCGCATGCGATCCTGAAGGGTACCGACTTGCCGCTCGACTACCGCGGTTACATCGAAGGCGACGAGATCGGCCAAGGCAAGGTGGACGTGGTCGTGGTCGAAGGCTTTGCCGGCAACATCGCGTTGAAGACCGCTGAGGGGACGGCCAGGCAGATCGGCCAGTATCTCAAGGACGCCATGACGCGGTCCTGGACGTCGAAAGCCGGGGCCTTCATGGCGCGCGGCGGCTTCAAAGTGTTGAAACACAAGATGGACCCGCGCCGAGTGAATGGCGGGACCTTCCTTGGCCTCAATGGCATCGCGGTGAAGAGCCACGGCGGGATTGATGCCCTGGGCTTTGCGAGCGCCGTCGATCTCGGCTACGAGATGGCCCAGAGCGGGCTCTTGGAGCGCCTAGGGAGCGATCTCGACGGCTTCCATCACACATTGGACAAGGCCGCGTCCGGGACCTGATCTCCGGCGGTATCAAAACGCACCCTTTCGAGCTGCACTCGCCGAAGGGCCAGAACCTTGAGAAGAGGCACGAGCGTGGCAGTCATCCGATCGATCATTCGCGGGGTGGGGGCGCATCTGCCCAAGCGCGTCGTCACGAATAACGATCTCTCCAAGATCGTGGATACGACCGATGAGTGGATCGTCGAGCGCTCGGGAATTCGTTCGCGACACATCGCCGGCGACGACGAGCTGACGTCGGACCTCGGCATCGCGGCTGCGCGGCAGGCGCTTGTGCGGGCGGGTATCGATCCTGTCGAGATCGATCTCGTCGTCTGCGCGACTGCGACGCCGGACAAGACATTCCCGGCTACGGCGGTGCGCATCCAGCATGGGCTGGGCATCACCAAGGGCGCAGCGTTCGATGTGCAGGCGGTGTGCTCGGGCTTCGTCTATGCCATGACGATCGCGGACAACTTCCTGAAAACAGGGCAATTCAAGCGCGCGCTCGTGATCGGCGCAGAGACTTTTTCGCGGATTCTCGACTGGAGCGACCGCTCGACCTGCGTTCTGTTCGGTGACGGCGCCGGCGCTGTCGTACTCGAGGCACAGCCGCAGCATGGCGGGCGCGACGATCGCGGTATTCTGTCGACCATCATCCGTTCCGACGGGCGCTACGAAGATCTGCTTTATGTGGATGGCGGGCCGGGCTCAACGAAGACAGTGGGGCATCTGCGAATGAACGGCCGTGAGGTTTTCCGGCACGCGGTGCAGAAAATTTCCGGGGTGATCGAGGAGACGCTGGTGGCAACGGGCTATGCGGCCGACGAAATCGATCTCTACGTGCCGCATCAGGCGAACGCCCGGATCCTCGATGGCATCGCCAAGAAACTCGGCGTCGATCCCAACAAGATCATGATGACCCTCTCCCGGCACGGGAACACGTCGGCCGCCTCGATCCCCTTGGCGCTGGCTGCTGCCGTGGATGAGCACCGGGTCAAGGAGGGGCAACTGGTGCTCATGGAAGCCATGGGTGGCGGGTTTACCTGGGGCGCTGTGCTCGTCCGATGGTAAATTAAACGGCCAAGTCGGCTTTTATGTTGCATTGCGGTAAGCACGTTTCGGATAAGTGTTTAGTTTCAGGACCTTGCGCTTCGCACCTCGTTGACCGGTGGCGTTGCTCCCGCTAGCATTGCCCTGCACCACGGTAAAGAAGGGTGCCAATAGATTGCGGGGAGGCGCGGTTTCATATGGCAGGGAAAACTTTGACGCGAGCAGATCTCGCGGAGGCAGTCGTCAAAAAGGTCGGGCTACCACGCAACGAGTTGCAAGATCTTGTGGAACTCGTGTTGAGTGAAATTTCGATGAGCCTGGCTCGCGGTGACAGCGTGAAGCTGTCATCTTTCGGCTCATTCGGAATTCGTCAGAAGGGACAGCGCGTTGGCCGCAATCCCAAGACCGGCAAGGAAGTGCCGATCACACCGCGCAAGGTTCTGGTCTTCCGCCCGAGCAATATCATGAAGGACCGGATCAACTCCGGCCGCATGCGCCGCAAGGCTGCCGAATAGCAGTTTCGATTTCGATTACCGTTTCAAGATTGTTCCTGCTGCATCTGGCGCGGATTGGCTCCGTGGATGGATAATCGCGACCGTTTGCGAAGCGTCGCACATGCTTCGGTTCTTTGATGTTTGTCCACATCACCGACACACTTGCCGTCGAACACTGCGGACGAATTGGCGTGCGCGCGCTATGATGCGCGACGACAGCCTCGCTGCGCACGACCCGCAGCATCAATCAATGTGATGAGGGACCGTCTCCATGGCGAAAGCGGCCGAAGCCTTCCGGACGATCAGCGAAGTTGCGGCGGACCTCGACGTGCCCAAGCACGTCCTGCGCTTCTGGGAGGCCAAGTTTCCGCAGATCCGTCCCATGAAGCGGGGCGGTGGACGGCGGTATTACCGCCCAGAAGACTTGGAGTTGTTGAAAGGCATCCGCCGTCTGCTTCACGCCGAGGGCTACACGATCAAGGGCGTGCAAAAAATCCTGCGGGAACAGGGCGTCGACCAGGTGAAGGCGTTCGCACATGTGGCAAGTGCCGACAAGGCAGGGGCGCGTGGCCGGACCGGAAAGACCGACGGCGCCGGAATAGCACCGGATGTCAGCAAGGTTATCACGAAGGCCAATGGCAAAGGCGCACGTGGGGCCACCGCTCGGCCGCTCGCTGCCTCCGTCAGTCTCGAGACTTTGCTGCAGAGCACAATCATCGAGTTGGAGGCGTGCCGCCGGCTCCTTCTCGGCGAAGAGCTTGTGGCGGCGAGTTCACCGGCGCAATTGACCCGCGCCCGGCAGGGTTGAGCGAAGTGTTACAATCCGCCAGCTTGGAGTTCGGGCGGAGCTGAGCTGTGACTGGCGAGGCGATTGAGCTGTGGCTCATCGATCTGGATGCGCTTCGGGAACCGCTGGCCGAACTTGAGACGCGAGATCCCCATTGCCCTCCCGGTGAAATCGATGCTCTCGACGGTTCGCGGAGAGTAGCGCGCATGGCGCTGCGCAGACTTCTTGCTCGGATTTTCGGGCGACACCTTGCGGTTCAGCCGTTTCAAGCGGGGCCACATGGAAAACCGAAGCTTGCTGGCCTCGCTGGCGACTTCAATGTCTCGCATACGTCGTTTCGTGCGCCATCGATCAGCGGCGCAGCAAACGAAGCAAGGGCCGTCGCTCTCATTGGCCTTGGCAGGGTGGCGTCGATCGGTGTCGATATCGAGCCGCTCAGGACCGTGCGCATGGATGCTCGGCGTCGCGCAGCGATCATCGCCGCGGGGACCGCCGTTGCCGAGGGCGCGCCGCTGCCCGACGACGAAGAGATTGCGGTCATCCAGGCGTGGGCACGACTTGAGGCCTGGGGTAAAGCGAACGGTCGCGGGATTGGGCGGACGCTGTCCCACTTCGGCATCTGGGGACGCGGTGGGGCGAGCGCGGTTGCCTCCATGCAGAGCCAAGGCGACGAGTTAATCGTGCACGATATCGCAGCCGCGCCGGGTCTCTTTGCAGCAGTGGCCCTGCCTCGCGGCGTCGGGCCGCCCAGCGTCATGGCTCTACCCGTCGATCCGGCAGCTCTGGACGAGATCCTCGCCCATCCTGCAAAGGTTTGAATTCGGGCGTTGACCTTGCCCCAAGGGCGGGGCAAAAGGGCCGCATCGGAGCGTAGCGCAGCCTGGTTAGCGCACCAGTCTGGGGGACTGGGGGTCGGAGGTTCAAATCCTCTCGCTCCGACCAATTTCCTCATTATCGACGATGTTTCGCGCGCCATTCGGTGATTAGCGCCGGGGTCGGGCGTCTGTCATGAGTTGGCCAGAACGGACGTTCAACAAAGACGGGGCATTGTCGAGCAGCCCTCAATCGATCGCCTTCCAATGTGCGAATGCGGCCGCCTGGCCGGTGGGATGTCCATCGCTGTCGGTCAAGTTCCAGACGCTGGCGCTCCTGATGCTGAACCGCCGGCCGGTGGCGGAGATACGGATGCCTGCGTAGTCGTCGATGAAGCCGGTGCGGGTGACGCGTTCCAGGAGGCGGGCCCGTTCGTCCCGCAGGAGCGGTTCTGCGGAAAAGCGAGACGGCAGGCGTGTGAATTCCGCGAAGTCACATTCGAACAGGCGTAATGCCGTGGCGTTGCCGAAGAAGAAAATGGGATCGGGCTCTGTGCCGTGGGCGACGATGGCGATCGGTGTTGACCACAGCGCGGCTGCGATATCGCCGCCGATCGGAACCAGGTCGCGGCCGGTGCGGCCTCTGTAGCAATGGGCGATCCGTTCGATCCGGGAGCGCTGAAGATCGGTGAATAGTGGCATTGGGATCGAGGACAACACGCGGTAGAACTCCAGTGCGGCTGGAGTTCTGTCTACGCGATGTGGTCGCGTGGCGCCAAGGGCGGCGATTACATCCTACAGCCCATCGGTGATAGTGAGGTGTCGGCCTTGGCTTTCTGATCCGCGGTGAGACTATCGTAGAGCGATTGAAGCAGAGGTTTGACCTCCTTCATCATCACAAGACGTGTCTCCATCATCGTGATGTGCGCATCGAGCCGGTCAACGGGAGACTTGGTAGCCTGCATCTTCTGCATGTGCTCCCGCATCGTGCCCATGCTCTCCCAGGTCTTCGTCATTTTGTCCGTGTAGGCGTTCCAGGCACTCTGCTGGGCGTCGGTGATCGCGAGTTGGCTTTTCAGTGTGCTCAGTCGATCGGAGGGCGTTGCGGCGTTCTGAGGGCCCATCATAGGACAATCGTCCATCATCATGCCGCCGCCCATACGGCCGCCCATGCCGCCGCCCATCATGCGCCCGTGGCCCATTTGGCCGGGGCCCATCGATTGAGACTGGGCATTGGGGGGTGAGGTGTCGGGAGCTTGTTGCGCCCTCACATCCGACGGCACGGCAAAGGTGAGCGTAAAGGCCAAGGCAATGGTCGGAATTCGATGCATGATGCGATCTCCTCAATTGGGGATCGGTTCCGAGGTTCGGAAAGGATCGCGAAGATATCGGAAGAGGACGCAAGCGGTTCGCTTGTGAGCATCCTCATAGAACGATGAAGATTAGATGGTGCGTCGCGCATAGACGGGCAAGCTGCGTTTGGGTTTAGATTGACCTAGATTTCTGCTGCGCGACAGCTTTCAGGTCGAAGGAGGGGCAAATTTGCGCGCCATCGTCAGGAATGCCGACACATGGGGCGGATGCGGTTCGCGTGCCTTCAGGACCAAGCCAATTTCGTGAGTGACGGCCGGTTCGACGATTGGAATTGCGATCAGTTCCATGGGTGCTGCGAAACGATCGCCTGTTCCGACCGCCGCAATGGTCGCGAACAATCCGGATCTGACGTGGACGTGCAGCATCGTCATCGAATTGGATTCCAGCATTGGCGGGATTGCGACGCCGACGTCGGCCAAATGCCGATCGATGATGCGGCGGTTCTGCATATCGCCCGTGAGAAGGCAGAGGGGGAGGCGGCCCGCCTCCGCCCAGGATACGTCCATTCGGTCGGCGAAAGGATGGCCCGGCGCGACGAGCAGCGCGTATTGCTCTGCGTAGAGCCGCACGGTCTGGAAACGCTGGACGAGTTCGGTGCCGATGTAAGTGATGCCGATGTCGATCTCGAGGTTGTCGAGGCCGGAGAGGATCGTGCCCGTCGACATGGAAACGATCGAGAGATGGAGCCCGGTATGTTTTGCCATGAAGGGCAGGGTCATGTCCGGCACGAATGGAAGTGCAGTTGGAATGACACCGAGCTTCAGGGTTCCTGTCAGGCCGCGCTTCAAGCCATCAATTTCTTGCCGCATCGTGCGCGCGTCGGAGACGATGCGGCGGGCCCAATCGAGCACGCGCTCACCTTCGGGCGTGAACCCGCGAAAGCGGGACCCGCGTTCGACGATCAAAACGCCCAATTGATCCTCGAGGCTCTTTACGGCTGAGGACAAGGTCGGCTGGCTGATGCCGCAGGTTTCCGCCGCCCGCCCGAAATGGCGTTCGCGCGAGAGGGCCAGGAGCAGTTCGAGTTTATCGATCATCTGAGGGCTTTTCACTGAACTCAGGCGATCTATAGCTGCTTTCGCAGCGTCTCGACAGCTTGTGGCGAAGGTCCGGCTTGCAGGCGGGGCGCTGTAGGTCCAAGCTTGGGACCAGATTTGGTTACGCACCCTGGGGACGATCGATGCAACTCGATGAGCGGCCGGAGACGGAAGAGGTCGTGCTGGTCGATGCCGATAATCGGCAGACTGGAACGGCCGGTAAAATGGCGGCTCACCGTGACGGCGCGCTGCACCGGGCCTTCTCGGTCATCATCTGGAACTCGGCGGGCGAAGTGTTGCTTCAGCGCCGGGCACTGGGCAAGTATCACTCGGGTGGTTTGTGGACCAATGCCTGCTGCGGTCATCCGCGCCCCAGTGAGGGTGTGGACCGTGCTGCGGCGCGCCGTCTTGGTGAAGAGATGGGGTTTACTTGTCCGCTGGAGGAATTTGGAACGATCACGTATCGGGCGGAACTCGATCAGGGGCTGGTCGAGCACGAATACGTGCATGTGTTCCGCGGCACGTTCGACGGTGAAATGGCGCTCAATCCGGACGAGGTTTGCGATATCCGCTGGATGACACCGGAAGCGCTGCTTGCGGCGTTCGACGAGACGCCGGAGATTTTCACAGCGTGGTTCGTGAAGTACATGCGTGCAGGCTGGCCCCTCAATCGGCCGCTCGCGGCTTCCTAATGGCTGCACTGGTGCTTATCTAGACTTATGCTGTCATCGTTTTTTACAGGCTTTACGACCTTTTTCGCGACCATCGGCCCGATCGAGGCGGCCGTCATCTTTGCGGCTTTGACGCCGCAGATGGAGCGTGCGGAGCGCACGCGGATTTCGCTGCGCGCGGTCGGTATCGCGTCGATCATCTTGTTCGGTGCGCTGTTTGCAGGGGGACCGCTTCTGCAGCAGCTCGGTGTCGGTATCCCGGCGTTGCAGACGGCAGGTGGCATCATCCTGCTCGTCATCGCACTCGACATGATCTTTGCCCGCCCGACCAGCGCTTTCAAATTGACGCCGATCGAGGATGAGGAAGCCCACGAAAAAGAGGACATTGCGATCTTTCCTATCGCGACGCCGTTGCTGGCGGGGCCTGGAGCGATGAGCGCAGTGATCCTTATGGCGGCAGGAACACACGCCGATCCGATCCGCTATGCAGGTGTGGTGGCAGCGCTGGCGGCCGTAATGGCACTGACGCTTCTGCTGCTGCTGCTCTCGAACGAGTTGTCACGGGCGCTGGGCGTCACTGCGCAGCGCGTCATGATGCGGGTTTTCGGCATTCTGCTGGCCGCGATTGCGGTGCAGGCGGCCTTCAACGGACTTGCGGGAAGCGGGCTCTTGGCAGCGCCGCGCTAAAGGGTCGGAGGTGAAACAGCCGTTAGGAGTGCTTTAACCCGCCGCTGCCATCCTCCGGCATAGTCTGCGTACTGCCAGAGGTTTGCGTCTCATGTTTGCGTCGTATCGCGCGAAGGCTCGCGCGCCACGCACTGCGCTTTTGCAGCCCGTGCTCGCCCTCTTTTTGGCAGCGCTGCTTGGCGCCTGCTCCAGTTCCAAACAACCCGCCGGTCCACAAGTCTTTGCCTGGCTGCAGCCGGAGCCACCTCCGCCGGCACCGGTCGAACCGATGGACGTCGAGATCGAAGACGATGGCCTTCCAGCGCAAACGCCACCATCAGCCAGCATTCGCGAAATGCCGGATGATTTGGAAGCAGTGCGTACGGACACCGCGGACGATAGCTGGAAGCCGGTGACGCGCCCCGCTGAGGGCGCGGCTATGGTCGACGATGGTCTACCGCTGCCGAAATCACCTGACGAGGCTGGTATTCCACCTGAAAAGAACCCTGCGCAGAAGCAGAACAGGGCCTACCTCACACTGCCGCTGAGCTTTTGCACCGGCTGGAAGTGTACGCCCTGACGGGCTAGCGTGATGCACCGATCGGAGCATCCGCGTTGACTGACAACAAAATCAAATGCCCACCCGGTGTGCCTGCCATAGAACCTTTTTTGGCGCGGCCGCGTGCCGGTTCGCTCACGGCGCAACTCGACGCAGTCTTCTTCGAAGCGAGCGGGACGAAGACGTTCGCCTCCAGCGAAGATCGCGCTGCTTTCCGCGAGCGGTGGCTGGGGCGATATCTCACGCATGATGCGCAGCATGCGTTTCTAGCTTTGACGGGTGCGGGATCACCCGGCGAAACACTCGCAGGTTATCTCGTGGGTTCGCTTGAAGATCCGGCTCTTGCCGTACGTTTCGGCGATCTGGAATACTTCAAAGCGCTATCGCATCTGACGGCGCGGTATCCAGCGCACCTCCACGTCAATCTTGCTTCGTCTTGGCAGGGACGAGGTGTCGGACGCGCGCTCGTAGAAGCGTTCTGTCAGCATGTGCAGGGGTTGAGCGTTCCGGGCGTGCATCTGTTCACAGGTCGCGGAATGCGCAATGTCGGCTTTTATGAAAGGGCGAGGTTTACGGAAGCGGGATCTGTCATCTGGAACGGGCGGGAGATCGTGATGCTCGTGCGAGACCTGAGGTGAGTAGCCTCCAGCTCATGCGGCCACGGTGTGCAGTTGGTCGGCGATCATGCGGCCGATGGCGAGGCTCGCGGTCAATCCCGGACTTTCGATGCCGTAGAGTGCGATAAGTCCGTCGCAGCCGTGGTGCGCGGCTCCTTCAATCGCAAAATCCTGTGCCCCTGACGTGACGAGTTTCGGGCGGACACCGGCGTAGGCGGGCACCAGCCTTTCACCGTCGATTGCAGGCCAGTAGCGGCGGACCGCATCCACGAATGCGCGATGGCGGCTGCCATCCGGATCGTCGAACTGGAGAGAAGGATTTTCGCACCAGTGGACGTCTGGACCGAACTTAGCGTCCCCGGCGGTCGTGAGTGTGTAGTGAATTCCGAGGCCTGCACTGGTCGGCATGGGATAGATGAGCCGAGAAAAAGGACGCGGGCCGGTGAGCGCGTAGTAGTGCCCCTTAGCGAATTTTGTGACGGGCACGCGCTGGAGCGGCGGTGTGATCAGCTGCGCGACAGTCGATGCGCTGAGGCCACCGGCGAGGACGAGGTGGCGGCACGTCACCGCGGCTTCGCATCCGTGGCTGACCGTGATGACGCGGAACCCGGGGTTCAGCCGCTCGATTGCGACGACAGTGGTTGCGGTGGCGACAGTGCCACCCTGGTCGATGAAGCGGGCTTCGAGTGCCAGCATCAATCCCGTACTGTCAATGACAGCTGTCGAGGGAGAGAACAGAGCGGCGCAGCACGTGAGTTCGGGTTCCATGTCCTGGGCGTGGGCGGCTGACACGAGGCGAACATCGGTAACACCGTTGGTGTGGGCCTGGACGGCAAGAGCTTCCAGTCTGGGAACCTCGTCCGGGGTGGATGCGACCACCAATTTGCCGAGGGCGAGGTAGGGGACGCCGGCTTCGGCGCAGAAGGCTTGTAGCAGCTGCCGGCCTTGAACGCAGAGCCGGGCTTTCAAAGACCCTTTTGGATAGTAGAGGCCCGCGTGTATGACCTCGCTACTGCGGGCAGTGGTCTCCTGTCCGAGACGCCCGTGCCGCTCGATGATGAGCGTATCGCCGCTGGCCGCAGAGGCATCTGCGGCTGCTAATCCTACGATCCCGCCGCCAACGACAATCGTTTGGAAATCCAACAGCAATCAACACGCCTTGTTTTGATTCTCAGCCTCTGATTTTAAACAAGAATAGCGGAATGTTCCGTCACTTATCCACAGGCGCTCATAAGTAGAACAAACGACTTGGAACAAAGTGCGAATCAGGTATGCAAGCCTGCGGCTTGACCTCGCGCGCACGCTTCGCCGGCAGGTTTTTCGGCCGGTCGCCCAGGCTCGTATTCGGCGCTTGTTTACTCCGCTTCGGTGGGCGGTTCCGCAGGCGGCTCTACAACAGGAGCGGACGTTTCCAGAACGGGTTCAGGGCGCTGCTGCGCGCGGTCAGGCAAACCGAAGCCCGCCGTCGGGTCTTCAGTGCGGCGCGACTTACCTTCGAAGTAGGCGCCTTGCTCGATGGCCAGCGTCAGGTGGTAGACGTCACCTTCGACGCGGCTCGTCGATTGGAGAAGGACGCGTTTGCCGCGTACAGAGCCCATCACGTGTCCACGAACGACCACCTCGTCGGCAACGATGCCTCCAGTGACCATTGCGCGTTCGCCGACGAGTACGTGGGAGCCATGGATGTCCCCGTTGATTTCGCCCTCGATTTGAACCTCACCGCGCGAGACGAGGTTGCCGGTGATTTGGAGTTCGGGGCCGATAATGGATGGTGCGCCGCGTTCCGAACTGCGCAGAGATGTTCCAATGGGGCGGGTAGCCGATGAACCGCTATGTGGCAGGATCGGTGGCTGGTTCGCGGTCACAAATCCTGACTTGGCATCGCTGTCCGGCTTACGAAAATTCGGCAACATCGAACATCTCCCTCATCTCCACGCGGCCCCGAATGGCAACCCCTAAGATGCAATGGGCGCATCATTATGACGACGATCCGTCCGCCCATCGCTTCCGTCAACCGCATCCGCGCGTTTCACGGCCTTGTTATCGGCCTATCATGATTGTGAGCGGAGGTGCTTGCGTTCTATGACGCAGTGCAAGGACTTAGGGCAGATGCCTGCACCTTGAGCGAGCGTTGCCTGTCTTTGCGGCTGCCGTCCGGGCGGGTGGTCAGCTTTTGAAAGTTTTTGCCGCCGCCAGCACATCCTCCGCATGGCCCGGCACACTAACTTTGCGCCAGATTTTCGCAATCTTGCCCTTGGGATCGATCAGGAAGGTGGAGCGCTCCACGCCCATGTATTTCTTCCCGTACATTGATTTTTCCACCCACACACCGTAAGCGGTTGCCACCTCTTTTTCCTCATCTGAAAGCAGGCGAACGGCAAGATCGTACTTGCAGCGAAACTTGTCGTGGCTCTTCACGCTGTCGGGAGAAACGCCGTAGATCACAGCGCCGGCTTCGGTGAAGTCCGGGGCGAGATCGGTGAAGTCCTTTGCCTCGCGCGTGCAGCCCGATGTGTCGTCCTTTGGATAGAAATAGAGGACGACTGCCTGGCCCTTCAATTTTGACAGCTTGACGACTGAACCGTCATCGGCGGGAAGTTGAAAATCGGGAGCTTTCGCGCCTTCTTTGAGCATAGAAGCATGCCTTTCTTTTGTCGCTTTTGCACGTGCACTTGCGATTGAACGGAACTTAGCCGATCTCGGTTCAAGAGACAGTTGATTCGGCGAGTTTTTCCGCGAGCTATCGAGACTTTGAGTGGCGTCGGCAGACACAGCCGCGGGGATGGCCTTGCGGCGAACGGCTGGTCGTCTTTGAAGTCTCTGCGGGCCGCGAGGGGGGATCCATAGGGGTGGAAAGGCCGATACGGACGGAGCCTGGATCGCGAACCGGTGCCCCGCGCACGGGGCGTGGCCGGGGCAATGTCACGCCTCCCATGGCTGGTTCCCAACGATGGTCCGAAATCGAGCGGCTGCCCCTTGGCCTGCGGATAGCAGGGCGTGTGCTACTCTGGCTCTCGCCCATCGTACTGCTTTCCGCGCTTGCCGTCGTCGTTATGTACGTTCGGCTATTGCAGGGGCCCGTATCTCTCAAGGTTATGTCGGGGCCGATCGAACGTGGGATCTCAGCGGGATTGCGCGGGCTGTCGGCGAAGGTGGACGACGCGCTGCTGCGGCGCGGCCCAACAGGCGCGATCGAATTCCAGCTCGTCAACCTGCGATTGTTCGAAGAGGACGGAAGCGTCGTTGCCTCGGCGCCGGTGGCAGCGGTCGGGATGGATCTGGCGCGGCTGGCGATGCTGGATGTTCAGCCGACCCGGATCGAACTCATCGAGCCGCGGGTTTCGGTCAGCTATACCGCGCGTGATGGCCTGGCGTTGAGTTTTACGGAAACGCCCTTGAGCGGGGGCACAACCCCACCGGAACCCGAGGCCAAATCCGGCCTTTCGGTTGAGCCGGCTGCAGAACCTGCGTCGTCGGCCGCGGTGCCGAGCGTGCTGCGCCGGCTCGATCTAGCTCGGGTCGTTTCGGAATATACCGCAAGAGCGCGGCAGCAGCGCGATGCCAGTACCAGCCTCTCCCAGATTGGTTTCCGGAATGCGATCGTTGACGTCGATTACGAAGGCCACCGGAGCAGTTGGAAGGTGGACGAACTCTCGGTCGATCTCGATCACAAGCGGCGCCATAGTGTCATCTCGGTGGCGGCACGCATCGAAAGTGAGCGCGGTCCATGGTCGTTGTCGCTGCTGACTGAGGATTCCGACAAGACGGAAACGCTGACGCTAAAGGCGTCCGTGCGCGATCTGGTGCCGGCGGTGCTGGGCCGAGCTTTTCCCAATCTTGCCCTGCTCCGTTCACTCGAATTGCCCACAGCAGCAGACGCGGCAATCCGGTTCAAGACCTCCGGTGAACTGAACGGCGCAGACATCGCAGTCGAGGTCAGCCGCGGCTTGATCGACTTCGGCCCGGCCATGGCGGCGCCGATGCTGATCGACGCGGGGCTTTTCAACTTCAACTACGACGCGGCTACCGAACGTCTGACACTAGCGCCATCCACAGTGCGCTGGGGAGAAAGCTCCGTCAGCCTCACGGGCGTCGTGTTGCACGAGGCAGAGGTGGCGAACAACTCGAATTGGGCGTTTGATATTCGAAGCGTTACCGGGTCGCTTGCCGCGGAAGAATTCAAGGTTGCGCCGGTCAAGCTCGATAATTTCACTGCTATCAGGCAGGTACGTTCCGGACGCCAATCGTATTGAGTTCGCCAACGTATCGGTGGAGGCCGGCGGCGGCAGCATGGTGCTGGCCGGAGACGTTGTGGCCGGTGACGGTGCAACCGCGGGCGCGAGGATTGATGGGCGGTTCGGGCCGGCTAACGGGAATGTCGTCAAGGCGCTTTGGCCGCGCATGATGGCGCCGCGTGCGCGGCAATGGTTTGGCGACCATCTTACCTCCGGTATTCTTCGGGCCGGCACGATCCGCTTTGCAAGCGGGGCTTTCGCGCCACCTGAGGCACATAAGGGGCGCAAGGGATTACCGGAGAGCTTCTCTCTCGATCTGACCGGGGAGAGCGTGACACTGCAGCCGGTTCGAGGAGGGCCACCGTTATCTGTCGGCAGTTGTTGCCGTGACGGTTCGGGACCAGGCACTCGAAATCACGACCCCTGACGCCACGTTGACCACAGGACCCCAAACGGGCGTGTCTCTGAAGCAGGGTCGCTTCAGCGTCGGGGACATTGATGCGCCGATCGCCGAGGCTGAACTCGCGTTCAAGACGCAGGCGCCGCTTGGATCCGCTCTCACGGCGGTGCAGCAACTGCAGCTCATGAAGACCGATGGTCTGGCCGTGCCGCCTGACAAGATACAGGGCAAGCTTGATGGCGAGTTCGTGATCCGCCTTCCACTTCTACCGGAAATCGAGGCCGACACGGTCGTGATCACGGGGAAGGCCAAGATTTCGGACGTGAAATCGACGGAGAAGATCGGGATCATCAATATTCAAAGCGGTGCTGTCGACGTCGTGCTCGGCGCCAACGATGCCGCGGCTAAGGGAGAGCTTATTCTCAACGGCGTTCTGGCGAAGGTCGACTGGCGTCGGCAGAGCCCTGCTGGATCACCGGCGGTCACATCGCCGCTTACGCTGACGGCGACGCTCGACAATTCCGACCGGCGTCAGTTGGGCATAGATGTGAGCGACTTTATCGACGGTGACGTTCCCGTCTCCGTGGCAATCGCAGCGAACGATGCAAACACGTCGATCGTCAAAGTGACAGCTGATCTCACGCCGGCTGATTTTTCGATTTCGCCGCTGGCATGGAAGAAACCCCGCAATCGTCCGGCCAAGCTGGAATTCGATATTGTCGCGGGGACGGTACACAAGACAGAGCTCAGGAATTTCAAGGTCAGCGGTGATGCGATCGCCGCGGAAGGCTGGATCGGTCTTTCGGCAGATCAGAAATTGCAGGAATTCGATTTCCCGGCGGTATCGCTCAATACAGTGTCGCGGCTTCATGTCAGCGGCAAACGTGGGCCGCGCGATATCATGGACGTGCGCGCAACGGGCACGACGTTCGACGGCAAGGATTTTTTTCGTTCGCTCTTTACGTCGGGTGCTCCGGCTTCGCAGAAGATCGCCGCCAAGAAGACAGGCGTAGATGTCACCGCCAACTTCGATACGGTGCTTGGGTTTTCTGATGCCAACCTGCGCAACTTCTCCATGCGGTTGTCGAAACGGGGCGATGAACTGACGGCGCTCGATGCGCGCGGTAAACTCGATGGTGGAAAGGCGCTGATCGCCATTCTGCAGACTGAGCCTAACGGCAAGCGGAAGATTATCGCGGACACGACGGATGCTGGACAATCGCTGCGGCTGGTCGGTTTTTATCCGAACATGCAGGGGGGGCGTGGGCGCATCGATCTCTTCCTCGACGGTGAGGATGCCGCGCAGACGGCCGGTGTTCTCATCATAGAGGACTTCAAAGTGCTCGGGGACCCGATTGTGTCTGAGGTCGTTTCGAGCGCGGCGGGCGACGGCCCGGCGATCGGTGCGACGACCTATGGACAACGCAAGGTCGTGCGCGAGGTGTTTGAGTTCGATCGGATGCGGCTGCCGTTCAACGCCGGCTATGGCCAGTTCGCCATCGACGACAGCTATCTGCGCGGACCGCTGCTTGGCGCAACGCTGCGCGGCAAGGTGGACTACACGACGCAGAAGGTGAACCTCGGCGGCACGTATATTCCTTTGCAGGGTCTGAATAACGCGCTCGGCGGCATTCCCGTGCTCGGCCAGATTTTGAGCGGTCCGCGAGGGGAAGGCATCTTTGGCATCACGTTTGCGGTGCAGGGGTCGATGGCTAACCCGTCCGTCGTGGTCAATCCGCTGTCGCTCGTGGCGCCTGGCATCTTCCGTGAAATGTTCCAGATGACGAACCCGAATACCAACGTGCAACCGCGTGCCCCGTCGTCCGGAGATATGCCGGTGAACAAGCGCGTGCGTGCCTCAAGCTCGGGCGGAGCCTATGAGGCACCGGAGACGGTCGATGGGTGGTCGTCGGATACTGTCGTTCCGTCAAAGAAGAACTAGAGGCCGTTCCCGTTCAAACCGGCTTCAAGAGGACGTGCTTCTTCTTGCCGAGCGAAAGCTTGACGACGCCATCGCTGGTGAGATCGCGATCTGAAAGTTGCGCTTTCTCGTCCATAACGGCGGCGTCATTGATCCTCAGGCCGCCGCCTTGAATTTGGCGACGGGCCTCGCCGTTCGATTTCACCAGGCCTGCGGTGACGAAGGCGTTGAGAACACCGATGCCGGCCGCCAGTTCAGACGCAGCCACGGTGACAGTTGGCAGGTCAGTGGCGAAGGCGCCTTCTTCGAAGGTTTTGCGCGCTGTTTCAGCGACTGCCAGCGCCTTGTCACGGCCGTGCACGAGCGCGGTTGCCTCCGTCGCGAGGATCTTCTTTGCTTCGTTGATTTCCGCGCCGCCAAGCGCTGCGAGACGATCGATCTCAGCAATGGGCAGCAGCGTGAAGAGCTTCAGGAAGCGGGCGACGTCGGCGTCTTCGGTATTGCGCCAAAACTGCCAATAATCGTAGGCGGGGAGTTGCGCGTCATTGAGCCAGACGGCGCCGCTGGCGGTCTTACCCATCTTGGCGCCCGAAGCGGTGGTGAGCAGGGGACAGGTGAGCGCGTGGAGTTGATGCTTGACCCCCATGCGGCGGCCGAGATCAATTCCAGTGACGATGTTGCCCCATTGGTCGGAGCCGCCCATCTGCGTATTGCAGCCATAGCGGCGCGCGAGTTCGACGAAGTCGTAGGCCTGGAGCAGCATGTAATTGAATTCGATAAACGACAGTTCCTGCTCGCGGTCGAGGCGGAGCTTGGCGGAATCCATCGTGAGCATGCGGTTGACCGAGAAGTGGCGGCCGACGTCGCGCAGGAATTCGATGTAGTTCAGAGGCGCCAGCCACTCGGCATTGTCGAGCATGATCGCATCGGTCGCGCCGTCGCCGAACTTCAAGAATTTGGCGAAGACTTGCTTGATGCTGTCCTTGTTCGCGTCGATCTCCTCAATGGAGCGCAGCTGGCGCGTCTCGTCGCGGCCTGAGGGATCGCCGATGCGCGTGGTGCCGCCGCCCATCAGGGTGAGTGGTTTGCCGGCCCCCGTCTGCTGCAACCAGTGCAGGATCATGATCGATAAGAGATGCCCGATGTGCAGCGAGGGGGCGGTGCAATCATATCCGACGTAGGCGACGATCTTTCCCTCGCTCGCCAGCTTGTCGAGGCCGGCGAAATCGGATGTCTGATGAATGAAGCCGCGCTCGGTGAGTGTGGCCAGGAACTGGCTCTTGGGTGTTTCGGTCATCATCTTTCGATCGCGGTTGCGGATGGCGGGTTGGGTGGGCGCGCGGGGTGCGGTAGGATTGCCGCAAATCGCCCGGCAAATTGCATGACGGCGGGGTTGGGAGCAAGCCGATGCGCGCGCTGGGGCTGATGAGTGGCACTTCGATGGACGGGATTTCCGTCGCACTCGTCGATACGGACGGCGAGAGCGTGCTGACGCGCGGTCCCGCAATGACATTCCCCTACAACGCCGAACAAAGGGCCGCTATCGGCCAGGCCATGGCGCAAGCGCGCGGTCTGAAGTCTCGGGCCGAGCGGCCGGGATCGCTCGCCGTGACGGAGATCATGCTCACCGAATTGCATGCCGCTGCCATTTCGGCCTTCGTGCGTCACCAGGGCATCCCCCGGGGGGAGATCGAGGTGGTCGGCTTTCATGGTCAGACGGTTCTGCATCGGCCGGACGAGGGACTCACGGTTCAGCTTGGGGACGGGGGTTGCTGGCCGAACTGACCGGGCTGACGGTGGTGCATGATCTGAGGGCCCGCGATGTGGATGCTGGCGGCCAGGGCGCGCCGCTGGTGCCAGTCTATCACCGGGCCCTCGTGGCGGGGATCGCGCAGCGGCCCATCGCCGTTGTCAACATCGGCGGCGTTGCCAACGTCACGTACATCGGCAGCGACGAGACGC
Organism: uncultured Alphaproteobacteria bacterium; assembly: GCA_963708775.1. GTDB lineage: Bacteria > Pseudomonadota > Alphaproteobacteria > Rhizobiales > Hyphomicrobiaceae > JAGVSR01. Next base: position 109,793 of record CAVPTI010000012.1, on the reverse strand, counting down.
TGATCGCGTTCGACACGGGACCGGGCAATGCCTTGCTCGACGACTGGATGATGAAGCGCGCAGGCGTTGCCTACGATCGCGACGGCATCACCGCGGGTGACGGCAAGGTGGACGAAGCGGTGCTGCGGTTCTGCCTGTCGCATTCGTTTTTCTCCGCCGCACCGCCGAAGTCGCTCGACCGAAACGCATTCATCTGGGACGTGGTGGAATGGATGTCGCTCGAGGACGGCGCGGCAACGCTGGCGGCATTTACGGTGGCGTCGATCGCGCGAGCACGCGAGCACTTCCCAGATGAGCCGCAGCTGTGGATCGTGGCTGGCGGCGGTCGGCGGAACCGCACCATCATGAGCGGCCTTGCGGGCCTCGTGCAGAATGCGGTGGCGCCGGCGGAGGCTGTTGGGCTCGACGGTGACGCGGTCGAGGCGGAAGCGTGGGGCTATCTGGCGGTGCGTGCATTGAAGGGGCTGCCCATCACCTATCCCGGTACGACGGGTGTGCCGAAGCCCATGACGGGTGGTGTGGTTTCGCTGCCGCCGCGCGCGTTCGGCTGAGGATGGAAGTCATGCCGTTTTTGCGTCTACTCGTTCCCGTGGGGCTGATCGTCTTCGGGGCCGTCGCGGTGTTCATGGGAGCCGTGGTGCTCATCGGCGGATTAAAAGCCGGCGAGATCGGCTGGTCGTCAGGACCTGTCGGAGCGGTCGAAGCGAAGCGGGTGCGGCAAGTGGTTGATCCGGACGGCTTCTGGCGCATCGTGGGGCTTGGCGGTGCGGTGCCGCTCGTGCTGGGCCTCGGAGCGGTGTTTGCGGGGCGGCGGATGTTGCGTGACGAATAAAAAAGCCCCGCTTTGGACGCGGGGCTTTTGCACTCGTTCAATTTCGGTCATTCATCATCGGTGACGGCGGGCGGCGGTTCGTTGCGCTCGCGCTCACGTTCCCGCTGGCGCTCAGCTTCGCGTTCGCGCTCGCGCGCTTTCTTGGTCTCGTATTCTTCCTCCGCCATTTGCAGACGGCGATCGAGATAGCCGCCGACGACGGTCTGTAGTTCCTCGGTCTTGTTTTCAAAGAAGTGGTTCGCGCCGGGAATGATCTCGTGGTCGATCTTGATTCCGCGCTGGGTCTTGAGCTTGGTCGACAATTCCGCAACGGACGCCGTCGGCACCACGCGATCCTTGTCACCGTTGATCATCAGGCCTGACGAGGGGCAAGGGGCGAGGAAGGAAAAGTCATACAGGTTCGAGGGCGGTGCGACGCAAATGAAGCCGTCGATCTCCGGGCGGCGCATGAGAAGCTGCATCGCGATCCAGGTGCCGAAGGAGACGCCGGCGATCCAGCAGTACTTGGCGTCGGGCTTGACGATCTGGAGCCAGTCGAGGGCGCTGGCAGCGTCTGCGAGTTCGCCGGGGCCGCCATCCCAGAAACCCTGGCTGCGGCCGACGCCGCGGAAGTTGAAGCGGAGCACCGAAAAGCCGCGCTCAGCGAACGTATAATAAAGCGAGTAGACGACCTGATTGTTCATCGTGCCGCCGAACTGCGGATGGGGATGCAAGATCAGGGCGATGGGGCTATCGGGCTTTGGGTCGTGGTGATAGCGCGCCTCGATCCGGCCGGCGGGACCGTTCATGATCAATTCAGGCATAGGTCTTCTGGGCCTCGTTCTTTCACTGCGGGCGGCCTGAGGGCCGGGATGGGATGCTGCCTGTCGTTTCCGAAAATCGGCCGTTCAAGCGCGGGAAAGTGCCCTCACGGAGCCGTGTTGTCGCGTGTGCCGGGCAATACTTGACTTCGTTGCTCGGAATTTCCATAAACAGGCGAGATTAGAACTCTTCGAAAGAGTGGTCCGGACCGGCTGAGGCGCCGGGATCGGCGGGCGGTCCTCTTAACACGAGAGAGGTGCCTGATTGCAAGTGCCGTGACGCCCGGGGTCACCTGGGAGACTGGCGCTGCCACCCTGACGATGACATCGGAGGATCGGTATGGAACTGACGACGCGAGGGCGCTATGCCGTGATGGCGATGGCCGACTTGGCGCGTCACGGTTCCGGTCAGCCGGGTGTGAGCGAGCCGATGGCGCTGGCGGCGATCGCTGATCGGCAGAAGCTGTCATTGGCCTACCTCGAACAGCTGTTTGCGCGACTGCGGCGGGCCGAACTGGTGGTCAGCGCGCGTGGTCGCAGCGGTGGATACAAGCTGGGCCGCGCCGCGGCCGACATTTCCATCGCCGATATTCTGACGGCCGTCGAAGAAGAAACACGCATGACGCGGTGTTCCGGCGAAGGTGACGTCGGCTGCCTTGGCGAGACCCGCTGCATCACGCACGGGCTGTGGCAAGCGCTCGGCTCGCACATTGCGCAGTTCTTTTCGTCCGTGACCTTGCAGGACGTCATTGAGGGCGGGCCGCGATTTGGCGCCAGCTTGGCTCCTGAAACGTCGGTACCGCGCGAAAGGTTTGCCGCCGAATGACGAGCGCGCGCACATACCTCGACCACAACGCGACGGAGCCGCTGCGTCCCGACGCGCGTGAAGCGATGCTTGTCGCGATGGATGCGTTCGGCAATCCGTCGTCGGTTCACGGTGAGGGCCGGGCAGCGCGATCGATCATCGAGGCTGCTCGCGAACAGGTTGCGGCTCTCGTCAACGCGAGGCCCGGCGAAGTCGTTTTCACGAGCGGAGCCACGGAAGCCAATACGTTTGCAATCAACGGGCGGCCGTGGCGTGCACTGCTGGTTGGGAACGCGGAGCACTCCGCTGTTCTGGCGCCGGCGCGGCGATCGCATGCGCCGCGTCTGGAACTGCCGTGCCGGCCCGATGGCGTTCAGGACCTGAGCGGCGTGGAGGCATGGGCTGCGGCGCTGCCGAAGTCGGACGTGCCGGCGTTTGCAAGTCTTGCGCTGGCCAACGGCGAAACGGGCGTTGTGCAGCCTGTTGCTGACCTCGTGGCCATGCTGGCGCCGTTCGGTATCGTCGTACATTCGGATGCGGTGCAGGCCACGGGCCGTATCGCGGTCGACTTTCGTGCGCTGGGCCTGTCGCTGATGTCGCTTTCGGCGCACAAGATGGGCGGTCCGAAAGGCATCGGCGCGCTGATCGTTCGTGATGGCACGCCACTGGAGGCGCTGCTCGCCGGTGGCGGGCAGGAGCGCCGCCGCCGTGCCGGGACCGAGAATGTCATCGCGGTCGCCGGTTTCGGTGCCGCTGCTGCGGCGGCGCGCCGGGATTTGGACACTGTCGGCCGTATCCGGGAGTTGCGCGACAGTCTGGAAGCCGAGTTGCTGCGTACAAATTCTAACAGTGTCTTGGTCGTCAAGGCTGCGGAGCGGCTGCCGAATACCACGCTCGTCGCGATGCCCGGCAAGCTCTCCGAGACGCTCGTGATCAAGCTGGATCTCGCCGGGATTGCGGTGAGCGCAGGCGCTGCCTGCTCCTCCGGCAAGGTGGGGACGAGCCACGTGCTGGAGGCAATGGGCGTCGCGCCGGAGATCGCGCGTGGCGCGGTTCGGGTCAGTTTGGGCCCAAGTTCGACGGCGGAAGACGTGCAGAGGTTTGTCGCTGCCTGGAACGCAGCGACGGGGCGGCCGGCAATGGCTGCCTGAGTTTTGGAATTGAAATGCTAACGGCGCACCCCTTGAGGGCGTACGGGAGAAGAGGTCGAAATGCCTGCGGTTCAAGAGACGGTCGAACAGGTCAAGAAGATCGATGTCGACCAGTACAAGTACGGTTTCGAAACCGATATCGAGATGGTGAAGGCCCCGAAGGGTCTGAACGAAGATATCGTGCGCTTCATCTCGGAGAAGAAAGGCGAACCGGCATGGATGCTGGAGTGGCGTCTCGACGCCTATCGCCGTTGGCGCGCGATGACGGAGCCGACGTGGGCGAAGGTGTCGTACCCGAAGATCGATTTTGAGGACCTGTACTACTACGCCGCGCCGAAGAACTCGGAGGGACCGAAGTCGCTCGAGGAGGTCGATCCGGAGCTTCTGAAAATGTACGAACGGCTCGGCGTGCCGCTGCAGGAGCAGGAAATTCTTGCTGGCGTGAAGAGCGACAAGCCGCGCGTGGCGGTCGATGCCGTGTTCGACAGCGTATCGGTCGTGACCACGTTCAAAGACGAGCTGGCCAAGGCCGGCGTGATTTTCTGCTCGATCTCGGAGGCGCTGCGCGAGCATCCGGAGCTGGTGAAGAAATACCTCGGCTCCGTCGTGCCGCAGTCGGACAACTACTACGCGGCGCTGAACTCGGCGGTGTTCTCTGACGGCTCGTTCGTCTATGTGCCGGAGGGCGTGCGCTGCCCGATGGAGCTTTCGACCTACTTCCGCATCAACGAGCGGGAGACGGGGCAGTTCGAGCGCACGCTCATCATCGCCGACAAGGGTGCGTATGTGTCCTACCTGGAAGGCTGCACGGCGCCGATGCGCGACGAGAACCAGCTGCATGCGGCGGTCGTGGAGCTCGTGGCGCTCGATGATGCCGAGATCAAGTACTCGACGGTGCAGAACTGGTATCCCGGCGACAAGAACGGCAAGGGCGGCATCTATAACTTCGTGACCAAGCGCGGCGATTGCCGCGGCCGCAACTCGAAGATCTCCTGGACGCAGGTGGAGACCGGTTCGGCGATCACCTGGAAGTATCCCAGCTGCATCCTGCGCGGGGATAACTCGCGGGGCGAGTTCTATTCGATCGCGGTGTCGAACGGCTATCAGCAGGTCGATAGCGGCACGAAGATGATCCACCTCGGCAAGAACACGTCGAGCCGCATCATCTCGAAGGGCATTGCGGCCGGGTTCTCGCAGAACACCTATCGCGGTCTCGTCTCTGCCCATCGCAAGGCGACGGGAGCGCGGAACTTCACGAACTGCGACTCGCTGCTGATCGGCGACAAGTGCGGCGCGCATACCGTGCCCTACATCGAGGCGAAGAATTCGTCGGCGCACTTCGAGCATGAGGCGACGACGTCGAAGATTTCCGACGACATGCTGTTCTACTGCCAGCAGCGCGGGCTGTCGGAAGAGGAGGCGGTGGCGCTCGTCGTCAACGGCTTCGTGCGCGACGTGCTGCAGCAATTGCCCATGGAATTCATGGCCGAGACGCAGAAGCTGATCGGCATTTCGCTCGAAGGCAGTGTCGGCTAACGGCGCGCTTTCCCCCGATCGACACCCATTGCTCAAAAGGTAACGACCTATGCTCGAGATCAAGAACCTGCATGTGAAGCTGGCGGATGAGGACAAGGCGATCCTCAAGGGCCTGACGCTGACGGTGCCCAAGGGCGAAGTGCACGCGATCATGGGACCGAACGGGTCGGGCAAGTCGACGCTCGCCTACGTTCTCGCCGGCCGCGAAGGCTATGAGATTACCGACGGCGATATCCTCTGGAACGGCGAAAGCATCATCGGCATGGAGCCGGACGAGCGGGCCGCGAAGGGCGTGTTCCTGGCGTTCCAGTACCCGATGGAAATACCGGGTGTGGCGGGGCTGACATTCCTGCGCACGGCCACGAACGCGGTGCGCAAGCGCGGCGAAATGGCAGAACTTTCGACGCCTGAGTTCCTGAAGGTCGTGAAGGAAAAGGCAGCGAAGCTCAACATCGATTTCGAGATGCTGAAGCGGCCGGTCAACGTCGGCTTCTCCGGTGGCGAGAAGAAGCGTTCGGAAATCCTGCAGATGGCCATGCTCGAGCCGTCGCTGTGCGTGCTCGACGAGACGGATTCCGGTCTCGACATCGACGCGTTGAAGGTGGTGTCGGATGGCGTCAACGCCTTGCGATCGCCGGACCGCGCCATGCTCGTCATCACGCACTACCAGCGGCTGTTGAACCACATCGTGCCTGACAAGGTTCACGTACTTGCGGATGGCCGCATCCAGAGGACGGGCGGCAAGGAACTCGCGCTCGAACTCGAAACGTCGGGCTACGCTGATTACACCGGCAAGGCTGCCTGAGGATGGACGGGACACTGCCGGGTACAGATGGGACACGACGCGATATGACCGTTCAGATGCTGACGACGAAAGCGGAGCAGGCGATCCTCAAGACGTTTGAGGATAATGCGGCGCATTTGCCCGGGGGTAAGTCCGTTGCTGAATTGCGGCGGGCAGCCATCGGAGCGTTTGCGTCCAAGGGCTTGCCGAGCCGGCGCGTGGAAGAATTCAAGTACACGGACCTCAAGGCAAACCTGCGGGAAGCTTTCCCGCTCTTGACCGGCGGCGCTTCAGTAGCCGATACGGCGCAAGACGCGCTGGGCTCGCACTTCGGGCCTGAGTTTGCAGCCAATGCGGTGGCGTTCGTCGAAGGGCGCGGGGTTTCGGCTGGTGGTCAAGCATTCCTTGCGGATAGCAAGGTGGTCGCGCTGGACTGGGTTCAGGCCGCGTTGGCGGACGAGAGCCTCGCAGCATCGGCCGATCTGCTGCTGAATACTGCGCTGTTCACCGATGGGGCGGTGATCGACATCCCAGCGGGTGCGGATGTAGACGAGCCGGTGGTTATCGTTGCGTCGGCGGGTGACAATCGGCTGGCGGTTCTCCGCCACATCATTCGCGTCGGCAAAGGCGCGAAGGTGACGCTCGTGGAAGTGGATCGAGCACCGGTTTCGGCCGGGTTACGCCAGTCGAGCGCGGTGACGCAGATCTTCATCGCGGATGGGGCTGAGGTGGTGCACATCAAGGTCGTGGAGGCGCACAAAGGCTCGACGCACCTTGGGCACTGGCAGGTGCGGCTCGGTGCGAACGTTTCCTACAAGCCCTTTCAATTGACGCTTGGTGAAGGGCTTGTGCGCAATGGGATGAACGTGGACTTCACCGGACAGCATTCGATGCTGGATTTCGGCGGCGCGTCCATCGTGCATGGCAGCGGTCACGCTGACAGCACGCTCGTCGTTGATCACAAGGTTCCGCATTGCACGAGCCGTGAGCTTTATAAGACGGTGCTCGATGGACAGGCCCGCGCTGTGTTCCAGGGCAAGGTTATCGTGCAGCCCGGGGCGCAGAAGACGGACGGCAAGCAGATGGCGCAGGCTCTCATGCTCTCGCCGGATGCGGAGTTCGATTCTAAGCCCGAACTGGAAATCTATGCCGACGACGTGATCTGCGGGCACGGTTCGACGGCGGCGGAAATCGATCCCGACCTCGTGTTCTATTGTACATCGCGGGGCATTCCGACGGCGCTCGCGCGCGGCATGCTGATCGAGAGTTTCATTGCTGAAGCGATCGAGAAGGTCGAGCACGACGGCTTGCGGGACGCTCTCATCGGCATCGCCCGCGACAGCCTCGCGGGATAACACACGTTCGGTTCTCTCACTCGAGAACCTGAGGAGAAGACGACATGGCCAACGCAGCGCGCCAGTTGCAGGGTGAGACGACCAACCGGGTCGGCGGCACATTCGACGTGGCAAGGCTGCGCGCGGATTTCCCGATCCTGTTCCGCGAGATTCACGGCAAGCCGCTCGTCTATCTCGACAACGGCGCCAGCGCGCAGAAGCCGGCTTCGGTGATCGATGCGATGGATCACGCCTACCGGTTCGAGTACGCGAACGTGCACCGCGGGCTGCATTACCTCTCCAATACCGCGACGGCGCGGATGGAGGATGCGCGCGAGACGGTGCGGCGGTTCTTCAATGCGGGCTCGGTCGAGGAGATCATTTTCACGCGCAATGCGACGGACGCCATCAACATCGTGGCGTCGTCGTTCGGTGGGATGGTGATTGGCGAGGGCGACGAGATCGTTTTGTCGATTATGGAGCATCACTCCAACATCGTGCCGTGGCATTTCCATCGGGAGCGACGCGGGGCGGTTCTCAAGTGGGCGCCGATTTCGGATACCGGTGAGTTCCTACTGGACGAATTCGAGCGGCTGCTCGGACCCAAGACGAAGATGGTGGCGATCACGCACATGTCGAATGTGCTGGGCACGGTGTTGCCGATCAAGGAAATCATCCGGATCGCGCATGCGAAAGGCATTCCCGTTCTGGTCGATGGAAGCCAGGCGGCGGTGCACATGTCGATTGATGTGCAGGACCTCGATGCGGACTTCTACGTCGCGACGGGGCATAAGCTCTATGGGCCCTCGGGCATCGGTGTGCTCTACGCCAAGCGGAAGCATCTCGATGCGATGCCACCGTATCAAGGCGGCGGGGAGATGATCGAGAAGGTCGCGGTCGACGAGATCACGTATGCGCCCGCCCCGCACAAATTCGAGGCGGGGACGCCGGCGATCGTTGAAACCGTGGGGCTCGGTGCCGCGCTCACCTACATGATGCAGGTGGGGCGCGAGGCGATTGCCGCGCACGAGCATGAGATCTCGGACTATGCCCATGCGCGGTTCGCCGAGTTTCCATGGTTGACGGTTTACGGGAAAGCGCCAGGCAAGGGTGCGATCCTGGCGTTCAATGTCGACGGGCTTCATCCGCACGACGTGTCGACGATCATCGACCGGTCTGGTGTGGCCATTCGGGCTGGTCATCATTGCGCGCAGCCCCTGATGACGCGGCTGGGTGTGCCGGCGACGTGCCGGGCCTCCTTCGCGATGTACAACACCAAAGCTGAGGTCGATGCGCTGATGACGGCCCTGCAAAAGGCGCGCGATCTGTTTGCTTGAGACGAAAGTCCGCTGGGAAAGATGATGATGGACGACGATATCAAGACGCAAGTTGCCGAGCCTGCTGCGATGGAGGCATCGCCGCCCGCCATGGACGCAAGCGCGCACGCGCCGAGTGTCGCTGAGGGTGGAACGCCTGTCGAAGGATCGGCGCTGTCGCAGGAAGAATTGGATGAACTGACGCCCGAGATCGTGAAAGCTCTGAAGACGGTCTACGATCCGGAGATCCCCGCGGACATCTTTGAACTCGGCCTCATCTATAACATCGACATCGCGGATGACCGGCAGGTGTCCATCCTCATGACGCTGACGGCGCCGGGTTGTCCGGTGGCGGGCGAAATGCCGATTTGGGTCGAGAACGCCGTTTCGGCCGTGTTGGGCGTCAGCGGATGCAAGGCGACGATCACCTTCGATCCGCCGTGGGACCAGAGCCGAATGTCCGACGAAGCGCGCTTGGCGCTCAACATGTTTTAAGCCTGACCGCTTTTTAGATTCCGAACTTGGCCTATATTCGGTTTGCGTCAGGGGCTCCAATTTCACACTCCCTTGCCGGCGCCACTCGCTGCAAGGGAGCCAGCCGAATATGCCGAATAAGGCTGCCGGGTTCCTGACGCTCTTCGCATAACGGATCGGTCTGGCGGCCCGGCTCGTAGTGGTGCTGGGACTTCCGCAGGAGCGCCGCCATGACCGAGACAACTCGCAATCTGACTGTTTACTACGATGGTTCGTGTCCGCTGTGCCGGTTGGAGATCGGGCACTACCAGTGCCAGCGCGGTGCCGACGTGATCGACTTCGTCGACGTGTCCGATCCTAACGTTCCCATAGCGCCCGACCTCGATCGGAAGGCGGCGATGGCGCGGTTCCATGTGCGTGAGAGCGATGGTCGGCTTCTGTCGGGTGCTGAGGCTTTTGCGCGAATTTGGGAGCGGCTGCCGTCGTGGCGGTTCGCGGCACGGATTGCGAGCGTGCCCGGCGTCACGCCGCTGCTCGAACTGGCCTATCGCGGCTTCCTGCCGATCCGGCCGTATCTGTCGCGGGCGGCGGGCCGGTGGCAGAGGCGGAAGGTTAGCGGCTGAAGGGACTCTTGTTTTCGCTTCCGACTCCCCCGTTGGGGAGCCGGCCGGAAGCGCGGGGGAGCCGGCCGGAAGCGGAAGGTTAGCGGCTGAAGACACCTGCCGGATCAATGCGCGTCACTTTGAAGATCGCGGAGATTGCTGCGAAGATGCACATGCCGAGCGTGAGCAGGAACAGGGCGAAGGCGAGTTTGGGCGTCATGACGATGTTCAGCGTCGAGTTCTTCGTCGCGTTGATGAGCAACATCGTCAGGGTAAATCCAACGATGTAGCCGATCACCGCGGAGAGCACCGCCTGAATGAGAATGACAGCATGGATGTAGCTGGCAGATGCACCGAGCGCGCGCAGTGTCGCGAACTCGTTTAAGTGGTCCTTGGTGCTCGAGTAGAGAGTTTGGGCAACAATGACGACGCCGACGATGACACCGAGTGCGGCGCCGGCGATCAAAGCAGCGCCGGCGGCGGTGTTGAACATCCAGTAGTTGAGAGAGCGATCGCGGAACTCGGTGTGGGTGAGGATCTCATTATCCGGCATGCGCTTTTGCAGGGCCGCCCGCACCTCTTCGATGTCTGCGCCCGGGACCAGTTTCACAAGCTGATAGGTCGCTTGTTCGGGAGCGGCGCCGATCAACTTGCGCGCGTTCGCGATGCTCGTGAACCCATAGGGGAGCGTGGTGAATGAGCGAATGCCGCCGGTCAGCGCTGTAATTTGAACGCGCTGCTGATTGACTTCCGCGTGAGCGCCAATGCCGTCGATGCCAAGATCCTTCAGGTAGGATTTATCGACGGCCAACGCGTTTGGTGCGCGCAATTCCGCCGGGCTGCCTTCGACAATGTTCCAAGGCTCCACGCCGCGCTGCGTATCAAGGCCGACGAGAATGAATGCCTTCTTGCCGCCGCTCGGCTTGCGCCAGCTGGCAAAGCTGACGACCATTTCCTGGACGTCTTGCACTCCGGGTGTCGAGAGCACGTTGTATTTCTCGCGGCCCGTGAGAAGCGAAGGATCGTCGAACGACTTGGTCCCGAAAGGAACCACCCAAAGGTCGGCGGGCGTCTTGTCGATGACCGTGGCGATCTTCTGTTCCGAACCGATGTAGAGGCCGCACTGTACGGCCACGAGGATCAGCGAGAACACGATGCCGACAAGCGTGACGACGAGACTCAGGCGGTCGTGGAACAAGTTTCGGTAGGCGAGCTTGGGCGCCATCTTGATGGTCTTGGGCGAGAGCTCGCCGACGACGGGTCCAGCGAGGGTGGGGTCGTTCGTGGGGGGAGCTGCGCCGGCCATGGGTTTGTTCCGTTCAATCCGCGTCGCTTCGGTTATGCCGCGAGTTCGTATGCCGATGCTCAATCGCAAGCGACTGTAACCGTCACGCCGACGGCGGGGATAAACTTGCGGCAGGTCGCTGGGCCTTGGGCAGCGGCAACCTTGGCAGATGCTTTGGCTACGGGCTTGGCGGCTGCCGTTCGCGTTTCTTCGCCATCCCTGGCGACGACTGTATCGGTCGGGGAGAGAACGCGGACCATTTCGGGGCGGGGCAGGTTGTCTATCGCCAATGTGCGGCTGAGCAGGCCCGGAGCGGCATTGTCGTTCGAGGTCAGCGGGAGCGCCTTTGCGGCATTCGACGGGACGCTGTGGCGGACCTGAACAACAGGGCGAGCGGGCTTCGATCTCCTGCGTTCGGCGGCTTCTACGGGCGCGCGTTTGGCGGCGTAGGTCTTCGGCTTGGCGGTGGCATAACCGCTGCCGCCGCCGTAGCCGGGCGTCGGTGTGGCGACGAAGGTGCTAAGGGGACCGCCGAAATTGAGGCGCACGCCGCCGCCGGCTTGGGCTGGCTGGCCGAGCGCGAGGGCGGCTGAGGCGAGTGCGAGGGTGGCGAGAACGGTGTGGCGGCGGATCATGGCGGGCTCCAACGGCTGCATGGCGGCGTCTGTTGGGTGCAGAATGCGCCACTGGCCTCGCGAGCGCTGTTACCACAGGAACACGGCTGCCAACGCGGCTTGCTCCGTCTAGTCATTGAAACGTCTTGGATAACCGACCTCGCAATCGCGGCGAACATTGCTATATTGGGGAGACGCACCCGAGGCCTTGAACCTGGATCTGCCGCAGATGAATGAACTCGCTCCTACCCCCGTTCGCCGCCCCCGGCCGCAGGTGATGTCGCTGACGCCGGCCGCCGCGGACCGCATCCGCTCGCTCATGGCCTCCAAGGGCGACGCCATCGCCGGTCTCAAGATCGGTGTGAAAAAGGGCGGCTGCGCCGGGATGGAATATACCATGACGTGGGCCAGCGAGGTCGGCCGGCTCGACGAGGTGATCGAGGTGGACGGCGCGCGGGTCATCATCGAACCGGCGGCGATCCTCTATCTCATTGGCACGGAGATGGACTACAAAACGGACAAGCTGGCGAGCCAGTTCGTGTTCAACAACCCGAACCAGAAGAGCGCTTGCGGCTGCGGTGAGAGCGTGCAGCTCGAGCCGGCGACCGGCGCGGCAGTCGCCCGAGACTGAACGAACGTCTCAGCCGTCGTTGGCGATTGATCCGGGTGCGGTCGCCATCAGGTAGGCGATTGCTGCCGACCAAAATTTGGCTTCTGTTTCCGCACGTACTCGCTCTGCCGTGAAGGCCTCGATCCAATTCGGCAACAGGGGCGGAGAGGCTTGCGCAAGAGCGGCAAGATCGACATGCGATTTCAAGAGAACGGCGCGGGCAAGGTGGATCAGTTCGGAGACATCCGCGTCTGGTAGCCGGACCGGTTCCTTGACCGGACGCTTGCCGGGTAACGCCAATGCATCGTCTGGGAGATCGGCTAATGGATACTTTGCCAGCATGGCGGGTACACCGGTTACGCGCCGGGCGGCTGCGGCGACCTCGCCGCTGAACTCAGAACCGTCCGTACCACTGCACATTAGCGAAAGCTGAGGACAACGGCTGTAGCTCTACCTGACTTCTCCACAGATCCGTATCAAGCCTGCTCATAAAGTGGCTTTTGCGACGGCGGATTTGCTTGTGCGGCACGGGATAAAGAAAGCCGCGCGGTTCTGAATGAACTGCGCGGCTTTGCCGTCGGACAGGGCCGTTTATTCGCTGCCGACTTTGGCCGGACGAGCTGGTTTTCTCAGGAACGCCGGAACATTTTCCGCAAAGCCGCCGGCTGAGGCCGACACGTTGGCCGATCGCGCGGCGGGACGCTGCGCGGGGCGCTGATCCTGAGCGGGCCGGGCAGCGGGTTCGCGGTGGGACGGTTGCTGGCGCGGCTCGGAACGCTGATGATCGCGGCGTTCGTTCCGTTCGCTGCCGTGATCGGGCTGCCGCTCGGGACGCGGACGGTCTTCACGCCGGGCAACAGGTGCATCGAAACGAGGCTGTTCGGTCGCTTCGCGCAGGACACGTTCGGGCCTGTCTTGGCGCTGCGCGCTATTGGTGCGATCCGGACGATCGGTGCGTTCATGACTGGTGCGTTCGGGCCGCTCGCCCGCTCGCGGCGCGGGCCGCGATCGCGTCGGCCGCGATGTTCGCCGGATGGGGCTTCACGGCGCGGTTCGCCAGCCAGTGCTTCCACTGCCGGAGCGTCCGCAATCACTGAAGTTTCATCGCGGAGTAACGCTTCGTGACCTTCCGGGCGGCGTTCGGCTCCGCGTGCCGGCCGGTCACTCCGTCCTTCGCGTGCGGGCCTGCTGCCACGACCATCACGCCTCTGGCCGCTCTGACCGTCGCTGCGTGCAGAGGCGCCACGACCATCGCTCTTTGCAGGGCCACCGCGACTTCTCCGACGCTTGCCGGCGTCCTCGAAGTCTTCGGGCGTGGGCTGTTCGCCGACCCATTCGGCTGTGTCGCCGGTGATCTTCTGGATGTCCTTGAGGAGCTTCAGATCCTCGAGCGTGACGATCGAGAAGGCGGCTCCTTCACGGCCGGCGCGGCCCGTGCGGCCGATGCGGTGAACGTAATCGTCCGAATGCCAGGGCAAATCGAAGTTGAAGACGTGGCTGACTTCCGGGATATCGAGGCCACGGGCCGCGACGTCGCTTGCGGCCAGCAGCGTGATTTCCCCGGCGCGGAACTTGTCGAGCGTCTCGGTGCGGCTGCGTTGGTCCATGTCGCCGTGGAGGGCGCCGGCGTTGAAGCCGTGCTTGACGAGCGACTTGTGCAGCACGGCGACATCACGCTTGCGGTTGCAGAAGATGATGCCGTTCTGGATGGTTTCAGAGCGGATCAGGTTGCGCAGCATGTCGCGCTTGGCCCAATCTTCGCTCGCCGGGCAGAAGCAGAAGCGCTGCGTGATCGTCTTCGCGGTGGTGGCCTGCTTGGCCACTTCGATGCGAACGGGATCTTTCAGGAACTGTCTGCACGAGGCGGGTGATCTCGGGCGGCATGGTGGCGGAGAAGAACAGCGTCTGACGGCGGGGTGGCAGCAGCTTGCAGATCTTCTCGATGTCGGGGATGAAGCCCATGTCGAGCATGCGGTCGGCCTCGTCGATGACGAGGATCTCGACGCCCATCAGCATGATGCGGCCGCGGCCGAAATGGTCGAGCAGGCGGCCGGGTGTTGCGATCAGCACATCGACGCCGCGATCGAGCTTTTTCGTCTGCTCGTCCATCGACACGCCGCCGATGAGGAGGGCGACGTCGAGCTTGTGATTGATGCCGTACTTCTCGAAGGCTCTGCGCGACCTGGGCGGCGAGTTCGCGGGTGGGAGCCAGGATCAACGAGCGCGGCATGCGGGCGCGTGCGCGGCCGGTCTCCAGCCGGGTGATCATCGGCAGGGTGAAGGCGGCGGTCTTGCCGGTGCCGGTCTGGGCGATGCCGAGGACGTCACGGCCGCTGACGGCGACGGGGATGGCCTCGGACTGGATAGGGGTCGCGATCGTATAGCCGGCCGCCTCGACGGCGGCCAGAACCTTGGGGCTGAGACCGAGCTCAGCGAAGGGTAGCGTTTCCAAAAAAGTCTCACTCCGGATGCGTCATTGATCCACGCGTGCGTTACCTCGCACCACATCACATGGCACGAGTGCTCGCGGTCGAACGAAGCGCAGGGGGAGTTGGTGCCGGTAATCTGGCTAAAAGCCGGGCAGTCAAAAAAGCTCGAAATGGATCAATGAATTGATCCCCTGCGCTCGAGCGTGATGCTTGCTGACACAAGCTGGCCGGGAAAGCAAGGAAAAGGCGGGCTAGGCACGGCGGTGGAACGTCGCGAAGAGGTGGCGAACGGTTAAGGACCGCCCCTCGGCGGAGCGGTCCTTTGGTGGTTTCAAATCATTCCGTTTCGATTGCATTGTAGATCAGGGCGCCGATGATCGCGCCCAGAATGGGAGCTGCAAAGAACACCCAGAGCTGGGCCAGCGGTTCGCCGCCGGCATAGATCGCCGGGCCGAAGCTGCGGGCGGGGTTCACCGACGTGTTGGATATCGGGATCGACATAATGTGGATAGCGGTCAGCGTCAGGCCGATCGCAATCGGGGCTGTTTCGGTTGAGCCGCCGGGCCGCGTGGCGCCCATGATGACGATCAGGAAGAAGGCGGTCATCACGACTTCAATGATGAAGACGCCCTGCAGACCGACTTTGAGCATGGAGAGGTCGCCGAAACCGTTGGCGGCGTAAGTGCCGCCGATGCCGCCGCCGATGAGCGAGAACACGCCGCAGCAAGACGCTGCAGCAAGAAGCTGGACTAGAACGTAAGGGATCACTTGCGAGAACGGGAAGCGGCCGCCGACCGCCAGGCCGATCGTCACCGCAGGATTGAAATGGCCGCCGGAGATGTGGCCGACGCTGCGCGCCATGGCCATCACGACGATCCCGATGGCAAATGCCACGCCGATAATTCCAGCCGCACCTGATGGTGCCGCGAACGAATAGAAGGCACTCCCCAGAATGGATGCCATGAGCATGAATGTGCCGACAAACTCGGCACCGAGTGCTTTGAAGTTCATGAATTGGTTCCCTAGCAGATATGATGTGCCGATTCAGCGCCTCGAAATTCTTCTTCTGCGCAAAGACCAGCAGCCACGGCCAAAGCGCGACAAACGAGACTTAAAATCGATTCGAGCGACAGCTTCGTCACTGCGCTGAGGATAGAGTTCAGATTCCGGTCACCCAGAGGCGTTTATCCGCCGAATTGTCAGATATCCAGGTCCTTGGCGAAGGCGGCGCGGTCTTGGATGAAGCGGAAGCGGGCTTCGGGCTTGGAGCCCATGAGGGCGCTGACCGTGTCGCTGAGCGTTAGCCTGTCGCCGTCGGCGATCTCGACCTTGAGCATGAGGCGCTTTTTCGGGTCCATGGTGGTGGACTTCAGATCCTTGAAGTCCATTTCGCCCAGGCCTTTGAAGCGGGTGACTTCCGGTTTCTTGCCCTTGAATTGCGTGGCGATCAGGTCGTCGCGTTCCTTTTCGGTGCGGGCGTAGGCGACATCGGCCTTGTGCGCGATTTTGTAGAGCGGCGGCACGGCGAGATAGAGATGGCCGTTCTCGATCAGCGTCGGCATCTCCTGGTAGAAGAATGTGATGAGCAACGATGCGATGTGGGCGCCGTCGACATCGGCGTCGGTCATGACGATGACGCGCTCGTAGCGCAGGTCTTCGTCGCGATAGCGCGATCCTGTGCCGACGCCGAGGGCGAGCAGCAGGTTCGAAAGCGCTTCGTTCTGGGCGAGTTTCGCCGAGGTGGCGTTGGCGACGTTGAGGATCTTGCCGCGGAGCGGATAGATCGCCTGCGTTTCGCGATCGCGCGCGCTCTTGGCCGAACCGCCGGCGCTATCGCCTTCGACGATGAAGATCTCGGTCCCGGCGGCCTGCTGGATCGAACAGTCGGCGAGCTTGCCGGGAAGGCGGAGTTTGCGCGTGGCGGACTGGCGCGAGACTTCCTTTTCGCGGCGGCGCTTGAGGCGTTCGTCGGCCTGTTCGATCACCCATTCGAGCAGGCGCGTGCCTTGCTGCGGGCTGTCGGTGAGCCAGTGGTCGAAGGCGTCCTTGACGGCGTTCTCGACGATGCGGCCGGCTTCGACGGTGGCCAGCTTGTCTTTCGTCTGGCCCTGGAATTCAGGTTCGCGAATGAAGATGGAGAGCATGGCGGCGGCCGTGCCCATCACGTCATCAGCGGTGATCTGCTGGGCTTTCTTGTTGCCGACGCGTTCGCCGAATTCGCGCAGGGCCTTCGATAGCGCCGAGCGGAAGCCGTTCTCGTGCGTGCCGCCTTCGCCGGTGGGGATGGTGTTGCAGTACGAGCGGGAGAAGCCATCCTCGTCCGATATCCAGGCAACGGCCCATTCGACGGAGCCGTGCTTGCCTTCTTTCTCGATGTTGCCAGCGAAGATTTCCTTGGTGACGTAGGTGCGGCCGTTGATTTCGGAGGCGAGGTAGTCCTTCAAGCCGCCGGGGAAGTGGAAGACGGCCTCGGCGGGGGTGTCGTCCTTGATGAGGGACGGATCGCAACTCCAACGGATTTCAACGCCGCCGAAGAGGTAGGCTTTCGAGCGCGCCATCTTGAGGAGGCGGGCGGGCTTGAAATGCGCGCCCTTGCCGAAGATCGTTTCGTCCGGCTTGAAGCGGACCTTGGTGCCGCGGCGGTTGTGAATGGCGCCCAGCTTTTCCAGTTTCGTCGTGGGCGTGCCGCGCGAGAAGACCATGCGATAGAGCTGCTGGCCGCGCGCGACTTCGACTTCGCAGATTTCCGACAACGCATTCACCACCGAGACGCCCACACCGTGCAGGCCGCCCGAGGTCGCGTACGCCTTGCCGTCGAACTTGCCGCCGGCGTGGAGCGTGCACATGATGACTTCGAGCGCGCTTTTCTTAGGATACTTCGGGTGCGGGTCGACGGGGATACCGCGGCCGTTGTCGGTGACGGACAGGAAGCCGTCGGCGTCGAGGCGGACTTCGATGAAGGACGCGTGACCGGCGACGGCCTCGTCCATGGAGTTGTCGATGACTTCGGCGAAGAGGTGATGCAGCGCCTTCTCGTCCGTGCCGCCGATGTACATGCCGGGACGGCGGCGGACGGGTTCAAGGCCTTCGAGGACCTCGATGTCTGCGGCCGTGTAGTTGTCGGAGGCGTCCCCCGATTTGCGGCGGGCGGCTTTGTCGTTCATGGGAATATCCAAGTCGGCGAAGAGATCGCTTTGTGATCGGGCCATGCGCGCGTCTCCCGTCTTCGTGCGAAGAGTGGTCCGGCCCGGCGGCGGACGCGAACAGGGGGCGCGCGAGCCCGAATCTGATGGTGAAGATCAAGGCGTCAGGTCGCACGGATGGGGCGCGCGATCAAGCAGCGCCAGGGCCACACCCAGGATGGGTCGAGATATCGACACAGCGAAATCAAGGACTTACTAGCAGCCAGTGGTTCAAACCGAGTGCCAGTACCAACAGGATTGCGAGACGGTAGAGCCGGGTGTGGAAGCCGCGTTGGCCGAGATAATCGCCAAGGGCGTAGCCCGTGGCGAGGATGAGGGCGAAGAGGTATTTGACGGCCTCCCGGCCGCCGGCGCCGTCATAGGTTGCTGACGAGGGGGAGGGGTCGTGGCCGAGCAGGAACACGATTGCGAGGACGCCCATGATGGCGAGGCTCGGCCAGGTCATGCCTTCGAACAGCGACCAGCGAGGGGCGAGCGGTGTGCCAGACAGGATGGCGGACACGCGCGCTCCGATGCCGATCAGCGCAAGGAACACGGCGAGCGCGATGGCGGCCTGGAGATGGGCGTGGGGGTAGAAGCCGAGATCGTCATAGTAAGACAGCCAAAAGTTGGAGTTCATGGTCATCCACGATCCTAGCGCGTCCATGAAGGGCGGGGACATCCGGACGAACCAGGCAAGCTGCGCGAGAACAGTCAGAGCGGCGCCTGTCATGCCGACGAGGGCGATCGCTTCGCGGATCAGCCAGCCGAACAGCGTCCGATCCGATGGTGCGGCGGGCTTCTGTGACGCGGGTTTTGCCGCCGTCGGTGTGGGAGACGCGGGGACCGCGGACCCTGTGCGGGGCGAGGGTGTTGCTTTTACGATCGGCGATGCCTTGCGCCCGAACGGCCACCATCGCGATTGGTAGCGCTGAACAGTGGGCGGGCGATTGCCGAGATCGATGGGGGGCATGGCTGCCGGATCACATGGTCCGGCGCAGGGCGAACGCGAGGATGCCCGCAACTGCGCCGATGCAGGCGGCGGATAGGACATCGAGGAGCACGACGTCTTCGAGCGTCGCGTCTCCCCAGGTCGTGCTCGTCACCGTGTAGACGATGCCGATGACGGCGCCGAGCGTACCGGCGTAGGCGGCTTCTTGGGACGAGAGGTTCATGGGGGCCACGCGGTTCATTCGATCCGGGCCATGTTGTCCGGTGGCCGCCGTGGCTGCAAGGAGAATGGTGCGGTGTTAAAGGACGAGACTCCCCTTTCGGGGAGCCGGGCGCACGGCGCGTAGTTGCCGGCTCCGCGGAGCGGAGTTGGTTGGCGAAGACGTAACGAGGCGGCGGGGCGCAGCGGCGCTGCGGTCTTCCGCGTGGATATCTAGAATGGTGGCGCCGTGGCGCCCCGCCTTACGGGCTTCAGTCTGGGCTCGCTCTTACCCCAGCTTACTGTTTCCCCTTTTCACCGGCACATCATCCGGGACCCATCCTTACGGCGGGCAGTTGAAATCGACGCCGGAAGGGTTGGCTGCGTCGCCGATTTGTCCTTCCGCGCCCGTCCCTGCATCGCGCTATTCGAACGCCTCCGGACAGCGCCCTCGTGTGATGCAGGTGAGGGGAGGATATGCGAGGGCCGAGGAGGCGGGGATAACGTTTTTCTTATTCTTCGCTCAGGTGCTTCAGCGCTTCCGCGTTCTGTTCCCAGTTGCGGCCGTCGAAGGGTTCGATGGTGAGCTTCGGGATGGGCGTGTCGAGGCAGCGGACGTTGATGTCGATGCCGTCAGGGTTTGAGCGCGGGATGTAGAAGGGTTTGATACCGCAGGTTTTGCAGAAGGAGTGCTGCGCGACGCCGGTGTTGAAGGTGTAGCGGGTGAGGTTGTCGTCGCCGCTGAGCAGACGGAACTTCGACTTCGGCACGATGAGATGCAGGAAGCCGGCCTTGGAACAGATCGAGCAGTTGCAATCCTGCGCGATGATCGTCTCGGGCGCATCCACTTCGAAGGTGACGGCGCGGCAGTGGCAGCTTCCTTGATAAAGCATCGTGGTTTTGTTGATTGCGCCGTGCGACTCCCCTGCTGAGGAGCCGGCCGCACGGCGCGGTTATTGTGTGGTCGCTGCGTTCGCCGGTTCCTCGACCCCGACGACGGTCGCGTCGGCGAACACGAACAGATAGGCCAGCATCGCAAAAACGCAGATCGCCGCTGCAAACGTCATCATGCGCTTTGTGTGCATTTGCGTCCCTTCCGAAAACCGAGAGCTTATGGGTGGGGAACTGGCGGCGCAAGGTCCGGTCACACGCGGCAGCGCACTTGCTAATCGGGGAGCGGGATGAATTCGGTGGCGTCGCCGGGGACGGTGTCGAAGCGGCCTTGGCGCCAATCGGCCTTGGCCTGATCGATGCGTTCTTTCGACGAGGAGACGAAGTTCCACCAGATGTGGCGGGGGCCGTCCATGGGTTCGCCGCCGACGATCATGAGGCGGGCTTGCGAGACCGCTAGAATTGAAATGCGGTCGCCGGGGCGGAAGACGAGCAGGCGGCCGGGGCCGAAGGTTTCGCCCGCGATGTCGATTTCGCCGGAGACGATGAAGACGCCGCGTTCGTCGTAATCGGGATCGAGCGGGAGGACGGCGCCGGGTGCGAGGACCGCTTCGGCATAGACGCAATCGTGCGGGAATTGGGCGGGCGAGGTTTCACCGAACATCGATCCCATGATGAGGCGGACGCGCTTTCCCTCGCCCATGATGCGGGGGAGTTCGGTCTCGGCGTGATGGATGAAAGCCGGTGCGCCTTCCTCGTGCGACTTGGGAAGCGCGGCCCAAGCCTGAATGCCGAAGAGACGCGGGCCGGTGGCTTTGATTTCGGGCGCGGTGCGTTCGGAATGGACGATGCCGCGGCCGGCGGTCATGAGATTGAGCGCGCCAGGTCTTATGGACAGTTCGGTGCCCAAGCTGTCGCGATGCATGATCTCGCCGTCGAAAAGATAGGTGACGGTGGAGAGGCCGATGTGGGGATGCGGTCGCACGTCGATGCCTTGGCCGAAGAGGAATTCGGCGGGGCCCATCTGGTCGAAGAAAATGAAGGGACCGATCATCTGTTTGCCGGCGGCGGGTAGCGCGCGGCGAACTTCGAAGCCTCCGAGATCGCGGGCACGGGGGACGATCACCTGCTCGATCAGATCGCAGGCTTTGGTGTCACCCGGTTTGGGATCGGCGTCGGGGAGCCAACTCATCGTCGTCGCGTCCTTTCTGTGCGGCGTTTAAAGTGGCACGCGCGTCGGTCGATAAAGGGATGACGTCTTCAGATCGTTGCTTCACAGGACGAGTGCGCCGAGGCCGAGCACGACACCGATCGCGATGAAGATCCAGACGACGATGGCGGCCTCCGGTACACCCATGTAGGCCAGTGCGCCGACGATGAGCATGGCGATGGCCGAGCCCCAAAATGTAGGGTTCTGAGTCTTGGGCCAGACATTGTAGACCATCTTTCCCGCAATGACCGCGCCGAGGGCGATCAACACCATCAATCCCATGCGTTTTGGATCTTGAAACAAATCGAGCCATTCCATCGCAAATCAACCCCCTGATTCCTTGATTGCACCCTGCCACGAACCGATGGTGTGCGAAACGGTGCGGAAAATCGCTGCTTAGAGGAGCAATGTCAGTTATTATGGACACGTTGGACTGGAGACCTCACATGACAGACTGCAAGCTTCCGCATCACGCCAATCATTCCCATCAACATGGACCCGGTTGCGGCCATACGGCTGTGAAGCACGGTGACCATGTCGATTACCTGCACGATGGCCATTTGCATCACATGCATGCCGAACACGTGGACGAGCATACGATCGAGATTTCATCGGCCAACCCTAATGCCTGCACGCCGGAGCATACCTGTGCCGGGCACGCGGCGGGACACGTGCATGGCCCCGGATGCGGGCACGAAGCGATTCCGCACGGGGATCATGTTGATTACATCGTCGATGGCCATTTGCATCACCCGCATGGCGATCATTGCGACAATCATGGGCCGGTCGAGATCGTCAAGTAGCGCACAGGAGTCGGACCGCGCGGGGGATGGAATGATCGATTTCCTTACGCGGTTCTTGGGGAGTGTTCTCATCGGGTGGATGCTCGGGACTTCGGCAGGGCTGACGATCTCGCGCGTTCTCTATGACGGCGGCGCCGATCAACTGCCGATCTTCTTCATTCCGGTGACGATCCTCATCGTGCTTCTGGCGTCGTATGCGGTGGTGCCGCGTCGAACGTGAAGAAAACACAGGCGGACTGCTCATCTAATTGGCAGGACCTTATGACCTGCAGCCGCTAAGCTCGCGCTCTTTCGGAAGAAGCGCGTGGCGGCCGTCGGGTCTGCTTCGGCGCCGATCTAAGAAGAGGCGCCGCGATGATGCCTTTGACCCCGCTCTCTCACATTCGCGTTCCGCAGGCCGCACCGGACGAGACGTACAAGATAGTTCTTTTCGACCGCGCATTTGAATTTCGCGGTTTGAAGCATCTCCTGGGAGCGGCGGATTACGACAAGGCGGGCGAGCGGCTGACGGGGCTCGCCGCCAAGGATGAGGTGGCGCGCGAGGCGGCGCGGAAGATCCTCTCAGGGCTCACGTTGCAGCACATCTACGATCATCCGCTGGTGTCGGATAGCGGTGGAATCGACGATGTCATGCGGGTCAACTACGACATCGACCATGAGGTGTTCTCCGCTCTCGCGCCGCTGACATGCGGGGCGGTGAAGGACCAGCTGCTCAAGGCGAAGGCTGCCGATGCCAAGCGGATCGGACGCGGGCTGACCGGCGTGATGGCGGCGGCCATTGCCAAGCTTATGGATGTGCATGAATTCATTTATGCTGCGCGTAAATTGAAGCGCAGCGGCAAAGCGCGAACGGAGGTGGGACGTGCCGGTACTCTGTCGTCCCGGTTGCAGCCCAACCATCCGACCGACGACCTGACCGCGGTCACGGCTCTCGTCTATACGGGGCTTTCGATGGGCGCGGGCGATGCGCTCATCGGGCTCAACCCGGCGATCGATACCGTCGACAACGTCGAAAAAATCCTGCGCCACCTCGATGGGCTGCGGCGTGAGACCGGAGCTCCGACGCAGATTTGCGTGCTGTCGCATGTGAAGACGCAGATGGCGTGCCTGGAGCGCGGCGCGCCGGTTGAGATCATGTTCCAGTCGCTGGCGGGCACGGATCGGACGCTGACCGAAGAGTTCGATGTGACGGTGGACGTTCTGGACGAGGCGTACCGGCTGATGGCGGCGAAGGGGCCGCTGGGAGCGCAAGCGCGGCAATTCATGTACTTCGAGACGGGGCAGGGGAGCGAACTCACCTACGGCAAGCACAACGGCATCGACATGACCACGACGGAAGCGCTCTGCTACGGGCTCGCGCGGCGGTACGATCCGTTCATGGTCAACAACGTGACCGGGTTCATCGGGCCCGAAACGCATCGCACCAATTTCGAGATGATCGTCTCGAACTTGCAGGATCATTTCATGGGCAAGCTGCTCGGCCTGCCGATGGGTATGGCGCCCTGCTACACGCTTCATTCCGAGATCACGATGGAGGGTCAGCAGATCGCGACGCGAGCTTCTGACAGCTGCGGGCTCGAACTACTTCATGGATGTCTATCTCGGCGTCGATCGCATGCTCGCCTATTTCGATACGGCCGGCCATGACGACCAGACGATGCGGGAGGTGCACGGGCTGAGGCCCGCGCCGGAGTATCTCGCGTGGGCGATGTCGCGGGGGATTTTCCTCGAGGCCGAGGATGGGGAGATCGAGCGTGGGCCGAACTGGGGCAACCCGCGCATCTTCTGTGACAGCGAGGAGGCGTTCACAACGCTCGTCGCGAAAGTGCCGGCGGCTTACGGGTTCGAGAATGCGGGTCCGCGTCCGGCTGATCGGGTGTCGCGGGAGGTGAAGGCCAATCTCGCCGTCGCGCGGGAGGCGATCTACGCGGAGGTGGAGCCGCAGTACCTGGGACGGATGGAGTTCCGGCGTGTGGCCACGTCAGCCGCGAGCAAAACCGCGCATCTCAACGATCCGGAGAAGGGTGCGCGTATTGCTGAGACGGCGCGGGCGGAGTTGAAGCCGGAGGCCGCGGATGTGCAGATCGTCGTTTCAGACGGGCTGAGCGCGGAGGCGGTGCATCACAACATCCCGGACCTACTGCCCGTGCTGGCAGCTGCATTAGCGAAGAACGGATTTAGTGTCGGGCAGCCCATCCTGGCCCCCTATGGGCGGGTCAAGCTTGCCGAAGACATCGGAAATGCGCTGGCGCCCAAGCTCGTCATCACCCTCATCGGCGAGAGGCCGGGCGGAGATGCCATCGCGTCGCGCAGTCTGTCGGCGTACATGGCCTACCGCGTGCCGGACGCGGGTGGAGATCAGCGCTACGAGTATTCGGTGATTTCCAACATCTACAGTGGGGGGCTTCCACCGGCGGCCGCCGGCGCTCAGATCGCGGAACGCGCGTGGGAGATCCTGACTTACAAGGCGGCGGGGAACCGGCTGGAGAAGCTGTTGTCGGCTCGTGGGAGCAGTGGGGCTGCGGCATGATGGTCGTCTTTTGGCTGAAGGCAGCGCGCGCTGATCCGTTCTAAGCCTAACTGCGCCTTTTTTGTCGCATGGCCGCGCCGAAATGGCCTTGGGCGCGTATACTAGCTGAAATCCTAGTGCCGCATCGTCGGCGCTCGCGCGACGGACGTCGCGATGCATTTTGGAGTTGATCCGTGACACAAGCTGACGCCTTGAACGTGCGTGATACGCGCAACTCTGGCCGCAACCGTGCAGGCCGCATCACGCCTGGCGAAATGGAGGCCTTCAAGGCGCGCGATAATTGGACCAACTGGCGCTACCTGGCGCTGAACTGGTTCGTGATTGCGGGCACGCTGTTTCTCGCCATTTGGGGCGAGAGCCAGTTGCGGGCGATGGGCTACGGGTGGGAAGCGATCCTGCCGCTGGCCATCGTCGCGATCATCGTGATGGGCGCATCGCAGCATCAGTTGGGCGGCGCGATCCACGAGGGGACGCACTATCAGCTGTTTGCGAACCGCACGCTGAATGAAGTCGCGTCGGACTGGTTCGCCGGGTTCCCGATCTACACCTCGACGCATCATTATCGCCTGCATCACATGGCGCATCATCAGTTCGTCAACGATCCGGAGCGCGATCCGATTTTCGGGCAGGCGGACGAGAGCGGGCACTGGCTCGATTTTCCGCTGACGCATGTGGAGTTGGTGAAGGGGCTGGCGCGGCTCTTGTGGATTCCGAACCTGGTGAAGTACACGATCGCGCGCGCTCGCTACAGCGCGCTGGGTCTAGGCAAGAACCCGTATGGTGATCCGAAGCGGCCGGGGCATCGCGCGGCGCAGTCGGTGGGCATTCTGTTTGCCGGGCTGGTGCCGGCGGTTCTCATTGGAATGATGCTTGCGGGCTTTGGCGCGACAGCCGTGATGGGCACGTTCTTTGCGATCTGGGCCGCGGCGGTTCTATTTTACGCCGTCATCCCGGAAGACTGGTTCGCATCGGGCCGCGTGGAGCCGGTTATCTCGCATCGCATGGGTTCGATCGCACGCGTGTCGTTCATGGCGATCGTCTATGGGTCGCTGACAGCCATCGATCTCACGGGCTATGAGAAGGCGTGGATGTACTACGGTCTCTATTGGATCGTGCCGCTATTCACGACGTTCCCGGTGTTCATGATTTTCCGCGAGTGGATCCAGCACGGGAATGCCGATCGCGGGCGGTACACGAACTCGCGCGTGATCCTCACTGGGCCGCTGTTCCGCTATGCCGTGCTGCCGTGGGGCATGGAGTATCACCAGCCGCACCATCTGATGGCGACGGTGCCGCATTATAAGCTGCGCCGGTTCCATGACCGGCTGTTGCAGGACGCGGAGTACGCCGAGAAGGCGCAGATCGTCGAAGGGCTTTACGGGCGCATGACGGAGGGCAAGCCGACGGCGTTCGGGGTGCTGCTGAAGGAGCACGCGCCGAAGACCCGTGAGGCGGTGCATGTGGACGAGACGGTGCTGGAGCGCGCCGATCTCAGCGACCGCGCCGCGCTAGAGCGCGAGAAGGCGGAGTCGCTCAAGGCTGAGCGGAGGGATGCGGCGGAGTAGGGCGGGGCGCGGCTTGCGTTCGTTGTGCTGATCGCCGTTTGCGGGGAGAAGGCCGTTGCGCCGGTTCGGGCCACCATGGGGTCGGGACGTCCCTAGGGCTGCACGGGGGTGTCGCTCTTAATGTACTACTCGGCGGCTTGTAGGCGATTGGCGAGGTCGCGACCGGATGTCGGCGGCGGAAGAGGTTTGCCGTCCTGTTCATAAAGTGCGATCGCCTCCTCGACGATATCGCACAGTTCGTCGAACACGGTCCGCTCATCGTCACCGTGGCAGCCACCTAAAATGAGACCAGGCGCACTGCCGACATAGGCCTGATCGCTTTCGGACCACTCGACAATCTTCACGTATCGATCGCTGGGTTTCACTTGCGGGACTCCTCGATTGCCCTGCTCACAGCCTTGATCTGGTACGGCTTTGCATCATCACCCATTTTACCAGAAATCGTGATCGGCTTTATTAAATCTGGATGTACGAAGTTGCGATGGCTGCCCTTTCCTCCCCGATCTCGAAATCCTGCCTGTTCCAGCTGACTGATGAGATCGCGTATTTTGGCGGGCATACAGCCCTACTCCGCGGCGAGTTTGGCGTAGCCGAGTTGGGCGTTGAGCTTGGTGATGAGGTCGGCGGCGGCGATGGGGATGTTGGTGCCGGGGCCGAAGACGGCTTTGGCGCCGGCGCGGAAGAGTTCGTCGTAGTCGCCGGGCGGGATGACGCCGCCGACGACGATCATGATGTCTTCGCGGCCTTCCTTGGCGAGTGCTTCGCGCAGTTCGGGGACGAGCGTGAGGTGGCCGGCGGCCAGCGACGACACGCCGACGACATGCACGTCGTTCTCGACGGCCTGGCGGGCGGCTTCACCGGCGGTGGCGAACAGCGGTCCGATGTCGACGTCGAAGCCCAGATCGGCGAACGCGGTGGCGATGACTTTCTGGCCGCGATCGTGGCCGTCCTGGCCGATCTTGGCGATGAGAATGCGCGGCCGGCGGCCGTCGTGGGTTTCGAATTCCTCGACGAGCTTCTGCGCCCTGATCACGTCGCTGCTCATGGATGCCTCCGAACGATAGACGCCCGAGATCGCGCGGATCTCGGCGCGGTGGCGCGTGAAGACCTTCTCCATCGCTTCCGACATTTCGCCGACGGTCGCTTTGGCGCGGGCGGCCTTCACGCACAGGTCGAGAAGGTTGCCGTTGCCCTTGGCGCCTTCGGTCAGCGCGGTCAGGGCCGCCTGCGTTTCGGCTTCGTTGCGCTCTTCGCGAAGTCGCTTCAGCTTCGCGATCTGGGCTTCGCGGA
The DNA here is from genome assembly GCA_963708775.1 of uncultured Alphaproteobacteria bacterium. Lineage (GTDB taxonomy): Bacteria > Pseudomonadota > Alphaproteobacteria > Rhizobiales > Hyphomicrobiaceae > JAGVSR01. The sequence goes on along the minus strand of CAVPTI010000012.1, from coordinate 82,600 downwards.
CGGCGACGTTGTCGACCTTCAGCAGGTTGATCTTGGCGTCGCCGTCGATCTTGAATTTGTTGACGCCGGTGATGGTCTGCTTGCCGGTGTCGATGCGCGCCTGGGTGCGGGCGGCGGCTTCCTCGATGCGCATCTTCGGGATGCCGGCGTCGATGGCCTTCGCCATGCCGCCCAGTTCCTCGACTTCGGCGATGTGCTCAAGCGCCTTCTGCGCGAGTTCGTAGGTCAGGCGTTCGACGTAGTGGCTGCCGCCCCACGGATCGATGACGCGCGTGGTGCCGCTCTCCTGCTGGAGGAGGAGCTGCGTGTTGCGGGCGATGCGGGCGGAGAAGTCGGTCGGCAGCGCGATGGCTTCGTCGAGCGCGTTGGTGTGCAGCGACTGGGTGTGGCCCTGCGTGGCGGCCATGGCTTCGAGGCAGGTGCGCGTGACGTTGTTGAACACGTCCTGCGCGGTCAGCGACCAGCCGGACGTCTGCGAATGGGTGCGCAGCGACAGCGAACGGGCGTCCTTGGGATTGAACTCTTCCTTGATGAGCTTCGCCCAGAGCAGACGCGCGGCGCGCATCTTGGCGATCTCCATGAAGAAGTTCATGCCGATCGCCCAGAAGAACGACAGGCGCGGCGCGAAGGCGTCGATGTCGAGGCCGGTGTTGACGCCGGCGCGGACGTATTCGACGCCGTCGGCGAGCGTGTAGGCGAGTTCGAGGTCGGCCGTCGCGCCGGCTTCCTGCATGTGATAGCCGGAGATCGAGATCGAGTTGAACTTCGGCATCTTCTGCGAGGTGTAGGCGAAGATGTCCGACACGATGCGCATCGAAGGCAGCGGCGGGTAGATGTAGGTGTTGCGCACCATGAACTCTTTCAGAATGTCGTTCTGAATGGTGCCGGCGAGTTTCTCCGGCGGAACGCCCTGTTCCTCGCCCGCGATGATGAAGAGCGCGAGCACGGGCAGCACCGCGCCGTTCATGGTCATCGAGACGGTCATCTGGTCGAGCGGGATGCCGTCGAACAGCGTGCGCATGTCGTAGATGGAATCGATCGCCACGCCGGCCATGCCGACGTCGCCTTTCACGCGGGGATGGTCGCTGTCGTAGCCGCGATGCGTGGCGAGGTCGAAGGCGATGGAGAGGCCCTTCTGGCCGGCGGCGATGTTGCGGCGGTAGAAGGCGTTCGAATTCCTCAGCCGTCGAGAAGCCGGCGTACTGGCGGACGGTCCAGGGCTGCGTGACGTACATCGTCGGGTAGGGGCCGCGCACGTAGGGCGCGATGCCGGGGTACGTGCCGAGGAAGTCGAGGCCGGCGGTGTCGGCGCCGGTGTAGACTGGCTTGACCGGGATCCCCTCCGGCGTCGCCCACGTTTCGCCTGCGGCCAGTGGGGCTGAGGCCCCTGCCGCGGGCGTGCCGAGGTCGATCGTGGTGAAGTCCGGGATACGGGTCATGTTGATCTCTGACGGAGGCTCTTCTCGTAGGCTTTGGTAGCATACAAGACGCGCAGAAGGCGATGCGGCGAACATCGCCCCGGACGGCTCTCGGGAGGGGCGGTGCAATGGTGGTGGTAGCGAAACCGCTCAGGCTTTTCAACACGGTAGCGGTGGGCTTGTGGGCCATCGGGTTGGGGATGGGAGCGGCGGGATCAGCGTGGGCGGCTTCGGGTGACGATGTGCCGGTGCGCGAAGCCCCGTCGCCGGAGCCGGTTCTCAAGCTGGAGGCGCCGGACGGGCACTGCGCCTATGACACGGCGGAAGCCGGAAAGCCCGGGCATGCGACGGGATTCGAGCCGGGGCTGAAATCGGGAACGGAACTGATGGCGCTGTATGTGCCGTGTGCGTCACTGGATGCGGCGCGGTCGGGCGCTGCCGAGTGGCTGCCCGAATGGGTGGCGATCGAAAAGAATATCGTGACGTATCCGAGCGACGACGACCGCAGCCTGGGGTCGGCCGGTGCGGTGGCGCAGCTTTGCCAGGACGCGCAGTCGGCGAAGTGGGGGCATCCACGCTACGAGGGCGCGGATTTCGCCGAGATGGTGAAGACGGCAAACGCCAAGCTCTCCTACGACAAGCCGGAGATCTTTCTCGGCGTGATCGGAGAGGACGAGCACGCCTGTTACCTGTCGTCTTTGAGGATCGTGTTTTCGCCGTCCGGCAAGCCGCTGCGGTTCTTGATCGTGACGGCGTTCATGCAGGCGGGCGACCGGTGGGTGACACAGTCGATCCGGCGCGAACTGGCGCAGACGCGCGAAAGTGCGGAGGCCGTGCTGGCGTCGGCGAAGAAGGAATCGAAGTTGTTTTCGGACAAGAACCGCTGAAGCGGATCTCAGCTGATCTCAGACGAGATGGGTGCCGGAATAGATGTCGGCGACGTCTATGTTCGCCTCGATCGATGTCAGCTTGATCGCACCCGACTGAGCCCGTTCGTCGGGTTCCGTGGGCCAGCCGCCTTCGGGCAGTTTGCGGTAGATTTCGACAAGGACGCGTTCGCTGTCGACGACCATGATCTCGGCAAGCGAGGGAATGGTCGCGCAGGCGCGGATGCTTTCCCAAGTCTCGCGCAGGTTGCTGGGGGAGAGCACTTCGATGATCAGCACCGGGTCGGGAAAAACCTTGCCGGGAGGCGAGGTTTGGCACGTCACCGAGAGGTCAGGCGCGCGGATGTTGTCGTTGGCGTGGAACCGAGGAACGATAGGGGCTTCGGTGCCGACGCGGCATGGACGCTTGGTGGCGCGGAGGTGTGTGCCAAATCAAGTCCGGCTAAGTTCGCCTGTATGAGAGCATGCGTGCCGCTGGCCGGGGACATGGCGCGGACTTCGCCGTTGATCAATTCCAGCTTGCCCACAAAGCCCCCGCCGTCCCAATCAAGGAACTCAGCCACGGACATCCGTGGCGGTGATTTTGGGGCGGTGGTCGTCAACCGAGCTTCTCCTGCAGGTCTCGCAATATCGTGACGGCATCTTGCCCTGCAAACAGGAACTGGTCCACACCCGCGGCTTTGAGGGCGGCTTCGCGGTCGCCGGGGCGGCCGGCCATCAGGACGAGCTTGGCGCCGGCAGCTTTGAGGGCTTTGGCGGTGGCTTCGGCATGTTCGGCGTTCACGGCGTCGGAGGAGCAGATGCAGGCGGCGTCGAGACCAGACGCTTTGAAGGCGGCGGCGGCGGCTTCGGCATTCGGGTAGCCGTCGCTCATGTTGGCTGCGATGCCGCCGGCAGCGAGATAGTTCTTGATCCACGTCGAGCGGACGTTGTGTTCGACGACTTGGCCGAGGCTCGCCAGGAACACGGCGAACGGCTTGCCGGCTTTGGCGGCGCGGGCGTCGGCGGCGTCGCGCAAGGCTTCGAACGGCTCGCCGAGGCGGGACATCTTGAGCGGCGTCACTGTGACGGCGGGGGCTGGTCTTCGCCGGAGGCGTGTGCGGCCACGGCTTGGGCGCGATGCCGTCGTCGCCCAGGATCGGGAAGGCCGAGACGCCGGTCAGTTCGGCGCGACCTGTTGCGATCGCTTTGGTTTTGGCTTCGGCGCTCTTGGCGATTTCGGCCTGAACGTAGCCGGACTGAAGTGCGGCGGCGATGCCACCCTGCTTCTCGATGTCCTGGAACAGCGACCATGCCTTCTGGGCGAGGTCTTCGGTGAGCTTTTCGACATACCAGGAGCCGCCGGCCGGATCGACGACGCGGCCGAGATTGCTCTCTTCCTGGCAGACGATCTGGATGTTGCGGGCGACGCGGCGGGCGAAGCTGTCGGTCTCGCCGAGCGGGAATGTGAACGGCAACACGGTGATGCTGTCGGCGCCGCCGAGCGCGCCGCCGGCGCAGGCGATGGCGGTGCGGATGATGTTGGTCCACGGGTCGCGCTTGGCGAGCATGCGCCAGGAGGTCACGACCTGGAGCGTGACTTTTGCTGCGGCGTCGCCGGCGCCCGAGGCCTCAGCGATGCGCCAGATCAGGCGGCGGGCGGCGCGCAGCTTGGCGATGTCGAGGAACTGGTCGGCGTCGACGGCGAGGGTGACGGCGATCTTGGGCAGCGCATCGGCGGGTGCGATGCCGGCTTTGTCGGCGGCGCGCAGGTAGGCGACGATGGTCGAGAGCATCGCCGCCAGTTCCTGCGCTTCCGTCGCGCCGGCGCAGTGGTAGGCGTGGCCGTCGGAGGCGAGTGCCGTGACGCCGGGCATATCCTTGGTGGCGATGATGAGAGCAGCGGCGTCGGCGAGCGCGGCCTCGATCGGCTTGGAAAGCGCGCCGAACACAGCCAGCGTGCCGAGCGGATCGAAGCCGAAACCGCCACGGCGCTTTGCCGGCGCGAGGCCCTGCTTCTCCCAGACGGCGATGAGCGCTTTGGCAGCATCGGGCGTGTTCTCGTGGGCGATCAGCGTGACGGGGCAGATGTCGAGGAGAACGCCGTCGAGCGCCGCTGTGAGGGCTTCGGCAGTGGCGGGCAGCCCGTTGCCGCCGCCAATCTCGAGCGCGATCGACGTCGTGCCGCCGTTGAGGTCTTCGAGGATGGCGGCGTTGATCGCTTTGGCGTCGGTGCCGGAGTGGTATTGGCGGATATCCCAGCCAAGGCCGTTGGGCTCGGCGTGGGTGCCGCGCGTCAGGGGGGCCGCACCGGGGATGGCAGCGGCCGCATAGGGGAGCACATCGGCGGGCGTGTAGATCGGTTCGATCCGCAGGCCGTCCGCGGTCTTGGAGACCATCTTCTTTTCGAAGTCGGCACCCTTGATGGCCTTATCGACGAGGGCAAGCCAAGCGTCGCGCGTGGCTGGCGTGAAGCCGGTGGCCAGCGGCAGGACGGGCGCATCGGTCGAGGTGGGGACGGTCATCGGCGGCGGTCCATCTGTCGGGGGCGCGAGCGCATATGGCGGCGCGTCAGGCCCATCTCAAGCTCGCGCTGTCTATAGGGGCAAGCTGCCGGTTCTGCATTCAAAAAACGGTCACATGCCGCTCCGGCTTGTCGCCGCAGCGGCGGGAAACAGTTTCGCGCGGCGGAGCGTTAGTGAGCCATGCAACCAGGGTTTGCAATGCGGGGGTCGGCCGTGCCAAGAGGATTCCTAAGGTTGTGGCCCATGCGAGTCGATCGTTGGCTGGCGCGAGGGACCGCGGATGACGTCTTTAGAATGTGGAGCGGCGATCCATGAGCGAGCAGGTTTTGCAGGACGGCCGGATCTTCGTCGGGAAGAGCATCAAGCCGGAATATCTCGACCTCAAGCTCGCCAACCGGCACGGTCTCATTACCGGAGCGACGGGGACGGGCAAGACGGTCACGCTGCAGGTGCTGGCGGAGGGATTTTCGGCGGCGGGCGTGCCGGTGTTCGCAGCCGACATCAAGGGCGACCTTTCGGGCATCGCGGCGGTGGGCGAGCCGAAAGATTTTCTCATCAAGCGCGCGGGTGAGGTGGGGCTCGGGGACGGGTACGAGAACCGTGCGTATCCGACGATCTTCTGGGATGTGTTCGGCGAGCAGGGTCATCCGATCCGCGCGACGGTGCAGGACATGGGGCCGCTGCTGCTGTCGCGCCTACTAGAACTCAACGAGGTGCAGGAAGGCGTTCTGAACATTGCCTTCCGCGTGGCGGCGGATGAGAAGATGCCGCTCGTCGATCTGAAAGACCTGCGCTCGCTGATGAACAACATCGCGGAGCGGTCGAAGGAGATCGGGGCAAAATACGGCAACGTAGCAGCGACGTCGGTGGGCTCGATCCAGCGGCGGTTCCTTGTGCTCGAAGAGCAGGGCGCCAGCCAGTTCTTCGGAGAACCGGCCCTCGATATCATGGATTTCATACGCTTGGCGCCGGATGGGCGGGGCGTCGTGTCGATGCTCGCTGCCGACAAGCTGATGGAGAAGCCACGGCTCTACGCGACCTTCCTGCTGTGGATGCTGTCGAAGCTGTGGATGACGCTGCCGGAAGTGGGCGATCAGCCCAAGCCAAAACTCGTGTTCTTCTTCGACGAAGCGCATTTGCTGTTCAACGAAGCCCCGAAGGCGCTGTTGGAACGCATCGAGCAGGTGGCGCGGCTCATTCGCTCGAAGGGTGTGGGTGTCTACTTCATCACGCAGAACCCGATGGACGTTCCGAATAGTGTGTCGGCGCAGCTCGGCAATCGCGTGCAGCATGCGCTGCGTGCCTTCACGCCACAGGAGCAGAAGGCCGTGAAGGCGGCGGCGACGACGTTCCGCAAGAATCCGGAGCTCGACACCGAAAAGGTGATCATGGAGCTCAAGGTGGGCGAGGCGCTCGTCTCCATGCTCGAAAACAAGGGTGAGCCGTCCATGGTGCAGCGGACCTTTATTCGTCCGCCGGAAGGCCGCATGGGCCCCGTCACCAAAGACGAGCGGCTGAGTGTGATCGAGTACAGCCCGGTGTTTGGGAAGTACGAGGAAGCGGTCGATCGCGAGAGCGCGCACGAGATGCTGGCTAAGCGCACGGAAGACGCCGCGCAGCAGGCGAACGCCGGCGAAGGCGGAAGCTGGGCGGACGTGATCCTCGGCGGTGGATCTTCGACCGGAAGCAAGACCGGAACGAAGCGTGGTCAACAGGGCATGGGCGAAATGATCGGCAAGGAATTGCAACGGTCGCTGTCGCGCACGATTGCTTCGACCATCAAGAGCATCATCGTCGGGTCGATCAAGGGTGGACGGCGCTAGTCCGTTTGATCGGTATCAAGGCCGCGATGGTGCGAACGCCGGCACGTCGTACGTGGTGCAGCCGGCAAGGAGTGAAGCCCATGAACCGAGTTATGCTCTTGGCAGCCGGGTTGTTGCTGGGTTTGACTTCGGTCGCGTTTGCAGACGACGAGGACATGATCGCCCAGGGCAGGGCTCTCGTCGAAGAGAAGTGCGCGCGCTGTCATGCGATCGGGCTTGAGGACAAGAGCCCGCACGAGAAGGCACCGCCGTTCCGCGATGTGGTTGAGATCTATCCGAGCGAAAATCTCGCCGAAGCTCTGGCCGAGGGCATCGTGTCCGGGCATCCCGACATGCCGGTGTTCAAATTCGATCCGCCGCAGATCGAAGCGTTTTTGGGCTATCTGAACAGCTTGTCGGAAAAGCCGTAAGGTGAACGGCCGCTGAACGTGCGCGTCACGGGCAATTCAGCCGCCCGGCGCCAATCTCCGTCTCATCGCCCTGAGATTGGAGACACGCCATGAAGCTGCTGATCGGAGCCATCGCCGCCGCCGCACTGATGTCAGTGACCAATGCGCCTGCCAAGGCTGCTAGCTACAGCTGTATGGAGCTCAGCGGTAAGACCGCTGCCGAGGTGCGGGTGTGTGAGAACCCGTGGCTTGGCAATCTCGATGAGCGGATGGATAGCTGGTATCGCCGGGCGCTGGAGCGGGCGCGCTATTTTGATCAGACGGCAAGAGTGAAGGGCGAGCAGCGGGCCTGGATCGCCGAGCGCAACGCGTGCGGGGCGAAGTTCTTCTGCATCCGCCGGGCCTATGTCGAGCGCATCCGCGCACTCAAAAATTACGTCGAGCATGTCTAATGGCGCATGGCGACTCCGCTGTCCGGAGCCGGCCCGCCATGCGCTGTTTAGCGCGGTGTGGCGGTTTCGAGCTCTGAGACGCGGTCCATGGCAACGGGTTGGTTCGGCTTGGGCGGCACGACGGGTTCCGCTTCGGGAGCGGCGGCCGGTGGGGGCTGATCGACGGGAGCGGCTGCGGGAGTTTCCGGTGCGGGCGCGGCTGCCGGCTCAGGTGAAGCAACCCGCGTGGACGGTTCAGCGGGAACATCGGCCGGCTTCTTGCGCCATTCCTTGGCTTTGCCCATGCGGAGGCCTTCGTCGAACAGCGCCTTCTGGTATTCAAGGTCGAATTTTTCTTTCGAGGCGTGGTCGAAGTCTGGCGGGATAGCGATCGAGTTGAAGTCGGCGCTGGCGTCCTTGGCCATGCGGTAGATGCGGTAGTTGTCGCCCTTGTGCTGGTAAAGCATCAACGCGTTGATGGACTCACCGGCGATCTGGAACGTGGATGGCGTCACAGCGCCGAATTGCGGATTCATCTTGCCATTGTGGACGAGGTACAGTCGGCGATTGGGCGGCTTGGGGTAGAGCACGTCGAACGTCTTGAAGGGCACGTTGAGCGACGACACGTAGATCTGGCGCGTGACACCGCCGTCCACATGCAGCTCGTCATAAATCTTGCCGTCGGCCTTGACCTTGATTTTGACGGGCGGGAACAGTCCTGGAATGGCGGCGGACGCCAAGATTACATCGCGGAATAACTCAACGGCTTCCGGATTGTCGTAGTGGCGTGCGATGGCGCCCATGTTCCAGACAACCGGGCGCTTGGCGTCGAGGTTCGTGGTGCCGACGGTGAGAAGGCGACCGCGTTCGTATTCGCGCGCGACCTTCTTGAGGAAATCCCGATCGATGTACTGAGCGATGAGTTTTCGCAGAGGGGCGGTATCGGTGAGGGCCTGACCGCCCAGTAGGCCGTTGACGATCTGCGGGACCACAAGTTGATCGGTGCGGTACTGGGTCCAGATTTGTTTCAGTTGAGGGTCGTATTCAGGACCCAAGTAGGCGAATGGGGCGATAATCGAGCCGGCCGAAACGCCGGTCACCTGTTCGAATTCCGGTCGATCGCCGCGCTCGGACCAGCCCGTCAGCACACCGGCACCGAAGGCACCATCGGATCCGCCGCCTGAGAGGGCGAGAATGTCGATCTGCATCCGACCGTTGACGAGGGGTGCGCTGGCTCCAAGCTGGGGAACGCCCTTCAGATAGGTCTTGTAGATGTTCTTGAGGTCTTTGGGCGCCTCGTCACCCCAGATGCGCGCGCCGGGGATGTCGGGGATCGAAGCCGTTTCAGCAATTTTCGCGTTCGGAACGGGTGTGCGGTCAATCGCACCGGCGCAACCGCCAGCCAACGCCGCGACGAGCAAAACCGCAACTTTGGCAAAATGCGCCAGCAATCGTCCCCCCAATATGACCCCGAGTCACATCGTCCGTAATCGATTTAATCGTCCTACAGATTGGATGAACGCGGCGGTAGTGGGGCAGCGCAACACAGATGCAGAAAAGCCACCTGGATGGTCCAGGTGGCTTTTCAAAACGTCAGCAACTTTGGGGTCAGCCCATCATCTGGTCGACATAGTCCCAGTTCACGAGGTTGTCGAACCAGGCTTCGAGGTACTTCGGGCGGGCATTGCGATAGTCGATGTAATAGCTGTGCTCCCAGACGTCGACGCCGAGAATTGGCTGAGCGCCGTGCATCAGCGGGTTTTCGCCGTTGGGGGTTTTCGCGACTTCCAATTTGCCGTCTTTGATCGTCAGCCAGGCCCAGCCCGAGCCGAATTGCGTGGCGCCGGCGTTGAGGAAGTCGGTGCGGACCTTGTCGAAGCCGCCGTATTCTTCGGCCAGACGCTCAAGCCGGCCGGGGATTTTCTTGCCGCCGCCGTTGGGCTTCATCCAGTTCCAGAAGTGGATGTGGTTGTAGTGCTGGCCGACGTTGTTGACGAGGCCGGCATTCTTGCCCGCGAACGCTGCGACGCAGATTTCCTCAATGGATTTGCCTTCCAGACCCGAGCCGACGATGAGTTTATTGCCGTTATCGACATAGGCCTGGTGATGCTTATCGTGATGAAACTGCAATGTTTCCGCCGACATGTAGGGCTGCAAAGCGTCGTAGGCGTATGGCAGGTCGGGGAGTTTGAAGGTCATGGAACGTCTCCGGTCAGGACGGTTAAGGCGGTGTGGAGGAGCGAGGGCTCTCGCCTTGGCAAAGGGATTGTTGCGGCGCGCAAACTAACTGCGCCGCACCAACGAAACAAGTGTGCGGACGATTGGGTTCCCTATGGTCGTCAATCGGCGAGTTCGATCTGATACTCGTTGCGGCGTAGGAAGGGGATCGACCAGGGCGGATTGTAGAAGGCTGCGATCGGGGCTGCGATAGGCGTCAGTGCCTTCTGTTTCACCCAAGCTTCAAGAAGAGCCTTGTGTTCCGATAAGTTGGCCTCACTTGACCAGCCCGAGAATTGGACCACGGCGAAGCGCTTTTCCGGTACGGACACGATCGTGACGCGCTTGTCATTCGGAACGGGCAGGGTTGAAGCGGTGTATTCGGCGGGCATCATGAAGCGCACCTTCCAGGCGTCGCCCGCGCTTTGCTGCGTCACCGGAGCGGTCATCGCGATCTTTTCGCTCGGCTGCTGGGTCACCGGCGTGGTCATGTCGATTTTCTTGCGGGCGGTATTGTTGCCGAAGATGAAGTCGGCGAGCAGGCGGAAACCCTGATTGATCGCCACACTGCGTTCGCCCGTGACGGTGACTTCGGCGGCAAGAAGCGGTGCATAGCGGCGGATTTCGAAATCGCCGTCCTTCACTTCAACGGTGTAGGAGGGTTCGTCGGACGCCATGGCGATCACACTCGGAACGAGAGAGGCGGCCACGAGAAGTGCTGCCACCAATAAAAATGCTCGCGGCCAAGTCAGGGCACGAGATGGGAAACGGCGCATCGTCTTCTGCTGCTCCGGTTCACTTTTGATAGTCCATGAACTATCAAAAGTGACTGTCTGGATCAATTTAGCTTTGGCAGGGAGAGCAACCGGCGCGCAAAGCTGGAGTTCCAGGTGCGGCAGCGCGGGTGGCAAATGATCGAGGGCGCCCTGACCCTGAGCAGAGCGCCCTCTTGGATCACGCCGGGGACGTGCAGGGTTCAGGGTCCGTGCACTTTGGGCTTGGGGCACTGAACAGCCTCTGAATGCGGCGTTCATCAGCCGTTCATGTTAATGGCGCGTTTCTGGGGCGTTACAGCGGGTTACTGGCTCGCTTTTTGAGCGCGAAAATGTGCTGTTGCATCGGTCTAATGCGCTTTGTTCCCTAGCTACGCATATGCATTTTGTCCTAGCAGTATAGGAAGATGCCCGGTTGGCTTACATATCGCCTGTTGAGCGGGCTCACGGGAGTGGGCGGTCTGCCAGGGCGCCGAGCCCCTTCTCTGATGACAGCGACGGAAATGGACATGCCCATTCGTTTGCTGCGGCAGTGCAAGACAGCCCTATTGTCAGTTTTGAAAGACCCCAATGACCAAGCGTCTCAGCCGATTGTTCACCCTGGCCGTTCCGGTCGCGCTCGCGCTCGGGGGTGTCATCTGGTTTCTCAACCTTGGTGCACCATCCAAGCCGGCGTTCGAGTACGAGACGGTGGCTGTAGAAAAAGGAACCATCCGGCGGATTGTTTCGACGTCGGGGCCGGTGCGCGCGCTCGTCACGGTGAGTGTGGGATCATATCTTTCGGGTCCGGTTGAGAGCGTCAATGTCGATTTCAATTCCGAAGTGAAGCCGGGCGATGTGCTGGCCAAGCTCGACCGGCGGACGTTCGCGGCCAAGGTGGCCGAGGCGGAAGCGAACCTGCTCGCTGCGCAAGCCGCGCTCGCCAATCAGAAAGCTGCGGGGATCAAAGCGGATGCCGTGCTCGTCAATGCCGAGCGGACGATCGAGCGGCAGCGATCGCTGGCTGAGAAGAGATTTGCCAGTGAGCAGGCGCTCGATAATGCAATCCGCGACCGGGATGTGGCGAAAGCCGAGATCGAGGTCGTGAAATCGTTGATCGAGACGGCTGAGGCGCAGATCGTACAGCGCAAGGCGGCTCTCGACAGCGCACGCGTCGATCTGGAGCGCTCGGAGATCAAGTCGCCGATCAGCGGCACCGTGATTTCGCGCTCGGTCGATCCGGGACAGACGGTGGCCTCCAGCTTTCAGGCGCCGGAATTGTTCAAGATCGCGCAGGACCTGTCGCGCATCCGCATCGAAGCGCAGGTGAACGAGGCCGATGTGGGGTCGATCGCGGAAGGTAACCCGGTGACCTTCACGGTCGATGCCTATCCGGAGCGGGAATTCGAGGGCCGCGTGACGCAAATTCGTCTGGCGGCCACGGAGATCAACAACGTCGTGACGTACACCGTGATCATTGAAGCGAAGAACGAAGATCGTCGGCTGTTTCCGGGCATGACGGCGAACGTGCGCATCGAGAGCGCGCGGCGGGACGATGTCATGCGCGTATCCAACGACGCACTGCGGTTCCGTCCGCGCGACGGCCAGGGAGGGGCGGAGGCCCAGTCAGCGGACGCAGCCAATCGTTCAGAGCGCACAGTCGAGCGGCTGAAGGGTGAACTGGATCTGACGCCGGCGCAGGTGGAGGCGCTGCGCGCCCAGATACAGGCGATCGCGGCGGAGACGAAGGCGTCGGCACAGAGCGGCGGATTTGGCCCCTCGACATTTGATCCCTCCGCTTTTCGCATGAAGCTCAACATGCGCATCGAGCAAGCGCTCGTGCCAACCATGAGCGAGGATCAGCGCAAGACGTATGAGCGTTGGAAGAAAGGCCGTGAAACGACGCGGACGGCGGCAGTTTGGGTTTTGGATGGTCAGGGACAGCCTGAGCGGCGGATGGCGCGCGTCGGGCTTGCCGACGACCAGTTCACAGAGATCGTCGGCGGTGACGTGAAGGACGGCGACAAGATCATCGTGCGCGTGCGTGAGGTCAAGAAATGACCGTGGCAGCCGATGCGTCACGGCGGCAAGGCAGGCCGATCATCACCGCCCATAACGTGGAGAAGATCTACCACGTTGGCGATCAGGAAGTGCGTGCGCTCGATGGCGTGACGCTCGAGATCGAGGACGGTGATTTCGTTGCGATCATGGGAGCGTCGGGATCGGGCAAGTCGACGATGATGAACCTCATCGGCGGGCTTGATACGCCCACGTCCGGGCACCTTGAAATCGATGGGCGTGATATCGGCAAGCTGTCGTCCGACGACTTGGCGGCTCTGCGCAACAAAACACTGGGGTTCGTTTTTCAGCAATTCAATTTGCTGGCTCGGACGAAGGCACTGCGCCAGGTGATGTTACCGCTGCTCTATGCCCATCCCCGACCCGCCGACATGGAAGCGGAAGCCCGCCGCCGGCTCGAGCAAGTTGGGCTCGGCAACCGCGTAGACCATCTGCCGCGTCAGCTGTCCGGCGGCCAGCAGCAGCGCGTCGCGATTGCACGCGCGCTCGTCAACACGCCGAAGATCCTGCTCGCGGATGAACCGACGGGCGCACTCGACAGCCGGACGTCGGCGGAGATCATGCGGCTGTTTTCTGATCTCAACGCGCAAGGCATCACGGTGATCGTCGTGACCCACGAGCCCGACATCGCCGAGTGGGCGCGGCGGCGGATCACCTTCCGCGATGGACGGGTCATCTCGGACGAGCGGCACATGCCGCGGATCAACGAGGCTGCTCAATGACGGTGCTCGACAGCCTTGTGGTGGCGCTGACGGCGCTGCGTTCCAATTTGCTGCGTTCGATCCTGACGACGCTCGGCATCGTGATCGGTGTGGCGTCGGTGATCATTCTCGTTGCCGTGGGCAACGGGGCCGCTGGAGAAGTGAATCGTCAAATCACCGCGCTGGGAACGAATATGCTCGTCATTTTCCCCGACGCCATGCGCGTGATGGGGCGCTCGAGCGCGGCCGGCACGGCGCTGCCCTTATCAGAGGGCGACATCAGCGGGCTCAGAGACAAAATTCAAGGCGTGATCGGCATCTCGGGTCAACTCGATAAATCGGCGCCCGTCGTGCGCGGCAATCTGAATTGGACGACATCGGTCAGCGGCGTGCACGGCGAGTACACATTCGTACGGGACTGGCCGTTGAGCGAGGGTCGCGAGATCAATGCACAGGATGTGCGAACGGCTGCCCGGGTTGCGCTGATCGGACAGACGGTCGCCAAGCAGCTGTTTCCGGGCGAGAATCCATTGGGCGCTGAAGTCCGGATTAAGAATGTCCCGTTTCAGATCGTTGGTGTTCTATCGGTGAAGGGACAGTCGGCGATGGGGCGCGATCAGGATGACATCATGCTCATCCCTATTACCACCGCGCGAAATCGGGTGGTCGGCAAAAGCGATATCCAGGTTGATCAAGTCGGGCGCATCTACGTGAAGCTCGACGAGCAGACCGACATCAAGACGGCTCAGGAAGAGATGGAAACGTTGTTGCGGCAGCGGCGCAAAAGCGGCCCCAACAACGAAGACACTTTCTCCGTCCGAAACATGGCCGAATTCATGCGTGCGCGTACGGAAGTTCTTTCTACGCTCAGTTATCTCCTGGGCGCGACTTCGGCGATTTCTCTTATCGTCGGCGGCATCGGCATCATGAATATCATGCTTGTTTCGGTGACGGAGCGCACGCGCGAGATTGGTCTTCGGATGGCGGTGGGCGGCCGCAAACGCGATATCATGCTGCAATTTCTGGTCGAGGCGGTGACGTTGTGTCTGCTCGGCGGTCTTATCGGAATTGCACTGGGTATTGGAATCGCATGGCTCGTCGCCTATCTGGCAAGCTGGCCGGTGGCTGTGAGCCCCGCCGTCATTGGCGGAGCCATGGGGGCTGCTGCATTGACCGGGATCGTTTTTGGATTTTTTCCGGCCCGGCGGGCGGCCGGTTTGAACCCGATCGAGGCGCTGCGGAGCGAATAGATCATAAAATTAAGCGGTTCGTGTTGCTTACGTCGGCTTTATGTCAATTCGTTAGCATAGAAAATCGAAAACCTAATTGTTTGATCATACCGGCTTGCTAAATGCGTGTTAACTGATTATCGGCATTTGATGCGGCAAAAAAGGCTCAGACGGCGCTAGACCCAGCTGATATGGGACCGCTATAAGTCGATCAACACAAAAGACTTCCTAATTCGAGTGTATCAAGACAAGGACCGCACCATGGCTGCAGTAAACGTAGATCGGATGTCGTTGAAGGAAATCAACGACCTTGAGGCCAAGATTGCGAAGGCGAAGTCTGCCGCGCGCGAAAAGGCGAAATCCGATCTCAAAGATCGGATCGACCGTCTCGTCGAAGGCTCAGGTTTCACGGTCGCAGAACTGTATGGTTTCGCTGCTCGCGGACGGGGCCGTTCCAAATCGGCTGCCAAGTATGCCAACCCTGAGAATAAGAGCGAAACCTGGACGGGTCGCGGACGCAAGCCGAATTGGCTGGTGGCGCGCTTGAAGAAGGGCGCCAAGATGGACGATTTCGCGATCTAAATTCGCAATCGTGTTCATGCCCTCGCGGGCCCGTATCTTTCGAACGACTGCCGCAGCATCTGCGGCAGTCGTTTGTGTTTTCAGGGCCGGTTGAACGCGGAGGACGCGCACCCCACGTGTCTGTCATGCGTCATGGATACGAGGAGGCGGCGATGCAGGCACTCGACGTTCAGGAGCAGGCGCGGCTCATGATGGCAGCGCACGGTGAAAAAGCGATCGTACAGGCTGCGCAGAACGCGTTGCGGCTCGAGGCGGAAGGGCGAGAGGACGAGGCGCGCGATTGGCGGCGTATTGAAGCCGCGCTCGCGTTGATGGCTGGGCCGCGGGCGTCTTAAAGCGCTGCTAGTCGCGGACGACGTAGATGCGTTCCCACACGAACAAGCAAACCGCATAGGCCGCCGCGAGGACGAGGAACGTGTCGGCGATCTGGCGCGGCTGCGCGTCGGCGAGGGCGAGGGTCTCGGGCGAATGGTGGGCGACCAGCGCGAGGGCGGCGAACAAAACGGTAAAGCCGCAGAACACGATCTGGATGAATTTCTGCGAGCGAAGCCGCAATTCACCGATCAACTCGTCTTCGGATTGCTCGTCATCAAAACGCATCGGGGGCCTGACGCAATACTCACATGACCGGGCTGCACGACCCGAGTGTATGATCATAACTGTGGCGCGATCTGCCGGGAAGCGCTGATTTACTCCTTTTTAAGGTTGATCAGCGCGGCGAGGCGTTGGCGAACACTGGCGGGATCAACAGGGAAGCCGGCGGCGATCCACCAGTCCTCGAACTGGTCGAGGATGGCGCCCATCTGAGGACCGGCGGGAACGCCGAGGGCGAGCAGGTCTTTGCCGCTGACGGGCAGCGTCGGGGCAATCCAACGGTCTGCGAGCGCCAGCAGGTTTCGGCGGGCCGGATCTGAGGGCAGACTTGCGAGATCGCGCGCCCAGGTCAGGAGGACGCCGTCGCGGAACGTCTCGAGGCCGTGGCGGTAAATGAAGGACTTGGCTCCGTTATCGGAGGCGGCGGGGTCGAACGTGGCATCGGGCAAGTCAAGATTTGAGATGCGGGTGGCTTCCGTGTTCGACAGCCGGAGCCGGTCGCGGAGGCGTGCGCCGGCATCGGGGGCAGCCAATGCGATAAGACGGCGGATGGGATCGGGGGGCAGGCCAAGGGCTCGTTCGAGCGCGGCGAGGCGCGCGAAGGTGACGACGTCAGCAGGGGCTCCAAGGATCCGGGTGAGGAGGCCCGCCTCGTCCATTTCCGAGACCACAATCGGCGCGTGCGGGGCGGCGAGGAGCTTCAAGAGCTCGGCACGAATGCGCTCGGCAGAGATGAGGTCGAGACCTTCTTGCGTGGCGGCGCAGGCTTCGTGGCCCTCGCGATCGATGGAGCCTTCCGCGTATTCGGCGGTGAAGCGGTAGAACCGCAGGATGCGAAGATAGTCCTCGGCGATGCGGTCTTCGGCGCGGCCGATGAAGCGGACGCGGTGGGCCGCAAGATCGTCAAGGCCGGACGTGTGATCGTAGAGCCGGCCGGCTGCATCGCAATAAAGAGCGTTGATCGTAAAGTCGCGGCGATGCGCGTCGCTCGACCAATCCTCGGTGAAGGCGACGGTGGCGTGGCGTCCGTGTGTTTCCACGTCGCGGCGAAGCGTCGTCACCTCGAACGGCTGATGGCCGGCGATGACGGTGACGGTGCCGTGGCTGAGGCCGGTGGGGATCGCGCTGAGGCCGGCTGCCTGGGCGCGGACCAGAACATCCTCCGGCCGAACGGTGGTGGCGATGTCGATATCGGTGACAGGGCGGCCCATCAGTGTGTTGCGAACCGCGCCGCCGACGATGCGCGCTTCTCCGCCACCGGCGGTGACGGCGGCGATGACGCGCTGGGTTTCGGGCGCGCGCAGCCAGGACGCATCGGCGAGCCGGGGATCGGGCGCTGGGTTCGGGTCGACGGTCACGGGACGCGCTTGCGATGTGGGCTCATTCGATGTGGCCGGGTTGGATCTTGCCGTCCTTCATGGATGGCGGGGTGTAGTGCTGGCCCGGCTTGCCGCCGGAGGTGCTTCCGAAGAAGACGAGCGCCACCACGAGCAGGAGCGTACCGGCGGCCGTCAGCCAGACGAGCGGTGCATCGTTGAGGAGCCCGGACGCCTTGATGCGTCCGCCTTGCGTGCGATCCAGCGTCTCGGGACGCGCGATCAGAACCCATCCGATGTAAGCCAAGGTGGGCAGGAGGAAGAGGAGAATGTTTTCGATAACGACGCGGATCATGTGACCTTGTTCGGGCCCGCTTCACGGCGAGCCAAAGAGTTTATCGTGCATGTTTCGTAGAATACCCGCTGTCGCGCCCCAGATATAGCGCTCACCAAAGGGCATGGCGTAGAAGCGCCGGTCGCGGCCGCCAAGCGTGTGGGCATCGATGCGATGATTGGCCGGGTCCATCAAGAACGCAAGCGGCACTTCAAACACGGCGGCGACTTCATTTGCATTCGGCACAACAACAAAGCCCGGGTGAACGAGCGCGACGACGGGGGTGACGGCGAAGCCGGTTCCCGTGCGATAAACATCGAGAAAGCCGATCGGTTCGACGAAGGTGCGGGCCAAGCCGATTTCCTCTTCCGCTTCGCGTAGTGCGGTATCGACGGGGCCGGTGTCGAGCGGATCGGGCTTGCCGCCGGGAAACGAAATCTGGCCGGCATGGGCTGCAAGGTGGGGGGTGCGCTGCGTCAGGAGAACGCACAGATCGTCGCGCGCCACAATCGGTACGAGCACCGCAGCGGGGCGGGCGGCGGCGCTTCCCGACCAATCAGTGAAGGCTGACGGATTGAGGTCGAAGTCGCTGGGCGGTGGGACTGAGCCGGCTTCATGCGTGGTGGTCTGAGGCGCGGGGTGGAGGCGGCGGGCTGCCAGGGAGCGGAACGTCTCGAGCCGGAATGGACCTTCGTTTGAGAGTATGGCCATGTGAGTGTGGCTTGTCCGGTCGCATCAGGTGCCGAGCGTAAGGCTCTGCCGCATTTCGTGCGCCTTCGCATGGCCAAAATAAAGAGAATCATGCGTGCAGGTGTGATGAGGGCGGATGACTTGTGACATAGGACGGCAATGATGGCGCGTGGCGGTTGGCGCTTTTTGCGGACGGGACTGATCCTCGCGATCATGGCCGCCATAGCCGTGCATGTCGCCACCCCGGCAATGGCGTCGCCGGAAGCTTCATTCGCGTCCAGTCTTGGCGGGTCGGAGCGGCGTACGTTCGAGACGTACATTGCAGCGCGTAGGTACTACAACCTGACGCTGAACGAGTTCTGGAGCGAGGTCGAGGAGAAGCGGGCGATCCGGCGCAAACGGCGCGCCGCCGATCAGGCGATCACGGCAAAAGATTATGCGAAGGGTTTTCCGCCGGAATATGCGGGTCCGCAGTTGCCGGCCGGTCTGGCCAAGCGCTGGGCAAAATTCCAGGAGGCGCAGGAAGAAACGAAGCCGCCGCCAGAGCCGCGCCCTGGCGTCGACGAATTTCTGGCGCATGCGCGCGAGCAATATGGCTTCGTGCCGGAGCGCATCCCTGAGCGGGAGTTCAAGCGCCGCTATGCGCGTGAGGCCCTGCGGGTGGGGCTGACGAAAGAACAGGTCGTTCGCGTTTATGCGCTGGAGACGAGTGGTCTGGGCACAGCCGACATGGTGGCCGGCATTCATCCGATCACGAAGAAGGGCTCGCCAATTTCGACGGCGATCGGTTACGCCCAGTTGCTGTCGGCCAATTCCACCAGCGAACTCGTCAAGCATGGGCCGGGCTTCATCGCGCGGCTGAAGCGCATGGCAGCCGGCGCGCCGTCGGCCGACGCTGCCAAACGCTACGAGCGAAAGGCGCAGATCCTGACGCGGATGCTCGCGGTGGCGAAGTCGGTGCCGAACGAGTGGAGCCGGCATGTGGCGCTCGGCCGAACAGCGAAGGGCTACGGCATTCACGCAATCAACATCGATGGCGACATCGGTCCTTGGCTGCAGGTGTTGAAACTCGAGGGCTTGAAGGAACTCGCGGAGAAGAAGGGCCGGCCGCGGCTCACGGGTGCCGAAATCGAATTGATGAACCTGGCCGGGCCCGCGACGGGTCTGGAGATGATGACGCCGGCGGGACGCGCGGCGACGACGCCCAACTTTTTCGAGCGGTCCGCCTATGGGCGCAATACGATCGTGCGCGGCAAGACGGGTGCGGAACTGCTTGAAGGCGCTTGATGTGCGGATGGACGACAACATCAAGAACGAAGGCGCCATCGTGTTTTCGCAAGTGTTCGATGAAGTGGCCATCGAAATGGCGCGGCAGTAGCGAACCGGCAGCCTAGAGTCGGTTGCCGGTTCATCTCTGGAGTTGACGGCAGCGCTTTTTTGCTATGGCCACTTCACGACAGGAGGCATGGACGAGAGGATGCTCTCCACGTTGCCGCCGGTCTTGAGACCGAACATGGTGCCGCGATCGTAGAGCAGGTTGTATTCGACGTAGCGGCCGCGGCGGATGAGTTGTTCTTCGCGATCTTCCTCGGTCCAGGGCGTCGTCCAGTTGCCGCGCACGAGCATCGGATAGACGCTGCGGAATGCGCGACCGACATCCTGCGTGAAGGCGAGCGCCGCATCGAAGCCGCCGTCTTCTTCTGACGGCGTCAGGTAATCGTAGAAGATGCCGCCGATGCCGCGCATTTCCTTGCGATGCGGCAGGTAGAAGTATTCGTCGCACCATTCCTTGTAGCGCTTGTAGTCGGCGATCTTGTGGGCTTCGCAGGCCTGATACATGGCGGCGTGGAAGGCGAGCGTGTCGGCATCCTTCTGCGTGCGGCGGCGCATCGAGGACGGGCGTGAGGTCGGCACCGCCGCCGAACCACCATTTCGAGGTGACGACCATGCGCGTGTTCATGTGCACGGCGGGAACGTGCGGGTTGTGCATGTGGGCGATGAGCGAGATGCCCGACGCCCAGAAGCGCGGGTCCTGATCGGCACCGGGTATCTGCTTGCGGAATTCGGGGGCGAATTCGCCGTGAACGGTGGAGGTGTGGACGCCCACCTTTTCAAAGACGCGGCCGTGCATGATCGACATAACGCCGCCGCCAAGGTCGGCCGTCGGATCATCGCCCGTGTGTTCGGCGCGGTTCCAGGGTGTGCGGACGAAGCGGCCGGGGTTCATGTCCGACGTCTGGGTGCCGGCCGGCAGGTCGTCCTCGAGCTTCTCGAACGCTGCGCAGATATCGTCGCGCAGGGTTTCAAACCAGGCGCGGGCCTTGGCCTTGTGCTCGGGGAGGGGGGCTGCGGGGGGCGTGTTGGCATCCATCGTGGCCGGTCTTTCGTAACAGTGTGGCGTTTGGGCTTTCTAGCGCCACGTTTCTGGCACGACGCTGCCCCAGCCGATAGTGTATTCCAGGCCTGCCGTGAAGGGGTCGGAACCGCTGTCCAGGGACGCGCGTACCACCTTTATCACCACTCCCCCGAGCCGCTGTCCGCTCGCATTCAGAAAGCGATAACCTATTGTCCCGGCTGTTCGAACGCTTCGAGAACCACATCGATCCATTCGCCGGCAATGGAAGCGTGCGGCCGCCGGGAACACTGGCGGCGTTCTATTGGCATTTCGTCGGACAGAGCTGGCCGGTGTTCGCACTGCTCCTGTTCATGGGGTTCTGCGCGGGCGTGCTGGAAGCGTCGCTGTTTGCGTTCGTCGGCTCACTCGTGGACCGGATGCGGGCGGCGACCAGTCCGGAGACGTTCATTGCCGATAACGGCGGGCTCCTGCTGTTCATGGCGTTCGTGGCGGCGATCCTGCGGCCGGCGGTGTCGTTCGTCCACGATCTCGTCAAGCATCAGATGATCGGCGGGTCGTTCACGACCCTGATCCGGTGGCAGTCGCACGCCTACGTGCTGCGGCAGAGCCTCGGGTTCTTCCAGAACGATTTTGCCGGGCGCGTTGCCAACAAGGTGATGCAGTCGGGGCCGGCGGTGCGCGAGAGCGTGGTGCAGGCGATCGATGCGGTGTGGTTCGTCGCGGTTTATTGGCTGACGGCGGTGGTGCTGTTCGCGCAGGCCGACCTGTGGCTCGTGACGCCGCTCGCGGGTTGGTTTCTCGCGTATGTGCTGGTGCTGCGGTATTTCATTCCGCGGTTGAAAGCGCGGGCGATCCAAACGAGTGAAGCGCGCTCGATGCTGACCGGGCGCATCGTCGACAGCTACACGAACATTCTGACGGTCAAGCTGTTTGCGCATACCGAGCGCGAAGACGCCTATGCGAAGTCGGCGATGCGGGAGCAACTCGACAAGCTGCAGGTTCAGCTGCGGCTGACGACGCTGATGGAGACGTCGCTCTTCGCGCTCAATGGGCTGTTGCTCGTCGGCATGTCGGCGCTCGCGATCACGCTCTGGAGCCAGCAGGCGGTGACGATCGGCGCCATCGCGCTGGTGATGGGTCTCACGATCCGGATCGTGAACATGTCCGGCTGGGTGATGTGGACGGTCGCGGGGATCTTCGAGAACCTCGGCATCGCGTACGAGAGCATGGAGACGATCTCGCGGCCGTGGACGGTGCTCGATACGCCGGACGCGAAGGTGCTCACCGTGCCGAAGGGCGAGATCGTGTTCGACGACGTGACGTTCCGGTATGGGCGGGTGAAGACGCTCGGCGATACGCGGCGGGGCGGGGTGATCGACGGGCTGTCGCTCCGGATCGCGCCGGGTGAAAAAGTGGGGCTGGTCGGGCGGTCGGGGGCGGGCAAGTCGACGCTCGTCAGCCTGCTGATGCGGTTCTACGATCTGGAGAGCGGGCGGATCCTGATCGATGGGCAGGACATCGCGGACGTGACGCAGGAGAGCCTCAGGTCGCAGATCGGGCTCGTGACGCAGGATACGTCGCTGCTGCATCGGTCAGTGCTCGACAACATCATGTATGGCCGGCCGGAGGCGGGTTTGAAGCGGCGAAGCTCGCGGCGCACCGCGCGCATGCGGATCACTTCATTCCGGATTTGGAGGATCTGGCCGGACGGCGCGGGTTTGCAGCGCAAGTTGGCGAACGTGGCGTGAAGCTGTCCGGCGGGCAGCGGCAGCGGATCGCGATCGCGCGGGTGCTGTTGAAGAATGCGCCCATCCTGGTGCTGGACGAAGCGACAAGCGCGCTCGACAGTGAGGTCGAGGCGGCGATCCAGGAGAGCCTGCGCGATCTGATGCTCGGCAAGACGGTGATCGCGATTGCGCACCGGCTTTCGACAATCGCGGCCATGGACCGTCTCGTGATCATGGATCAGGGGCGTGTTGTCGAACAGGGATCGCACGCCGAACTCTTGCGGCGCGGCGGACTCTATTCGGATCTGTGGAAGCGGCAGTCGGGCGGGTTCCTCGGTCAGGAAGCGGCGGAGTAGTCGCGCCGAAGCAGCCAAGCTTTGACGGCAGCGCGGCGCGTGTCATACGACGGCACTGCATCGTGCGTTAAGCGTGGTTCCGTGATGTTTGCCTATTTCGAGAAGCTCATCGATCCGTATCGCATCGTTCCGCTGGCGCCGCCGCCGGCGGGACTGATGGCGTTCTTCTGGCATTACGTGAAGCCGGTATGGCCGATCGTGCTGACGATCTCGGTATTGACGGCGTCGATCGCGGCGCTCGAGATCGTGATGCTCGATTATGTCGGGCGGTTCGTCGATCTGATGTCGAATGCGGACCGGGCGACATTCTTCGAGGTGCACGGGGGCGACGTTTGGCGCATGGCGCTGCTCGCGCTCGTGGTGCTGCCGATCCTCGCGGTGACGTGGGAGTTCATTTTCCACCAGTCGTTCGCCGGCAATTTTCCCATGATGCTCCGCTGGCAAGGGCACCGCTACATGCTGCGGCAGTCGATGTCGTTCTATCAGGACGATTTCGCGGGGCGCATCGCCAATACGCTGATGCAGACCGCTCTCGCCGTGCGCGACAGCGTGGAGCGGGTGATTAACACGATCGTGTATGCGGTCGTGTATGTGGTCAGCGCGGTGGTGCTGTTGGCGGCTGCGGATTGGCGGCTGGCGATCCCGCTGATGGTCTGGATCGTGTCGTATATCGCGGCGGGGGCATATTTCATGCCGCGGCTGGCGCGATTGTCGGAGGCGCAGGCGGAAGCGAGGTCCCTGATGACGGGCCGGGTGATCGACAGCTACACGAACATTACCTCGGTCAAGTTGTTCGCGCATACGGCGGCGGAGGATGCGTACGCGAAGGAGAGCATGGCTGGGTTCATGGAGACGGTACACGCGCAGATGCGGCTCGTGACCAAGATGAACATCAGCTTGCGGCTCCTGAATTACGGGCTGATGGCGGTGACGCTCATCGTGTCGATTTTCCTGTGGCGGTCGAACTTCGTGACGGTCGGCGCGATTGCGGTGGCGACGAGCCTGGCGATGCGGCTCGACGCGCTTTCGGACTGGGTGCTGTGGCAGGTGGCGGGATTGTTCGAGAGCATGGGCGTGGTGCGCGATGGGGCCAACACGCTGTCGAAGCCGCTCGGCATCGTGGACAAGCCGAACGCGCCGGCACTCGTCGTGCATAAAGGTGCCATTGCGTTCGAGAACGTGACCTTCCATTACGGCAAGGGACGCGGCGTGATCCAGGATCTGAACCTGGCGATCAGAGCCGGGTGAGAAGGTCGGCATCGTTGGACGGTCGGGTGCGGGAAAGTCGACACTGGTCAATCTGCTGTTGCGCTTTTTCGAACCCGAGGCGGGGCGCGTGACGATCGATGGGCAGGATATCCGCGACGTAACCCAGGAGAGCCTGCGGCAGGCCATCGGTGTGGTGACGCAGGATACGGCGCTGTTGCATCGCTCCGTTGGGGACAATTTGCTTTATGGCCGTCCGGATGCGAGCCCGGAGGCGGTGGCGCGGGCGATGCGGCTGGCATCGGCGGATGCGTTCATCGCGAACTTGAGCGACGGCCGGGGGCGGGATGGATTGAACGCGATGGTCGGCGAGCGCGGCGTCAAGTTGTCGGGCGGGCAGCGGCAGCGGATCGCGATCGCGCGGGTGCTCCTCAAGAATGCGCCGATCCTGGTTCTCGATGAAGCGACCAGCGCGCTCGACAGCGAAGTGGAAGCGGCCATTCAGGAAAGTCTCAACGACCTGATGGCGGGCAAGACAGTGATCGCGATTGCGCACCGGTTATCGACGATTGCCGCGATGGACCGGCTCGTCATCATGGACCAGGGGCGGATCGTGGAAGCGGGCACCCATGCGGAGTTGATCGCCAAGGGCGGGCTCTATGCGTCGCTGTGGAAGCGGCAGTCCGGCGGTTTTCTCACCGAGGCGGCGGCGGAATAATGGTCTGCGTCGTCGATCGGTACGCACGACAGGCCGTCGCCGAGCCTGTTTGTCGTGGATCAACGACGCCTCAGGGCGCTGTGCCAGTTTAGCCGCGAATGTCCCGCCATCGCTTTCGGCGGGCACAGCCGCCCGGAGGCAACCATGGCCAAGCTCGCAACAGTCATCTGGATCATTTTAGGCATCACGTTTGCCGGGGCGTTCGGCACCGTGATCCTGGCGACACCGTCGCTGGTCAATGAAGCGGCGGAACTCCTGCCATGGGCAGCGCTTGCGGGGTTCGTGGCTGCGGTGCCGGCATCCATTGTCGTGGCGCGGCGCATTCTGGCCGTGAGCGGAAATCGCTAGGTAGTTAAGTGCCAACTCGGCAGGCCGGTGTGGGGTGGCTTTTTCGCCTACACTCGACAGGCCGGTGTGGGGCGTTTCTGCCCACACTCGGCAGGCCGGTGTGGGGCTAGACCGCAAAGCCGCCGGTCTGGCGGAGGGCTTCGCCCAAGACCATGGCTGCGGCGACGGCGACGTTGAGGGAGCGCAGCGGGGGTTTCATCGGGATGGCGACTGCGGCGTCGCAAACGTCACGGACCGCATCGGGGACGCCGGCACTCTCGCGGCCGAAAAGCAGAGTGTCATGCTCGGAGAATACGAAGTCGGGAAGCCGGACGGCGGCCTTCGACGAGAACAGGACCAGGCGTCCGGCGATCTTCGTCTGGCTGCGGGTCAGGCAATACTGCTCCCACGAAAGGTGACGTGTCAGGTCTACGTGCGCCAGGTAGTCGAGCCCGGCACGGCGCAGGTTGCGATCGGACATGTCGAAGCCAGTCGGGCCGATCACATCAACGGGTGTACCGAGGCAAGCGGCCATGCGCAGGATGGTGCCGGTGTTCTGGGGGATGTCGGGCTGGTAGAGCGCCAGGCGCATGAAAACGGTCCGTTTTATCGGCGGAAGGGCGGTTGCTGCGGCCTTAACGCAGGGGGTAATCGGCAGGCTCGATCGCGGCGCTGATGTGGTCCTCAGTTGCCGATCAAGCGGGTGCGGCCAAACGATGCAAGACTTTTGAACGCGAACCGCAGAGCCCGACATAGCAGTATAAGAGGCGCCGGTTTATCAAACATCCAAGCGCCGATTCGCCGGCTGGACATCACTGAGGCGCGTGCGGCGGCGGGAGACGCCGTGCAGGGGTGAACCCACAGGGCTTCACCTGAACACATCTGGAGGACAAAGTGGCTTCGACAGCAGAAGAGCCCAACCGCAGAGACTTTCTCGTCATTGCCGGCAATGCGTTTGCAGCCGTCGGCGGTGCGATCGTACTGTGGCCGTTCATCGCGCAAATGAACCCGGACTGCCGGCGCCCAGGCGCTCGCTTCGGTGGAACTCGATCTTGCGCCGGTCAAGGAAGGTCAGGCCATCACCGCCATGTGGCGGGGCAAGCCGATCTTCATTCGCAACCGCACCAAGGCCGAGATCGAGCAGGCCAAGGCCGTCGATCTTGCCGCGCTGGTCGACAACTCGGCGCGCAACATGGCGCTCCCGGAGAGCGACCCTGCATCCGACACCAACCGCACCAAGAAGGGGCACGAGAACTTCCTGATCCTTATCGGCATCTGTACGCACCTCGGCTGCATCCCCAAGGGGCAGGCGATCGGTGACAGCCGTGGCGACTACGGCGGCTGGTTCTGCCCGTGCCACGGTTCGCACTACGATACGTCGGGACGCATCCGGAAGGGCCCCGCGCCTCGTAACCTGGAAGTTCCGCCGTACGAGTTCGTCGGCGATACCAAGATCAAGATCGGCTAAGGGAGCAAAGCATGTCGGCTCACGATTCGAACTACACCCCGACCTCGCGCGTTGGTAAGTGGTTTGACGAGCGCCTGCCCATCGCGCGGCTGATGCACGGGCAATTCGTTGATTTTCCCGACCCCGCGCAACCTCAACTATCTCTGGACCTTCGGCGGCATTCTCACGTTCTGCCTCGTGGCGCAGCTCGTGACCGGCATCGTGCTGGCGATGCACTACCAGCCGAGCGCCGCAGAAGCCTTCAACTCGGTCGATCGCATCCGCCGCGACGTGAACTTCGGCTGGCTCATCCAGCCAATGCATGCCGTCGGCGCGTCGATGTTCTTCATCGCCGTCTACATCCATATCTTCCGCGGCCTCTATTACGGGTCGTACAAGGCGCCGCGCGAAGTGCTCTGGATCCTCGGCGTGTTCATCCTGCTCGCCATGATGGCTACCGCCTTCATGGGCTACGCGCTGCCCTGGGGCCAGATGAGCTTCTGGGGCGTGACGGTGATCACCAACCTGTTCTCGGCGCTGGATAGTATCTGGTCGGGGTCTGGGCACGGCGATCGTGGAGTGGCTGTGGGGCGGTTATGCGGTGTCGGGCGTCACGCTCAACCGCTTCTTCTCGCTGCACTACCTCCTGCCGTTCGTGATCGTGGGTCTCGTGGCCTTGCACATCTGGGCGCTGCACGTGGCGGGTCAGAACAACCCGACCGGCCTCGACATCAAGTCGAAGTCCGACTCGGTGCCGATGTATCCCGTATCGCGATCGCGAAAGATGCGGTTGGCCTGTTCGCCTTCCTCATCGTGTTCGCGTGGTTCGTGTTCTTCATGCCCGACTACCTGGGTCACGCGGACAACTACATCGCCGCCAACGCGCTGGTGACGCCGCCGCATATCGTGCCCGAATGGTACTTCCTGCCGTTCTACGCGATTTTGCGCGCCGTTCCCTCGAAGCTCGGCGGCGTGATCGCGATGTTCGCGGCGGTGCTGATCCTCGTCTTCGTGCCCTGGCTCGACACCAGCCGCGTGCGCTCGGCGAAGTATCGCCCGCTACTACAAGTTCGCGTTCTGGTTCTTCGTCTTCACCTGCGTTGCGCTGGGATAGCTCGGCTCGAAGCCGGCTGAACAGCCCTACGTGTTCTGGTCGCAGTTCTTCACCATCGCCTACTTCGCGTTCTTCCTGGTCGCGTTGCCGGTGCTTGGTCTGATCGAGACGCCGCGGCCATTGCCCCGGTCGATCACCGAGTCGGTGCTGGGCCGGATGACGGGCGGTGTGTCACCGGTGCCTGCGGGCGCGGCGGCAGCGCCAGAGAAACGCTAAAGAGGATCGAGCCATGACGTTCAAGACCAAGGCTTCGGCCCTCATTTCGAAAAGCGTCGTCGCAGCGGGACTTTCCGCTGCGACGGTCTTCGCCTGCCTCCGGCTCAGGCGGCCGGCGGCGGACCGGAGATCCCGCGGATCGCGTGGTCCTTCGATGGACCTGCGGGGCAGTTCGACCGGGCACAGTTGCAGCGCGGTTTCCAGGTTTACCAGAACGTCTGCTCGGCCTGTCATGGGCTGTCGCGGTTGTCTTGGCGAAACCTGGTGCAGCCGGGCGGGCCTGAGTTCCCGGAAGAAGCCGTCAAGGCTCTCGCGAAAGACTGGCCGAACAAGATCACCGACGGTCCCAATGATGCGGGCGAGATGTTCGAACGCGACGCTCTCCTGTCGGATCCGATCCTCGGGCCGTACAAGAATGAGAAAGCAGCCCGCGCTGCGCAGAACGGCGCCTATCCGCCTGATCTGTCGCTGATGGCTCGCGCTCGCAACCCAGAATACAAGGGGTCGGCGATCGCGCATGGTCCGCACATGCTCAAGGATATCCTGACGGGATATCAGGCCGGCGGTCCGAACTACCTTTATGCGCTGCTGACGGGATACACGGATGTCCCGTCGTATGTGCGGGAGGCGGATGGCCATCTGAAGCTGGTCGGGGCTGAAGGTGCCGGCGGTAAGGCCGTCGAACAGTGCGCGTCGGTGACGCCCGGTGAAGACGGCAAGCCGGACGTTTGCAATGCGCTCGCCGACGGCATGAACTACAACGCTGCGTTCCCGGGTCACCAGATCGCCATGCCGGCTGTTTTGGCCGATGGCGCGGTGGAATATCCGAAGGGGCCGGATGGCAATCCGCTGGTGCCCGCGACACTCGACCAGCATGCACGCGACGTGGCTTCGTTTCTTGCCTGGGCGGCCGATCCGCACCTGAACCAGCGCAAGGCGACCGGCTGGCAGGCCTTGTTGTTCCTGCTCGTGACAACGGTTCTGCTGTTCCTCGGCAAGAAGCGGATCTGGTCGCGCATCGAACACTGATGCTATAGCGATGTCGGACAAGCAGCGGGCGCAGGGCTTGACCTTGCGCCCGCTTTTCTTTGTTTGAACGGCAGAAAAAGGAGGCGGCGGTGACGGCATCGGTGTTGGGGATCGTCGGCGGAAGCGGCTTCTACAATCTGCCGGGGATGGAGAATGCGCGCTGGGAGCATGTGGACAGTCCGTTCGGCAAACCGTCCGACGAGATCCTGTTCGCGGAGATCGAGGGACTGCCGCTCAGGTTTCTGCCGCGCCATGGACGCGGTCACAAAGTGCCGCCGTCGGCGATCAATTATCGCGCGAATATCGATGCGCTGAAGCGGGCAGGGGTCACCGATCTCGTCTCCGTATCGGCATGCGGGTCACTGAAGGAAGACTATGCTCCGGGGCATTTCGTGCTCGTCGATCAATTTATCGATCGGACGTTCGCACGCGAGAAATCATTTTTCGGCGCGGGGCTCGTGGCGCATGTTTCGGTTGCCGATCCGGTCAGTCCGCTGCTCGTCGATGCGCTCGAGGCGGCGGCCAAGGCGGAGGGGATCGCGCACTCACGGGGGGGCACCTATCTCGTGATGGAAGGGCCGCAGTTTTCGACGCGGGCGGAATCAAACCTTTATCGGAGCTGGGGCTGTGATGTGATCGGCATGACGAATATGCCGGAGGCCAAACTCGCGCGCGAGGCAGAGATTTGCTACGCGACGGTGGCCATGGTTACGGATTACGACTGCTGGCACGACGACCATGCGGCAGTCGATGTGGCCTCGATCATCGCCGTCATGATCGCGAATACGGAGAAGGCGCAGCGGCTCGTGACGCGGCTGGCAAAGGACTTCCCGCGTGAGCATCCAGCGTGTCCGATCGGGTCGGACCGGGCACTGGACGTGGCGTTGATCACGGCACCGGAAGCACGGGACGCGGCGTTGCTCGCCCGGCTTGATGCGGTGGCTGGGCGCGTGCTGAAGGCGTGAGGCTCGTGTCAGCTGTTGGGGAAGGTGATGAGGATCTTCGCCTTCAGCAGTTCGGGGAAGGCTGCTTCGAGGGCCTGACCGCCGAGCCACAGGAGGCCGATGAGCACAATCATGGCCGGGATGGCGGCGAAGACGGCCTTGAGGAAAAACAGCATCAGCCGGACGAACGGCACATCGATCGAGCGGACGGAGGCGGGGTAGGCTTCGGCCGTGGGATACGCCGCGTAGGGGTCGGCGGACGCATAGGCGACGGGCTCAGGCTGCGGGGCGGCGAGGCCTGATGGCTGAGCGTCCCGGTCGCGCGCCTCACGCTCACGGGCTTCCCTGGCGCGGGCTTCCTTTTCCCGGCGCACGGTGCGCGGCAAGTCTTCCATATCGCCGTCTGCCGTCAGCGGTATCGACATCTGATCAAATCCCTAGAGCCGGCCAGCCGGCGAATTATTCGAGACCATTTTAGCGGCCCCGCTACCGATCATTGTTGGATATTGATAGTTTGCGCCGTGAATTTGGCGGGGAGGTGTCTGTTGAGCGACCTGAAAAGCCTGATCCGGACGATACCGGATCACCCGAAGCCCGGGATCATGTTCCGCGATGTCACGACGCTGCTCGGCGACGCGCAGGGGTTCAAGGCGACGATTGCGCAACTGGCGGAGCCATTCCGGACAATGCCGATCGATGCTGTGGCCGGGATCGAAGCGCGCGGCTTCATCCTCGGCGGCGCGGTGGCCGACCGGCTGGGCTGCGGGTTCGTGCCGATCCGCAAGAAGGGCAAGCTGCCGTGGAAGACGATCGGGCAGGAGTATGCGCTCGAGTATGGCACTGACCGGGTCGAAATCCACGCGGATGCGGTGAAGGAAGGCGAGCGCGTCCTGATCGTCGATGATCTGATCGCGACCGGGGGAACGGCGATCGCCGCGGCGAAGTTGATCCGGCACTTGAAGGGCAACATCGTCGGCGCGGCATTCATCATCGATCTGCCGGAACTCGGCGGCGTGAAGGCGCTGAAGAATGCCGGGATCGACAGCCACTGCCTGATGGCGTTCGAAGGTCATTGAGAATGGCTGGATACATGGCGGACGTGGAGATCACGGCAGAGAGCATGCCGTCCGCACTCGCGGTGATCATGGCGTGGCGCGTGTCGCCGGAGGTGGCGCCGAACTGCCCTCTATGCGGGACGGCGGGTCTTTCCGTCAGCGATCATTCGGCGCGGCCGCATGCGGAGTGGTATCGCCTCATTTGCGGGGCGTGTGGTCTCGATCAGATGCTGGCGGTGCCGCTCGGCGCGGTGGTGCCCGGCGGAGAGGGATAGGCGATGAAGATCGGTGGCGTACCTTACCGGACGATCTGGCTCGAGACCGATGGCGCGCGCGTTGCAATCATCGACCAGACAAAGCTGCCGCACCGTTTCGAGATCGTGCATCTGGCCACCGTCGAAGAGGCGGCGCGGGCGATTCTCACAATGCAGGTGCGCGGGGCGCCGCTGATCGGGGTGACGGCGGCGTATGGCGTCGCGCTGGCGATGCGCGCAGACGCTTCCGATACGGCGCTGGCCGACGCGGTGCAACTTCTCGGCCGGCAGCGGCCGACCGCGGTGAACCTGCGCTGGGCGCTGGAGGAGATGCGGCGGCATCTGGCGGGGATCGCACCGTCAGGCCGGGCGGAGGCCGCGTTCTTGCATGCCGCTCGGCTGGCCAACGACGATGCCGCGATGTGCAAGGCGATCGGCGAGCACGGGCTGCGGCTCATTACGGACATCGCGGCGCGCAAGGCGCCGGGCGAACCGGTGAACGTGCTGACGCACTGCAACGCAGGCTGGCTCGCGTGCGTCGATTGGGGGACGGCGACGTCGCCGATCTATCATGTTCACGACGCCGGGCTGGCTGTGCATGTATGGGTCGATGAAACGCGGCCCCGCAATCAGGGCGCGGCGCTGACGGCATTCGAACTGGGGTCGCATGGCGTGCCGCACACACTCATCGCGGATAACGCCGGCGGGCATCTGATGCAGCGCGGGCAAGTGGATCTCGTCATCGTCGGCACGGACCGCGTGACGGCCGCGGGCGATGTCGCGAACAAGATCGGGACCTATCTGAAGGCGCTGGCGGCCAAGGATACCGGCGTGCCGTTCTATGTTGCGCTACCGCATTCAACGATTGATTGGACGCTCGACGACGGCATGCGCATTCCGATCGAAGAGCGCTCGGGGGATGAAGTCTTGAAGCTCTCGGGGCGGACGGCTGAGGGCGAGGTGCATCAGTTCGAGATTGCGCCGGACGGGTGCCGGGCGGCCAATCCGGCTTTCGATGTGACGCCGGCGCGGCTCGTCACGGGGCTCATCACGGAGCGGGGCATTTGCGCGGCGTCGCGTGAGGGGCTTCTGCAACTCTATCCCGGTGGGCAAGTGGCGGCATGACGGCGAAACTCCCGGCCGGCGAGGAACAGGTGCGCGCAGAAGTCGTCGCGACGGCGCGGGCGATGAGCGCGTCAGGTTTATCGCCTGGGCGTTCGGGCAATGTGTCGGCGCGGTTCAACGACGGGATGCTGATTACGCCGTCGGCTCTTGCCTACGACGAGATGGATGGCGCCGATGTCGTGTTTGTCGATGGCGATGGGGCTGTCGCTTCGGGGCAGCGGGCGCCATCGACGGAATGGCATTTTCATCTCGCAGCCTATCGTGCTCGGTCGGATTTGAATGCACTCGTGCATACGCATTCATTGCACGCGACCGTGCTGGCGTGTGCGGGCCGAAATATCCCGGCGTTTCACTACATGGTGGCGGTGGCCGGTGGCAGCGATATTCCGCTGGTGCCGTATGCAACGTTCGGTACGGCGCAATTGGCCGAGTA
Organism: uncultured Alphaproteobacteria bacterium; assembly: GCA_963708775.1. Classification (GTDB taxonomy): domain Bacteria; phylum Pseudomonadota; class Alphaproteobacteria; order Rhizobiales; family Hyphomicrobiaceae; genus JAGVSR01. The sequence continues at coordinate 50,347 of CAVPTI010000012.1, read as the reverse complement.
TGTGGCCGCCGGGCTGGCATCGCGCAAAGCGTGTCTCATGGCCCACCACGGGCAGGTGGCGATGGGGACATCGCTCGCGGCGGCCCTGGAGCTCGCCCACGAAGTGGAAGTGCTGGCTGAGCAATATCTGAAGGTGCTGATGCTGGGGCCGGCGAAGCTGCTGCCGGAAGAGGAAATGGCGGTTGTCGTGGAGAAATTCAAAACCTACGGCCGGGCGGGGTTGGAAAAGTAAACCGTTAACTCAATTGTTCCGGAACGAAGCAATGGAAGTGTAATTCGTTTGTGAATTCATCCAAGTTGCTTAAACGGGTGTTATTGGTTTTCGACAACAATCGTCGCTGGAATGCATTGCTCAACCTGGGAGCTTGTCATGCGTAAATTCATAGTGCTGGCCATTCTGGCGGTCATGGTCGCCTTGGGCGGCCTGCCGTCATCGCCAGCCGAGGCCGGTCATCGCCATTATCGCGGCAACGATCGCACCGTCGTTCACTACGGGTACTATCCACGCTATCGTCACGTGTTTGTGCGCGAGCGCTACGGCTATGGCGACCCATACGCCTACCGGTATGAGCCGCGGGGCTACTATCCGTACTACAATTCCGGATATTGGAAGCCGGCGCACGTGCTGCGCGCTCGCGGTCGCAGGCACTATGTTCACCCGCCCTACTATGCGGCTTGGGGTTATCCGGATCGTCATTATCATCATCGCGCCTGGCACGCCTATCATCACGGGCGCATTCGCCACGGTCACTGGTGATCGACACTTCAAATTTGGAATAAGCGCATGGCCGGATACGTTCCGGCCATGTTGCGTTTGTGGTGTCGTGTTCCATTTCGTTGGTCACACGATGAGACCAACTGCGCCGCAAAAACGTAGCGCGATCAGCACGTTCATGCCGCATTCATGTGGCTTTTGGTTAGGTGAAGCGTAACGACGGCGGAAGCTGATCGTCTAACGAACACATGGCTTCGCACGGCATTGATTTCGAGCGAACGCCACTCATGGGGAACGACAATGCTGAAAAAACTCATGGCGTCCTTTTTGGCCATCACGCTGGCGTTCGGCGCCGTGATGACCACGAACACCGCGCCGGCTGAAGCAGGACGGGGCGGGCGTGTCGCTGCCGGCATCGCAGCCGGTATCATCGGACTAGGCGTGCTCGGCGCCTATGCGCATGCACGCGACGGTTATCATGACCGCGGTTATCGCGCTTACGACGAGGTTTGCTACAAGGGTCCGAAGGAATGCGGCTGGGTCGGCCGCCGCTGTTTTGAGAACCGTTACGGCGATGAAGTCTGTCGCGGTGGCCGCTGGACCTGCTGGCGCGACACGGTCTGCGAGTAATTCACCAGTTTGACATGAGAACGGGCGAGGTGAGCCATCACCACGCCCGCTTTCCGTCGTGCATGAGCGGGTGTTCGAAGGCCCCATGCAAGCTAGGCGTGGCAAAAACTTCGGCCCTCAGTTCAGGAGTTTGGTGAATGAAGTTTGCGTCTGTCTGCAGCGCCGCTGTGCTGGGTACGCTTGCTCTGTCGAACCCTGCGGCCGCGCAGGACTATCCGGCTATCTGGACCGGCTTCTATGCGGGCGCGAGTGTCGGCTACGGCGAAGTGTTCGATGAGCCCGCAGCGTTCGACGTCAGCGGCGGACTGCTCGGCATGCATCTGGGCTATAACTACCAGATCGGCAACACGGTCATCGGCGTCGAGGGCGATTACACCGGATCGTGGATGGAAGACGGCATCCTCGATGTCGATTATCTGGCCAGCATTCGTGCACGGGCCGGCTATTCCCTCGGCAACGCGCTTCTCTATGGCACGCTCGGCTATGCATGGGCGGATGCGACGACGTTCGGCGGATCGGGCGATTTCGATGGCCTCGTGCTCGGCGGCGGTCTCGAATACAAGTTCGCCGACAACTGGAGCGCGCGCGTCGAAGGTCTGCAGTACTGGCTCGAGCCATCGAGCGGGGCTCTCGATGACCTCGATGTTGGCGTCGTTCGTGCCGGCCTGACGTGGCACCTGAACTGAGCCGCGGTGTTACACGCGCTTCTTGATGAGAGCGGTGTGCAGCGCGACGGCGGCAGCATTGGATACGTTGAGGCTGCGAAGATCGTCGGCGGTTCTGATCTTGACCAGACGGTCGCAACTCTCAGCCGTCAACTGTCGCAGGCCCTTGCCTTCCGCGCCAAGCACGATCGCGACAGGGCCGGTGAAGGGTTCGTCTTCGATGTTCCCGGTCGCGGTGCCGTCGAGCCCGAGGATCGTGACGCCCGCCTCGCGCAGATCCGTCATGGCGCGGGCGAGGTTTTGGACTTGCGCGATCTTGACGAGTTCCAGCGCACCCGAGGCAGATTTGGCGAGCGTGCCGTTGAGCGGCGGGCTGTGGCGGCGCGTAGTGATGACGCCCGAGGCTCCAAAGGCCGCGGCTGAGCGCAGGATGGCGCCGGCATTGTGCGGGTCGGTCACCTGATCGAGCAGGATCAGCGGGCCACCGGTGACGGCCGCTTCGGCGAGCTCCTCAAGATCGGGTTCGGGCAGCGGCTCGGTCTCGAGCAGGAGCCCCTGGTGGACCGTATCCGCACCCAGGAGGCGATCGAGCTCGCGCGGGGAGACGTTCTCCGGTGTCAGGCCGCGGGCGGTAATGGGTTCGGCCAGGCGGTGAGCGGCATTTTCGGTCGCCAGCAGACGGAGCAGGACGCGGTCGGGATTGCGCAGCGCCGCCTCGACCGGGTGGAAACCAAACAGACGCACGAGACCATCGTCCTCGGCGGGTTCCGAGCTGCGCGGTCGACCGTGTGGGCGCTTATGAAAGCCCGATCCGCCGCCCTTGCGGCCGCCTCTGAAGCCGCCTTTGGGCTTCGGGCTCAACCCAGAGCGCGGCTTGAAACGGGGCTTACCCTTGCTGTCATCCTGCATGGCTCTTGTACGGCTCTCTGGGCTCGCCGGGGGGGCGAAAACGGGCTCCGGTCTCGTGGTGTTCCCCTACACGGAAACGGGGTGCTTTTCCAATTGACATCGGCGGCTACCGCCGGGATAAGGACGCGCTTGCCCTGTCGCTCGAAGCCGCGCAGGGCGATTTCGTTTGGGTGCCGCCGCAACCGTCCGCGGAGGGCGGATCCAACGAGGATGGAAGGGTGCCCGAGTGGCTAAAGGGGACGGACTGTAAATCCGTTGGCTTCGCCTACGCTGGTTCGAATCCAGCCCCTTCCACCATTTTTGAGCTCACGCGCCCGCGGGGCGCTCCGCATGGGCGGCGCTCGCGCCGGGTCGCCTTGCTCCCCCGGGCCTTCGGCCCGAAGTGTTGGTTTTGTCTGGCTCACGCGCCCGCGGGGCGCTCCGCATGGGCGGCGCTCGCGCCGGGTCGCGTTGCTCCCCGGGCCTTCGGCCCGAAGTGTTGGTTTTGTCTGGTTCACGCGCCCGCGGGGCGCTCCGCATGGGCGCCGCTTGCGGCGGGACGCGTTGCTCCCCGGGCCTTCGGCCCGAAGTGTTGGTTTTGTCTGGCTCACGCGCCCGCGGGGCGCTCCGCATGGGCGGCGCTCGCGCCGGGTCGCGTTGCTCCCCGGGCCTTCGGCCCGAATTGGGAATGCTGAGCGTGTCGTGGCAGTCAGGTGCTCGCCACGGGGAGCGGCACGAGAACTTTACGGCACCAGTGTTCGATCGCTGTCGCGTCGGGGGGTAGGGTATCGGCGATGCCGGCCGCGAAAGCGTCCCAGGCGGCGCGGTGGACCCCGTTGAGGGCGGTGAGCACCGGGATGTCACGGGCGACGGCGCTTTCAATGAGACCGCGGAAGCCGTTTCCGATCATTTCCTGCTTGCCGAAGCGGTTGATCATGACGAGTTCGACGGGGCGTTCGAGGCCATTGGCGACGATGCCAGCGACGTCTTCGAGCGCGGTCGCATCAAGGCGGCAGCCGCCGCGGGACTGCTCGACGGGTGTCGAAATCTCCAACAGCTGACCCGTCGCCAGATCTTCTATGATCATGTCGGAGCACGGACTACAGGATTGGGTGCGGTTGTGCTGCACGGCGCCTGCAAGCTGGACGCCTTCGCGGCGGAGCTGGGTGGCCAATGCTGATAAGATCGCGTCGACGCGATCGGCTTCGCCCATGCCGTAGATGACTGCGGCGACTTTCATGCAGCCTCCCGAATTTTCCGTCGCCCGTGCTTCTACCAGCCCGGCCATTATTCGACCAGCATCCACAGCTTTTCCGCACCGCGCTTTTCATATGTCGCGTTTTGTGGCTATGGTCACGGCCAAGATAATGGCGCCACAACGTTGGCGCGACATATTGCAAGACGGGGTGGGGATGAGTTTCGCGTCGAAGGGCGGGTTTGCCGCCGTGGTAGCTGTGGCCGGTTTGCTGGCGTTCGCTGCCGAGGCAACCGCGCAGAGCTACCGGTTGTGCGCATTGCGCGATGGCGCGGCGGGTCCATGCACCTGCGAGGTGAAGGGCGGCGTGCCAGGCGAATATGTGACGGCGGCGCGCAGCCGTTGCCGTCCGGCTCCAACAGCCCAGAAGCCTAGCGCGACAGCCACACCAGCCACACCACAAGCTGCGGCCGGTGCTCCCGGTGCCGTTCCAACTGCTGCTGTTCCTTCTGCACAATCGGCACCAGCGCCGGTTGCAACATCGACCACACCCGCCGCAATCGAAACTGGCGGGTTGCCGGTTTCAAGAAAGGTGACTGAGGTTCGCGCGCGCGGCAAGCTGCTGTGTGGCATCAATACGGACCTGCTCGGCTTTTCCAAGCAGACGGACGCGGGCAGCTGGATCGGCCTCGATGTTGATTTCTGTCGCGCGGTGGCGGCGGCCGTGTTCGGGGATGCCAACAAGGTCGAATTTGTCCCCGTCGATACGGCCGTGCGGTTTGATACGCTGAAAGCTGGAAAGATCGATCTGCTCGCGCGTAACACCACGTGGACCATGGATCGCGACGTGGCGGGCCTGGAATTCGCCGGCATTCTCTACATCGACGGCCAGGGCTTCATGACGAGCGACGAGCGCGGCCTCGTCTCGGCGCAACAATTATCGGGCCTCAAGGTGTGCGTGGAGAGCGGCACCACGTCGGAGGCGAACGCAGGGTACTATTTCAAGACGCACGCGATGGATGTCGAACTGGCGTCATTTCCCAATCGTGCGGCTATGCTCGCGGCTTATGGCAAAGGCGAGTGCGATGCGGTCTCGGGAGATCGCACATCCTTGTTCTCGGATCGCGCGGGGCTCCCCGAGCCGGAGAAGCATGCTGTTCTGCCGGAGGTGATTTCAAAGGAGCCGCTGGGGCCTGTCGTCCTCCAGGATGACCGGGAATGGATCGAGGTCGTGCGCTGGACGCTCGCGGGTCTTGTCAACGCAGAGGAAGCGGGGCTCACGAAGCAGGCCGCTTCCGGCGGTGGTGCGCTCGAAGGAGACGCGGCGCGGCTGGTGGACGGCGCGGGCCGTAACGGTGAAGCTCTGGGCTTGTCGAAGGCGTGGCTGCGGGATGTCGTCGGTGCGGTCGGCAACTACGGCGAGATGTTCGACGCCGATCTCGGCAAGGGCAGTCCGCTCGGCATGGAGCGTGGCATCAACGCGCTGTGGAAGCGCGGGGGCGTGCTCTATGCGCCGCCAATGTGGTGAGGCGGCGGTCCATTATGCAGTCTCTGCTTCGCCGTCTCATGTTCATTGCAGTCGTGGCTTTGACCGGCCTTACAACGCCGGCACTGTCGCGCGAGCGCATTCCGCCGCCGGAGCCCAGCCGGACAGTCTGGGTCAGCAACGAAGCGGTCGCGGAGATGGCGCGGGCGCTGGAACTCTACCGTGGTTTGGCGCGGCAGCCGCAGCCGGGTGAACTGCCGAACAAGACCACGATGCGCTACGGCGATACGGGACAGGCGGTTGCCGATCTTCGCGCGCGGCTGACGCTGCTCGGAGATCTGCGTGGGCGCGGCGATCCCTATGCCTTCGACGAAACCGTCGAGGCGGCGGTGAAGCGGTTTCAGCTGCGCAACGGCGTGGAGCCGACGGGTATCGTTTATGGCATCACGCAGCGGCTGCTGAACGTCCCGCTCGACGTGCGCGTGCGGCAGCTGGAACTCAATCTGCAGCGCATGCAGGAACTGCTTCCGCGCATATCAACACAGCAGCGCTTTATTCTCATGAATGCGGCGAGCTTCGAATTGCAGGGTGTGCAAGGGGGCACGGTGGCCGTCACGAGCCGCACGATTGCCGGCAAGCGGGCGACGCCGACGCCGGTCGTATCGGCGCAGGTGCAGGCTTTGAACACGCTGCCCTACTGGCACGTGCCGGGAACGATTGCAAAGGCGGCGCTGATCCCGATGATCCGCAAGGATCCGGGTTACCTTTACAAAGAGCGCATCCGCGTTTTCTCGAGTTTCGGTGGTGACGAAGTCGATCCGGGAAGTGTCAACTGGTGGGGCCCTGAAGCGGAGCGATATGTGTTCCGGCAGGATCCGGGTCCGCAGAATGCGCTGGGCGTCTTGCGTTTTGACATGCCCAACAAGCACATCGTCTACATGCACGACACGCCGATGAAGAACCTGTTCGACTATTTCGAGCGGGCGGTGAGCGCGGGCTGCGTACGGCTCCAGAACTTCTATGGCGTGGCGGATTGGGTCATGGCAGGACAGGATGGGCTGTCGGGTGCGGCGCTGAAAGACCGCGTTGCAGCCGGACAGCAATCGACCGTTCGATTGAAGCAGCCGGTCCCGGTGCACTTCGTCTATTTGACCGCGTGGGTCGATAATGGGGTCGTGCACTTCCGCAACGATCTTTATAATCGCGATGCCAGCGCTTTTGTCAGCGGAGAAGACGTTTCCGCGCGTCCGATGGGTGTGTCGGTCGCTCCTTGACGTTGCCTACAGGTTGCCCGGTTCCCAGCCTTCTTCGCCGATGAGCGGCACGAAGCGCACGCTTGTCAGTGTGGTGCGTTCGAAGTTGTCAGTCGCGGTGCGCAGCACCCGGATGAGATCCTGCGACGTGGGGTCATAGCCGACGGGCACGACCATCGTGCCGCCGATCTTCAACTGATCCAGGAGCGGACGGGGGACCTCCGGCGCGCCCGCGGAGACGAGGATCGCATCGAAGGGCGCTTGCTCGTGCCAGCCTTGAGTGCCATCGGCGCAGCGCACCGTGACATTGCGGGCGCCTGCTGCGGCCAGGTTCAATTGCGCGCGCGTTGCAAGTTCAGGCAGTCGCTCGATGGTGAAGACATGGTCTGCGATGCGGGCCAGGACGGCTGCTGCGTAGCCTGAACCGCCGCCGATTTCGAGGACCTTTTCGCCGCCCTTCAACTGCAGCGCTTCGATCATGTAGGCGACGATATAAGGCTGCGAGATCGTTTGGCCGGAGCCGATCGGGAGCGGGCGATCTTCATAGACGTGCGCGCGGTTCGCACGATCCACGAATTCCTCGCGCGGGACCTGGCGCATGGCGTCCAGAACGCGTGCGTCGCGTATGCCGCGTCGGACCAACTGGTCGCTCACCATCGTCTGGCGCGAGTGCAGCACTGCGGATCTCTTAGACATGGCGACGTCGCCCCGGGACCGTGAAGCGCCACCATAACGCATTCAAGACACGGGCGTGCCTTGCTTTCGATCAATTTGGCCGGCGCGAATAGCCGGCGCCCGCAGGCAATGCATGTTGGCCGTCAGACGATCGGTATCGGGCGCATCATCGAGCGTGACGGCGGGGCGGCTTTGAAGGTCAGTTCATCAGGAGTGCGACGGATACGGCCGGCGCACAGGCCGTCGCCCAAGGTGCGATGTCGGGTGCCGCATTGGCGAGTTGCGCGAAGGCAATGACGCGGCGGCCGAGCCGTGACGCGATGACTGAGACATCGGCGGCCCCGATACCGGCAGCGATAACTGGCGCTGCCTCGGGGAGCGGCGTGCGCGAGAGCACTTGCAGGGCGCCGTCGTGTATCGATCTGAGTTGGTCTTCGCGCACATATGACGCGACCGTGTGCCAATCGGCGGCCGTACCTTCTGTGGCGTCGCGGCCGAGCATGCGGGCGAGACGAACGGTGCTGCTGGCGATCGATTTGTCCTTGCCGTCCGCAGTTGCGTGCTGGTCGAATTCAGTGAGATCGGTTCCAAGAATGCGGCGAATGTCGGCCATGGTGGCGAGGTGCTCGCGTGCAAATGTTACCCATTCGCCATTGAACGGCGCGCGCGTGGCGACACCCATGACGGCGGTGCGCGTGAAGCCCGTATAGACGAGTTCGCCTGTCGTCTGACGGATGGCGTCGGTGAGGCCGGTCACTGCGGCGGCCCCATCGCGAATGGGAATGATGTCGGCGGTGGTTGATCCGAAGTCGATGATGAGCGCGTCAGGGTACGTGCGGGCGGCGAGTGCGGCCGTGGCGAGGAAGTTGGTGGAGCCGACATCGCGGGGATGCGAGCGTGCATCGTCCGCCGAGCCGAACCCGCGCGGCCCCATCCAGAACTGCGCTTTGGATCCAAACTTGGTTGCCATGCGCGCTACAATGGTTTGAACGCCGGTGATGCGATCGGGAAATACATCCGAGAGTTCGCCGGTCATGGTGATGGCGAATTCGTCGGCGCGGGACAGCAGAGGTGCCGCCTTGCGCAGAGCGGTCTCGAGTTTCTCCAGCCCCAACCAAAGTCGGCAGCGAAATTGCTGCACCGCAATGGTGCGCCCATTCTCGACCACGGCAACTTTAAGATGCGCTCCGCCCACATCGAGGCCCGCACGGACGGTCATGTGTGATCTGGTCCCTTGCAATAAATTCTGCTCTGGGTCACGTATCTGCCCCGGGAGGATAAATGAGAATGCTGATTATCCCGGTCATCGATATACGGGGTGGTGTCGCTGTGCGCGCGGTCGCCGGCGAAAGAGCCCACTACAGGCCGATCAAGTCACCGCTTGCGGACAGCCCGGACCCGGTTGCTGTCGCACGCGGATACCAATCTGTCTTCCCGTTTCCAACACTGTACTTAGCAGACCTCGACGGTATCGAGGGCCGAGGTACGAACCGCCACATCCATAGCCGCGTCGCGGACGCATGGGAGGGTGGGGACGTCTGGCTCGACGATGGCAGCATCGAAGCCGAACCCTCGCATCAACGGGTGCGGCCGGTCATCGGATCGGAGACGCTGCTTGCGGCAGGCGCGTGCCAGTCTGTGCTGGGCGGCAAACCGCTGAACCGCACGGGCATTCTCTCGCTCGACTTTCACGGGCTGACATTCATGGGGCCGCCGGAACTGCTCGCTTACCCCTCGGTCTGGCCGGGGGCGATCATCGTCATGACGCTGGCGAGCGTTGGGCGCGGCGAGGGGCCTGATCTGAAGCGCGTGGCGGCGATTGCGGAAATGGCCGGCCCCAAGCGTCGCGTGTTCGCGGCTGGCGGTGTTCGCGATATCGATGATGTGCGGGCGCTGAAGGATTCGGGCGCATCGGGCGTTCTTATCGCGAGCGCCTTGCATGCAGGCAAAATAAAAACCGGCGATCTGGAACAGATCGCCGGCTGAAGTTTTTCAGTCCACACATTGCGAGTGGTTTGGGGAGCCCACTCGACGTGTCAGCCGTTCCAACGGCCAGAGAGTATTCTTCCCAATCGCTGCAGCAGACCCGCTTTCATCGGCGGAGCATTATTGGTCTTTTCCTGCTGTGGACGGTTTCCGCTTCAAGACTTGGCAGCGAACGGATGGGCTGCCGAGTTGCGCTGAGCGGTGGCTTCGGCTGCGGTCGGCTTGCCGGCAACGGCGCGGGCGATCGCTTCCTTGGTAGCGCGGTAGTTGAAGTCCTGGATCTTGGCGTCGTCCGAGGCTTCCCAGTGGATGAACACGCCGACGAGGACATAGACGTCGTCAGCTTCGTTCGCGGGGATGATGCCTTCGGCAACCGAGTCCTGAACGGCCTTAGCAACGCCGTACTGAGCGGGGCCAAACATCTGGACGGCCTGACGGGCGTCCTTGATGGTGACCTTGTTGAACAGGATCGTGTTGGGCTTGCAGGCCAGGTTCGGCGCGATCACGGCGAGAAGCGTCGTGAAGCCGTCCTTGTTGTTGGCGAGGGCGTTGACGAACGCGGTCTCGGCAGCAGAGCCGCGCGGTCCGATGACGAGGTCGATGTGTGCGACTTCGTTGCCGTCGCCGACGAGCGACTCGCCGACCAGTACGCGATTAATCTTGGCCATAAGTGGGGTTCCTCCCAGTTTCGAACATACAAATGTGAGCCGGCACGTCCCGGGTACCCCGGGTGGCCGGTCACGATCGTCCCAAGCTATCGGTAGAGACAGGGAACGGTGAAAAAAGCGACACCGGACCGGATCACCAGATAGCGGCGCGCCTAGAGCACCGGGCCCTATTAGCCACAGAGCCCCCTGTTCGACAAGAGGCGATCCGTCTTTAGTCCAACCTGCCGCATTTAGTATAGATATCACAATGCGTTGTTACAACTTCGCGCAATTTTTTAGGGAACGGATCGCGGGCTTTTTGCGGTTAATTGGGGTGGTTTGGCTCTGCGGTGATGCAATCGCCAATGGCATTGGCAAGCATTGCGGCGAAAGCGCTGGCGCACATAAGATCGGCAAGTGAACCGGGATTTGCACCCCAAGACTTCAATTCCGCATCAAGTTCCAGAAGGCGTAAGCGGTTTTCTGGTTTTGCGATTCCGGATGCGGATTTGAGTTCGAGTGTGGCGAGTGTTTCCTTGGCACGCGCGGCGACGCGGTGGGCCAGTGCGGGCCCGTGCTTTCGGATGATGTGGGTATCGGGGCGTTCGGAGAGGCGGCGCAGAAAGAGGAGTGCGAGCGCATCTTCGGGCGCGGCGCCGGATGCGATGTCTTCGGTCAAGGTGCGGGCGTTTTCGAGGATGCTTGCGAAGCCCGTAGCGTATTCTTGCGCGATCATGTCGCGCGGGGCCGCGGCGCGCATGGCGTCAAGGAGCGTCCAATCTGCAGGTGGTTCTGCTCGAACATCGCCGGCTTTGTCTGAGCCGAGGCCCGCGGGATTGGCCATGGCGATCGCTTTATAGACCGCGCGGGCATCGTTGTGATCGAGATCGGCGAGGACGGCATGCAGGCTGTCGGCAAAGGATGCGCTTTCCGCGCAATGTTGGGCTGCTGCGGCGAGGGGTGCGCAGAGCAGGACGATGCCGAGGTTGGTGTTCGTTGCGACCGCGGCAAAGGTGGCTTCGACGGCTTTGAGGATGCGATCTCCGACTGACAGAGCGGGATCGGCCATGAACGGGGCGGATGCGTTCGCGCTGTGGTCGAAGTCAGCGACCGTCATGCGGTGGCCATCGGCGAAGATGTGGACATTGCCGGGCTTGAGTGTGCGCACTTCCAGGCGGCAGGCGGCGATATAGGCCTCCGCGATGACGTTACGCGGTAGCGCGGCGATCATGCGTTGGCTTTTTGTGTCAGGGCTGCAAGGAAGTCGTCGGCAAGTGTCCAGGCGATGTTGACGTCAGTGACGCTTTGCAGGCCCTTCCATGCGGGGTTGGAATTGATCTCCAGCACCATGAGCTTGCCGGCTTCGTCGCGGATGAGATCGACGCCGGCGTAGTCGGCACCGATCACGCGGGCGGCTTCGAGGGCGAGATGCGTCATCTCGGGATCGGTTTCGATCGGGTGTGGCTTGGCGCCCTGGTGGACGTTGGTGATCCAGGTTTGGCCGACGCGCGCCATCGCGGCCAGCACACGGCCGCGCGAGACGAACAGGCGCCAGTCTTCGAATTGCGTATCGGCGTCGCCGCGCAGATAGCGCTGCACGTAATAGACGTCGCCAACTTCGGAGGGTTCGGGAAGCTGATCGGGTGTTTCGATGCGGCGGACGCCGTTGCCCTGGCTGCCGAACAGCGGCTTCACAACGATCGGCCTGCCGGATTGATCGAACGCGAACTTGCGGGCGGTCTCGATGCCTTCGGCGGCGTGTGTCAGAGGGACGGGTAGGCCGGCCATCTGGAACAGGAACGTGGCCGTCGATTTGTCGACGCAGCGTTCGATGACGCGGGCGTCGTTCCACACGCGCACGCCGCTTTCGCGCAACGCATGCAGGATGCCGAGGCGGAGCGTGATCTGTTCAAGGCTGCCGGTGGAAACCGAGCGGACGAAGGCGCCATCGGGGAGGTCGCCATCGAAGCCCGGAATATGGATGCCGGACGGCAGTCGCGTGTCGAAGGCGCAGAACTTGAGGCACGTGGTGACGACCTGCGCGCCGCGCGCCTGGAGTGCTTCGCGCAGCCGCCGCGCATGCCAATCACCGCCACCGTCCTCGACGAAGAGGACGATGCGCGGTCCCGGTGCATTGGGACTGCGAGCAGTGATGGAGAACGGCGGCGTGGTCATGGATCAATCTTTCGGCAGTTACGTGTGCCCGTGCGGATGCTGCCCCTCACCCTGACCCTCTCCCCGTGCGGACGGGGAGAGGGAAATCTACTTGAAGCTCGCCTCGACGATTTCGGGGGCGAGTTTGCCGGTCTGGAAGGATGTGCCGGTGTCGAGGTTTGAGACGGTGACGAGAGCGGGCGAGAAGAGCATGGCGTCGATTTTGTAGAAGTCGCCGCCGACTTCGGCGAAGGTTTCGGCGAACGGCTTGCCGTAGGACGACGACGTGTTCGACGGCAGCGCGTCGGCGAGTTTCTTGGCGTCGGCGTCGGTGCCCTTTACGAACAGTTGGATGCGGCCGCCGTAGATGATGGCATCGTTCGTGCGGCCCATAGCTTTGACGAAGTCGGGGATCGGCGGGGCGAGGGGGGCGACGCCATAGCCGTCGATGATGTTCTCCAGCGGGAAATGCAGGGCGTGGGCCTTGTGGAGTGAGACTTCGAGCACGCGGGCGGCAATTTGGACGGTACCGGCGAGGCTGCCGGTCGGCGCGTAGAGGATCGTGAGGTTTGCGGGTGCGATCCCGCATGCGGCGGCGACGTTGGCTGCCACGGATGAGGGCGGGGCTTTGTCGCCTTCGATGACGAGCGCGCCCTTGTTGTGATGATCGACGTAGCCGAGTTCCTTGTACAGTTCCTCGACGCGCGAGAGTGCACGGGCGGGGCCGGAGCCAAGCGCGAAGAAGCCGCTGGCGTCTTCGGTGATCGTCCAGCCGGCGTACTGGCTGGCGAGGCAGGCGATGACCGGGTTCGACGAGTGGACGACGACGCCGAGGGGCCAGTTGGCCAGACCCGATGATGTCGTGATCTGCACGGTACCGAAGCCGCCCATGCAAACCTCGCCGAGCAGACGGCCCGCTTCGAGGCCGCCGGGCACGTTGGCTCCAAGATCGACAAGGCGCTCACCGTTTTCGCCGGTGGAGACGGCGCAGCGAAGGGCGGCGGCGTTCGTGACGATCTGTTCGACAATGTGCGATGCGCGTGCGTTGACGCTCGGCGCCTGATTGAAATGCATGGTCATATCCTGACGTTTCCTTCCGGTTTGGAGCCTTCATACACGAGTTCAGCCAGTGCGGATAAGCGCGCGCGGCAGAGGTTTTCCGCGTCGTGGCTGGTTAATGCGGTGGCGGTGACGGTGGCGAGTGGTTGGCCGCGCGCGATCTGCGCGCCGGCAACGGGGCGATCGGCGGCCCAGTCCGGCCAGGCGATCGTTGGGACCGTGATCGCGCCGTGGTCGGCATAAAGGTAGGCGGCGGCAGCGGCGCGCGGAGGTTGCCAGCGCCCTTTAAGGATCATGGCGGGGTTCTCGCCTGAACTGGCGGCGACGTGGGCGGCAAAGAGACTGCCGGAGGCATCGTCGAAGATGTCGAGTGTGGCGCCGGGGCGGGGGTTTACTTCCAGCAGCAACGGTTCGCCCTCGTGCAGGACGAAGTCGAGCGAGTATGAGACCGATGAGGCCGAACTCGGAAATGACGGTCAGTGCGGTGTCGACGAGGCGGGTTTCGAGGTCTGCATCAACGGTGATGCCGGAGACCGCGCCGCCATAGCGGTAGGGTCGGCGTTTGCGCGGAGACGACCACTGGCGGGAGAGCGCGACGGCGGTGCCGCGTTGGCTTGCAATTGCCAGGACAGAAATGGCGTCGCCTTTTTCCTCGCGCTGGAAGTAGCGGCGCGGGTCGGGCTCGAAGCTGTCGGGACAGTAGTGAATGTGCAGGCCGCCGCTGCCGCCGATGCGCTTCATCAGCCAACCTTCGTGATGGGCTGGTGGCGTGAGTTGCGTTTGCGGATGGCGAATGCCGAGCCGGGCGAGCGTGCCGAAGAACTCCGTCGGGTCTTTGACGCGGCGGATCGTGTCGGCGCTGTTGCCGATCAGGTGAAATCGTTCACCGAGTGCTGCGACGAGCTTTGGATTGCATTCGAAGCCGCCGCCGAGCACGAGGCCCATGGGTGGCGCCGGGGCGTTGGCGACAAGGCTTTCAAGCGCGGCGATGAGCGGTCGCTTAATGAAGCCGACTTGGACGCGGGCCGGCAGGCAGATCAGTTCGTGGGCGGCTGCACGCGTGTCGAGATCGCCGAAGCAATCGACAACGAGGGGAATGAACCCGGCGCGGCGTGCGGATTGCGCGAGTGCGCGTCCGGAGAACGCGGCGATGAGAACGCATTGCGCCCTAGTGGTGTCAGGGGATGCCATGTTTCTCCCTCTCCCCATTGCTCTTGCAATGGGGAGAGGGTTGGGGTGAGGGGCAGCATCCGCATTCGAGCTAGCGGCTGCCCCTCACCCTAACCCTCTCCCCGCGTGCGGGGAGAGGGGATGAAGACGGCGATCAGACGAGGCCGGTGAGTTCCTTGGCCTTGATGTAGGCGTGGCGGAAGTCGAGCGAGAGGGCCTTGTCGGACTCGAGCATTTGTTTGAAGAGACCGGATTCGGTTTTGTACTTGATGTCGCCGATGGCCAGCGGACCGACGCCAAGAATGTTCGTGTCGCCGAGCGGCGCGCCGTCCATGAACAGGTCCATGCCTTCGACGCCGGCGGGGGGTACCGCGTTGACGTCGGCGATGGCGAGCAGATTGGGCGCGGCCTTGAGCATCTCCTTGGAGACGACCTGCACGCCGGCAGCGGCCGCGGCGAAAATAACTTCCGCGTTCCTGACGACTTCAGCGCGCTGTTCGGCGGTCTCACCGTTGACGGGCTCGAGGTCGACGCCGAAGCGTTCCTTGGACACGGCGGCGCTCTTGATGACGCGGTCGACGCCGCGGTGGGCGACGAGCTGCACCTGGGCGCCTTCGAGCGCGGAGATGATCGACGAGGCGAAGCCGACGACGCCGGTGGCGCCGAACACGGCGACGCGCGTTCCCTTCCAGGAGCGGCCGAACTTCAGCTTCAGGATACGCTCGACGCAGGCGACCATGGCGGCGGCAGTGGTGAAGGAGCCGGCTGGGTCAGCGAAGGTGGAGCACTCGAACGGGGGGACGAGGGCCTTCTTGGCGGCGTCGAGCATGTCGAGCGCCATGATGGCGTCCTTGCCGCCCATGAAGAACCCGGTGCGCACACCATAGTTCGGCGGGCGGGAGAAGATGGCGTCCTGGATCAGCGGCGTGACGTCCTGCACTTCGACGTTCGTGTAGGGGACGATGACCTTGTAGCCCGCATCGGCGGCCATGTTCACGTCGAAGGGGCTGACGTGCTTGCGCGGGTCGAGCATGTGCAGGATGGGCGTCGCTTCTTGGGTCATTTTCTTGGTCTCCCCGGTGAATACGAAAGCGGGTCAGGCGGGGCCGATGACGGCGCCGGTGTTGCGACCCTGCACAATTTTCAGATCGAGCCCCGTCGCTTTAGCCTCTTCGACTAAAGATGAATAGAGACGGTGCGCCGCAGTCTCGCTGTCCACGAAGGCAAAGCCGGTCGGGCCCCACGAACTCTGTCCGAGACCGGTCGCGCCCGCCTCGCCCAGGCGGCGGACCATGTGGCCGACGGCCGGGCTCGACCACGGTGCGCCACCTTGGGCGGCGGAGAAATGGTTACCGACGATGGTCTGGATTTCGCTCAAGGCCGAGCCGAAGGAGGCGATGTCCTTTTCGACAATCCCGGGCAAGAGCCGCATCAGGGTCAGGCGGCAGAGATGGCCGGCAAGCGCTTCGGGGAAATCGGGCAGGGCCTGGAAGGCGGCGCTTTCCTTTTCGCCGTGAACGCCGACGTCGCGCGGATCGAGGACGAGAATGGCGCGCCAGTCGGCGGGGAAGTCGAGGCGCACCACGGTCGGCGGCGGATGGCCGGATGTGCCGCGGCCGCCATCGACAATAAAGCCGCCGCGCTCGAACGCCGTGATGCCGATCGCGGAACGGGCGCCGCGTTCGACGACTTCGCCGAGCGAACTGGCGGAGGCCTGGCTGCCGGCGAGCTTCAGCACGGCGGCGCCGATGGCGAGCGCCAGCTGGGTTCCCGAACCCAAGCCCGGCGTGGGCGGGGATCGCCGTCTGCACGTCGACTTCGTATGTGTTGTTGCCAGAAAAGAGACCGGCAAAGCGGCGCAGCGCCTTTTCCGCTCGCTCGCTTTCCGTTCCGCTGGCGCGAAATTCAGGAGCCGGTCGAACGGTGAGCGTGGTTGCGGGTTGATCCACGGCCAAACCGATCGAGCCGTACTTGCGGCCGAGCGAACCGTTGAGATCGACAAAGCCCAAATGCAGGCGGGCAGGTGCGCTGACGGTGATAGCCCGCATCGGTCGAGCAGCCGTTGTTCAGGGGTTGGCGGGATGGGTACGAAGCGCCTCCGCGCAGGGCGGGGAGAGCGATTGAAGCCGGACCTCAGTCGATCTACGGTGACGCCGGAAAAGTCAATCCCTGGAACTGAATGGAGCGCCGCGAAATGGCTGCAACCCGTGAAAAAGCAATGACTGAGGCGGACGTTGTCGCCTGGCTAGGCGCTAACCTGCCGACATGGCGTCTGGAGGATGGCTGGATCAGGCGGACCTACAAGACGAACGGCTGGAAAGGAACTCTGATGGTGATCAACACCATCGGGCATCTGGCGGAGGCGGCGTGGCATCACCCCGATCTCACGGCGTCGTATGCGTGGGTGGAAGTGCGCCTCGTGACCCATTCAGCCAAGGGCATCACGGACAAGGACCTCTATCTGGCGAAGAAGATCGAAGAGGTGGTCCAGTGGCAGCCCGCGTCAGAGACGAACAACTCGCTGGAAGGCACGCCGACCGATCCGCGCTTTGCATACATCAAGTATGACTGAAGCTCAGGCGGCGTCGGGGGGGACGTACGACGCGCTGATCGGCATCGGGTCGAACGTCGGCGATAAAGCCCAGAACATTGAACGTGCGATCGATCTGCTGTGCGGCGACGGCATGGTTCGATTGGTGGCGACGTCGCGGTTCTATCGCTCGGCACCTTGGGGCATTCTTGACCAGGACTGGTTCGTCAATGCGGCGGCTGCGATTGCAACCGACGTGCCCGCGCATGAGCTTTTGCGACGCTGCCTTGCGGTCGAAGATGAAATGGGCCGCTTGCGCAAAGTGAAATGGGGGCCGCGCCTCGTCGATGTGGACGTGCTGACCTATCATGGTCAAACGATTGATATGCCAGACCTGAAAGTCCCGCATCCCTTCATCGAACAGCGGTCTTTCGTTGTGGTGCCGCTGCTTGATATCGCCCCTGACGAGGTCGTGCGGGGGCGGCGGGTGAAGGACCTCGCCGCCGCCATCGACACGAGCGATTGTGTGCTGCTCGACCGCTTATCAGCTTCTCCGGAAAGCGGCCGGTAAGTGGAACGATGTCATCGTCGGGTCGACCACACCGGCGCGTCCGCCGAACCACGCTGCTACGGCGCCTAAAAGCAGGGCGAGCGCTCCCCAGAACGAGCCTTGGGCAACGGCCTCGCGGGTCCGCTCAGCGGCGGCGGTGGCCTGCTGCTTGGTCTGTTCGACGGCCTGCCGGTACTGACTTTCATATTGGGCTATCTGCGCACGGGCCTGATCGGGTGTGATGTTCTGAGCTTTGGCGAGCGCGTCGGCGGCACGGTTGCGGGCCTGCTCGGCTTGGCCGGGATCGCTCGTTACTGCGGCGCGAACAGCGGCGACGGCGGCATCACGCATGGCGGCTGGATCCTGGCCGGCACCGCGAACATTTTGCTCGATGGATGAGAACGGATCGGATCGATTGGCTATGGAGGGAGCGGCCACCTGCGCGGCAGTCTGCATGGCGCCGCCGGCTGTGCGGGCCATGGTGCTGGCCGCGGTCGTTGCCGCGTCGGTCGCGGTTCCGACGATCGCGCCGGCGGTGGAGCTGATGAGATAGAAGATCGCCAACGTCGTGAACGCCCAGCTGGTCAGGCCGTGCCAGCTCGCGGTGGTATGTTTGGGTGAGCCCGACAAGCGACCGGCGGCAACCCCGCCAAGGAAGGCTGCAATGATGCCGGAGATGGCCCACCAAGCCGCCGCCGTCATCGAAAAGGTATCGGCATCGGGGTTGTTGGTTTCGGCAAGGCTGAACGAGGCGAGGCCAAGAGCCAGACCGAGCATGTTTAGAATAAGCTGAGCCGACAATGCCAGGGCGGCCCCGGCGAAGACTGCGCCCCAGTTGATCTCATTAATGAGAATCGTGCGGGCATCATCTTCCGGCGCGGTCGGTGAGATATCCGCCGGGTTCTGAGGGGTTCGGCCGGGACGGGCCTCGGTGTTGGTCGCCATGGCAGCTTCCTCCGCTCGCGTGTGTGTGGCGGCAGGCAACCGCCCAATGACGCGGATTGTTCCATGGGGAAAGGTCGCGCAAACGAAAACCGCCGCCGGATGGCTCCGGCGGCGGTTTCGAAAACTCATAAACGGTGAACCGCTTACTTCTTGCACTCGCTCTTGATGTAGGCGAGCAGGTTGGCGCGGTCGGTTGCGTCCTTCACGCCGGCCGGGAAGATCATCTTGTTGCCGGGGATCACAGCATCGTCCTTTTCGAACCATGCAAGGAGCTTCTCGTCGTCCCAGGTGATGCCCGACTTCTTCACGGCATCCGAGTAACCGGCGTAGCCTTCGGCGGTACCGGCGGCGCGGCCGTCAACGCACGTCAGGTTGGGGCCGAGAGCGTTCTTGCCGAACGCATGGCAGGCCGAGCACTTCTTGAATACGGCCTTGCCGGCTTCGGCGTCCTGAGCCGAGGCGGCGAACGGAGCAGCCAGAATGAGACCGGCGGCGATAACCCACTTCATCATATTGCACTTCCTCCCGAGGGTGGCACGGTAACCATTTTTACGGTCCGTGGAGCCACTTTTGCGACTTTAGCTTTTGTATTGCCAAAGTCCACCTGAACCCCAGGTGAATTAGGCCCCAGGGCCCGGTGAAACATCTACGCCCTCGCGAGCGAAGAAGATTTCAGCCGGCGCGTCTTTTACACCGACAACCAAAGCTCTGCCAGTGGGTTCCCGCGCAATCTTCAGGTGCCTCCAACGGTCACCTTGGCGGCGCCGACCCGGCGATAGACGAATTCCGGCGGGGTGGAGTGGCTTTCCACCTCGGCGACCTTGGCCCATTCCTCGTGCATCGGCGACAGCGAGCAGGCGGGGTCGGTGTTGGTCGCGTCTCCGGTCAGCGCGAAGGCCTGGCAGCGGCAGCCGCCGAAATCGATCTCCTTGCGCGGGCAAGAGCGGCAGGGCTCCTTCATCCATTCGGTGCCGCGGTACTTGTTGAAGACATCGCCGTTGAGCCAGATGTCGGCGAGCTTGCGGTCCTTCACGTTGTCGAACTGCAGGTGCGTGATCGATTCGGCGGCGTGGCAGGGCAGTACGCGGCCCGACGGCGTGACGTTCAGGATCTGCTTGGCCCAGCCGCCCATGCAAGGCTTGGGGAACTTGGCGTAGTAGTCGGGGACGACCATGTCGATAACGATGATGCCCTTGTACTTCTCGCGCGCCTCTTCAACTTGCTTGGCAGCGGTCATGAAGCTTTCGCGGGTGGGCATCAGCGACGAGCGATTGAGAAGCGCCCAGGCGTAATACTGGACGTGCGCGATTTCGATACGACCGGCGCCGCATTCGATGGCGAATTCGATCATGCGCGGGACGTTGTGAATGTTCTGGCGATGGATCGGCGCGTTGATCGTCAACGCCATGCCGGCTTCTTTCGCCCACTGGGAGACTTCGATCTTCTTGGCGAAGCCGCCCTTGTAGGCGGAGATGCGGTCGGCGTTTTCAGGATCGACGTCCTGAATGGAGAGCTGCACGTGATCGAGGCCGATCTCGGCGAGCTTCATCATGCGATCGCGCGTGAGCGTCACACCGGCGGTGATGAGGTTGGTGTAGAGGCCGGCCTTGACGGCGGCGTCGAGGATTTCCTCAAGGTCCTTGCGGGCCGTGGGTTCGCCGCCCGAGAGATGGACCTGGAGGATGCCGAGTTCGCCGGCCTGACGCATCACGTCCTGCCATTCGGCCGTCGTGAGTTCGGTGTTGGCCCGCTCAAGATCGGTCGGGTTGGAGCAGTACGGGCACTGCAACGGGCAGCGATGCGTCAACTCGCACAACATGCCGACGGGCGCGCGGGCGCACGATGGATCGACGGCGGCTATCGCGCTCGTCTCGACGGGGGTGACCTCGTTCATGGCTTGGCTCCGTTCAAGTTTTGGCCGGTTCGCCGGCGTTCAAGACGCCTTTGTCAGCGAGGTCCTGCAGCATATCGACGATGTCTTTCAGGATAAGATCGGCCGGGGCCTTGTACTCATCCGCGAGACTGTCTGCGATGTCCGAGACGGAGCGCACGCCGTCGCATTTCTGCAGCACGGCGACAGCGATCTCGTCCGGGTTGAAGACGCGTTCGGGGGCAAGAAGAATCCAGCGTCCGCGGCCGGCGTCGTGACGCATCTTTACGAAGCGCGGCAGGCTCGGCCGGCAGTCGCCTGTGATCAGGATGCGTTCGCGTTTGGCGTATTGGCCGATACTCATGCCTGAAGATCCTCCGGGCGCCACGCGCCGGGCGGCACGTTGCCGTTGATGTAGGCGTGGTAGAGCGCGTCGAGCTGAACCCAAAGCACGTTGCACTTGAAGCGGACGGCGTCGACGCAGGCTTCCTGTTCGGCGCGGGTGGCGGCGTGCTGCTTGATGTAGTTGAGCGCAAAGTCAGCGTCGCGCGGGGCCTGCACAAGGCGCTGCTTGAAGTAGGCCATCACACGATCGTCGATGAAGTCGTAGCCTTCCAGCATTCCGGAAATGCGCTCCTTGTGGATCTTGGGCGCAAAGAGTTCGGTGAGCGATGAGGCAACCGCGATGGTCAGCGGCTGTTCGCGCACGAAGGTGACATAGGCTTCGACGGCGAAGCGGGTGGCCGGCAGGGCGCCGCGCATCGACTGCACGTAGTCGCGGTCGAGGCCAAGGGCGTCGGTGAGGACGAGCCAGCGTTCAATGCCGCCGTCGTCGTTTTCATAGCCGTCGTGCTCGAGGACGCGGTGCATCCATTCGCGGCGCAGTTCGCGATCGAATGTGCGGCTGACGAGGGCGGCGTCTTTGCGGGGCACGGCCGACTGGTAGCAGTAGCGGTTGAGAGCCCAAGCGGCGACTTGGCTCTTCTTCAGCTTGCCGCCGTGGAGAAGCTTATGGAACGGATGCTTGTCGTGGTAGCGCTCGGCGCCGACGGCCTGGATTGCGGCTTCGAATTCCTCATGCGACCAGAGCTTGTTGTCGGTGCGGGCGGTGCCCTTCAGGTGGATGTCCGTCATATCCTGATCTCCATTCCGTCGAAGCCGACCTCCCAGCCGGCATTTTGAACCACTTTGCGCTCGGGGGAATTGTCGTCGAGCACGGGGTTCGAATTGTTGATGTGGACGTAGATCTTGCGTTTCACATCCAGGTCCTTGAACGCGGCGATCGAGCCGTTGGACCCGGAAATCGAGATGTGGCCCATGCGGGCGCCGGTTTTGTTCAGCAGACCCTGCCGGATCATTTCGTCATCGGTGTAGAGCGTGCCGTCGAAAAAGACGAGGGGGGCGCCCCCGAGACGCTCAGCCAGCGGCGGATCGACCTCGGCACAGCCCGGGACATAATAAAAGAAGCGGCCGGTTGCGGTTTCGGTGACCTTGAGGCCGATGGTGTCGCCTTCGCGGCTGCCGAACGACGTCTTGTCCGTCGTGTCTTCCAGAAACAGGGCGATTTTGCCTGGAACGGCGAAGGCTTCGACTGTCAGGCCCAGATCATCGCCGTGGTCTTCGATTGCGACGGCCTGGTCGAGCGGCAATTCCAGGCGTGGGACGATCTGCGGATTGCAAACATTAAAGACCGAATTGGCATTGATCGTCTTCAGAACGCGGTCTGATCCGTAGATGGTGAAGGGCGTGCCTTCGCGCAAGTTGATGAGGCCGATGATGTGGTCGACGTCAGCGTTGGTGACGATGACGGCCTTGATCGGAGAATTGCGGAGGGGGCCGTTTGCATCCGGCCAGAGTTCGGGATTGTTTGCGATCTGTTCGCGCAAGTCGGGCGAGCAGTTGAGAAGCACCCAATGCTTGCCATCGGCGGAGACCGCGAGGGAGGACTGGGTACGGGACGCAAAACCCGGTTTGCGGGCGCGAGCGCTCGCACTCATTGGGCCATTGCAATTCCATTGCGGGAATCCGCCGCCGGCGGATGCCCCGAGCACTTTGATAAGCATGATGTTCCGACGTTCTGGAAAGGGCCGCCCCAGCATACCACTCGCGTGGAGACCGGGCGCGCAAACGACGACGGCGGCCGAATACAGGGCCGCCGTGTCAGATTGGGCCTGCGTCTCCTAAAGAGCGCAAGCCGCACATCCTAAATTCAGATGACGTCGATTTCGGCCGGCAGGTAGGAGGTGACTTCGAGGCCGACTTCCTGTTCGCGCACGGCAGGCTTGGTCCAGGTCTTCATGATGATGTCCTCCAAAGACAGCGTTCTCGGTTTTCGTTCTTAGTGTTCTCGCCGAGCACCCCTCCCGAGGGCGTTCCGCAGCATCCGGGTCTCTGCCCGGTCACTTCAGACATCGGCTTCGCACCGATCTCGATTGGTTCTAAAGACCACATCCGGGTAGGACGCTCAAGTCACTTGGAGTCACGAAAGCGTGTGACCTAACAGAACTTTAGCTGTCGATAAGGCAAGCTTTACGAGAAGGCTGGAGTTGCGGGTCGCGGGGCGTGGCTTCGTCCTTCGTATCGCGTGCCTCGACGGAAGGTTTGTGCGATAAATGACGCTATGTTGGAATGATGTTCTAATAAGCCCCTTGGAATGTTTTCACTTGAAGCATGATTTTGCTGTGATATCCTCCTTTGCCTCGGCGGACGTGATGCGGCGCGAGGGGTGGTGCGCTGCCGCCGGTCACATTTTCAGGCTGGATTTCCGGAAGTGGCCGTCGCAGGACAGCGTCCAAGCGGTGGCGCCGGCCGTAATCACCGCCTCGGAGAGGTATCAATGACGGGTTCCTTAGCGGGAGGTGCGACTGCGCCGGGCCGCGTTCTTTTGATCGGTTGCGGTCCGGGCGATCCCGACCTTCTGACCGTGCGCGCGGTGCGTGCGATCGCGGAGGCTGACGTTCTGGTCATAGATCGGCTCGTCGGCGACGGCGTGCTCGCACATGCGCGCCCTGACGCGATTGTCATTTCCGTTGGCAAGGAAGCCGGCGGGCCATCGACATCACAGGACGAGATCAATCGCATTTTGGTGCGGGAAGCACTCAAAGGCCAGCGCGTGGCGCGGCTCAAGGGTGGTGACGGGTTCGTGTTCGGGCGGGCGGCGGAGGAGATCGCAGCGATCCGCGCGGCCGGGATCGAGGTCGAAATCGTTCCTGGAATTACGGCTGCGCATGCGTGCGCGGCGCGTATCGCACTACCGCTGACGTTGCGCGAGAGCGTGCGCCAGTTCTCGCTCGTCACGGGTGCAACGGCAGACGGCGATCTTGATCTCGACTGGGCATCACTTGCGGCGCCACATCAGGCGTTCGCCATCTATATGGGTGTGCGCACGGCGCGCGCACTGCGCCAGAAGCTTCTTGCGGCCGGCGCTCCCGTCTCGCTGCCGATCGTCGTCGTGGAAAACGGCACACGCGTCAACGAGCTTGCAATTTCGACGACGCTCGGCGACCTCATCGATGCGATTGCCGCCTTCGGCGTCAAGGGGCCGGCCATCATCTTCGGCGGACTGCACTGGTCCGACGCCAACCTCACCATGCCGGACAACGTGCATGTCTATTGCGCGCCTGTCGATCGTGCGACCGCGAGCGCTCACGAAGCGTCTGCGCCTGACGTTATCTGAAGGAGAGAGACCTCGTGGCCCTGCCTCCGTTGCCGAAGAACGCGCCGTTCAGCGCCGAAGATCTGGCCTTTCTCAATCAGCTGGTGCAGCGCTCGACGCCGCTGCAGCGTAGCTGGCTGTCCGGTTTTCTCGCCGGCCTCGATGCCGCGCAGGGCGGGGCTGGTGCGCTGGCTGCCGTGCAGGCTGTGCCGGCTCAGCGGCCACGCGTGCCGTTGACGATCCTTTACGGCAGCGAAAGCGGCAATGCCGAGGCGCTCGCTTACAAGGCGAAGAAAACCGCGGCCAAGCTCAACTGCGATGCCAAGGTCGTAGATATGGGTGATATCGACGTCGCTGCGCTGGCGAAGTCGAAGAACCTCGCCGTCTACGTCTCGACGTGGGGCGAGGGCGATCCTCCGCAGCGTGCCGTCGATTTCTACAAGGACCTGATGAGCGATGCCGCGCCGCGTCTCGATGGCGTGAAGTATGCCGTGCTGTCGCTGGGTGATACGGCGTATGTGAACTTCTGCGAGACGGGCAAGAAGATCGATGCGCGTCTGGCCGAACTGGGCGCGACGCGCATCCACGACCGGATCGATCTCGATCTGGATTTCGCCAAGGCGGCTTCGGCTTGGACGGATGCGCTGCTCGACAAGTTCTCGCCTGCGGTGGACGCACCGTCCGCCACCGTGGTGCATGTGGATTTCAAGAGTGCAGCGATCGATGATGAGCCGGCCGAGCCGCTGTACACGGCGGAAGATCCGGCCGAAGCGGAGATCTCGGCGCTTGTGAACCTCAACGGTTCGGGCTCGTCGCGGGAGACGTATCACGTCGAACTCGCGGTCGAGGCGGATGGGTTCACCTATGAACCGGGCGCAGCAATCGGCGTGCTGCCGGAGAACGATCCGGCATTGGCCGCCGACGTGGCGCGCGCGGTGGGTCTCGACGGCGATGCATCGCTCGTTTTGAAGATCGCCAGGGGCTACGACATCACAACGCTGTCGCGGGCGACGGTTGACGCGTATGCCAAGCTGACGGGCCGCAAGGACGTAGCCAAGCTCACCGATGCGGAGGCGCTCGCCAAGTTTTCGGCGGATCGGCAGCTGGTCGATCTGTTGTCGGAGTACGCCGAGAAGCTGACGGCAGAACAGTTGCTCGGCCTGTTGCGTCCGTTGCCTGGGCGGCTCTATTCGGTGGCGTCCAGCATCAAGGCGCATCCGGGGGAAGCACACCTGCTGATCGGCGCGGTGCGCTGGGCGAGCCACGGGCGCAAGCGCGGCGGCGTTGCTTCGACGTATTTCGCGGATCGGCGCAAGGTCGGCGACAAGGTGCGTGTGTACGTGAAGCCGAACCGGCATTACGCGCTGCCCGCCGACGGCAATCGTCCGATCATCATGATCGGTGCCGGCACCGGCGTGGCGCCCTATCGCGGGTTCATCGAGGACCGTGTCGAAACGGGTGCCAAGGGCAAGAGCTGGCTGTTCTTTGGTGAGCGGAACTACACGAACGACTTCCTCTACCAACTCGAATGGCAGGATCACCTGGCGTCGGGTGCGCTGTCGCGGATCGACGTGGCATTCTCGCGCGACCAGCCGGAGAAGATCTACGTGCAGCATCGGCTTTGGCAGCAGCGTCAGGATATTCTGGCGTGGCTGGATGAGGGCGCGCACCTCTATGTCTGCGGTGACGAGAAGGGCATGGCGAAGGACGTGGATAATACGATCGTCAAAATCCTGGCCGAGCCGCTGAAGGGCGATGAGGAAGCGGGCCGGGCGAAGCTGAAAGAGCTGACCAAGGCCGGCCGCTATCAGCGGGATGTTTATTGAGATTGGAGGGTGGGTGAGGCGACGCGCTGAACAAGCGACTGCCCCTCACCCCGACCCTCTCCCGGCACGCGGGAAGAGGGGGAAGTGGTTCCGGAGAAGACAATGACTGAGCGCGCGAAGAACGAAGTCGTCAAAGAGAACAGCCGCTTGTTGCGCGGCGGGATCGCGGATGGTCTGACGCATGTGCAGACCGGTGCGATCGACGAAGACGACACGATGCTCCTGAAGTTCCACGGGTCCTACATGCAGGACGACCGGGACGTGCGCGCGGAGCGGACAAAGAAGAAGCTGGAGAAGGCGTTCTCATTCATGATCCGGCTGCGGCTGCCGGGCGGCGTCGTGACGCCGGAGCAGTGGCTGAAGCTCGACGATATCGCGGGCACCTATGCCAACGGAACGCTGCGTCTGACGACGCGGGCGACCTTTCAGTATCACGGCGTGATCAAGTCGAACTTGAAGCGGACGATGCAGGCGATCAACGCGGCGTGCATCGACACGATTGCCGCGTGCGGTGACGTCAATCGCAACGTGATGTCGGCGTCGCATCCGTTCCTGTCGAAGGCGCACAAGGAAGCTGAGAAGCTGGCGATCGCGTTCAGCAATCATCTGCTGCCACGCACGGGCGCCTATCACGAGATCTGGCTCGACGATCAGAAAGTGATCGATACGTCTGCGGCGACCGAGGAGAGCGAGCCGATCTATGGGCCGCTCTACCTCCCGCGCAAGTTCAAGACGGTGGTGGCCGTACCG
The DNA here is from genome assembly GCA_963708775.1 of uncultured Alphaproteobacteria bacterium. Classification (GTDB taxonomy): domain Bacteria; phylum Pseudomonadota; class Alphaproteobacteria; order Rhizobiales; family Hyphomicrobiaceae; genus JAGVSR01. The sequence continues at coordinate 23,698 of CAVPTI010000012.1, read as the reverse complement.
CCGGACAACGATGTCGATATTTTCGCGCACTGCCTCGGCTACATCGCCATCGTCGAGAAGGGCGAGGTCGTCGGCTACAACGTGACCGTCGGTGGCGGCATGGGCATGACGCACGGCGAGACGGATACGTTTCCGCGCACCGCCGACATGCTCGGCTTCTGCACGCCGGAACAGGCGATCGATGTGGGCGAAAAGGTCGTGACGGTGCAGCGCGACTGGGGCAACCGGGCCGTGCGCAAAAATGCGCGGCTGAAGTACACGATCGAGCGCGTCGGCATCGATGCCTTCCGTGCGGAAGTGGAGAAGCGGTGCGGGTATAAGCTTGGCGCGCCGCGGCCGTATGCGTTCACGTCGACGGGTGATCCGATTGGCTGGCGGCAGTCGCTCGACGGCAAGGCAGCCGACAAGAAATGGCACCTGACGCTTTATGTCGAGAACGGGCGCGTGAAGGACACCGCCACGGTGAAGATGCGCACGGCGCTGCGCGAGATTGCGCTGGCGGGCGGCGTCGACTTCGTCGTCACGTCGAACCAGAACCTCGTGATCGCCAATGTGACGGCGAAGCAGAAGCCAAAGATCGAGGCCCTGCTGGAGAAGCATGGCGTGGTGATCGGGACTTCGTCTGGGCTGAGGCGTAACGCGATGGCGTGCGTGGCGCTGCCGACGTGTGCGCTGGCGCTGGCCGAAAGCGAGCGGTTCCTGCCGGGGCTCGTCACGGATCTGGAAGACATCCTTGATGCAGCTGGTCTGCGCGAGGAAGACATCGTGATCCGCATGACCGGATGCCCGAATGGGTGCGCGCGGCCGTATCTCGCCGAGATCGGGTTCGTGGGACGATCGCCTGGGCTTTACAACCTGTATCTCGGCGCGGCGTTCGACGGGACGCGGCTTTCGAAGATGTATGCGCAGGATGTGAACCGGGAGCAGATCTTGAAACTGCTGGAGCCGATCATCAAGCGCTTCGCGAAAGAGCGGACCGAAGGCGAGCACTTCGGTAACTTCGTCGTGCGCGCCGGGATCGTCGCTGCCACGACGGCGGGCAATAACTTCCACGAGAACGTCGTGCTGGCGAAGGTGTGAGCGCGCATCAGCATTCGTGACGACAAGGGCGGCCCGCGAGCCGCCCTTTTTGCTTTACAGGCTCGTGTTCATCTTGCGGATGCGGTTCGCAAGGATGGCCATGATGTGGAGGGCGAACTCGGGTGTTTCCTGCACGAGGGCCAAGAATTGGGCGCGGCTCAGTTCGAGGACTTCGGTCGGTTCCATGGCGATGGCGGCGGCGCTGCGCGGAGCTTCATCGATTAAGGCCATCTCGCCGAAAACCCCTCCAGGCCCAACATTTTCCAAGACCGTGCCGAAGGTGACGATCTGGATGCGGCCGGAGCGGACGATGTAGAGGTGGCTTGCCGCGTCGTCCTGCTTGAATACCTTTTGCCCGGCTTCGAAAGCGTGTGACGTGGCGCCGACATCAAGAAGACTGGACAATTCCAACATGTGGATCCGTCTGGGTTCGCGTGTTCCGGCGTCAAGTTTAGGCGTGCTTGGCTACGCCCGCAAGACAAGGCCAACCATCAGGCGATGGCGAGGTAAATAGTGCGGGCGCTCAGCAGCATCACAACAACGCCAACGAGGATCATGAGAATTTTGGGCGGAAAGTGCTTGGCGGCGAGGGCTGCGAACGGAGCCGCGATGACGCCGCCGATGACGAGACCAAGGATCGTCGGCCACAGCTCGAGCCCGATGGTGGCGATGAAGGTGGCTGAGATCGTCAGCGTAACGAAGAACTCGGCCATGTTGACAGAGCCGATGGTGTAGCGCGGCTGAGTACCTTGGCCGAGGAGCGTGGACGTGACGATCGGGCCCCATCCGCCCCCGCCTATGGCGTCGACGAAGCCGCCGATGAGGCCAAGGGGGGCGACGTTGTTAGGGGGCTCGTCGACGAAGGAGTGCTTCCGGTGCACGGCCTTGTAGATGATGAAGATACCGATCAGCAGTAGGTAGGCACTGATGTAGGGCTTCACGAGTTCGCCGGGTATGTTGGTCAACACGTACGCGCCGATTGCGCCACCGATCGCACCTGGAATGGCGAGCCGCCAGATTAGGCGCTTATCGACGTTGCCGAGTTTCCAGTGGGCGAGGCCGGAGGCGCCCGTGGTGAATGTCTCGGCGGCGTGAACGCACGCACTAGCGGTTGCCGGCGGGACCCCGAAACTCAGCATCACCGACGTGGACGTCACGCCGTAGGCCATACCAATCGATCCGTCGACCATTTGGGCAATGAAGCCGACGAGCACGTAGAACAAGATGTCTTCGGTCATGAGGTGTCGGCTCGCGGCCCCTGGCGGTTTCCGCGATCGTAGCGGAGTTCTCTGTTATTGCTAGATCACATAATCCGGCAAGCTTTCAACCTCGACGGCGACGCCAGCAGAGCGAAGCAGCAGCGCGACTTCGTTCGAGCGGCGGCGGAACTCGGCTTCACCCTCCGGCGTGTTGGCAACGTCTGAGCATAACCCACGTGCCAGCATCGCGCGCGTCAGGAGAAACACGTTGTCCTGTTGCTGAATGTCGGGGCTTGCCGCCGTGACGGTGCCGCCGGCGATCGTCGCACCGGAGATGGCATCGACAAGCATGAAAGAGCCCGTCTCCTGGGCTTCGGCGAAGCGATCGATGGCAGTGGCGCGGCCGAGGGCGAGGTTGGCGATGGCGATGTCGTTGACCTTGCAGGCAGTGGCGGGGTGGACCGCGAGCGAGTCGAGATCGAGGAGCGACTTGATCTCTATGTTGGTGACGGGAACGAGATCGGTCGCGGTGCGGACGAGATAGCTGCCGCGCTTGTCGAACGGAACTTCGGAGAGCCAGACGAAGCGAGCCTCCAGGGTTCGTGCGACGACGGGGGCGGCTTCGGGGGCTGCGAGAACGGAGCCGCGCGAGACGTCCAAATCGGTGTCGAGCTGAATGGCGACGGCCTGACCCTGGACCGCTTCTTCGTAATCACGGTCCATGGTGGCGATGCGCTGCACTTTGGCGGTGCGGCGGCTGACCGGATCGAGCACGGTATCGCCGATGCGAACGGTGCCGGAGGAGATGGTGCCGGCAAGGCCGCGGAAATCGGCGCGGGTGTCGCGGAGAACAGTTTGCACGGGCATGCGGAAGGCACCGACCGGTTCGGTGCCCCGGCTTGGAATTTCTTCCAGGTGTTCGAGCAGCGAAGGGCCCTTGTACCAGGACATGTGCTTGGAGCGTTCGGCGACGTTATCGCCAGAAACCGCGGCCACAGGAATTGCGACCGCTTCGCGGAACCCGAAACGCCACATGAGCGTGCGGAAATCGTGTTCGATTTGACGGAAGCGGCTTTCCGACCAGTCGACGAGGTCCATCTTGTTGACGGCGAGAATGACGCGCTTCAGGCCGACGAGATCGAGAATGGCGGCGTGGCGGCGGGTCTGAGTTTTGATGCCGTGGCGGGCGTCGATAAGCATGATGGCGACATCGGCGTGCGAGGCGCCCGACGCCATGTTGCGCGTGTACTGCTCGTGGCCGGGGCTGTCGATGACGACAAGACGGCGGGTCTTGGTGTCGAAGTAGCGCCAGGCGATATCGATGGTAATGCCCTGCTCGCGTTCGGCGACAAGGCCGTCCATCAGGAGGGAGAAGTCGGGATGGCCGCCGTCGACCTTGCGGCCGCGTTCGAGCGTGGCGCGCTGGTCGTCGAAGAGGTCGGTGGCGTCCCAAAGCAGGCGGCCGATGAGCGTGGACTTGCCATCATCCACGGACCCGCAGGTGAGGACGCGAAGGAGGCCCGAGAGTTCGGGCGCAGCCGAGGCGAGAGCGTCTGCGGCAGGCTTCACGAGCGGTGTCACATTGGACTCCTTGAGGGCCGTTTGCGCGGTCATCAGAAGTATCCTTCCTGCTTTTTCTTCTCCATGGCGCCGACCTGATCGTGGTCGATCAAGCGGCCGGAGCGTTCCGAGGTGCGGGCGCCGAGTGTTTCGGCGACGACTTCTTCGAGAGTTGTCGCGGTGGATTCGACACCGGCTGTCAGTGGCCAGCACCCAAGGGTCCGGAAGCGAACCGACCGCATGACCGGTTTCTCTCCGGGCTTCAGCGGGAAGCGGTCATCGTCGTACATGAGGATCTGACCGTTGCGCTCGATAGTCGGGCGCTCCTTGGCCATATAGAGCGGAACGACGTCGAGCTTTTCGCGCATGATGTAACGCCAGATGTCGCGCTCGGTCCAATTGGAGAGCGGGAAGATGCGGGCGGTTTCACCGGCCCCGAGGCGGCCATTCAACAGGCGCCACATCTCGGGACGCTGGCGGCGCGGATCCCAGCGATGTCCTTCAGCGCGGAAGGAGAAGACGCGTTCTTTGGCGCGGCTTGCTTCCTCGTCGCGGCGCGCGCCACCGAAGGCCCCGTCGAAGCCGTACTGATCAAGACCGGCTTTCAGCGGCACTGTTTTCATAATGTCGGTGTAGATCGAGGGCGCGTAGTCATATGGGTTCACGCCCTTGGCGATGGCGTCGTGGTTCGTCATCTCGATCAGGTCGAGATCGAATTCTTTCACCCAGTGGTCACGGAAGGCGATCATTTCCTTGAACTTCCACGTGGTGTTCACGTGCAGGATCGGAAACGGCAGCTTGCCGGGCCAAAAGGCCTTGCGAGCGAGGTGAAGAAGGACGGTCGAGTCCTTGCCGATCGAATAGAGAAGCACGGGCTTGCGGAACTGCGCCGCCGCCTCGCGGAAGATGTGGATGCTCTCCGATTCCAGAAGATCGAGATGCGTAAATTGCGCAGTCATGCAGCGGCGTCCTTTATTTTCGGGCGATTGTGCAGCCCGCATTCCTTGCCGTCCTCGTTCTCCCACCACCAGCGGCCGGCGCGGATGTCTTCGCCGGGGCGGATGGCGCGCGTACAGGGCTGGCAGCCAATCGAAGGGAAACCCTGACTGTGCAGCGCGTTGATGGGGACGGCGTTATCGGCGACGAAGGTTTCAAGCGTTTCGAGCGACCAATCGGCGATCGGGTTCAACTTGATGAGGTTCTGGTTCGCGTCCCACGCGGCGAAGGGGACGTGCGCGCGACCGGCAGACTGATCGCGGCGCAAGCCGGTGATCCAGCCGGCTGCGCCTGCGAGAGCTTTGTTGAGCGGGCGCACCTTGCGGATGTCGCAGCAAGCCTTGCGGTTCTCGATAGCCTGGCGAAAACCCATGATGCCGTCACGGGCGACGAGGGCTTCCACCTCGGATGCTTCTGGGAAGACGACGCGAATGCGGCGGCCATAGCGGGCTTCCGTCGCTTCCAGCGTTTCGAGCGTCTCGGGAAAGTGACGGCCGGTATCGAGGGTAAAGACGTCGAAGGGGAGGTCGGCGGTGGCGATGCCTGCAAAGACGGCCTGATCCTCAATGCCGAGGGACGTGGAAAAGGCAACGCGGCCCGGGATGTGTTCGGCGATGAGGCGCAGACGTGCGTCGAGGCTCGGTGCGGCGGCAAGCGCAGCATCAAGGGCGGCCGCCAGTGCGGGGCCTGCGGACGAGATCGGCTGGCTCGCGGCCCCGGCGGGCTGCGGGTTCAATGAGGAACGTGTCATGGGACCTCCGGATGATCCGGAACCTAAGCGAAACTAATCCCAATTTGAAGGGCCCGTTAGAAAAAAGAACGGATTGCTTTCCAAGCATGGCGCTAAGGGAGAAAAATTTTGCGTTTGTGCGCTGCGGTGGCACGGGTGTGCGAGAGGGCTGGGGGATGCGCAAGAGCTCCATTCCAGCTGGGTCGCCGAATGATTGAGAAAGCAGGCGGGGGAACGGCAAAGGCCCGGGAGAACAGCCGAGGGGCCATCGACGTTCTTGCTACGCCTCGAGCCAGGCGAGGACGCCGGTGGCGGCGGCGACGCCTGTGGAGAGCGTAGCCTGCAAGAGGTAGCCGCCGGTGGGGGCGTCCCAATCGAGCATTTCGCCGGCGAGGAATGTGCCGGGGCGGGATTTGAGCATCAGGTTTTCATCGAGCGCGTCGAAGGGAACGCCGCCGGCGGTGGAGATGGCGCGGTCTAGGGCGGAGGTGCCTTTGACGATGAGCGGCAGCGACTTGATGAGGCGGGCGAGATCGTCGGCTTCAGCGGGGAGGTCGCGCGAGGCTTCGCGCAGCAGGGCGATGGCGGCGGGTGAGAGCTTCAGGCATTTGCGCAGCCAGTTGGCGACGGAATCTTTGCCGCGCGGTCGGCGCAAGCGGTTGGCGATGATGTCGTGCGGCTCGTCTGGCTTGAGGTCGAGTTGGATCGTGACCCATGCGCCGCCTTGCGTCCGCGATGCGATGGTGGACGAGAGCGCGTAAACAGCCCCGCCTTCGAGGCCTTGGCGCGTGACGACGGCTTCGCCGCGCTGGGTGTCGCCTTCGAAGGTGACGGCGACGCGCTTCAACGGTTCGCCGGAATAGCGTGATCGGAAATGGTCGGTCCAGTCGATGAGAAGGCCGCAATTTGAGGCGACGAACGGCGCGACGGCGATGCCGTTCTCTTGAAGTGTTGCGCGCCATGCGCCGTCGGAGCCCAGTCTCGGCCAGCTGGCGCCGCCGAGCGCGAGGATCGTTGCAGCGCAGGGGAATGCGACGGCTGATGCGCCGTTGTCGCTGATGAGGGGCTGGCCGTTTTCGCTCCAGCCGAGCCACGTGTGGCGCAGCTTGATTTCGACGCCATGGGCATCGAGGCGGCGCAGCCAGGCGCGCAAGAGCGGAGAGGCCTTCATCGCTTTGGGAAAGATGCGTCCGCTCGAGCCCATAAAGGTTTCCTGGCCGAGGCCTTCGGCCCACGAGATCACATCGACAGGCGAATGGGCTTCGATAAAACGCGTGATGGTTGATGCGCTGGCCCCGTAGCGAGGCAAAAAGGTCTCGATCGCTTCCGAGTGGGTGAGGTTCAGGCCACCGCGTCCGGCCATGAGAAACTTGCGCGCGGGCGACGGCATGCGTTCGAAGATGGTGACGCGGAGGCCATGCTGGCCAAGGACTTCGGCGGCGGCCAGGCCTGCAGGGCCGGCCCCTATGATGGCGACGTGTTTCAAGAGGAGGAGCGCTTTCTCTGTCGATCAGGCGGCGAGGCTTACCACGTTCTCGAGTGGCGCATGGATTCCAAGGATCCGCCGCCGCCGGTGGATGGGGATCGGCGGCATGAGTGAACGACGGCCATACTCAGCGTCGAGCGGCATCGGGCCGTTGTAAGTCCCTCGGCCTGCAACCTCTGGAGGTGCCCTGATTGTTCGGCCGATTCAACAATGTTTGAGGGCCGAGCTGCGCTGAGCCGCTATTTAGGTGCCCAATTCGGCTGCGTCCCAACAGGGGCGGCTTGAGCCGGGATACCGGTCTCCGGGCTGCACCGATACAATGGGGGAAGGGGGCTCAGAGGAGTGTTGACGTGGCACGTCGCTTGGCGCCCCAGCAGGTCGCGATCGAAAGTGAAGGCGCGTCGTCGGGTTGTACGATGCAAACGCTGTGCTCATGGGAGCTTCTACTCGCTGTGTGACGATCGGTGTGGCCAAAATGCCATTGGTCAACCGGCGCCAGACGAAATGACGGATGCTGTAGGTATCGGCCGTGTGGAAAAGCGGTGGAGGAGGGGGTGCGAAGTAGGGTGCGCCGGCCCCTTCAAATCGCGGGTCGAAAAGGCGAATCACAAGGCCGCCGATTTGCGTGAAATGTACAAATGATCTTCGTGCAATTTGTTATTGAGCAATGTTCAGAATTGTATTCCCAAGAAAGTCACGATCTGGGGAGGATAGAAGAATTTGTATGTTTAACAACCGCTTGAAGTTAGTGTCTTGCTGTGAACAAGGAGGGGGTAGAGCAGGCTGAGGTGAAAAATTGGGGTGGCGGGATGGGCACGCAATCGCATAGTTAACACACCGGACGAGAGCGGCCCCGTCGGAGAGGGCAGGGGTCGTGTCAAAGCCGGGGCGTCATGAGGGGCGCAGCAGTGATTGAGCACAAGTAAGCGGGGTACACGCACATGGGGGAAGTCAAGGGGCCATCGATGATGTCGGTCGCTGGGGAAGCGATCGCAGCCGAAGCCGGACGTCTGGAAGACGGCGTCGAGGTCATCGAAATTGCAGGAACCATCAAGTGGTTCGATGTGTCCAAGGGATACGGGTTCATTGTTCCGGATAACGGACTGACAGACGTTCTCCTTCATGTGACCTGCCTGAGGGCTGGCGGCTACCAGACCGCATACGAGGGCGCGCGCGTGCACTGTCTGGTGCTGAAGCGGCCGAAGGGCATGCAGGCCTATCACATCGTCTCCATGGACGAGAGCACCGCAATTCATCCCTCGCTCCTTCCACAGCGGACACACGTCCAGGTTGTGGCCGAAAGCGATTGGGAGCGGGCAAGCGTCAAATGGTTCAACCGCGTGCGGGGCTTCGGCTTCCTGACCCGCGGCGAGGGTACGCCCGACATTTTCTGCCACATGGAAACGTTACGCCGGTTCGGCTTCACGGAACTGCGTCCGGGGCAGACCTTGCTGGTCCGCTGGGGTTATGGTTCGAAAGGCGTTATGGCTGCGGAGTTGAGGCCGGACGGACCCTCGCAGGGAGTGCCGCCGTCCCCGCACTGATGGGATGAGGCATGGCAAGACAGCTGAGACATTCTGCAAGGGCTGCCCTGGGGGCGGCCCTTGCTCTTTTCGTGGCCATCGGTGACACGCACGCCGAACCGCAGGCGCGGGTCACCGAAAAGCTCGATCTGGTGACAGTCAAAAGGTGTCGTGACCCTCGACGTTGAAATTGCCGATACGCCGGCGCGGCAGGCGCTGGGTCTCATGTACCGCACCGAACTCCCGGAGCGCGGGGGCATGCTGTTCCTCAACGCGGCTCCGCGCGAGCAAACGATGTGGATGCGCAACACGTACATCCCTTTGGATATGGTGTTCATCCGGGCGGACGGCACGGTGCATCGGATTGCGGCGATGACTGAACCGCATTCGGAAGAGGTCATCTCGTCCAACGGGCCTGTGAGCGCGGTTCTGGAGATCGCGGGCGGGGCGGCTCAGCGGCTTGGGCTCAAGGCCGGCGACAAAGTCCGGCACCGGCACTTTGGCACGGCTGCTGCTCCATGATGCCGCGCCGGGACAGCTGTTGGCCACGGGGTGCTTGACCGAGCAGGAACGAACCGGCAGACAGAGGGACATCGGGGCGTAGCTCAGCCTGGTAGAGCATCTGCTTTGGGAGCAGAGGGTCGTGGGTTCAAATCCTGTCGCCCCGACCACTATAGAAGTGAACTGGACGACGGGAACGGATTGAACCATGGCCGTCCGCATCTACAAGCCTGCAAAGACCGCGATGCAGTCGGGCGAAGGGCGCACGCGCGAGTGGATCTTGGAGCATGAACCATCAGCGCCGCGCCAGATCGATCCGTTGATGGGCTGGACGTCGTCGACCGATACGCGTCAGCAAGTCACGCTCGCCTTCGAATCGAAGGAAGAGGCCATTCAGTACGCTACCCGCAACGGGCTCGCTTACACCGTCGTCGACCCCACACCTAGAAAGCCGCTGCGCAAGGCTTATGCGGACAATTTCAAATTCGGGCGACCAGATAACTGGACGCATTGATCATCGCACCTTCCGAATTCGCTGTGGCGGTGCCGGCAGGACTTACGGCGCGTCGTGCCAGCACGGCTGCGGCTCGGGCTCGATTGTCGAACCAACTGGAACCGTGTACCCATCCTGCAGATGCTCACGCGCCCGTAGCTCAGTTGGATAGAGCACTCGCCTTCTAAGCGAGTGGCCGCTGGTTCGAATCCAGCCGGGCGCGCCAATTTCCTGAATACTCGCAGAAAATTGGCTCTCGCCGAGATCGGTGCTCACCCCGATTGGTGGCCGGGGCCAGTGCCAATCGCTTACGCGGATCCAGCGGGGCTTCAAGCCGATGATGGTCGGCTCAAACCCAGGGCGCTGACTTTTTCGTGCAGCTGTGGATCTGTTCTTCGAATTGCTGCTGGAGGATATTGGCGACAGCAGACTTCGAGGACGACACCATTCAGCTCTCAGTTCGGCGCAAGCTATCCTTGGCTCCAGCCATCTTGCAGGTGTCGTTCATCTTAGTCGGCAAGTTCCCATTTTCGGACATCGCTACACGACGGTTCCAAAAAAGGCTCCGATGCCCGCTGTAAGAGTCATGGCAAGCGCGCCCCAGAATGTCACCCGGGCCGTTGCCGTCATGACGTTGGCGCCACCGGCCTTCGCGCCGATCGCTCCCAGAAGGGCCAAGAACGCGAGAGATGCGACCGATACGAACAGGACCAGCTTGTCGGATGGTGAGACGACAACCATCAGGAGCGGCATGGCGGCGCCAATAGCAAACGTGGCCGCTGACGTAAGAGCAGCTTGAATGGGACGAGCCGTGCTAATTTCTGAGATGCCGAGTTCATCTCTGGCATGCGCTCCCAAGGCATCTTTGGCCATCAGTTGATCGGCGACCTTGACGGCCAACTCGTGGTCGACCCCGCGCTTGACGTATATTTGCGCCAGTTCCTCCCGCTCGAGCCCTATATTGTCATTCAGCTCCATGCGTTCGCGTTCTAGATCAGCATATTCCGTATCGGACTGCGAACTCACCGACACGTACTCTCCTGCGGCCATCGACATCGCCCCCGCGACGAGTCCAGCCACTCCGGCAATCAATATATCGGAAGGTTTGGCCGCTGCTGCAGCCACGCCAACAATGAGGCTGGCGGTTGATACGATCCCATCATTTGCACCCAGAACCGCTGCGCGCAGCCAACCGATACGCTCAACGAGGTGGAATTCAGGGTGACCATGCATTCTACTCATCACACTCTCAATTTGATTTCGACATTCCATCATAGGCCGGGTGGCTTAGAACGATCATCGCATCTCAAACAGTTCCTGGTGAAACTGAGCCCCAGGCAGCCCCTGTTCGATCATGGGATTTCGAAGCGCCGCTGCAAAACCTGAAGGTCCGCAGAACCATATGTCAGCCTGCTGCCATTGAGGCACCAGCGCTTCGATGCGTTCCACGGTCAAAAGGCCATCACTCTCCTGCAGCACATGGAATTGCACGTCTGTCTGCTCGGCGAGTTTCCGGATGCTGGCCGTGAAGACCGGGTCGGTCTTGCGGGTTGCGTAGAACAGGTCGACCTCCAAAAGCTGGTCGTGGGTTGATCGCGCCTTGAGAGCGGCAATGAATGGCGTGATGCCAACGCCTCCACCGATCCAGATTTGACGGCTCTGGGTGCCTCGAAAATTGAAGCGTCCATATGGGCCTTCCACGACGACGCCTTGCCCTAGGTGGAGGCTCTCCGCCAACGTCCGTGTGTAGTCGCCAAGCGCCTTGATGGTGAACATCAAATGTCCGTCGTCCTTCCAAGCGGAGCTGATTGTGAAGGGATGGGCGGATTCCGGGTCGTCGAAGTCGACGAATGCAAACTGGCCGGCTTCATGTCCCGGCCACGCCGTGTCGAGCTGAATGCCGACATCCAGCACTTCTTGATCGTCATGTAGCTTGATCCGTGTGATTTTTCCCGAGGCTCGTCGACGATTGCCGATCCTCTGGAAGAGTGAGACGAGCGCGGCACCCGAGCCAAAAATCAAAAGGAGTGCGATGACTGGCCCGATGGGCGTCAACCAGTAGGATTGGTCCACAAGAATGAAGGTGTGAAAGACGAGAAGCAGATAGATAACCGGCATCAGCTTGTGCGTCTTGAAGAAGTACTTGTACGGAAATCGCTTCCAGAGTGCGAGCGTGACCAGAACGGCGAGGACATAAAAGGTCCACTCACCGATCTGAGCCGCCGGATGTTTCAGATCGCGGAAAATGTTGAAATCGGTGGATGTGTCGGCGGTCCGAGGAGGGCGGGCTGGCAATGTAAGGAGATCAAAAAAGCTGATCCACGATGGTCCCATCCGAAGGACCCAATGAGCCGTCGCAAAGGCGAAAGCGGAGATGCCGAGCCATCTGTGCAATCTGTAAAACTTGTCGAGGCCACCTAAGGGAGTCTCGAACCACACCGGCCGCGCCGCGAGGATGACGCCAACCGACATAAGGCCAAATGCGAGAACGCCTGTGCCCATCACCAGCGTCCTGCGTGTCAGCCAGAAATCTCCGGTGAATGCACCGGGAGCCAAGCTGAGCCACCAGAGCCCCGTAAGTGAAATGACCAGCGCGAGAAAGACGTACCAGAGTTGTGCGAGCTGCATGATGTGTCGCCTCGGTTGACTGCTTTTGAGATTTCGCCGCCCGAGTTGCACGCGCGCGACATCCGGGTCTTTTTGGCAAAGCCGACGGTGCTGGGTTTATCCGCCCCAAATTTCGACTGGCTGAGTGCTTCCACTCGAGACGAAAATCCTTATGGCGGATTTGTCTCGCGGGCTTGTGTCAGCCGCTCCACCAGCATGGACTGTTCCGTGGGGCGGCGCGAGGCCCAGACGGCCACGACAATCACGCCAGCGATAAATCCAATGGAGATCAAGACCGCTAAGGTCATCGCAGTGGAAGCGATCATGGCGCTACTCCTGCCAGTTCGTCCTGCGGCGTCGCAGCTGCCGTTCGCCCGAACTCGATAACAGGCTCAATCCAGTAAGCCATGTGCGGGATTGGCGCCTTTCGGCCAATTTCATCCACCAGAGACTTCGCCCGGCTCAGTCCCATAACTGCGATGAACACACTGCGCTCGACGCGGCCGCGCACGCGCTCGCCAAGGTTTGCGGTTTTGAAACTCTCACCATGACCATCGGCTTGCCACATGGTGAAGCCGTTGACGGGCGGGTCCGACGCCAGCATCAATTCGATGATGCGGTCTTGCGCATCTGACGGCACTACGAGAGTGAGTTTGCAGATAGTCGATTCCACGTGAAGCTCCGCTTCTCGGTTTGTGATCCGGCACCGGCGGGGACGCCGAAGCGGCGGAAGAGGATCGGAAGAAGGATGAGGGTCAGGGCGGTCGAGGTCACCAGTCCGCCGATTACGACGATGGCGAGCGGTTTCTGGATCTCGGACCCTGGGCCCGTAGCAAACAGAAGTGGAACGAGTCCGAGTGCAGCGATGCTCGCTGTCATCAGAACCGGGCGAAGCCGGCGTACGGCACCTTCGAACACGGCCCTCTCGATCGGAACACCTTCGGCGAGGAGCTGGTTGAAATACGAAACGAGGACGAGACCGTTGAGAACCGCGATGCCGAGTAGCGCAATAAAGCCGACAGATGCGGGAACCGAGAGATACTCTCCGGATAGAAGCAAAGCGAGAATGCCGCCGACAAGTGCGAACGGCACGTTCGCCAGGATAAGCAGCGACTGGCGGACCGATCTCAGCGTTGCAAAGAGAACGCCGAAGATCGAAATGATGGCGATCGGAACAACGATCGCCAGTCGCGTCGCCGCCCGGCGCTGGTTCTCGAATTGCCCGCCCCAGACCAGTCGGTAGCCGCCCGGCAGCGTGACCTTCTCTGCTACGGCCTTTTGCGCCTCTTCAACAAAGCCAACGAGATCGCGTCCCGATACGTAAGCCTGAACAATCGCGAAGCGAGAGGCATTTTCACGGTCGATCTTCACAGGCCCTGCGGTGCGGCGTACGCTGGCCACATCCTGCACCCGGACGAGACCGCCATCACCTGCTGCGAGCTGCATCCGCTGGAATTCCTCAGGCGAGCGGCGAACGCTCTCGTTGCCTCGGATGACGATCTGTGTGCGCCGTCCGGTTTCGGCAACAATACCGGCGGATGCGCCTTCAACCATGGCCCGCAGCTCGTCCTGCACGCGTGTGACATCGAGGCCAGTACGGCCAGCGGCAAGCCGATCGACGGCGACTTCCAGATAATCCACGTTGTCGTTGGCGACAGTTGAGACTTCGGAGGCTCCGGTAATCCCGCTGAGTGTGGTCTGGACTTGTCCTGCCAGGTCAGACAAGACATCGAGCTGCGGGCCGAAGATTTTTACTGCCAGATCACCGCGGGCACCGGTGAGCATTTCGGATGTCCGCATTTCGATGGGCTGCGTGAAGGCGAACTCGAAGCCCGGTAAGTCACTCATCGCTGTACGCAGTTCTGCGACCAGCCATTCCTTGTCCTGAACGCGCCATTCGTGCTTCGGCTTCAGGACGAGAAACGCGTCGGTCTCGTTCAATCCCATCGGATCCAGGCCCAGCTCATCTGATCCGACGCGGGCGACGATTCTCTCGATCTCCGGAACCTTTGCCATCAGACGCTTCTGGATCAGAAGGTCGCCTGCAATACTCGCGTCGAGATTGATTGAAGGCAGCTTTGTCACCTGCATGATGACGGAGCCCTCGTCCATGGTTGGCATGAACGACTTGCCGACCGCCGTGTAGGCCACGACCATCGCGACAAGCCCGATGAACGCCACACCATACACGGGTGCTGTAAAGCGCAGGCAGGCGCCGAGCGCGGCTTTGTAGCCACGTGTCAGAACGCGCATGAGCCAAGGCTCGCCATGGCTACCTTGTTTCAGGACAAACGACGAGAGAACTGGGATCAGAGTCAGGGAGAGTATCAGAGAGGCGCTGAGCGCGAAGACAATCGTAAGGGCGACCGGTCCGAACAGCTTGCCTTCGAGGCCCTGCAGCGACAGCAGAGGTAGGAAGACGAGGCAGATGATTAGGATGCCCGACGTGACGGGCGTCGCGACTTCGCTGGCTGCGCGATAGACCTGATGCAAGAGAGGAATGCGGCCGTCACCTGCGTGCAGCCGCTCGACCGTGTTCTCGACGACCACAACTGCGGCATCGACGATCAGGCCGATGGCGATTGCGAGACCGCCGAGGCTCATAAGGTTTGCGGACATGCCGAATGCCCGCATCATTGCGAACGTGACAAGCGCAGCGAAGGGGAGCGTGACCGCGACGACGAGGGCCGCGCGGATGTTACCGAGGAAGGCCAGCAGGAGAACGATCACGAGCACCGTTGCCTCAAGAAGCGCCTTGGTGACCGTGCCAACGGCTTCGGTGATGAGTTGGGAACGGTCGTAGAAGACCTCCAGCCGCACGCCATCGGGCAAGCTCGGCTTCAGTTCTTCTAGGCGTGCGCGGATCGAGGCGACGAGGGCACTGGCGTCCGCGCCGCGAAGTGACAGAACGAGACCTTGGACGGCTTCGCCCTGTCCGTCATGCGTAACGGCTCCGTAGCGGGTCAGGCTGCCAATGCGAACCGCGGCGACATCGCCCAGACGCAGGACGCGTCCGTTGACTGTTTTGAGAACGATCTGCGAGAGATCGTCTGGCGTCACAATGGCGCCCTGGCTTCGAACGACGAGGGCCTTCTCGCCTTCAGAAATACGACCTGCGCCGTCGTTGCGATTGTTGTCCTCGATTGCGCGGATGATATCGGTGACCCCGAGACTTGCGGCCGCGAGCTTCGACCCATCGGGAACCACTTCGAAGGTTCGAACGAGCCCACCCAAGGCATTCACGTCCGCGACGCCGGGAATGGTGCGCAGTGCAGGCCGGATGGTCCAATCGAGCAGGCTGCGGCGTTCCTCAAGCGTGAGGTCGCCGCCTTCAATTGTGAACATGAAGACGTCAGATAGTGGCGTAGAAGCAGGTGCAAGCCCACCGCTGACACTCGCTGGGAGATCGGATTGGACGGTCGCAAGACGCTCGGCAACTTGCTGCCGGGCCCAGTAGATATCTGTACCGTCCTCGAAATCGAGCGTGATGTCGGCGATTGCGTACTTCGCGGCCGAACGCAGAATGGTCTGGCGCGGAATCCCGAGAAGCTCCATCTCGAGCGGCGAGATTACGCGGCTCTCGACCTCTTCCGGTGTCATACCCGGCGCCTTCAGGATCATTTTGACCTGAACCGGTGAGACGTTCGGAAAGGCGTCGATCGGGATGGTACGGAACGCATAGCCGCCAATAGCGGCGACCAGCCCCGCCAGAAGCAGCATGAAGACCCGTTGTGTCAGCGAGAAGTCGATCAGGCGCCTCAACATGGATCATTCACCCTGCAGGAGGGCTTCGAGCTGCGGCAAACCACTGGCGGCTATTTGCTGATCGGGCGTAAGGGCGCCCGTCACCGTGGCGGAAGTCCGCGACTTTCCCTTGAGAACCACGGGTGTCAGGGCGAATCCATCCGTGCTTCGCGTGAAGACGACATGGGCGTTGTTGACCCAGGCAACGGATGACGCGGGAACTTCGTAGCTCCCCGTTTCGGCGGGACGCTTCAGCGTTATGCTGACAAGCTGACCTGCGATCAGAGGGGAGCCCGCCGGAATAGTGGCGAGCAGGGTTGCGGACCGCGTCACTGAATCAAGCGTGCCGCCAACAGACAGGACGGTGCCCTCAAGTGTGTCTGAGATCTGCACGGGATCGCCCGGGCGCACCTGCTGCACGAGATCGGCCGGCAGCTGCGCTTCGATCCATAATTCGTCGCTGGTCGAAACGGTGACGGCTGCCGCCATGGCCGCAACCTGCGATCCGGGCTGTACGGATGCGATGACAATCTTGCCATCCTCCGGCGCGACGATGATGTAGCGTCCACCTTCGCCCATCGTGATGTCGCCGATCGAGAAGGCCCGCTTCTGAGCGGCAATGGCCGCCTCCGTTTTGCGGACATGCGCCTCGGCCTCCTCGGCGATGGACATGCTCAGGATCTTTTTGTCGGCAAGATCGCGCTTCCAGCCTGCGACGGCAGCCACGCGTTGGAGTTCTGCCTCCTGCTGGGCGAGGTTACCGTGAGCTTCGACCAGATCCCGGCTGAGGACCGTGATGAGCGGGTCGCCTTTGCGGACGATTTGCCCCGGAAGGGCGTCGACCTTCAAAACCGTTCCCGCGAAGGGCGCCGCCGCCGTGATCCGCGCGTTCGAGGCCGGCACGACCGTACCGGGCAAGACAGCTACGGATTCCTTGGTGGCCGGCTTCACGCGGGTCAGCGCGATGTCCAACTGCTCAACTTGCGAAGGGGAGATCACGACATCATTCGCCGACGCCCCGGTCGTGCAGCACGCGAGAGCAAAGGCGAGAGTGCATGATGGGACGGCTTGACTCGTGCGGGCGGATTTCAACTTCGAGTTTACTTCAAGAAACATGGCGGAGCCTCAGTGCCGACGAAACCTTTGAATCTGGAACTCGGACAGGCAAGTTTTCCTTCGTGTGGCAGTACGTTCGCCGAGGTGTGTTGTGGCAGTGCCGTGCGTCCCGCACGTCGACGAATTGAAGTTGGCGAGCCATGCCGGTTCCCGCGATGTCGTGATGGTCAATCGTCACTGAATTGGTTCCAAGACTGAATGCGCTGGTCGTACTGGCGAGGCTGCTCAAGACGAGTATTGCCAACAGGGTCGTTGTGGCTCTGGCCCCCATCAGTATTCGAAAGTCATCCATGGCTCGGTTTTCCCTCAATCTGACCGCCGGAATCTTCGGTGGGGGCATTTGTCGACAGTCCAATGACGGCAGCCCGACGTCTGGTCGATGAGGACTGAGCCATGCGAACCTGAAACCAACCTGAATTCACCTGCGGCGTGATGTTCAGGGGCTTTTCAGCTGGCTTTCAGCTTCGACATGTTATTCAAAGCCGCGGCAGCAAATGGGAGGCGGCCATCAGGATCCTACTGGTGGAAGACGATCGAGAAATCGCACGACGGCTTGGCGAGGGTCTTGCCGAGGCGGGCTTTTCCGTTGAGTACGCCTTCAACGGTCCGGATGGTCTCGCCCTCGGGATGGACGACACATTCGACGCCGTTGTCCTCGATCTGGGCTTGCCGCAAATGGAGGGAGTTGACGTTCTGAAGGCTTGGCGGCGCGAGAACCGGAATTTTCCGGTCTTGATCCTCACTGCGCGAGGGACTTGGTCGGAAAAAGTCGACGGATTGAACGCCGGCGCCGACGATTACGTGACAAAGCCGTTCCATGTTCCCGAGGTGGCAGCCCGCCTCAAGGCCTTGATCCGCAGGACAGCCGGCATGGCATCTGCGGAGCTGACGCATGGACGCCTCACACTCGACACCACGACGGGCAAGGCCACCTACGATGGTTCGCCTGTCGAACTCACGGCCCTCGAACTGCGCATGCTCAATTACTTCATGCACCGGATCGGCCGGATTGTCGCGCAGAGCGAACTCATCGAGCACCTCTACACGACGGAGGACAACCGCGAGTCGAACACGATCGAAGTCTATGTGGGCCGTCTTCGCCGCAAAACGTCGCCGGACGTCATCAAGACAATCCGCGGCCTCGGATATCGGATGGACTAGCCATGCCCGTGCTACAAAGTCTGAAAACACGATTGATCGTCATGGCGGCCCTCTGGATCCTCGTGGGCATCATTTCCGCGGGGCTCGTGCTGTCAGCGGTTTTCCGCCATCACGTTACGGCGCAGTTCAAAGAAGAACTCTACGTTCATCTCTCCGAGCTTGAGCGCCTTGCCGACCTCAAGGATAGCAAGGCGGTTCTCACCCGCCCCTTGAGCGACCCCCGATATGACGAAGTGCTTTCCGGGTTCTACTGGGAAATACAGCGCGGCGACGCGGTGCTCGCCCGGTCGCCCTCGATGCAAGGGCCAATGTTGCGGACGCCGATTGACGAGCCTAAGGACATCGGCGTTCACACGCATTTGACCGTGGGGCCGACGGGTCCCATTCTTGTCGCTGAGCAGGGCCACTGGCAAACGCCCGCGGGACCGGTGGTGCGCTTCATTATTGGGACCGATCAGCGCCACCTCGATACGGTGCTGGGCGAGTTCAACCGGACGCTTGGACTCTCTTTAGCAACCTTCGCCGGGGCCTTGATCCTAGCTGCGGGCTTGCTCATCGCGTTCGCGCTGCGCCCGCTCGACCAGCTTCGTGAAGCTTTGGGATACGTGAGAAATGGACAGCGCAAACAGATTTCCGACCCGTTTCCTTCCGAGGTCCAACCACTCGTGGATGATCTGAACGGGCTTTTGGCATCCACTGGCGAACTCGTTCAAAGAGCCCGGACGCAGGCGGGCAACATCGCTCACGGTCTAAAGACGCCGTTGGCAATCCTATCGGACGAAGCCCATCGTCTCGAACGTGATGGTCTCTCAAGCTCCGCCACTACGATCGTCTCGCAAGTCAAGAAAATGCAGATCCACATCGACCACCAGATCACGCGCGCTCGGGCCGCGGCGGCTCAGGTCACACTCGGAAACTCAGCCTCGGTTGCCGTCGCAGCAGACGAGGTGACGTCGGCCTTGCAGCGCCTTTATCGAGGGCGGGAGATCAAAGTGAAGATTGCGCTCAGTCCCGAGATCCGCGTCGCATGCGATCGCCAAGACTTGAACGAGATCCTGGCGACACTGCTCGATAACGCTTTCAAGCATGCAAATCGCCGAGTAGAGATCTCGAGTGGTGCCGCGACGACAGAGAAGCGCGTGACAATTCTGATCGACGATGATGGGGTCGGCATTCCTGCTGAGGCGCGCGAGATCGTCTTTAACGTGGGCGAACGCTGGGACAGCCAGCAAGCCGGTTCAGGATTGGGACTTGCCATTGCACGGGACCTCACCCGCCTCTATGGAGGCGACGTGGCGCTGTCAGAAAGCCCACTCGGGGGCTTGCGCGTTGAATTGGAACTGCCGGGCGTTGCGCTGATATGACGTGCCGCCAATAAATCCCAAGATGTCATGGATACTGGGGTGCCTCGAACTCGCCATAAGGTCCGGGAAAATGCCCACCGGACACAAACGGGAGAAGTGTTTGCATGTGGTCATTGGCGAAATGCTTCCGTTCTTCAGGACGCGCCTACACCAGTGGCAACCTTATTCTTATGGTCGCCTTTTTCGTTGCCGCCTTTGCAAATGCGAAGCTCTTCGCTGCTGCAATTAACGCGTTCGGCACAAACGCAGCCACTTGGCCCTTCTACATTTCGCTTTTTGTTAGCATCGCTGCGGTTCTCGTTCTCCTGCTCTCTGCAGTTTGCCACCGCGTGATCGTGAAGCCGGTATTGATCGCCTTCCTGATTCTCAGCGCCACACTCTCCTATTTCAGCAGCGCATATGGGACGGTGTTCGATACGCAGATGATAGCCAACACGCTCGCGACCGACAGCGCCGAGGCCGGCGACCTCCTCACCCCCAAATTACTGCTGTGGATTGGCTTCTTCGGAGTTCTGCCCTCTATCGCGGTCTGGCGGGCGAAGCTTACGTTTCCGCACTGGAAGGTCGAAACCATCGCGCGGCTTAAGCAGGCCGGCGCCGCCCTGGGTGTCATCCTGGTGTCCGGCATTGCATTCGGCGGACATTACGCGGCGTTGCTTCGTGAGCACCGCGACGTAACGAACAAGATGATCCCGGCCTATGCCTTGCTTTCAGCAATACGCACCGCCGGACACGCCATCCCTGCGGCAGCACAGGAAGACCATGTCGTCCTCGGTCAAGACGCCGTCCTCCCGCGCAGCGACGGACACCGCGAACTAGTCATCATGGTCGTAGGTGAGACGGTGCGCGCCGACCATTGGGGACTGAACGGGTACGCACGCGATACGACGCCTCTGCTCCGCAATGCCAATGTTCTCAACTTTCCGGATTTCTGGTCGTGCGGCACGTCGACGGCGATCTCGGTGCCATGCATGTTCTCCAGCCTCGGACACGATTACCTCAATCAGTCTGAAGTGCTCACACCAAAGCATCATGTCCTGTGCAAATCGACCTTCGCTCTGGAAGAAGTCTTCATGAACCGACTGCCAGAACGTCAGGCTCCGATCGCCCTCACCTTCCTCTCGGGCGAAGGCTTCGTCGATGGCATCAAATCGGCGCTGCTCAACGCTTAGCGTCTCAATCACCGCGACGGGCTTGTCTGCGACGGTGACAACCCATTGCATGCCTGGTGATGTTTCGCAGCCTTGCAATGCATTCCAGACTGTAGCGCGCTTTCGAGCGGCTAGCCGCTCTTCCGTACGCGTTGATCCAAATCGGGTGCGGGGCAAATCCTGCCACCAAGGAGTATATTCGGTCATTTACAGCATCACACAATCTGCTTCGTCGCCGATCCCACGACTTCGCGCGTTTGAGGGTCGACGCGAATGACCCGCAACAGAAGTCGTCGCGCTACTTTGTGCTGCCAAAATCTATCACTCCGCGATGATCTTTTCCGGCAACGCTTGGTACGGATCGGCATGCGCGACCGTTGCGGTCCTCGCCTTCGTACCCGGCATAATCTCAAATCTAGGATCGAAGTCGACCATGGTTGAGGCGAGTTGTTTGAGGATACCCGCATCGCCTTCGACTTTCGCAGTGCCGTCTGCGATCTGGGCCTCTAGCGTCTTCGCACCCATCATCGTCTGCTCTAGGTCCGAACGATTAATGGTGAGAGTCAAATCGGGCTTCGTCGCCTGGAAGCCCGCGATGTTCGTCAGCGTGGCATTCTCCATCTCGATGATGAACTTCTCACCGTTGTCAGGGGTGATAAGGTTGATCGTGAACTTCATTCCCTCGGCTTTGCGGCTGTCCATGCGGATGGCGAGGAAGTTCAAAAACAGTTCGGTCGACATCGCCCGGATGACGTCAGGGCTGCTCGTATCCGCCGTCTCCCCCTGCGGGATGCCGGTGCGCAGCTCGTAGGCTGCGGCGAGGAAACTGTTGCGCAACCCGGGGTTCTCCTGCTGGTAGCCGATCTGCTCGAAGACATCGGCAAGTAGATCCTTCGCCGCGGCGTTGTCCGGCTCGGCCTGAACCAGTTTGTTCAAGATCTCCGAGGCGAGCAGGTATTTCCCAGCATCGTGCAACTCGCGCCCGCGGGATAAGATCTTGTCCGACCCACCCATCATCTCAACGTAAAGAGGTGAGGACTCGGCTGGGGATAGCGGAATCAGCGTTGCTGGGTTGCAATCCCAGAATCCAAGATAGCGCTGGATCACGCCGCGCGCATTGTGCTGCGGAGAACCATGGTAACCACGGCAGTACCACTTTCCTGCAGGCCCTTCGGCACTTCATAGACATTGTGGATCTGGTTGATGGTGACGCCCTGGTTGGCGAAGTGCAGCACCTGATTGTTCATATTCGCATAGAGGTCGCGTTGAGCACGCAGGACCTCCTGGATGCGGCCATTGCCCCACCGCGGCCAGTGGTGCGAGGCGAACATGACCTCGGCTTCCAGGCCAAAGCGGTAAAGCGCCTCTCCGATATATTTCGACCAATTGCAGCGGGTCGCGCACCGGTGCGCCGCGCAGGGTGTAGATGTTGTGCAGTGACGCGATGACGTTTTCCGCCATCCACAGCGCCTTCATGTCGGGAATGTAGGTGTTCATCTCCCGCGGTGCTTCGGTGTTCGGCGTGTTCTGGAAGATCATCCGCACGCCATCGACTTCGAACTCCTCGATGGGGTCGGAGACGAAGCGGTTGGGTGCGATCAGCCCGGTGGCACCGGCTGAGACGCCTTGGCCGAGGCCCTGGCCGACGTAGCCATGGGGGCTGGCCGGCAACAGCAGGCCATATTGATAGAACAGCCGCCGGTTCATCGCGTTACCGGCGTAGACGTTCTCGGAAATCGTGAACGACATGAAGTCGATCGGTGCGATGACAGGGATCTTGCCCGAGCGCACGTCGGCTTCGTCGACGAGGCCGCGCACGCCGCCCCAATGGTCTCCGTGGGTATGCGAGTAGATCACCGCCGAGACGGGCAGACCTTCGCCCATGTGCTCCTGAAAGAGCTTCCAAGCCGCGCGAACAGGTTCGGCCGAGACCAGTGGATCGAAGACAATCCACCCGGTCTTGCCGCGCACGAACGTGATGTCGGAAAGGTCGAAGCCACGGACCTGATAGATGCCCGGGATAACTTCGTAGAGGCCGTAGTTGTTGTTGAGCTTCGACTGACGCAGCAGCGAGGGATGGATGCTGTCGAACTGATCTTGCTCATCCAGAAACTGGAAGCGCTTCATGTCCCATGCGATATGACCTGCATCCGCCTTGATCTGCAGCTCCTTCATCGGGGCAATGAGCCCCTTCTTCTGCTCGTCCAGGTCTCGGGTATCGCTGAAGGGAAGGTGGCTTTGCCTTCTTCAAAATGTCCAGCGTGAATTTCGACGGCGCTTTGCCCTTGGGATGGAAGTGACCGGCGAGTGGGGCTCCGCCTCAGCTCGCGCAGTACTGCCCTCCAGGAGAAAGTTGCCTCCAACGGTGAGTGCTGCGCCCGCAGCGGGAATGGTCCCAAGGAACTGTCGCCTGGTCGTCATCTTATACTCTCCCAACGATTGCACCGGCCCCAAAGCGGGGGCCGATATCGTATGGTTATCACGTTGCACGCGCGCTCGCGCGCCCGCTTGATCAAAGTCAAGGGCGACTGTCACAAGGCTACGAATAGCTTGTTCGTGCAGGCTAATCAGAGACGCTTGCGAATAATAAAATGATCCTGCAGTAGGGAGACACTCTATGAAACGCTTATTGTCGACCGCCGCGGCCATCATGGTCGTCGGCGCCATGCTGACGCCCGCAGTGGCTGAAGACCGCCCAACCCCCATCGCGCCACCCAAGACGATGGGTGACGAAGGCAAACTCCTCCGACACAGCAGGGTGCGACGCCCGAGATGGGGGCAACAGATCCCGCTCAAGTTGGTGCTCAAAAGAGGATGGGCGATCAAGGGACGCTTCCTGCCACGAAGGGCATGAGCGGAGCGACACCGCAGATGAACCCGCCTGCGGCTCCCGCGCCAGCTGCGAAGTAAGAAGTGT
Source organism: uncultured Alphaproteobacteria bacterium (assembly GCA_963708775.1). Classification (GTDB taxonomy): domain Bacteria; phylum Pseudomonadota; class Alphaproteobacteria; order Rhizobiales; family Hyphomicrobiaceae; genus JAGVSR01. The sequence continues at coordinate 70 of CAVPTI010000012.1, read as the reverse complement.
GATGATCTGGCGGCGTCGTGCCGCCAGATTCGACCCCACTATAGCTGAACGCGATTACCACATTGAATTA
>CAVPTI010000011.1:0-162755 GCA_963708775.1 uncultured Alphaproteobacteria bacterium | reverse complement strand
TTTCCGAAAGAAGCATCTGCCGGGCTAGCTTTTGGGCGCGCGCGGATTGGTGATGATGAACACGGGCATAGACGGGTGCTCGCCCTTGTCGATGAGCGGCCAAAGGAGGCCAGCTCTCACGTCGGGTTCGGCAAACCCTTCGGGCAGGAACAAATTCCGACGCCCAAAGTGGTTAGCCGTTTTCGCTTCGTCCAAGTGTTCAGAAAATCCCGCGACAAGTCTGCCCAAGCCATGACGCACGCGAAACGCCGTCAAGAGGTCTGGTTCGTCAGCGCCCGTCAAAATAAAAGCTTCGCCCGCAAGAGCGGCCGGATCAACAAACGACTTACCGAACAAGGCGTGAGACCTGCCGACATAGGACCGATGCACCTCCTCAAACAGGAAATCGTATTTCAGATCGTCGCGCAGCATGCGCGCGGGCGCAACGCCGATATCAATTTCCTCCCGCAGGAGGGCGCCCGCGACCAACTCCCAGGTCGTAATATCGATGACGATCTCGGCCTTGGGGTGTCTTCCATGAAAGCGCGATATGGCCAAATCGAGTTTGTCGCAGACCAGGCTGGAGATAACTTGGAGCGAGACACGCCCTGCAACTTGGTCGCTCATGTTCGAGTTTCTGGGGCACCTGTTGCACAAGCCCGCTAAGCGAATTGCAGATGTCGGCCACAAGTTGGCCTTCGTCGGTCAATTCGAAGCCGCTGGGACCGCGCACGCAGAGCGTCACGCCAAGCTGCGCCTCAAGCCGCTTAAGCGCGAGACTAACCGCTGGTTGCTTCCGCCCGAGCGATCGGCTAGCGCGGCTGATGCCAGCAGATTGAACGATCTCGTGAAATGTTTTCAGAAGGTTAGGTCGAAGTCCGGGAAAACTTGGCGAGGCTCTTGGTCACGGCCGTATCCTCTTCCTTGCAATGCGTCAGCCACGCGCGCCAGGCGGTTCCTTCAATTCAACCTCCCAATCGCACCGGCGGGATGATCATCGCTGTTTGGGCGAGAAGGGAGCGATCGAAAAAAATCGCGCCGGTCGGAGTAACCATGACCCAGAAAATCCGGAGCGAGGACGCGAAAGTGCGGACTGAGCAGCGGGAGCACGTCATTGTAAAGGTAGGACCACGTCGGGATGCCGTGGAGCAGAATGCCGACTGGATCGCCTTGCCAATGTCCGTCCAGGTGACCTTCAACGGCTTGTAGGACAAGCGTGACAGCTCGGCGGACGTCTGACGATCGCGGAAGGCCTCTTGTGCAAGTGACACGAATTTTCCTCCTCAGAACTGAGCTTTGATCGGGCGCAGATGACCGGCTCAGTACTGCGCGGCCTTCTCAGAGACTTCCTGATACCATTTTTTGCGCGTGCCAATAGCTGCACGCATCTTCCAGCCCATGGTTTTTGGTGCCTGCTCAATCTTGCTCAGCAGCTCGTCAATGCGCGAGCGTATCAAATCAGCGTCCGCCGACTTAATGGATCGGAGTTTTGCGAGGTATTCGGGTACCCGCTTCATGTTTGTCGTAAACGTGTGATGAAATCCCCAGTCTTGGCGCATCATGTCGATGATGTAGCCCGTGTCGATGGACTTGTGTCCCGCTTGCTGATGCGACGGGGATGCTCGAGCATTAACACGATGGTGTCTTTGAAGTCCTTCAAATTAATTTCAACGATCTGCATTTTCTCAAGCAGCAGATCGGTGTTGCAAATCGTCGGGGTATCGATGTGCAGCCGTCCTTTGAATGGAACCTTGTGACAAAAAGTTCAATTCGTCGGCGAACACGTCGACGTTGAGCTTCGTATCTTTGTGAAGGTAAATGTGGCGCGCGCCTTCGGATGCCATGTAGACGCCTTCGTCGGGTACATAACCCCGCGCCATCGAATTCGCGAATGGCTTTGTTCTGCTTTTTCTCGGCGCCGAAGTCGACATCGGTCAAGACGCGCTTCATATCCTGGAACAAGTGCAGATTGTTCGGGCATTGAAGCCGATGGCGATCGAACCCAAAATCCTGAGGTGAATACCATGCTGTTCGACATTGTCGCGTACGAGTGTTAACGCCTCGTCGACGAACTGAAGATTTAAGCCAGGCTCGCTCAACATCTAATTCACGTATCCTCCAGAACCGCTTTTGCCCCTGCCCGCAAGACTAGCGGGAACAATCGGCAACGTCTCAATTAAAGCGTGGCGGTCCGGAAATTTGCCGGACCGCCGCCAGTAGTTTGGCAGGAAGTGGGGAATATACCCCTGCCGATGACAACCGATCTAAACGGCCGGCTGTTATTCGATCGGGGATCTCCTTGAATGCCTGGGTGACGTCAACACCCTGCGAACGGCGGATCATCTTCATGATGAAGTAAAAGATGAGACCGACGATAAAGACGCCTGCCACGATGGCCACCTGCCGGGGCTCGTGGCCCGCGGCATTTGCATCCCAGAACAAAGTCCAGAAATAGAACTGAGAAGCGATGAAGCCGAGGAAACACGCCACCGTCATCATCGGAAGGCCAAGGATCTTACGGTTTGCGATCGGCGACTTCGAATAGAGCTCAGGCCGCAGATAGGGGAAGAAAATGCCGGCTAGCATCACGACCGACCAAGCTAGAACGGCCGCCTCTATGAGGATAACGATCTTCGAGAACCACGGATGGAACACGAACAACGCCATTGAAATGATGTTGACGATCATGGTCACAATGATGGCGACGATCGGCGTGTGGTAGGTTTCCGAGATCTTGGCGAGCGGGGCCGGCGCGACGCGATCGAACGACCAAGCCACGATAGCGCGAACGCCGAAGGTATGCATGGCGGGGATCCACATCCACATCCATAGGGCGAGCCCAAGACTTGTAAGGATGGTGATCAGCGGCGATTTCGTGAGAATGCCCGTCAGCGTCGTGACCGACGTGTCGGTTGTCAGACCGCCGTTGGCGAGGATCGCGTTAAAAGAACCGGTGCCGAGGAACTCGAAAGCCGAATACTTTGAGCGCCAGCCAGATTGTCAAAATCCAGAAGAACGTGGCCGAAGCCACGGCCCCCAACATGCCCCATGTCTGTGACTTCTCAACCGACTTGATTTCGCCGCCGATCGCGATCGAAAACGCGGCGCCAACTAGCGGCAGGAACGCCCAGTTCGAAACGAGGATCGTTTGCCACCAGTCGAAGCCTGCTTCGCCCCAGCCCTTCTCTTTACCGCTGGCGATGATGGCATTGTAGGCGTCCTGCTGGCCGAGGGTCGGACCAACAAGCTCATTGAAGTTGGCGACAAACTGCTCGTGACTGTACATCGAGAGCACCGCCACCATCAAAAACGTGCTCGCCATGGCGAGCAGGAACACCCACTTGTTGAGGGAGAGATAGAAGCGCATCCCGAACGACAGAATGACACCGGACAATATCAGGAACAACGAGCCGATGGTGAACGTGACCCACGGCTGCAGTATCCAAGCCGAAATCGCAGTGTAACTTTCGTTGCCCGTCAGCAATCCCAAGGCGTTGAACATTGGCGCCAAGCAGAGAATGACGATCCAGTAGGCCGCTATCGCGCAATAGAAGAGCCAAGCCGTTATTTCAACCAGGCTTATCGTGAGCGCGAGCGACGGCGGCAAAATCCGGGAGCCGAACGCGTAAATGCCGCCCGAGCGCGGCAGGGTCACCGTCCAAGTGATGAACCCGAAGGAGATCATTGCCATTCCCAAACCGGCCAAGAGACAGCCCCAGAGCAAGTCTCCGGTCGGATAGAACGCCGGTCCGTAGTATAGCATCGTGCCAACCCCGAGCCCGATGCTGACCACCCCCAGATTGTAGATGAAGGTGTCAGTACCGCTGGCCGTTCGTATGAGGCCGGAGGCCTTTCGCAGGAAAATTCTCTTATCGCCTGGTACGTCCGATACGGCCATTTGAGCTCTCCTCATAGGTTGCACGGCTCCTTACGAGCGCTGATTTCGATCTAGCCTTGCGTTAGCGTTGCCGTCCTTACTTGCCCGTCTCGCAGAATGATCATTGCGCCTTGCAAAATACCTTCCGGATAGACGCTGCCGGGATTGATACAGATGGTTTTGCCAATATTGATCTGGGCACGGCCCTCGTGAATGTGGCCGTGGAGTCCGAGCAACGGCTGATGAGCTTTGATGACGTCGACCAATGTGCGGCAGCCCGCATGCATTTGTGCAGGCATTCCCATCTCGTACACCACTTGCAGGTTCTGATCGAGCTTTGGGCAGGCGTCGAGCGTCGTGCCGAAAGGAGGTACGTGGACATTGAATATGCAGCGGCTCATGTCGGTCACTTGCGGAATGAGTTCCGCAAAGCGCGCAACATATTGCTCCTCAGAATATTCGCGTTCTGTGTCCCACGAAGTCGGGGTTGACCCGCCGCAGAAGAGCATCTGATAGCCGCCTTTGAACTCGCAAACCTGCATCTCGTGAAAGCCGAAATGCGGTGCCTTAGTTAGAATGTCGTCGATCTCGTGGAAGTCGTCGTTGCCCGGGATAGCGATAAGAGGAATGTCGGTGCCCTTGAGTTTTTGCGCCGCTATGTCCGCCCACTCCCGGATCCGCTCGAGTACGAGATTTTTGAAAAGTGCAGCCTGAGCCTCGGGGTCGGCTTTCATGGCCTGATATTCGGCTTCCGACATAACTGTCGGATAGAAACCCATATTGCCCTGCCGCTTGATGAACTCGTCCAGCTCCGCCTTGCTCGCAAGCTTTATGGCATCACCATGCTGGAACGTGAGAAACGTGCCATCCGTCTGTTCGGCGATGGGAATGACGGCTTTTCCGGTTAGGTCGCCCCCGAGAACGAGAACGTCAGCGCCATAGAATTGCGCGCTGTTGACGAACTTTTTGAAGCAGACATTCGAGCCATGAAGATCGGAGGCGAAGAACATCTTCAACTCCGCTCCTGCGCCGTTTGTTTTTTTGCGCCAAAACAATTTTTACCCTCCAGCGTCAGAGCCTGGGAAAGTGGTAGGTCATTTTCAACGGCAGACTTATGTAGCGCTTGCTCCTCCACTCGGTCATCTCGAGCGCGACGTTGAACATCAGATGATCTTTTCCGATCACACGGCCCGGCTCGCACACCGGACGGACCTATCTCCTTGCCTTAAGCTGTCTCTTCGCCGATCGGCGTATTCACTCCCCGTACTCAAACCTGACACTGTGCCCATTCATTCGAATGGGCACGTGCGGTTGAACGGCAATGTGCGAAGTTTTAATTGATCAGTCAATTATTTTGTTGGGCGGGCGCGTAAAGATACGCGGCCTGTTGAGACCGCACGCAGTCCAGGATGGCGATTGGATCGCGCGTCAGCGTCTGCGCGAAGCTTTTTGCGGTGCCAGTGCGAGCAGCATTTCAAGGACTTGGCGATGCAGATCTGTCACCGAGAGCTTCAGTTAGAATCCTGCAAGATAACCGAACGTACCATGCAGCCGTAGATGCGTCGAGATGAAATTGGCTGTTGAATCGGGTCAACAGGTGTGAAGAGCCCCTGTTCAATGCCCTGGCGAATTGATCGTGCCAGCAACTCGCGTTCCCTTGAATAGAAGCTCGCGATCGTCGCCTCGATCTGCGGGTCACCCTCGTGAGACCCTTGGAAATCCAACGCGATTTTCACAAAGCGATGGATTTCTGCGTATTTGTCGACATAATCTGTGAGCCAAGCAGCGAGCAGCTTGGCTGGGTCCGAGTGGTTCTCTTCCAGTGTTCGCATGTTGGCGAATGCGTTCTGCGACCGCGTATGCAATTGTCGCGCGAAAAGGTCCGTCTTACTCTCAAAGTAATAGTAGATGAGCCCCGTGTTGACGCCGAGCGACTGAGCAATATCTTGATCGTTACAGATGCAAAATTCCGCTTAGCAAAAAGCTCCAGTGCAGCGTGGAGGAACTCTTTTTCACGGCCGATGGCGTACTCAGTGTTCCGAACCAAAGCGGGCTTGCGGCCTCTGGGTGAGAGACAACACATTGCCAACTTGACGCTTCTTTATGACGTTGGCTAGCCATAGCTTCCTCAGTGCAGCAGTGTTCCAATAAACGTAGATGAGACACGCGCATTGGAAGGCGAAATACAAGCGGGCGCAGCAACTCATTCTCACGATTGACACCGCGCAGCCTCTGCTTTCTCAATTCGCCATGCGGCGAAATCAAGTTAATTCATCGATCAATTACTCATTGATGGCGGAACGCGCAAGACCCATCTGCTTCCGGCGGTTCAAAAACTTGAAAACGCACTCGCCGGCGCTTGCGGGGGTGCGATGCTAGCGTTGTGGCTTGGGACAGTGCCCCTGCGATCGCACTCAAGAAGAATAGGATCGGGGTCAATACGCTACATCACGATGGCTCTCAACAGATTGGTCAGACTTCCACAGCAGCGAACTGCGTTTGGAGATCGCGAATGAAGGCCTACGTTTTGTCGTCGAGCCCGCGGAAGAATGGCAACTCTGCTACACTTGCAACATCGGTTCGCGATGGGCTCATTGAGGCCGGTCACGAAGATAAGATTGTCTATGCCGACGACATTCTCGGCTCCTTTCTTAAGGATTGCCGGCAATGCCGGAAGGTCGACGGCGAATGCGCGATAGAAGATGGATTTAGATCCTCTTTCCTCAACGATTTTCTGCAGCTCATGGCTTCATCGCCGCGACACCCATTTACTGGTACGGCATGTCGGCGCAGCTCAAAGCCTTTTTTGATCGCACGTTTTGTTACTACGCAGCATCATACCCGCGCTCCGCCGAAGTCATAAAAGGCATGAGCGGGAAACGCGTCGGCTTGGTGCTGAGTTTCCGAAGAAACGTTTCCCATGGTCTCAGGTGGAATTGTCTGCCAGATGCAGGAATACTCACGCTACACGCGATCAACCTTCGTCGGCGTGGTGCACGGTTTTGGCAATGCACGTGGTGACGTGGCGCAAGATCCGAATGATCCCATCGGCTTAGCGCGCCGTTTCGGCCGCAGTTTCTCACACGCCACGCGACCGACTATCAAATCGACACGCCGCGGTCTGGAAAAGTTTGGGGCTAGCTCAACGGCCTGCATCCGAAAAATTTCATTGAACGATTAATTAAATGTTGCTACGGAAGTGGGACGGCCAACTCCAGAACCATTTGCGCTGCAAGAGCTGAGAGGAGAATTACGACATGGACACCAGTCTGGATGAACCGACAAAAGCCCTTGCCAGCAAGCTGGAAGATCAGGGCGTAAAGTTCATGTTCGCAAGCTATGTCGACTTGCACGGCGTCCCAAAAGGAAAGGTCGTGCCCATCTCGCATCTCGTACGGATGATGTCGGGGTCGGAACTGTGCACGGGTGCCGCACTCGAAGGCATCCCCCAAGATGTCAGTGATGAAGAAGTCGCTTCACATCCCGATCCGGCCTCTTGCATCGTGTTGCCATGGCAGAAGGATGTCGCCTGGTTCGCCAGCAATTTGTACTGCAAGGGAGTTCCCTTTGAAGCTTGCAGCCGAAATATTTTGAGGCGCACTACCGAACAGGCTGCCAGCAAGGGCTACACATTCAATCTTGGCATGGAAGCTGAATTTTTCGTTCTGCAAGACGATCCGGCGGCTGCTACGGGCTTTCGCCCCGTCTCTGCGCGCAAGAATCTAGATAAGCCGGCTTACGACGTCGTTCGCATGCTCGATAACATGGGTTGGATGAGCGAACTAGTCGACGCGATGAATGGTCTTGGTTGGGACGTCTATAGTTTCGACCATGAAGATGGGATTGGCCAGTTCGAAGTCGATTTTAAGTACTTCGACGCGCTCGCCATGGCTGACCGCTTCGCCTTCTTCCGGATGATGGCTCATGAAATTGCCCGCAAGCATGGTGCATTTGCGACGTTCATGCCCAAGCCATATGCTGACCGCGCGGGAAGCGGGCGCACTTTGATATCTCCATGGCCGACAAAAAAACTGGCAAAAACTTGTTTGCCGACCCAAAGGATCCGCGCGGTTGCGGCTTGTCCCACCTCGGTTATCAGTTCCTTGCCGGCGTCTTGAAGCATCTTCCCGCAATTTGTGCGGTCGTCGCACCGACGGTCAACAGCTACAAGCGCTTCATATCGCGGTTCCATGTCTGGTTTCACTTGGGCACCGGTGTCGGGCGTGTTACGGCAACAATAATCGTACAAACACGCTGCGTATTCCGCTGGGAGGCGGACGCGTGGAGCTGCGTGCAACCGACAGTGCATGCAATCCTTATCTCGGCGCTGCGCTTGTGTTAGCCGCTGGTCTTGAGGGGATTGCAGAGAAGGCCGATCCTGGTGAGCCGCACACCGAAAACATGTACTTGAAAAGCCCGGAAGAGCTGACGAAACTCGGCATCCACCGGCTGCCGACAACGCTGGGTGAAGCCTTGGAGGCCTTTGCTGAAGACCCCCTCACCAAGACGGTATTCGGCGCTTCAATGCACAAGGCTTGGCTCGACTATAAGCAAGATGAGTGGATCAGTTATCTGAACCACGTGTCCGATTGGGAGCGGGCACGGTATCTCAAGTTCTTCTGAGCCCGGTAGCGGCAATACTTGATTGGGTTTGCCGTCAACAAAGTGGAGCAAGGAATGCTGTGAGCTGAGAGACATGGGAAGAGCTTCCCGGCGACATTCGCGCAGCTGGCAATTCGGCAATCTTGCCGGTCGGAGCGACGGAACAACACGGCCCGCAGCTCACAACAGGCATGGATACAGCGCTGGCGGATGTGCTTTGTAAAGCAGTGGGAGAGCGCACGAAGGTTCCCGTTCTTCCCACCATGCCTTACGGCTGTTCTCTCGGACACAGCAGGCGCTGGCCCGGCACCATAGCGTTGCAACCCATTACGCTAATCCAGCTAACCAAGGAAATCGGCGACTGGGCCTATCACAGTGGCATTCGCCGTCTGTTCATTATCAACACCCACGTCACGAACGCAGCACCTTTGCGCTGTGCACTAGAAATGCTTCGGGCCGAGCATGACGACATGATGGTAACCGTCATCAACACGCCGATGTTGAGCGAGCGGGTCAAGAAGGTAAACTTTTCCGACGCCGAGGACTGGCACGCAAACGCATCCGAGACCTCACTCATGTTGGCGGTCGCGCCCCAGATCGCGCGACCGGAAAAAATTGCTTCCGCCGATGATCCGGACCGGACAGCCGGATTGGTTTTCGCGCACCCGGTCGATGGCAGAGATTCTCAACGGCGTGACGGGCAAACCCAGTCTGGCGAACGCTGAACAAGGCAAGAAACTCTTCGAATGGATGGTGGAAGATCTGTCTGCAATCGTTGAGAAGGGTAAGGTTGAGGTTCCGCCGCTTGAATACTCCTACTCGAGCCGAGTGAGCGAGACCTAGCGCAGATTTGCGGGTCGGACTGTATTCACATGCGGTGACTGTCGGAGGCAACGTCGACAGATTGCGTCGTGATCATCACGGGCTGGCGAAGGACTGATTTTTCGTGAGACATAGCTGGAAATGTGCGGGTCGGTCGGCTTGGTGGCCAGCAACCGTCCGATGAGCAGGTGCCTAGGTTGAGGTGTCAGCCAAATTTCGTTTGCCACACTCATGGTTGTCTTGAAGCGGTTGGCGGCTTTGAGTAACAAACTGATTGTGGCTCGAAGTTCGACCATCTCCGATCGACAGGTTCGCAAGGCATAGCAGACGTGCTCGATATCGCCCATGTGTTGGGCCGCTCAGGGTCAAAAGCGCCGTTTCGTTGGAAGCCGAAAGAAGTCCGCTTGACCTCCATAACCGGTCTTATCCGTCCTTAACTGAGGCTCCGAATTCGCGGTTTTGCAGCGAAGCTTGGCCTCGACTTCTGCCGCAAAGGACGCATTGGTGGTGCGACGGGCGCCGGTTAGCCGGGTGCCGATATTTCAGGGCTCGCCTCGCGGAATGCGGGGCTTTGGGTGGTGGCAGCGCCGATAGGGGCGCTCCCTGAACCCTCGGAGCCCACCATGAATGCGATTGAAGCCCGCGTCTCGACCCAGACCAAACGAACTAAGCCCGCGACCTCTGCCAAAAGCGACAAGCCCAAGGCAACTGAAAAGCCTTCTTCAAAGCACACCGTCGCAAGCAAGGTAGATTCCAGCGACGAGCAGCATGCCGCGCGCGTCACGAAACACGATCGCATCCTGACACTTCTGCGCCGGCGCGACGGCGCCACCATCACGGAAATGATGGAAGCCTCCGGCTGGCAGCAGCACAGCGTGCGTGGGTTCCTGGCAGGCACGATCAAGAAGAAGCTCGGCCTCGCGCTCACTTCGTCGAAGACCGCGGGCGAGCTGCGCCGCTACCGCATCGACACAAAGCGCGGTCGCTAACGATGGATGGTTCGTTACACACCGACCTCGAAGCCAAGCTGATAGCGATCGAGACACTCGGTCTCCCAGAACTGCGAACAGAATGGCGGCGGCTTTATCGAAAGCCGCCGCCGCACAGACTCAGTCGGATCTCCTGATCCGCGGCATCGCCTACAAGATCCAGGAGGCCGTTCACGGCGGGCTTTCAAAGCCGACCCTTCGGCGTCTCAAAATCTTGTCTGATCAAAGCGCCTCAGGTGCCGGAAGCAAGCTTGAACGGCAGGCCGCTTTCAAGCCCGGAACGACGCTCCTGCGCGAGTGGAACGGAACAACCCATGAGGTTCAAGTCTTGGCTGACGGCTTCGAATGGCGGGGGCAGACCTACGCGTCCTTGAGCAAAATCGCCAAGGCGATCACCGGCGCACATTGGTCCGGCCCGCGCTTCTTCGGTTTGAGAGCGCGAACTCAGTCGCCGGCCGCCCGCTTGCGGGAGGGCAAAAATGACTAATGCCTCGGCCGCGACGAAAACCCAGCGCTTACGCTGCGCGATCTACACCCGCAAATCTTCTGAAGAGGGCTTGGAGCAGGATTTCAACTCACTCGATGCCCAGCGAGAGGCGTGCGAGGCCTATATCCTGAGCCAGCGCCATGCCGGTTGGATTGCACTTCCTGAGATGTATGACGATGGCGGCATTTCGGGCGCCACGCTTGAGCGTCCCTCGGTGCAACGTCTTTTCAAAGACGTCCGTGATGGCAAAGTGGATTGTGTTGTCGTCTACAAGGTTGATCGGCTGACCCGCTCCCTGGCAGACTTCGCCAAGATCGTGGAAATATTCGACGCGTCGTCCGTCTCGTTCGTCTCCGTGACGCAGCAGTTCAACACAACCTCGTCCATGGGCCGCCTGACGCTCAACGTGCTCCTCTCCTTCGCCCAGTTCGAGCGCGAAATCGCCGGTGAACGCATTCGCGACAAGATCGCGGCGTCCAAGAAGAAGGGCATGTGGATGGGTGGCTATCCGCCGCTGGGATATGATGTGCGCGACCGAAAACTCGTGATCACGCCGCACGAGGCAGAAACCGTCAGGCACATCTTTCGGCGTTACCTCGAACTCGGTGCTGTGTCCGCCTTACGGCAAGACCTCAGCCAGCAGGGCATCGTCTCCAAACAGCGGATCGACAAACACGGCAAGGCGACGGGTGGAAAGCCGTTGGCCCGCGGGGCGCTCTATCACATGCTCAAGAACCGGATCTACCTCGGCGAGATCGTCCATAAGGACACGGCATATCCGGGCGAACACCCGCCGATCATCGATCGGCCGCTCTGGGATGCGGTTGCGAAGCGGCTCGAGGACAACACGCATGACCGTGAGGCCGCCGTTGGAGTTCAAGAGCCGAGCCTGCTGACGGGCATTCTGTATGACGGAGATGGCTGTCGCTTAACACCGAGCCATGCCGTGAAAACTGGCAAGCGCTATCGGTATTACGTCTCCAACAACTTGATCACGGGGCCGAGAGCCGCAGCACCGCGCGGTCGCCGTGTCCCGGCGAGCGATATCGAAACGCTTGTCGGGAAAACGATCAAGGACTTCCTTTCGTCGGGCCCCGCCGTCCTCGAAGCTCTTTCTGGACATCGGCTTTGAAAAGGTGCCAAAGCAGCAAATCTTAAGCAGCGCTGCGGACCTCGCGCGTGGTTGGGAACAGCGGTCACCAACGGAACGCAGGGCGCTGATCCGGAGCATCGTCAGTCGGGTCGTCATTCAACCCGAGCACATCGACGTCGAGATCGACCGGTTGCAGGTCTTCGATGCGCTAACGCAACCCGGAAAGCCGGAGGCCAGGAGACGCGGCGAGATCGGCAGCGGCCAGGACCCTATCGTCTTGAAAGTGGACGCCGCATTGAAGCGCGCAGGACAAGGCATGCGACTTGTCGTGCGCGCTGCGACAGCGCAAGCACCGAACACCACGCTGATCAATTTGTTCGTCAAAGCTTTTGATGTCCGAGAAAAGATATTCAACGGGACCGGCGAGAGCATCGAAGCATCCGCGCGGCGGATCAAAACGAACGCCAACTACATCACGGCACTTCTGCGGATCAGTTTCCTCGCACCAGATATCATTGCAGCCGTTCTCGACGGTCGTCATCCGACGACGCTAACGGCGAGGAACTTCATCACGAAGACACACACGTTGCCTCGCGAATGGTCGCTTCAGCGACGTCATCTCGGCTTCCTGTGATGCAACAGAAGCGCGACTTCGCACACTCAGCGGAGTGCGAATGATGGCGCGTTTTCAAAACTGAAAAACGGACGAATAGCGCACGCGTTTTCGACGGCGAACCCGCAGCACGAAAAAGGCCTTGAGAGATAACCTCGACGTGTCGGCGGCATATCCCGCGAACGACCGTCTCTCATCGCGGCTCGGTCACTCGCACACCGCGCTAACCGTCGGAAGTTAGGCACGAATTCACAACACGCGAAAACGTATTTTTCGCATCTATATCAATAGCTTAGAAGTTGGCTGGGGCGGGAGGGTTCGAACCTCCGCATGGCGGAATCAAAATCCGCTGCCTTACCACTTGGCTACGCCCCAAAACCGGCGGTGCGGACACCGCGCGGCGCGCACCATACTGGCGGAGCGGTCCGCCAGCAACGCCCCCGTTCGGCCCGCCACATCATGCCGCTGGAAAACGCGCCCCTCGTAACGCTTGCGGCCAAGGGGCCGGATGGCTATAAAGCGCTCCCGCCCGCATTTTGGCCCCACACTGAGGCCATCGCGGACACGCTCGCTCGCCCCGTCCTGCCGCTCCTCTCTATGGAGCGACGTTTGATGGAGGCGGCACCGGTCGGAGCGTAGCGCAGCCTGGTAGCGCACTTGCTTCGGGAGCAAGGGGTCGGAGGTTCGAATCCTCTCGCTCCGACCATTCCTCGTTCCTGCCCGTTCAAACCTGCCGAGCCCCCTGCGCTGTTGCATGCCGTTGGGCCACACGGTCCAATCATGCCACTGTGCGTCCTGCGCCGCGAGCCGAGGCCTGCCTTGACCGAGATCCCCTTTAAAACGTCGATGTCGTTCCGCTACGGCCACCCCGAGCCCATGGCGCCTGGTGTCGTGCGCATCGTAGCACCCAATCCCAGTCCGTTCACATTTCGCGGCACCAACACCTATCTCGTTGGCACGACAGGGCTCGCCGTCATCGATCCGGGCCCAGAGGACGAAACCCATCGCGCCGCCATTCTCGCCGCCGCCGCTGGACGCCCGATCACCCACATCGTCATTACCCATGCCCACCGCGACCATAGCGACGGCGCACCCGCTCTGGCGGCTGCCACCGGAGCGCCAATCGTCGCCTTCGGCCGCGGCGGTGAGCGGACGCGGACAGAGGCCGCTCATATGCCGTCCGGCAAAGAGTTCGTCGATCATACGTTTACGCCGGACAAGCGCATCGCTCATGGCGACGAGATCGAGGGTGCGGACTGGGCGCTCGAAGTTCTCCATTCGCCCGGCCACGCCCCAGACCATATCTGCCTCGGACTTAAGGGCCAGCGCCTAGTCTTTTCCGGCGATCATGTGATGGCCTGGAATACAACGGTCATCGCGCCACCCGAAGGGCGCATGTCGGATTACATCGGCTCGTTGGAATTGCTCTTGAAGCGGCGCGACCGGCTCTACCTTCCAGGTCATGGCGGCCGATTGGAAAAGCCCTTGCGGACGGTGAAAGCCTATCTCGTCCATCGGCAGTGGCGCGAGCAGGCGATCCTGGCTGCGATCCGAGACGGTGCAGCCAGCATTCCCGAAGTGGTAGCGCTCGTCTACAGCACGATCGACAAACGCCTCATCAAGGCGGCGGAGCTTTCCGTTCTTGCGCACGTCGAGTACCTTGCGGACCGTCATCTGGTGACTTGCGACGGCCCCCTTTCTCTCGATCAGCGCTTTGCCCCGGCTTGAGTGTTCTTTTGTTGGCGCTCGGCACCTCGCCGGGCGCGGGCACCGTCGCTTCCAAGCGCGCAACGATTTCTCGCATGATGCTACGCAGCCGCTGCGCATTGGCGCCGAAGTCAGATCGACCATAGCGAGACGATGACCTTAGATCGATCCGCGCACGCGGATCGGACAAATCACCAACCGGAGTCACGCGCACGGCAATGTCGTCGTAGAAGCCGAGAATGAGCGTCCGATCGACCGCCTCCGCGCGACCGATAGGGTTTTCATCCGTCGGTTCTTGCTCGGCAACAATGGTCATTTGAAGCCGCTTCAAGGCGTCGATCACGAGATCAAAAACCTCAGGAGCGGGACGATTGACGTCAAGCGGGACGAGATCGGGATAAGCCGCAGCTTGTCGCGCGGCAAAGCCTTCGCCCGGATACGCCGCCGGATTGGCCATCCCGCTGCGCAACGGTGCCAGCGCTTGGAACGCCGGCGGATCACGCACGTCTGTCGTCAAGTCATTGATCGTGGGATAGGATCGCGCCGCCAGCACGATCGTGACCGGTAGGGCAAGAACAGCAAGCCCAAGCGACATGCCCAATATGATGCGCGCCGCGCCGCTGCGGCCCGTCCGCCACACGCCGATCCCGGCAATCACCCCAAGCAGGACGGCGATGGCCGCCAACAGGATGCCAGCGCCCACGAGATTGAGCGCGACCGCTGTCGGCAAACCGAAAAATCGGTGCAGGAGAAGTGTGGCGGCAATCAGCACGAGGGCGAAGACGGCAAGCCTGGAACACCAGAGGCTGGCGACCTGAGGTGGTTCGGCCGGTGCATGGCTCATCGATCGTCTCTTCTGTATCTGAAGCGATGTCTTATACGGCAGAATCGGACCAAAAAGAGAGGCGGCAGTTCAACAGCCCCATGTGGCACACGTTGTCTGCGGAGGCCGACCTATGCGCCGAAAGTTTTCAGCTGTCATGTCAGCCGTGATACTGGCGACGTGCGCTCAACTCTGCGCCGCCCAGGATGTGTCCACCACTACACCGACACCATCCCCGCCGATGGTAGTTCCGGATGATGCCCTCGTCCTCCTCTCCGTCGATGTCCGCACGATGCCCGACCAAGTTACCAAATCGGCCGATCCGCCCGCACCCCAGTGGCGCACGACATTCGGGTCGGAACGCCGCTCGGAGCCCGTCAAAGCGAAAGCATCCACATCCGTCGATGCGGACATCGTCCTGTTGCAGGGAGTAACGGATGTGCCGACCCTGCGCCGCTGGTTTCCCGCTGGACAATGGCGCCTCGTCGTGTCGCGCCAAATTCATGCGGCCAGTGCGGATCCAAATGCAAACGCACCGATCGTAGATCGCGCCCCTGTTCCGACAACGGCAGTGGCGGTGCGCCTCCGCCGTGGCCTGCGCGTGACGGGGCAGGATCATCTGCTGGAACTGGCCGACGCATCCGGCCGCGGACCAGCGGCGGTGACGGCCGCCGGCACAGCCGTCCGCATTTTCATTGATGGCCGCCAGACCTGGGCTGTCTCTGTACTCCTGCCCGAAGACTGCGGCGATGACTGCCCCGGCCGGATCGCGCTTGATCGTTGGCACCAGGACCGCGAGCGCGAAGAAATCCGTCGCGTGACCGGAGGACGTTTTGCACCGGCAGCGGCCGGATCCGCCGGCTGCGGCTCCTACGGACTGCGGCTCGATCCCGCTCCACCCCCGCCCCGGCAGCCCTATGTTGCAGCAACATCAACGCCGCTGCTCGGTTGCGCAGCATTAGTGTCGGTCGCAAAATAGGATTTGATTGTAACACATTGCGCTGCTTTGCTCCGGCGACCACACAATTCAAGCTCAAGTCCATGATGGCGTATCGCGTTAAGTTCAATGCCGAACTCGAAAAGGATGTCCGGCGTCTTCTTTCCGCTCAGGTCGGCCGAGCCATCGGCCACCTGTCCGGGGTACTTGACGACGGCGGCAGCGCGATCCACGCGACACGAAAGTCGCTGAAGCGCTGCCGGTCAATTCTGCGCCTTGTTCGGCCCGGCCTGAGCCGCGCTGACTTTCGCACCTGCGATCTGGCTTTCCGCGATATTGCCCGCTTGTTGTCCCATGATCGTGACCGCGAGGTGATGACCGAAACGCTGACGCACTTGGCAGCCGATGCTGAAGCACCAAGCGACAAGGCCGCACTCGCTGCTGCTTTGGGCGAGTTGGGCGCCGGCACGCTCAACGGCTTCGCGCACACCCAGGCGACCCAAAACATCAATGCCGCCATCGGCAGGCTGCATGACGCGGAACACGCCATCCATGCCCTGAAAGTCAAACGCGCCAATATCTCCACACTGGCCGCCGGTTTCGCCGACACCTACGCTGACGGTCGCAAAGCCCTCAAAAAGGCCTACCGGGCGCAGGACGACGAGGCATTTCACAGCTTCCGCAAGGCTCTTCAGCACCATTGGCGTCACTGCCAGCTTCTTGTTCAAGTCTGGCCCGAAATGATGGACGTCCGCATTACGGCTGCTCGCGAACAGTCCCAGCTGATCGGCCTGGATCACGACCTGAGCGTGGTCACGGCCCACTTTGCTGACGACGGCTCGAGCAAGCTTGCGCCAGACATTCGCCAGCACATCTGCGCTCTGGCCAAGGCCGAGCAAACCCGCATCCGTGCCACCGCCAAGCCGCTCGCGCGCCGCCTTTACGCCCTTCCCCCGACCGATTTAGAACGTTTGATCGTAAAACTTTGGCCGGCGGCGAAAAGCTTGGCCCGCCAGCGACGCAATCCATCCGCAGCTGTCATTATATCCGCCGGAAAGGCTCTACCGGCGAACGACGCCGCTCCGGACTGAATATCTTCCCGGTCCCAGGCGTTCTGCCCCGACGACGGGTCGAGTGTGCGACCTGCCGCAGGCGACGGCGTTGTCGGCAGCAATCGGATACGCTACGGGTCACGTATCGAGGATGATCAAATCACTCCAGCACCTGGACACCCATGCTGAAGCCTTATCCGCCCCGCGCCGATGTCTCCAACCTGCCGGAAACGCATCCGCAGGTTGCATTTGGCCGCGTGGGCGTTCTGCTCCTCAATCTAGGGACGCCGGACGGGACCACGTACTGGCCCATGCGCCGGTATTTGAAGGAGTTCCTCTCCGACGAGCGCGTGATCGAGGAACCGAAGTGGAAGTGGTGGCCGATCCTCAATCTCATCATCCTGACGGTCCGCCCATCCCGCAAGGGGCGCGATTACGCGACCATCTGGAACAATGAACTCGACGAAGGTCCGCTGAAAACCATCACCCGCTCGCAGGCCGACAAGCTAGCCGAGCGCCTGTCCGAACATCCCAAGGTGATCGTCGACTGGGCCATGCGCTACGCGAACCCCTCGACCGAGAGCCGTATCCGCGAATTGCAGAAGCAGGGTTGCGAGCGCATCCTGCTCGTCCCCCTGTATCCGCAGTATGCCGCCGCCACCACGGCCACGGCCTGCGACCAGGCTTTCCGCGCGCTCATGAAGATGCGGTGGCAGCCGTTCGTTCGCGTCGCCCCCGCCTATCACGATGATCCCGTCTATATTGACCGTCTTGCCAAATCGATGCAGGCAAGCCTCGCCGGTCTGGATTTCGTGCCAGAGAAGATCGTGGCGACCTTCCACGGTATGCCGCAGAAATATTTCGACCGCGGCGACCCCTACCACTGCCACTGCCAGAAAACCTCACGCCTGCTGCGCGAAGCACTCGGTTGGCCGAAGGAAAACTGGCTGACCACCTTCCAATCGCGTTTCGGCAACGATCCCTGGCTGCAGCCCTACACCGACATGACGGTGGAGCGTCTCGCGAAGGAGGGCGTGAAAAATCTTGCGCTCGTCGCGCCCGGCTTCTCAGCCGATTGTCTGGAGACGCTTGAGGAACTTGACGGTGAAAATCGTCACATCTTCGAGGACAACGGCGGGGAAAAGTTTGCCTATCTGCCGGCCCTGAACGACAGCGACGAGGGCGTCGATGTGCTGGAAGCCATCGTGCGCCGTGAATTAGCCGGCTGGATCTGACTGCTGAGTGCGCGTCCGTCAGGGCCACAACCATGACGGCGCGCCGAATTCTTCATCCCAGCTGTCCCAGACTACATCGCTGAACCCTACCGAATATGTGACGAGCCGCCATCCTGTTCCTTCGCGCGCAAGCAGCACCGCCGCTTCTCCGCTGAATGCGCCGTCGTCCGCGATTTGCGCATAGATCGACTTGGAGTAGTCCACCGGCTTGCCATCCGCCCGCTTGGGGATGCCGTGCAGGAAGGCCCACTCCGGTGTCACGCGCAGCGTCTTCACCTGCAAAATGATAGCCTGCCCCAGGTCCTTCTCCATGGGAACCCGCGCCGCATCGAGCACAGCTGTGCGTTCCGCACTTCCCGGCGGTGGGGTCGCATACCGTTGATCGGCTGCTACCGGCCTCAGCAGAAGAATCGTGGTCACGACAGCAATGGCAACCCATCCGAATTTCACCTGACGCCCCTCAAGTTGCAGGCACAGACCAGCCAGTGACACCATTCGAGCACACATAATGCTCAGAAGTGTAGCGGTAAGACACTCTGTTTACTTTGTTTTTCATAATCGTCGGCAATGGTGCGGGCTGATCGTTTCAATCGCCAGGCCTTGCTCTGGCCGCCCAAGGGGGTGCTTCCATGTACGTTGATGGCTTCCAGATTTTCGGCCTGCTGCTCATCGGCCTTGCGGTCTTCACTCTGTGGTCCACCGTGAAGGTCGTGCCGCAAGGCTACAACTTCACCATCGAAAACTTTGGCCGCTTCACCCGGACACTTCCGCCGGGCCTGCACTTTCTGATCCCCATCGTTGAGCGCGTCGGCAGCCAGATCAACATGAAGGAGCAGGTCATCGACATCCCGAGCCAGGATGTCATCACCCGCGACAACGCCATGGTCCGCGTCGACGGCGTCGCCTTCTTTCAGGTGCTCGATGCCGGCCGCTCCGCGTACGCGGTCGACAACCTCGAGCTCGCCACCATCAACTTGACCATGACCAACGTCCGCACTGTCATGGGTTCGATGGACCTCGACGAACTGCTCTCCAACCGCGACGTCATCAACGCGAAGCTCTTGACCGTCGTCGATGCAGCTACGGAAGCTTGGGGCGTGAAGGTCACCCGCATCGAGATCAAAGACATCGCACCTCCCCGCGATCTCGTTGACAGCATGGGTCGCCAGATGAAGGCGGAGCGCGAAAAGCGCGCCCAGATCTTGGAATCGGAAGGCCTCCGTCAGGCTGCCATCCTCAAGGCCGAGGGCGCAAAGCAGGCCGTCGTTCTCGAAGCCGAAGGCCGCCGCGAAGCTGCCTTCAAGGATGCCGAAGCGCGCGAACGCGCCGCCGAAGCCGAAGCCAAAGCGACGGAGCTGGTCTCCAACGCGATCTCCAACGGCAACATTCAGGCCATCAACTATTTCATTGCGAACAACTACGTGAAAGCTCTGGAATCGCTCGCCTCCGCACCCAACCAGAAGGTCATCATGATGCCGCTGGAGGCCTCATCGGTCATCGGCTCCATCGCCGGCCTTGCCCAACTCACGGGCGAAGCTTTTGGTAGTGCGCCCAAGACACCGCGCTCGTAAACCCCGGGAATCGCCACAGATGGAAGACTTTTTCGCGCTCCTGAGCAGCCTTGGATTTTGGAGCTGGCTTGTCGTCGCGCTCGTGCTCATGGCGCTTGAAACGATCGTACCCGGCGTTCACTTCCTCTGGTTCGGATTGGCCGCTTTCGTCGTCGGTCTTCTCGTTGCAGCCGCAAGCGCATTGGGAGCGGGCGAGGCCTTTCCGCTCGGCGTGCAACTCGTTGTTTTCGCGCTTATCGCGGTAGCAACCGTTTTTGGCGTGAAGCGAATGACAGGCGCCAGCCCGAGCGATCACCACCCCGACATCAATGCCCCGGGCTCGCAGTTCATTGGCCGCATCATTGTTGTTGAAGACGCGATCACAGGCGGCCGCGGCAAGGTCCGCGCAGGCGACAGCGTTTGGCTGGCCGAAGGCGAAGATGCCCCCGCGGGCACACGCGTCCTCGTCACGGGCGTCAACGGCACCGCCCTCGTCGTCACGAACGACAAAGAAGAGTAGTCGGCAACACGCTTAGCGCAGCATCATGCGACGCCCGCTCGCAGCAGGTCGTGCACATGGACGATCCCGACGGGCTTGCCGCCGTCCACGACGAAAAGCGATGTAATCCTCGACGCATTGATGACTTCGAGCGCGGCTGACGCCAGCGTTGTTGGCGACACCGTTTTTGGTTTACGCGTCATCACTTCGCCGGCCGTCGCCGTCAGCAGCTTTTCGCCCATGTGACGCCGGAGATCGCCATCAGTCAGAACCCCGACCAGCTTGCCCTTCCCATCGACAACGCCGAGGCAACCAAAGCTCTTTTCCGTCATGATTACGAGCGCCTCGCTCATGGGCAGCCCGCGCGGTGCCAGCGGCAAGCGCTCGTCCTTGTGCATCAAGTCAGAGACGTACTTCAGGCTTGCGCCCAGCGAGCCGCCTGGATGAAACATCTTGAAGTCTTGCGCCGTGAAGCCACGGCTTTCGAGCAGCGCGACCGCCAGACAATCGCCGATCGCCAGCTGCATGGTCGTCGACGTCGTCGGCGCCAGCCCGTGCGGACAGGCTTCTTTCGTGCGCGGCAGTTCCAGCACCACATCTGAGTGCTGTCCCAGCGCCGAACCAGCATTGGAGGTGATGGCGATCATCGGAACCGAAAAGCGGCGCGAGAAGGTGATGATATTCTTTAATTCCACCGTCTCCCCGGACCACGACAGCGCCAGGATGACATCGTCGCGCGTGATCATTCCGAGGTCGCCGTGCGAAGCCTCGCTGGGGTGAACAAAGGAGGCCGGCGTACCGGTGGAAGCCATCGTTGCGGCGATCTTCTGCCCGATGTGCCCGCTCTTGCCGATCCCCGAAACGATGACCCGGCCCCGCGCTTTCCTGATCAGCTGAACGGCTTCCGAAAACGGACCTGCAAGCCCATTATCGAGAGAGGCCCGCAGCGCACCGAGCCCTTCGGTCTCCAGTTCCAGGGTCCGCAAGGCGGATGCGATAACCGATCGCGTCTCTGAACGACCGCCTGGAATAGCTCTCAATTTTCTGCTGATCTCCGCCACGGCTCACCCCAAGATCAAACGGATATTCCTAAGCCCCGGACGCCTGCCCAACAGCCCGTGCTGAGGACTACAGCCCGTGCTGTGGACTCAAAACCTGAGCGAGAATGTCCAGCCGAAGCCGCCCCTGCAACTGAAATGGCGCTCCATCCTCGGCTTTTCTTTGGCACGTGCAAGGCAGACGCCCTTAAAGACGCATTAACCGGGTCTGCCTAGCATAAAGGACCGTGTGTGCGTCCAACAGCAATCGTTGAAAGTCCGCGCCGCCTTTGGGCGATGGGCCAGCTAGGTCGCCCCGTGCTCCGAGCCGAGTTGTTATCCCGTGGTTTCGACCGCCGCGTACCGGTATGGGCGTTTGGCGTGCTTTTGCTGTGCGCCATCCAGGTCCACGCGCAAGAGCGGGATGCGGGCCAGGTTCCGGGCTTCAGAGGGACGCTACCCGACGCCCTCCCCCTGCCCAGCCGTGCCGCCTTGCCATCTCGAATCGCAGCCGGAGTGCCGGCCGACGACCGCCTCGCAGCGACCGACTTACGCCCCGCTATCCCTGACGACGATCCCACCGCTGATTCGGTCGACCCGCTGCTCGATGATACGGTCCGTCCTGCCCCAGGCGAACGCATCCCAGTCGTCGATGGCGACCTGACCCTCCCTGAGGAACGCAACGCCTTTGCGAGTGACGGGATCGTTGAGGTCGGCGAACCACCCGCCCCTCAAGATGGCGTCGACCCCACATTGATCGACAGCCGTCCACAGGAAGACGCCGATCTGTTCACCACGCCCATCGAAAACCCGCCGGCCGGGTACGACCCATTGCTTTTCCAGATCGAAGACATCGATCCCATTCGCACCGACCGCCGCCCACGCCGCCTCTTCATCCAGGAGCCCTACGATCCGCTCGGAATCCGGATTGGCAGTTTCGTCTATTTTCCCGAAGTCGCCATTGCAGGAGAGGCGACCTCCAACGTCCTTCGCCGGACGCCGGCCAGCAGTGATGTCTCCGCCGAGTTTCTTTCCAGAGCTCGTCTCGTCTCCAATTGGGCAGTCCACGCTCTCGAATTCAATGCGACAGGCCTCACCTCCTTTTACAATGAATTCCCAAGCGAGGATGACGCCGCTTGGAACCTGGAAGCTCGCGGCCGCCTGGATGTGAGCCGCCTCACCAATCTCCAGGGCCTCATCGCCCACGATGTTCGCCAGGAAGGGCGCGGCGCAATCGATGCGGCCCAATTCGGCGACCGCGCGCAAGTAACGACCGACAGCGTGGATTTAACCTTCAATCACCGCTTCAACCGCCTCTCCGTCCAACTGCGCGGCGGCTACGACGACATCGATTTTGGCCCCAGCGACAACAACGACGACACCAACAACGACGACCGCGACACCACCGTCACCACCCAAGCCGCCCGCGCCACTTGGCAATTCCGCCCGACGTTCGCCGTCTTTAGCGAAGTCGAAGCCAATCAGCGCGAGTACAACGTCGCTGCCGTCTCGGACGGCTTCAGCCGCGATAGCGACGGCCAACGCTACCGCGCCGGCATCGACTTCGGCTCCACAGGCCAAATCGTTCGCGGTGAGATGAGCATTGGCTACGGCATCCAGAATCCGAGCGATGCCGGTCTGAGCGATGTCGACGGGGTTCTGATTGACGCCAACGTCGCTTGGCGCCTCAGCGATCCAACGACGCTCCGCTTCATTGCGCGCACCGAGATTTTCGACACCAATACGACCGGTTCGGCCGGCGTCCTATCGCACACCATCGGCCTTGAAGCCCGTCATGCCTTCCGCCGCTACGTCATCGCCACGGCGGGCCTAGCCTACACGGATCAGGACTACGACAACGTCCCAATTACTAAATCGGAGCTCAGAACCTCGCTTCTGCTCGAATATTATCTCAATCGAGAGTGGACGCTTTTCGGCCAGTGGGAAACTATCGACTTCGACAGCAATCAGCCTGGCAACAGCTGGACCGCGAACGATGTCCGCGTCGGCGCGCGGTGGCGACAATAACGACGAAGACGGCTGGAGACCTGTCCTGTCCCCAGCCGTCCGCTTACGATGGCGTTCTTTGACTTACTTGGCGGCCTGACGCCGGGAGACGTCTTCCTTTGACACCTCACCCGCCGCGACGAGTGCACTGACGCAGCGATCGGACAGCTTAAGTCCGTTCGCCCGCATGCACTGCCTGACGGCCGGGCTGGTCGGTGAATGTTGGCTGCAATACGAGAAGTAGTCGCCGGCACAGGCCATCTTGACCCGGGCGGAAACGGCGCCCGCCTCGGACGGACCGCCACTGAGTGCACCGAAGGCGAGGATGGCGGTCAGGCCGGCACGAGCGGTTAGCAGGGTTGTGAGCGGTGTCATGGCAGTACTCCTGGGGACGGGAGAGCCGAATGGCGTCTTCTGAGGTTGAGAATGCCGCAACCCGTCCAAGACGGCTGTTCCAAGCGGAACGCCCCAGTAAAAAGCGCTTTTTTCCTTGTCATCGTGCGTTCGTGGCAAACAAAAGGGCAGCCCAACCGGGGGCTGCCCCATCCACAAGCGCTTCACAGACCTGCGCCTAACGGTATGTGATCGTTTTCGCCGACGGCCACACGACCCGATACCCGAAATCGACCACCGCCTCCTCGTCTGCGTCGATCTTCAGATCCCACGCCAGCACACCGCGCTTATCGTCGACATCGGTCTTGCTCGGCGTCGTCCGCCCAATCGGCTCGACCTTGATATCGGCGTTGTTCGACACTGGCATGTGGTCGAGCACCGTCACTGCCATCGGACGCTCGTGCAGGTTCTTCACCGTGATCTTGAACATCCGCACGTCCGTCCGCGATGTTGAGATCAGACCCGTCTCACCGCGCTTTTCTTCCACGAGCGCGTGCTTCACCCTTATCAGGTCGTCCGCGCCAAATCCCAGCTCGTGCTTTTCGCCCGGAGACAGGATCGGCAAATCGCCGGTGCCAACGAACGTCCCGTCACGAAAGAGAGCAACCGGTCCGGACAGGAGCGGTGTCCCCGCCGGTACGAGCAGCGTCGCGTAGAGAAAGGCTTTGGGATCCTCACTTGGCACCGTTTTGATGCCAAGCTGCGGTTCGATCTTCTCCACCAGCAACTGAACACGCTTGGCTTCATTGGTATTGGGAACGCTGCTTCGCCCAGGCACCGCAAACATGGCCTGGAACGGGGATGCAATGACGCTTGCTTGTTGTACTTCCACGGCCTGTGGCGGAGCCGCAGCAAGCTCCGGCATCGCAATGTTTCGCTCACTCACTTCCTTACGCCTGAACGATGCATCATCCGACATCGGCGCAGCGGCCATCGGCCGTGGCGGCGGAGGGGGTTGTTCGAAATCGACCGTAACGGTGTTGAGTGGAGGAATAGCTGCACTCGCGTTCGGACGCGCTGTCGAAAGCGTCAGAGCCGCATTATCCCAGCCCTCACCGCTGTTCTGGCGGATTTCCGCTCGCCGGACGAGCGACAACGACGGAGCCGCTGTTTTATCACCCGTGGTGAGCCGAGCATCATAGAGCGGCGACCACGACGCCCCCGGCACCTGATAACGCACAACGAGATCCGCATCGACCGGCGCCAGCGCCTCCACATGCACCTTGACTTCCGTACGCTCCTCCTCCGCCGGAGACAACGCGGCAAGCTTCTTTTCCAGATCCTCGATCTGGCGGTCGAGCGCGCGCATCCTCACGAGCGCATCGCTGGCGTTGCGCTGAGCCTCCAGACTTCCGGTAGCAATCGTCGTCAAGATCTGTGTCCAGTCCTCGGTGCGCTCCGTACCTTGCGAAGGCGCCGGCCGCGTCGGCAGCTGGCTCAGGTTGCTGATCAGGCTCTTCTGCGTTTCTGCGGCCTGCAGCTGTGCTTCCGCCGAACTGCGTTGATCGCGCAGGATTTGGATCTCATCTTCCAGACGCCGCCGCTCGCTTGCCGCAACGGCCACATCCGTGCTCGGCACCATCAACCGCCGACTGTCCACCGAACCGATCTCAAGCTTACCCGTTGCCAATCCGTCGACGCGAATGGAACTAGGATCGGCGTCCGCCGGCACATCCGACAGCACCACCGTGTGCATGCCCTTTTCGATCTTCACTTTCGCAACGCGGCTGACCTCAGCCCCCCGCGGAAAGACCGTCACCGCGTCAACGCGCGATGTGACGGGCAACTCGGCAGCCCATCCCGCCGCAGGCCAGACCAAGGAAATTAGGGAGTAAGCAAACCGGCGCATGAGAAGAACCCTGAACGGCATGTTGGCGATGGTATGCGGGGAAGCATGCTACGCTATGCCCGATGACGGCAGGTGCGACCGCAACCCGCCCGAATTATGGCTCACCCCGGCGAGCGAACGGCCTCCTCAGCCTGGACCGTCCGAAACGCCCAGTCGAGCCACGGCAGCACGGCTTGCAGATCCTCGGCCTCGATCGTCGCCCCCGTCCAAATCCTTAATCCTGGCGGCGCGCCGCGGTGGCCGGCGATATCGTAGGCCGCCCCCTCCTCTGCCAGCAGCCTTGCCATATCTGCGATGAACCGGCGTTGTGCCGCCTCGTCCAGACCTGTGAAGCTCGGATCAGAGACAGTGATCACGACCGACGTTAACGACCGGGTCGCCGGATCGGCGACCGGATCGGCTGCCCACTCCGACGCCGCGACCCAATCCGAAATGATCTTGGCATTGCGCCGCGCCCTAGCCTGCAAGGCCTGAAGCCCGCCGGCAGCCTCCGCCCATGCGATCGCTTGCTGGCAGTCCTTCACGCACAACATGGATGGTGTGTTGATGGTCTGACCATCGAACAGCGCTTCATCGAGCACACCCTCCCGCGCGAACCGGAACAGCTTCGGCACCGGCCATGGGGGCGTATAAGACCGCGCGCGCTCAACGGCCCGGGGCGAAAGGATCAGCACGCCATGCGCGGCTTCTCCGCCTAGGCATTTTTGCCAGGAGAACGTCACGACATCGAGTTTCGCCCAGTCCATATCCTGCGCGAACACGGCCGACGTTGCATCACAGAGCGTAAGCCCTTCGCGATCGTCCGCGATCCAGTCGAAATTCGCAACGCGCACTCCCGACGTCGTGCCGTTCGCCGTGAAGATGATATCGCGATTGGAGTTTGCACGCTTCAAATCGGGCAGAGACCCGAACGGCGCCTCGTAAATAGCAACGTCCTCGAGCTTCAATTCATCGAGCACATCGCGCACCCAGAGCCGACCGAACACATCCCACGCGAACACATCGACAGCGCGCGCACCGATGAGCGACCACATCGCCATTTCGAATGCCCCCGTATCGGAGCCCGGAACGATCGCGAGCCGGTAATCCGGAGGCAGTTCTAAAAGCCGCTTCAGGGATGCGATAAGGTCGGAAAGCTCCGTACGCCCTTCGACGGAGCGATGCGAACGCCCGAGCAACGCGCCGGCAAGACGATCCGGCGACCAGCCCGGCGGCTTGGCGCAGGGCCCACTCGAAAAGTACGGGCGTGCAGGCTTTATCGGCGGTTTTGAAAAGCCGGTCATTGGATGACTATGATGAGTGAGAGAACCACCGCGACAGTGGCGCGCCACTTTCACTCCGTCAACCCCGGCCAGGTCATGCAAAAAGGCGGCCTCCCGTGAAAGCCGCCTTTCCTGATCTTGCAGTTAACGCCGCGTCTCAGTTGAGATCGAGACGAATGCCCGTGCGAAATTGATGCTGCCCGATGTCCTCAATCGTTATGTCGCTCGTACCCGCAAGGGTCATACTGGAAATGGTGAGCCCACCGTTCTGCCACATGTATTTGTAGCCGGTATCCCAGAGAATGCTATCGGTCACCTGCACCGACACACCGGCCATCAGTGCCGCCGCAAAATCCCAGCTGCTCTTCTTTTCCGTGCCTTCGGTGATCGTCGACGTATCCGGCAATTGCGTGTTTGCGGTACAGTCCAGCGTTCCGGCGACCGAATTGGAAAGGCCTGAGCACTGGGCAACTTCGGAAGACTTCCGCGTCAATTGACGGTAGGTCACGCCAAGACCTGCGCCCACATACGGCGTAAAGCGCGTGCTGTTGCGAAAGTCGTAATAGAAGTTGAGCATTCCCGTATCTTGCTCGTACTTCACCGAATCCTGCCGCGTGACGTCGTAGGTTACAGTATCAATGGATGGGGGCGGCCCAGCCAAAGGCGCCGTCAAGACTTCATTGAAAGAGTACTGACCACCGGCGACATCGCCGCGCGTGTACCAGTCCACCGCAAGTTCCACACGGATCGAAGGCGTGATGTAGCGACCGGCACCGATACTGCCGAACTCCAGCGGCTCGATATCGCCAATGTCCTTGATGGTCATGGATGAGCCAGTCTCATCGAGCGAGCCATCGGACAGCCACGCCGCACCCACATCGAACCGGACGTAGTATTCGGGCTCATAAATCGGGATCGGAGCCGGAGCCGGCACGGGAACGGCGGCAGCGTAGGGATCTTTGACGCCGGTGTAGATCACATCACCGCCGGCCAAGGCGGGCGCACCGAAAGCGGCAACTGCGGCAAGCGAAAGGCCCGCAAGTTTGGTCTTCATCGTCTGATCCCCTCAACAGAGCCGCGGGGCAAACCGCTAGGCTCCGGCTAACCGCAACTGACGTCGGGGATCGTGGACTGCGCATTCGGTTCACCATCGAGACATCCAGGGCCTGCAGCCGGATCGAGGGGCTGCCGCCAGACGCATACAGGAACCAGGACAAACATCGTCTCGTCGATGACCCGTATTCGCTGGCCGCAACGCGCCCCGCCGGGTCTGCCCGGGCTCCAGAAGAAGCCCGGACTGTCGTCGTCTCACGGGCAGAGCCGAAACCCCGCCCAATTCATGTCCGCCAAATCAGCGGAAGTCGTAGCGAAGGCCGACGCGGAACTCGTGCGCCGTGATGCTTTCAACTGTGGGGTCTTCGGCGACAGGAACGGTCGTCACGATGGCGCCCGTCGCCACTTCGCCGAGATAGAGGAAGCGGTACCCAACATCGAGATAGAGATTGCGGCCGGTGTCGACGGTCATCGGGCCATCTTTCGAACTGCCGCCGACAACCGTCTGGCCGCCGCGGAGTTTTGACGTGAACCCAGCCATAAGGGCACCGGCGACTTCTGTATCTTCGCCTTCTTCGATGATGCCCGTGCATCCGCACGTGCTGGTGGCGAGACCCTCTGTGGTCCTGTTGAACGTAAAGCCGAGGCCAGCGCCAACGTAGGGCGAGAAACGGCCGCCGCGGTTGAAGTCATAGTAGAGGTTGAACAGCACGACATCGCTTTCGATGCCGAACGTGCGCTCGCCATCGAGCGCTGCGTAATGGTCGAGCAACGTGCCGCTCGCATCCGCTTCAAAACGGTGATCGTAGGTGATGTCGCCGCGGATCGTGGGTGTAAAGTAATAACCGATACCGCCACCCAGCGTCCATGTGTCGTCGATGGATTCATTCACGAGATCATAGATGCCGATTTCGGTCATCTCCGGGTCGTCATGGATGGCGTAGCCGCCGTCGATGCGTGCGTACCACGATGGACCTACGGCAAGCGGCGCCTCATAGCCCACGTCCTTCATCCCATTGCCGTAGAGGTCGGCGGCCTGCGCAGGAGTGGCCCCGGCAGCAAACAGAGCGCAGCCAATGAGAAGAGCGTTACGCGAGATCATTCGTGAATTCCCTGCTGTCGACCCATGGACCTCCGCACGGGGCGGCTGCGTCACGGGTGTCCTTCACAGAGAAAAATGCCGGATAAGGTTTAAGGGACACTTAACCGCCGGCACAAAATGAAACACCGCCATCCAGCGGACGGCGGTGCTCAAATCTAAATAAAGTGTAAAGAGATTACGCCGCCTGGGCCGCCACCTTCACCGCATCAACGATGTCGCCGACCACCGCGTTCACGAGCGTCTCGTCGTCCCCTTCTGCCATCACGCGGATGACGGGTTCCGTTCCCGACGGCCGAATGACGATCCGCCCCTTCTCGCCGAGCTTCTGCTGCGCACCCTCGATCGCCTTGCGCACGCGCGTGTCCTCGAGCGGCTTGCCATTCGCATAGCGCACGTTCTTCAAGACCTGTGGCAACGGCGTGAACCGCGCACAGACTTCTGAAACAGGCTTGCCCGTCGCCACGACGCACGCCAGCACCTGCAGTGCCGAGACGAGACCATCCCCCGTCGTCGTGAAGTCGGACAGAACGATATGCCCCGACTGCTCGCCGCCGACGTTGTACCCGTGCTTGCGCATGTGCTCCACGACGTACCGGTCACCGACTGGCGTGCGCACCAGACCCAGCCCCTGCGATTTCAGGTACCGTTCCAGCCCGAGGTTGCTCATCACCGTCGCCACCACCCCGCCCGCGGAAAGCTTGCCGCGCCGGTGCCAGCTTTCGGCGATAACAGCCATGAGTTGGTCGCCGTCGACGATCTGGCCTTTCTCATCCACGATCACGACGCGGTCCGCATCCCCATCGAGCGCGATGCCGATGTCTGCGCGAAACTCTTTCACCTTGTTCACGAGCAGATCAGGCGCGGTGGACCCACACTTGTCGTTGATGTTGCGGCCGTTCGGCTCGACACCGATCTTGATCACCTCCGCCCCAAGCTCCCAAAGAGCTTCCGGCGCGACTTTGTAGGCAGCACCGTTGGCGCAATCGATCACGATCCTGAGCCCCGTGAGCTTCAGGTTCTTCGGCAGCGTGCGCTTGGCGAATTCGATGTAGCGCTCCTGGGCGCTTTCCACGCGCGTCGCGCGTCCGATGCGATCCGCCGAGGCGAGCAGAGTGCGCGTATCGGAATCGATCAGCCCCTCGATCTCCAGTTCCATGTCGTCGGAGAGCTTGTAGCCGTCCGGATCGAACAGCTTGATGCCATTGTCCTCATACTTGTTGTGCGACGCCGAAATCATCACCCCGATATCCGCCCGGAGCGACCGCGTCAGCATCGCCACCGCCGGCGTCGGCATCGGCCCCAAAAGGAAGACATCGACACCGACCGACGTGAACCCCGACATCAGTGCTGCTTCGAGCATGTAACCCGACAAGCGCGTGTCCTTGCCGATCACCACGCGATGCCGATGGCTGCCGGTCTGAAACAGCTTGCCCGCGGCCATGCCCACCTTCAGCGCCACCTCGGCCGTCATGGGGTGCTTGTTCGCCAAACCGCGAATACCATCGGTGCCAAAGTAGCGGCGGGTCATTGTCTGCTCCTCGTCTTGAAGCCATCCCAGCACGCCGCATTTGCAGCGTGGGGAGCGGCGAGCCGGCGGACTATAGGTGCCGGTTCGCGCACTGTCGCGTCCCGGCAGGCACGCGCTCATCAAACTCTGTTTCGAACATAACACAGTCGAAGCGGCCGACCGGGCCGCAAACACGCAGAGCGTTGACGCTCCGGCAGAAATTGGCGGCTGACCGGCCGGCAGGAATCAGATCATAGCAATCTCTTGTGCATCCGGCAGCGGCCGAACGCGAGAACAAACAAAGGGGGAACCCCATGGCCCATTTTCTGTCGGTTGCCAATCGCAAGGGCGGTGTCGGCAAGTCCACGACCGCCGTGATGCTCGCGCACGCGTTTGCAGCCTGGGGCGGCAAGCGCGTCCTCGTCATGGATCTCGACAGCCAGTGCAACGCCTCCCTGATCCTGATGGGCGGCGAGGCCTGGTCGGAAGCCCGCAAGAAAGGGCTCACAATTTCCGACTACTTCTTCGACCTCTTCGACGAAACCTATCCCGAGCCGCGCGACTTCCTCGCCCACAACGTCGGCGATGTGCGCCAGCCATCCGGCAAACCTCTCGCGATCTCGCTGCTGCCCGGCTCGCTGATGCTGGAAGACGTCCAGGGCGAACTCTACGTCAAGGAAGCTCGCCAGTCCAAAGACCCCGAAGTCGTCGGCCAGCGTGTCCGCGGCCGCCTCGAGCGCCTGCTGCGCCGCTTCGAACAAAGCTACGACGTGGTGATTTTGGATTGCCCGCCTGGCCTGTCGTTCGCAGCACTCGCCGCCCTCAAGATCGCCGACCGGATCGTCGTTCCCTTCCGACCCGATTACGTCTCACAGCTGGCCGTCGACCGCATTGCACTCCTCATCGAAGAGAAGCGCAACGAAGCTGATCTTGCCGAAATCTCACTCGCCGACCGTCGCTACGCCTGCCTTGCCAACGGCGTCCGCCCCACCGGCAGAGACCGTCTGCTGATCGAGGAAATCGGCCTCCTCCATCCGCTTCTCGAAGCCCAGATCCCGCATTCCGACGCCATCGCCAACGCGTTTGACTGGGAAGCGCAGGGCAAAACGATCGAGGAGAAGTACGGCGCTGGTGCTGTTCCCTTGCGCGCCGTCTATGATGAGATCGCGCAAGGCTTCCTCATGCAACGCGCGGCGTAAGGACCTGACCATGGCTAAAGCGACGCGGCCACTCTCCGGAGCCAGCCAGAAGAAATACTTTCGCGATCTGTTCCAGTCGACCGAGGGCCTGGCACCCGAGACGGCCGACATCCTGACATCCGTTTGCGAACGCGAAATCGCGCAAGTCCGCGTCCGCTTGCCCATTCCCGACCGCGGCAAGAAAAACAGCCCTGCAAAGAAGAAGCTGGGATCCGAAAGCGCTGCCAAGTCCATCGGCACCGAACCGGTCGGCGACGCCGTGTTCGACCCTTTCGCTTTCAGCGTCGTCGTGGTGATTACAAAAGAAGGCCGCGACGGCCTTGCTCGCAGACTGCAGAACGTCGCCTCAGCGGCCGATCTCAAATCACTCGCCAAAGCCCAGCACGTCGCCCTTCCCGAAGGCGATCTGAGCGCTGATGAACTGCGCGCTGCAATCGTCGAAGGCGCCCTCCAGCGCATCGCGAACCGCAAGGCTGCCGCGAGCTGACCTAAGCCAGCCCGTTCTCTGTCCCGCGCATCACCGCGTGCCACACGCGGATTGCCTGAACCGTCTCGGCCACGTCGTGCACGCGAATGATCTGCACGCCCTGCGCCACCGACGTCAGCGCCGCCGCGATAGATCCGGGGACGCGCTTCGTCGGCTCCTCCACATTGCACAGCTGCCCAATCAGTTTCTTGCGCGACGCACCCAGCAAAACTGGAACACCGAGCCCGTGATAGAGGCTCATCGCCTGAAGCACGGCGACGTTATGGTGCAGGTGCTTGCCAAATCCGATCCCCGGATCGACGACGATCTTCTCGCGCGGAATACCCGCCGACTCGCAGGCAGCGATCCGCTCCGCCAGGAAGTCGAACACATCCAGCACCACGTCGCGGTACTGCGGATTGACATTCATCGTCTTCGGATCGCCCTGCGCATGCATCAGCATGATCGGCTTGCCGCTCTCGGCCGCCGCCGCCAACGCATCTGGATCATGCGTCAGCGCTGACACATCATTGAGAATGTCGGCACCCGAGGCGGCCGCCCGCCGCATCACCTCGGCCTTGCGCGTATCGACGGAGATCTTCGCATCCGTCCGCGCGCGCAAGCCCTCCAGCACCGGCATCACGCGACGCAGTTCCTCATCCAGCGCCACCGCGTCAGAGCCCGGCCGCGTACTTTCCCCGCCGATGTCGAGAATGTCGGCGCCTTCCTCCACCAGTCGCAATCCATGATCAATCGCCGCCTGCACGTTGGAGAAGTTGCCCCCATCCGAGAAGCTGTCCGGCGTCACGTTCACGATTCCCATGATACGCGGCCGATCCATCGACAGCCCCGCATAGTCCGGCCGCGCATCGATCAGATGATCGAACGTCTGCCACATCTCCTCGCCGTGGAACGGCGGGTGATACCAGTCCTGGTTGGCAAATCCGTACGTCCCTTCAGCTGGAACGAGTTGCACGCGCTTGCCCGCCGCCGCCTCGGCATCGATGAGTTCGATGTCGGCAAACCCGAGGTCGTCACGGCCACACAGCTTCTCCTGCCCGCCGGACCGGTCGCGGTCGAGACGCTTTCGGTCATACGCGACCGAGACGATCGGGCGGAGATAAAAGCGGCGCGCCACGGGAGATCCTCTCAAATGCGAAACAGCCCCCGGAGCGATCCGGGGGCTGTCTCTGTGTCTTGCTTTTTCTGGCTGGGATCAAGCCCAGACAGATCAAGTACCGGGCTGCGGAGCCATGCCGCCGGCATCCGGCTCTTCGCGCGGCTTAGAGCGCCCGGCCGTCGGAACCGCCGAGTTGGCCGGCCCCTTGGACCCGTCATTGTCATCCCGACGAACGATGTTCTCGCCGCGCATCAAAGCCTTCACCTCTTCGCCCGAGAGGGTCTCGAACTCCAGCAAGCCTTTGGCGACGCGATGCAGCGCATCGATCTTGTCGTGCAGGATTTCTCGCGCCTTCTGCTCACCCGTGGTGATCAAGTTGCGGATCTCCTGATCGATCAGCTTCGCAGTGTCATCCGATAGGTTCTTCGACTGCGTCACCGAGTGTCCAAGGAAAACCTCCTGCTCGTTGCCATTGTAGCGCACGCGTCCGAGCTTGTCGGACATGCCCCACTCCATGATCATCGCGCGGGCAAGCTGTGTCGCCATCTGGATGTCGCCGGTCGCACCGTTCGTCACGTTGTCCGGTCCGCCGAGAATGATCTCGGCCTCACGGCCACCGAACAGCACGGCCAGACGCGCTTCACACCACGCCTTCGTGCGGCTGTAGCGATCACCTTCCGGCAGGTTCATGGTCACGCCCAGCGCACGACCGCGCGGGATGATTGTCACCTTGTGCAGTGGGTCGTAAGGCACAAGGAGACCGACAATGGCGTGACCCGCTTCGTGATAGGCGGTGTTGCGCTTCTCTTCGTCACTCATGACCATGGAGCGGCGTTCCGCGCCCATCATCACCTTGTCCTTGGCGTCTTCGAACTCCTGCTGGGTCACAAGCCGCTTGTTGCGGCGTGCGGCAAGCAGGGCCGCCTCGTTGACGAGGTTTGCGAGATCGGCGCCCGAAAAGCCCGGGCAACCGCGCGCGATCGTCTTGGCGTCCACATCCGGCGCCAGCGGCACCTTCTTCATGTGCACGCGCAAGATCTTCTCGCGCCCGACCACGTCCGGGTTGGGAACTGTGATCTGACGGTCGAAACGGCCCGGACGCAGCAGTGCCGGATCGAGCACGTCTGGACGGTTCGTCGCCGCGATGACGATGATGCCCTCGTTCGCCTCAAAGCCATCCATTTCGACAAGCAACTGGTTCAGCGTCTGTTCGCGCTCGTCGTTGCCACCGCCGAGACCGGCGCCACGATGGCGGCCGACCGCGTCGATTTCATCGATGAAGATGATGCACGGGGCATTCTTCTTTGCCTGCTCGAACATATCGCGCACACGGCTCGCACCGACGCCGACGAACATTTCGACGAAGTCAGAACCTGAGATCGTGAAGAACGGCACGTTCGCTTCACCCGCCACGGCACGCGCAATGAGTGTCTTGCCGGTGCCCGGAGGACCGACCAGCAGCGCGCCGCGTGGGATTCGACCGCCGAGCCGCTGGAACTTCTGCGGATCGCGCAGAAATTCCACGATTTCCTCGAGGTCGGTCTTGGCTTCGTCCACGCCCGCGACGTCATCAAACGTCACGCGGCCTTGGCGCTCGGTCAAAAGCTTCGCGCGGCTCTTACCGAACCCCATGGCGCGGCCCGACCCGGACTGCATCTGGCGCATGAAGAACACCCAGACGCCGATCAAGAGAAGCATCGGGAACCAGTTGAGGAGTACGCTCATCAGCGACGGCACATCCTCGTCCGACGGGCGAGCTTTAAACTTGATGCCCTTCTTCTCAAGGCGTTCGACCAACATGCGGTCGTCGGGCGCGTAGGTGGTGAACTGCTGCCCACCTTCACTAAGCGCACCGTAAATGCGATTGCCCGCGATCGTCACCTCGGTGACGCGGCCACCATCGACCGCCGCAAGGAATTCCGAGTAGGTAATCTCGTTACCGCGCCGGTTTTGCGCCGGGCTGTTGAACAAATTGAAGAGCGCCGCGAGCAGCACGAGCACGGCCACCCAGATCGCAAGCTTCTGAAAGTTGGGGTTCATCGAGCGTCCTATCAGGCCGCGGATCAGGGCCGCTGGCCGTTGGTCGAGGGTCCCGGCACCGATCCCGGCCCCCTAGAGTGGTTAAGATAGGGGGAGGGGCAGGATTTGCCAAGGCTCGCTAGCATGACGACGATATCCTGCCCGTGGTTTAGTTTACGTGATCGCGCGCAATCCGATCCATTCTTCGGTGAATATGCTTACGGCGCCGAGCGCGCGCGTTCGGACAGAAACCGCATTTCAACCTTGGAAACCGCGTCACCAGCCTCGCCAAACAAAGATGGAGGCAACCCTCCGACAGACACGAGAGCATCATTGAACCAGACCGCAGGCAAAGTTGCAGCTGCACGCGTTGGCAGAGTTAACCGCGGCGACGCGCGCCGACGGAGGAGCTCCGCCGAACGGGTGTCGAGCGGCCGCACCACCATAGAGCCTGTGATCGCTGGCGCGGAACTCTCCTTGTGCCGGATGTGAAAGCGATGATCCCAGATCGCTTCTTGGCCGGGATCGATTTGCATGGGGGTGAGCTGGGCGCGGCCTCGTTCGCGGAAAACGCGAATCTCCCAGTCACACGCGCGCACTTCGCAGCCCCCGAGTGTGACGCGCGTACCCGAGGCGGTCATCATCGTTCGCGCGAGCCGCTCCACTTGCGCCATCTCTGCTGGGCCAGAGTCTCCTCCGAACATCTTCAGAACCCGGGTGAGCAGCCGGATCTGAATCTCGGCAGCGGCGGACCGGAAGACGCCAGCGTTGATCGACGCAAACATCCCCCCATGAAGATCGAGGGCCTCAGCAGCAGTGGCATCGGTCGCCGCCTCCAGAGCCGCCACGGCACGCTGCTGTCGCTCTGCCGCAAGTCCCAGCATGGCCGGCGTCAAGCCAAGGTCGAACAGAGTGCCTGCCGCCGCGCGGAGACGCACCCGCTCGAATCGCGCGTCCTCGTTGCTTGGATCGTCAAACCAACTGATTTCATGCCCAACCAGAAACGAACGCAGCTGATCCCGCGAATGGTTGAGCAGCGGGCGAACGAGATCCAGGTTTGAATAAGGTTTCAGCGGGCGCACGCCCCGCATCCCCTGCAGCCCATCCGGACCGCTTCCGCGCGCCAACCGCATCAACACGGTTTCCGCCTGATCATCGCGGGTATGCGCCGTGAGAATTGCACATGGACCCGGCCCGGTCTCGGAGGCGCACTGCGCAAGCAGCCGATAGCGCATCTCGCGCGCCTTCTCTTGGATGCCCCGCTCAGGCTTGGCGCCGCACCATGTCAGAACGCGCGCTTCAACCCCCAACGCGCGGGCAGCCTCCGCGACCTGATGCGCCTCGGTCGCCGACCCTGGCCGCAAACCGTGATCGACGGTCGCAACCAAAATCGTTGGCGCGCCGGCGCCGAGTGCTCGCGCCCACCGCACGGCGAGATGCAAAAGTGCCGTGCTGTCAGAGCCACCCGACACGGCAAGGATGACCCGCGCGTACCCACGCACGGGTGCGAAGATCGCCGCTAGGTCCTCAGAATTGGGTGTCCAGGGCTCAGCCATATGACCCTGCCATCCGCCATTGGCGCTCAAATGCCGAGCGCCATCTGCTCAGGTGCAGCCGATCCGCTGGCGCTCACTGTCGGCCTTACTCTTCAAATGCGGTGGCGCGCTTGGATACTTACCGGGCAGCTGTCCGAGCACGCCACACGCGTCGGCCTTCTTGCCTAATGCCGCCAACGCCATGCCGCGCTTCAGCATGCTGTCCGGAGCCTTGGGGCTGTTCCCATAGGCCTGTGTCACAAGATCAAACGCCTCAGCAGCGTCGGCGTAACTGCGCTGCACGTAATGCGTTTCACCGAGCCAGTAAAGGGCGTTCGGAACCAGCGAGTCGCGCGGATAAACCTTCAGGAAATCTCGGAAACCGGCCTGCGCCGCCGCATACTCTTGTTGCAGCAAGAATCCATAAGCGCGCTCATACGCCTGCTTGGGATCACCCGCCGCTGCCGGATCGATCGCAGCCATATCCGGTGCGGTGGGTCCTGCGGGCTGAGCGGGGGAGATCCGCTCGTTCACAGGCGGCAACGGAGCCGGCGCCACAGCGCTATCCTGCGCAATCAATCCACCGATCGGATCACCTTCACCGGCGTTGACAGTCGTCGAACCGAACGTTGACGGCGCAGCCCCGCTCATTGGGGCCGCGGAATAGGACGGCGCCGCACCTCGTCCTGATTGCAGCTGCTCGATTTGCGACGAGAGCGCGCGAACCTGCGTCTCGAGCGCCTCGATGCGGCCCGCATCGGCGCCGCCGCCGCCAACGGGCGCGACGACGCGCGGCGCAGGCGAGGGTCCTCCCGAGCGCGCCAACGATTCGAGCGTACCGATCACGACCTGAAGATCGACGAGCTGCTCTTCGAGCTGCTGAACCCGGCGGCGAAGATCCCCATCACCGCCACCACCGCCTGTCGACTTTGCCTTGCTGGCAGCCGGCGGAGCATCCGCCGCCGTCTGCGCGTTAGCCAACCCTGCGGCCGCAAGCAGGGCCGCAACCACCGCCGCGAGCCTCAAGCGTCCCATTGAAGTCATCTCAGCCCGCACGGCTTTACTCTCTTGATCCTGGATCCAGCCCCGATCGTTCAATTTCGAGTGCTAGTACGTATCGCCATCGACGCCAACCCGCTTATCCCGCCAGCTTCCAATCGTCCACGGGTTGATCAGGGCCGCCGGGGCCCGATCAGCGGGTCCGCTGTAGGCAATTCGCTGACGCGTTGCGCCGTCAAGACCGTTACCGCACGGCGGTTCTGCGCCGCACAGTCTGCCCCCTTGCACACCGCAATTGGCCTCGTCTTGCCCTGCGGTGCGATCGCCAGACGCTCCGGCGACGACGCCTTCTTCAAGCAGACGCTGGAATACGGCGTCGGCGCGCTCGGCTGACAGGCGATCGAGACCGCTGTCATCTAGTGCGGGATCATCGGAATGGCCTTCGATCACAGCATACAAGCCGGCATTCCGCTTCAGCCACCGTGCCTGAGCCGCAAGAACCGATCGCGCCCGAGACCCCAGTTCAGAGCTGCGCGGCGCAAAGAAAATGCGGTCCCCCGCTTCGAGCATGAAGCTGTCTTCGAGCTTCCCGCCGACAGATCGTGGCGTCGCGACCACGCGAGCGGCGATGGGCACTGGAGCCGCTGCTGGCGCAACGTCGGGCATCGCAGCCGTTTCGGCCGGCCCGCCGTGTAGGATGGCCTTGGAATCAATCTGATAAAGTTCCGACAGATGCCGCCGCGCCTCCGCCACCGACGGGTGCCGGGGGTCGCGTACGACAAAGAGTTCGAACAGCCGCCGCGCTTCGTCAAAACGCGCGCCTTGCAATTCAGCCATTGCGGCTTCGAATAAAGCGTCCGCGGATCGCGGGTCTTCGTCCCTGGCCTGGGGAACGAGCCGGTCGGGCGGTGTCTTGATAACGTCGAACAGTGTCTCTGGCTGAGCTTCGGACGAGAAGTCTTGTGCCAGCGCGATCGGAGCTTCCGAGCACGACGTCCAAATGAGACAGGCGAGCACAACCGCGCGCAAAGGAAGGAACTGCAAGCTGTCCCTCTGCTTTGCCGTTCGTCGCACTGTTCTGCCCTCGGTCATGCGAAGCCTTCCAGCATCCCAATGACATCTCAGGTGCCCGATCATTGGGGCTAAACTTTGCCTGTTCCGCCTGGAAACTGTCCGCGCCGCTCATGAAATGCGAAATGAGCGAGAGCGTTGTCGAAACGACCCACCAATTTTCGAAGAACCTATGCGGGAAGCAAAGATCAGGAAGCGACGCGGCTGTTCAGTACCGTCTGCGCGCGCCGATTCTGCGCCCAGCAGGAGATATCGTCGCAAACGGCGACCGGACGTTCCTTGCCGTAGGAGATCGTGCGCATGCGATTGGCCGGGATACCCGCTGACGCGAGGTAATTGCGAACCGTCGTCGCGCGGCGCGCCCCGAGCGCGATGTTGTATTCGCGCGTACCACGCTCGTCCGCGTGGCCCTCGACCGTGATCGTGAACGCCGGATATTGTTTCAGCCACTGCGCCTGTTTGGCCAGCGTCGTCTGCGCCTCAGGCGTCAGGTCCGAACTATCGGACGAGAAGTAAACGATGTCGCCCGCGTTGATCGTGAAGTCACGTGGCGTTCCGGGCACCACAGGTCCCTTGCCGTCCGGTCCGAGGTTCGCGCTGTCAGGACCATTCTCTTTGTTCGCGCAACCTGCCAGCGTGACCGCGCAAACGATCACGAGGAGAACACGGGCAAATCCACCGGCCAGGGAGTGAAACGTCATATCGACCTCATCGCGCTCGTCCGAAAGCTAGGGCGTCTTGCCATCGGGAGTTGGACCCGCGCCCAGCATATCTGGTGCGCGTCGAACAGGCCCACCAGACGCTCGATGCCACTGAAATGTGGCAGTTCGACGAGTAGCCATGGGGGAACCGGTTCGAGCCGGAACGGTATTTATTTGAAATTGCTTAGCCTGCTACGGTGCGTCCGCCCACCCGCAGT
The DNA here is from genome assembly GCA_963708775.1 of uncultured Alphaproteobacteria bacterium. Classification (GTDB taxonomy): domain Bacteria; phylum Pseudomonadota; class Alphaproteobacteria; order Rhizobiales; family Hyphomicrobiaceae; genus JAGVSR01. The sequence continues at coordinate 122,952 of CAVPTI010000011.1, read as the reverse complement.
GCTGTCGCACAGGGCCATCAACCGGATATCGCTGGGGATAAGGCCGCAAAGTTGAATTTCGGCCACGCGATCCGGTGGGACCGTTGAATCCGGCGAAAAGGACACCTGACGCCGGCAGACTGGCGCATCAGCTCGGACCCAAGACGAGGCTCCAAAAAAGAGAAAGACCGAATTGCAATCGCGTGAGCGAAGGCAATTCGGTCTTAATCTCACGATCACCCGGTTCAAAGAACCGGATAAACCCCAGAAAGCTCTTAGCGAGCTTCCGAAGCGACCGGCAGATCAGCGCCGAGCTTCATGGGAGCAGCTTCTTCACGGCGGCAAGCACCGAGAGCAACGGCCACGATAGCGGCAGCGAGAACGATAGCGCCCTTCATAGTCTTTCTCCTGATAGTGTCCCAGAGTTTTCCGGGAGGGATTAGCGTGCCACTTCCGTGGCGGCCGGAACCTCGGCACCGAGCTTCATCGGTGCCGCTTCTTCGCGACGGCAAGCGCCTAGTGCAACAGCTATAATGGCAGCGGAGAGAACGATCAGCCCCTTGGTACCCTGCATAACGATCTCCTGTTGCATTCAACGCCCAACCACATACTGGGGTACTGGTATGGGCTTATTCGATCAAGAACCGAGGCGTTGGATGGACTGTTTTCCGACCCGGTAGATGCGAAAATGCCACTCAGTGTTTTCTGCTCCTCAGGTTGCGATTCCCACAACGATGGGAAGAGCCAACCCTCAGAAACTCCAAACTAAAAAACCCGAGCGGTAAAGCCCCGGTTCGAGCAAGACAATGCCCTAAAACCGTTAAACGACCCTTAATCCGTGTTTCAGTTCAGGAGCGGCGACCAGGCAGGGTCCGACGCGAATGACGGAGTTGGAATCACTCGCTCGTTGTAGCCGGTGATGTCGACCGAGAAGATTCGGGCTCCTCCGGTGGCTCCCTGTCCCTCGCGAAAGAACATCACCACACGACCGTTCGGCGACCACGTCGGCCCCTCGTTGTGGTAGCCCTCGGTGAGAACGCGCTCGCCCGATCCGTCTGGCCGCATGACCCCGATCAGGAATCGCCCCGAGAGTTGCTTCGTGAAGGCAATGTTATCGCCGCGCGGCGACCAGACCGGCGTCGAATACCGCCCATCCCCGAAGCTGAGCCGCCGGACCCCGGATCCGTCCGAGTTCATGAGGTAGAGTTGCTGTGTCCCCTCCCGGTCGCTCTCGAACACGATCTGCTTGCCGTCGGGTGAATAGCTGGGCCCTGTATCGATCGCGTCGGTCTGCGTCACGCGCCGAGTTTGCCGGGTCCGAAGATCCAGCTCGAATATCGAACTCGAGCCCTCCGACTGCATGGAAAAGATCACCCGCTGTCCATCGGGTGAGAACCGCGGGGCGAATGTCATGCCGGGGAAGTCGCCCACGACTTCGCGTTGCATCGTCTCCAGATTGAGCAGAAACACACGCGGCTGATCACGCGTGTAGGACATGAACGTGATCTCGTTGCGAGTCGGCGAGAATCGCGGCGTCAGCACGATTTCCGACCCCTTCGACAGAACGCGCACGTTCGCCCCGTCCTGATCCATGATGGCGAGCCGTTTGACGCGCTTATCCTTGGGCCCCGTCTCGTCCACGAACACCACGCGGCTATCGAAGTAGCCCTTCTCCCCTGTCAACCGCTCATAGATCTGGTCGGCAATGATGTGGCCCACCCGGCGCCAATTTGCTTCCGCCGTCGCGAAACGCTGCCCGGCGAGCTGCTTGCCCGTCGCCACGTCCCACAGCCGGAACTCCGACGACAACCGCCCGCTCGCATCCCGCGTCACGCGTCCGACTGTCAGCGCGTCCGCACCGATCGAGCGCCAATCGACCATGCGCGGCGGTGCATTGATATCGCGCACGGCCTCCAGAAACGACGCTCGGTCCAACGGCTTGAAAAGTCCGGAGCTTTCGAGATCGTTCGCGACCACGTTCGATATCTCGATCGGCAAGCTTCGGATTGTCGCCGACGAACTCGGGAATGGCGATAGGGATCGGCGACAGCGAGCCCTCTGATTGTCGACCTGTGAGCTGCGCCGAAGCCGGTAGCGCCGTCACCACGGTCATCGCCATTGAGACTGCCACCGCAACGCTGCGCCGATACAGGAACCCTCCCCTGCGATAGGGCCAGGTCTGTGTGAACAAGGAAGAGATCATGAATTCCGTCTTCTGATGGGCGGGTGGCACGTCGGCCATGTGTTTAAAACGATATAACTGCATGTGACCCTGGAATAGGGTCAAAGCGCGGCAAAACCGCAGTCTTCCGCCCCACTAAAGCATGCTGCTGGGATCGAACTCCCAGATGATCTCTTTCCAGCCGCTTTCATAAAGGTCGGGCGGGAGATCATACGGCTGGCATCCTTTGACCGCGCGGAGCGCGGATTCGGTCGCCAGCGACGCCAACGGACCGGATGCGGGCTTCTCGATGCGCGGATCGGCCTCCAGCGTTCCATCCGGACGCATGCGCCAGCGCAGCGTCACGATCGGCGTCTCTGTGCCGCCACCGGCACCCGGCAATCGCCAGCAACGTGCGATCTGGGCGCGTAGCATTCCGCGCAAAAGATCCTGCTCGCGAACTGACAGAACCGTGTCATTGCCCGTCGCCGTGCCGGCCGTGGGCCCACGATAATCGGTTGGCTTGGTCGGCTCGGTCGCGCTTGTCGGCGCACCCTTCTTCGTTGGATCTTTGTCGAGGAGAGCCGCCATACGATCGGCAACGGAAGCCTGCTTTTTCTTTTCTTCCTCTTCCTTTTTGCGCTTCGCCTCAGCGGCCTTCTTTTTGGCGTCCTCAGCCTTCTTTTTCTGCTCGGCCTTTTTCTTTTCTTCCGCCTTTTTCTTTTCTTCTTCCGCCTTTTTCTGCGCGTCCTCGGCCGCCTTCTTTTCCTCCTCCTGCTTCTTCAACTCGTCGGGCGTCGGCCCCGGCGGAGGCGGCGGCGCCTCGGCGAGCTTTTCAGCGATTGGGTCTGGCTTAGGCGGCTCTGGCTTAGGCGGCTCGGGCGGAGGCGTTGCTTCTGCGGGCTTGGGCGGTTCGGGGACAGGTTCGGGCTTGGCTGGTTCCGGCTCCGCCGGCGGCGTCGGCGCGAGAATGGGTTTGGGCTTCTCCGCCTCTTGTATGGATTGAACTTCGGTGGGCTTTTCGGCGGCCTTTGCTTCCAGTTCCTTTGATGTTTCACTACCCTGCTTCAACCGCAGGAATTCAGACGGCGTGATCATCGCCACCGCGATCGGCTCCGGTTCCGGACGCATCAATTCAGGCGTCTGCTGGATGGTGATGATCGACCAAGCCAGTAACGCCGCGTGCATCAGTACCGATATGAAGAGCCCGGCGCGCACCGCTGCTCTAGCCTCCGTCCTCGACCTCGGTCACGAGTGAGACTTTCTTGAAGCCGCCCGCGCTGATCCGGCCCATCACCTTCATGACGGTGCCGTAGTCGATGCCCTTGTCGCCGCGCACATAAACCTGCTCGTCAACGCCGTTCTTGGCGATGGCTTTCAGCTTTTCGGCGATCTCGGCGAGCGGGACTTTCGTTTCGCCGATGAATGTTTCACCCGATGACGAAACGGAAATCGTCAGCGGTTCCTTCGAACTTTCCAGCTGCTTGCCCTGCGAGCCCGGCAGTTCGATGGGAACGCCCACGGTCAGCATGGGGGCGGCCACCATGAAGATGATGAGCAGCACGAGCATCACGTCCACCATGGGCGTGATGTTGATTTCGCTCATCGGCGACTTTCGGCCCCGGCGCTTGCGCCGTCCTCCGCCGCCGCCCGAGTTCATTTTGATACTGGCGCCCATGACGGCTTAGCTCCTGACGTCGATCTGGCGCGAGACAATGGCCGAAAATTCGTCGGCGAACGCTTCGAGGCGCTGGCTGATGGCGGCGCTGTCGGCGGAGAACTTATTGTAGAAAACGACCGCCGGAATGGCCGCAACAAGGCCAATTGCGGTGGCAAACAGCGCCTCCGCGATACCCGGAGCCACGACCGCGAGGTTGGTGTTTTTCGAGACCGCGATGGCCTGGAAGCTCACCATGATGCCCCACACCGTGCCGAACAGCCCTACGAACGGCGCCGTCGAACCTACAGTCGCCAGGAACAGAAGCCGCCGGTCGAGCCGCTCCATCTCGCGGCTGATGGTGACATCCATCACCTTCTCGACGCGCATCTGAATGCCGCCCATCGCGCGAATGTTGCCTTCGACCGAGCGCTTCCACTCGCGCATGGCCGCAACAAACAGAGCCGCCATCGAGATGGTCGGCGCGCGCGACAGCTGATTGTAGAGTTCATCGAGCGACTGTCCTGACCAGAACGTCTGCTCGAAGCGATCCGCTTCCATCCGCGCCTTCCGGAACGCGAACAACTTCTCGATGATGATCGCCCACGACCAGATCGAGGCGATGAAGAGGCCCGCCATCACCAGCTGCACGGTGAGCGAGGCGTGGATAAAGAGCTCGTAAAACGAGACGCCCGGCGTTGCGGCCGGGAGGGTCGCCTGGGCGACGTCCGTAGGGTTCATGGGTCTTCCGCCGTTCGAGGATCCGTTGAGGACAAGACGTGTCTAAGCCGCGTGAGCGACGTTCGGGCCAATCACGTCACGAGTGACATCACCTGTGACGTCACCGGGCTCCGGGACCTTGATCGCGACGCAGACTTGAGAATTGCCCCGTATCCCCCGATACCGCCAACGCCATGTTGCCGCGCAATATGACGAAACAGAGGCTTTGTCCGCATCTGCCTAAAGCTGATTCGCGATTGTGCATCATGGATTTGGCGCTGCCACCGAGACGGCACGCACCTATTGAGCGGCTTCCGACAGTAATTCCCGCCATTCGCCGCTGATCCGATCGTAGATCACGATCTCGCCGCTCTCCATGTCGTAGAGCCAGCCATGCAGCCCGATACGGCCCTCGGCGACGCCGGCCCGGACGATCTCGTAGGTCATCAGGTTGTCGAGTTGGAACTGGATATGCGACGCGATCGTCGCCATCAGCCGGTTCTGTGGTTCGATGCCCGCCGCCCGGACCAGATCGTGCGCCGGCCGCGTGTATTCGACCCATCGCCCCAAATGCGCCTCCTGCCCCGGCGGTATCGGCTCCAGCAGCGCCTGAATCCCCCCGCATCCGGTGTGCCCGCACACCACGATGTCGTCGATACCCAGATGGCCGAGCGCGTAGTCGATGGCCGCGCCGACCGAGTTCTCGTCTGCCCCCGCCGGCGGCACGCAGTTGGCGATATTGCGGATTTCAAACAGTTCGCCCGGATCCGCCGACGTGATCTGCGACGGCACCACCCGGCTATCGCAGCACCCGATCCAAAGAAGCCTCGGCTTTTGCTTCGTCTGAGCAAGACGGGAATAGAACGCACGGTCCCTGTCGAACCGCTGCCGAAACCGCTCATACCCCTCCATCGCATCCTTGATATCGAGGTCGAGGCCGTTCTCGTCGGTCTTCGTCGTCATGGTCACCCTGGTACGCAAACACACTCGTCCGCCCAGTCTCGATCCCGCGGGAGCTATTGTCCAGCCGCCCCACCAAATCCGCCCCGGATGGCGCTCGTGAGGCGCAGCGGCTTGCCCGAGACGGCGACGAGCACAACCGTCACCTCCGCCTCGAACACCGCCCGATCGCCGTTTCGAACTGTCTGAACGAGGGTCACGCTCGCCCCGCCCAGCGCTTTCACCCGCGTCTCGACCTCGAGAATATCGTCCATCCGCGACGGCCGCAGGAACTCGCAATTCATGCGGCGGACGACGAATGCTGCCGGCTCGTGACTGTCCGAACCGTCGATCAATCGCCGGCTATCGGTCCCCAGAAGCCTGAGAAAATCCGTCCGACCGCGCTCGCACCAGCGAATATACGACGCGTGGTAGGCGATCCCGCCCGCATCCGTATCCTCGAAATAGACCCGGACAGGCAGCTTGTGCCAGCGCCCAGTCCCATCCTCTACAAGGCGACCGGCGAGATCCGGCCAGGTTGTCGATCTGCGTCACGCCTCAGCCCCCAGTTCCACGATGACGATCTCGGGCGGCACGCCAAATCGCACCGGCAGAATGGAGCAACCCAGTCCGCCCGACACCACGAGACTGCGGTCATCCTCCACGATGTGCCCGTAAGCATACCGATTACCGTAAGCCGATGGCACGATCGGCGACCAGCCGAACAGACGCACCTGCCCACCATGCGTGTGCCCGGAAACCGTCAGCGCCACGCGCCCCGGCACCTGAACAAAGATGTCGGGCTCGTGTGCCATCAGGATCACCGGGGCATCGTCCGTCACCTTCGCCAATGTTCCACCGAGATCATCCAAACCCTCGAACTGCATGGATCCGTTCCGCTGACCGGTGATGTACGCAATCTGATCCGCAAGCCCCGCGAGCCAAAAGCCCTGTCCGTCTTTCTCCAGTCGCACGACGTCGTTTTCATAAACCGGCACACCCGCCTTCTCGAGCGCCACGCGACCGCGCACCGGACGTCGCCGTGACGCCTGGGCCTCCAGGTCGTCCCAGTAGTCGTGATTACCGAGGATCGCATGCACGCCGAGCGGCGCCTTCAGCTGAGCGAGGATCGGAGCCCATTCGTCCGGCATCAGAGGCCGCTGCATGACGCGTTGGCTCGCTTCGTAATCGCCGAGCAGAAGCACGGCATCGGCGCCGAGCCCATTCGTCACCGCGACGATCTCCTCGATCCGCGCCGCCGGCATCGTCGGCTCACACGCGTGCAGATCTGCGAGCAAAGCGATTTTGAGCTGCAGCCCATTTGGCCAATTGGGCGGCGTGATCGCGTAACGCGTCACCGATAACCGGTAGAGCGGCTCAATTCCGAACGCATAGCCGGCAAGAGCGATCCCGCTACCCAGGGAGACACCGAGCCCGCGCAGAAATGTGCGACGCGTAATCACGCGTCGTCGGCCCCATCCGTGTCGGAAAAGAGGTCCGGCACCGCGCCACGCGACGGCCCGGAAAGCCCCAGATGCCGCCATGCCTTGAGCGTGATCACCCGCCCGCGCGGCGTACGGCCGACAAAACCTTGCTGCAAAAGATAAGGTTCGACGATCTCCTCGATCGCGTCTCGCGGTTCCGAAAGTGCCGCCGCCAGCGTCTCCACGCCCACCGGCCCACCCTCGTAGTTCTTCGCGATACACATCAAATAGCGATGATCGAGCGCATCGAGCCCTTCACTATCGACCTCCAACGCACGCAGCGCCGTATCCGCGATCCCTGCATCGATCGTCTCGACACCCGCCACCGCTGCGAAGTCGCGTACCCGCCGCAGCAACCGTCCGGCGATACGCGGTGTCCCCCGCGCTCGTCGTGCGATCTCTCGCGCCCCATCTGCCCGCATCGGCGCGCCCAGAACCCGCGCCCCGCGCGCAACGACGAGTTCCAATTCTTCATTGGTGTAAAAGTTGAGCCGCACGGGAATGCCGAACCGGTCCCGCAACGGTGTCGTCAACAACCCCGACCGCGTCGTTGCGCCGACGAGAGTGAACTTCGCCAGATCGATCTGGACCGACCGCGCCGCCGGTCCCTCGCCGATGATGAGATCAAGTTTAAAATCCTCCATTGCAGGATAAAGGATTTCCTCCACGGCCGGATTGAGGCGATGGATCTCGTCGATGAACAGCACGTCCCGCTCTTCCAGGTTCGTCAACAGCGCCGCCAAGTCGCCGGCTTTGGAAATGACGGGCCCGGACGTCGCACGGAACCCAACGCCCAGTTCCCGCGCCATGATCTGCGCCAGCGTCGTCTTGCCCAGCCCCGGTGGACCGGCAAACAGCACATGGTCGAGCGCATCTCCCCGCGCCTTGGCCGCCTGAATGAACACCTTCAGGTTCGCACGCGCCTGCTCCTGCCCGATGAACTCGTCGAGCGACTGCGGACGGATCGAGGCCTCGAAGGCATCAACCTCTCGTTTGGCCGGCGAGATCATGCGGTCGGTCATGTTTTGTTCGTGGCGCTATTCGCTTGGCCCGTCAAGCCGATGAAGTCGATGGGACGCGTCGCGGGGCGATCATGGCACAGACCCCCGCCGCGATCGCACCGACCGCTCCTGCGGCACCGCCGAAACCCAACAGACCCGTTTCGAGAGGATTCTCGACGTCCGACACGTTGAGCAGCAGCAAAAGTGTCACGCAACTGCCGGCCAGGATGGCCACCGGCGTGCGATAGGCGCCGAGATCAATGACACAGTCGGCAGCCGCGACCGCCAGCCCGGTCAACAGGGCCGGCAAATAGCCGAGCATGTAAGCGAACAACGCTCCGACCGGCAGCATTGCAAAGGCCCCCATGAGGCCTTGAAGGACTCCAAACGGCCCGTCGATTGCGGTCACCGCGATGGGCAGCATGACGGCGAAATACCCGACCAAGGGTCCGGCGACCAAAAAGATGAGAACGGTCGGCACCATGGCTTTGATGTGCACCCATATACGCCCACCCATCGTCCAACTCCGCCGATGACCGGTTTTCACGTCCTCCGCCACTTCGATCTCCCGCATCGTCCGCCCTGAAACTGGAGCACAACCATGCTGGAGTTATGGCGGCGCGGCATACTCGATGTGCATGTTGAGCGGAACGTCTGCTGAGCAGGGTCTCAGCGGCTCAACCATCGTCCAAGCCAAACGACGAGCACGGCAGGAACGAGTGCGATGGCTCCGAACATCAGCGCATGCTGCGTCCGCGCTGCGTTGAGCGCATCAATCGTGCCGGGATCAGTGGCACTCACATCGAGCGGCAATTGCGGCAACGATGTCCACCCGAACCACGCCACCGCTGCGATCCAGATCCCTGCAATGATGAGCCCTAGAAGCCGCATGTGAACTCCATGTCCGTCAGCGCGCCAATTCCTTGAGACCGCGCCGGATGAGTTGCGCCGTGTCGGCTGCGGTGCCGAGATCCTTCAGCGCCGCCGCAACCGCAGCCGAAGCCTGGCCCGGATTGTACCCGAGGTTCGACAACGCCGAGATCGCTTCCGCCGCGGCCATCCCCTCGACCGGCCCGTCATCCGAGGCCGGCGCGCCTTTGACCGCCGTACCCGCATTGAGCCCGGCTACCGAGAGCGCAGGCGCTTTATCCTTCAACTCCGCCACGATCCGCTGCGCGAGTTTCTTGCCGACACCCGGTGTCTGCTCCAACGCCGCCGAGTTCTGCAAAGCAATGGCGTTGGCCAGATCATTCGTCGAAAGGACACCGAGCACGCCAAGCGCCACCTTCGAGCCGACCCCCTGCACCGTCTGCAACGTGCGAAACCAGCTCCGCTCAACTTCGCTCGTGAACCCGTAAAGCCGGATTGCATCCTCGCGTACATGCGTGTCGATCGTCAGGCTGGTCGGCTCCCCGACCTTTAATTTCCGCAACGTGCGCGACGAGATCTGCACCTCGTAGCCGACGCCGTTCACATCGATGATCGCGTGGCTCTCGCCGATGGCGTCCACAATTCCCTTCAACTTGCCGATCATCGCGCACTCTCCCTTGTCACGCGCGCCAGCAGCGCCCGCGACGCACGGTGGCTCGCATGGCAAATGGCGATCGCGAGCGCATCTGCCTCGTCCGCACTTTCAAACTTCGCCCGCGGCAGCAGAAAACCGATCATCGCCTGGATCTGATGTTTCTCCGCATGTCCCGCTCCGACAACACTCTTCTTGATCAGGTTCGGCGTATATTCCGCAACCGTCAGCCCCTTCATCGCCGGCGCCAACAGCGCCATGCCGCGCGCCTGACCGAGCTTCAGGGTCGAACGCGGGTTTTCGTTGACGAACGTTTCCTCCACCGCCGCCTCCGCTGGCTTGTGCGCGGCGATGACACTGAGAATGCCCTGATAGAGTTCAGCGAGCCGGTAGGCGAGTTCGTCCCCGCCGTCAGACGTGATCACGCCGGAGGCGACATAGGATAGCCGGACACCATCGCTTTCGATGATGCCCCAACCGGTGCGCCTGAGACCGGGGTCGAGCCCCAGGATGCGTGTTGTCGTGCTGCTCATGGAGCGCACGCATAGCACGCCGGATGATTCGCAACTGTCGCGCTTAGGCCGCTGTGAGCCGCTTCATGATGTCGTCTGAGATCTCGAAGTTGGCAAAGACGCTCTGCACGTCGTCATCATCTTCCAAGGCTGCGATCAACTTCAAGATCGACTGCGCCGCCTCTTCATCCACGGGCGTCGCAAGGTTCGGCTTCCAGATCGACTTCACGCTTTGCGCTTCACCCAGTTTGTCTTCGAGCGCGCTTGCCACCGTGCCGAGCGTATCGAAGGCGCACGTGATCAGATGCCCATGATCGTCTGAAACCACATCGTCCGCCCCCGCTTCGATGGCAGCTTCGAGAACCGCATCCGCAGAGCCAACCGCCGCCTTGTAGGTAATCTCGCCCACATGCGCGAACAGATGGCTGACCGAACCCGTCGCACCGAGATTTCCGTTGTACTTCGTGAACACCGAGCGAACCACGCCGCCGGTCCGGTTGCGGTTGTCCGTCAGCGCTTCCACGATCACCGCCACGCCGCCCGGCGCATAGCCCTCGTAGCGCACGTTTTCGTAGTTCGCCGTATCGTTGCCCGACGCCTTCTTGATCGCCCGCTCGATGTTGTCCTTGGGCATGTTTTCCGCCCGCGCATCCTGGATGGCGAGGCGCAGGCGCGGGTTCATGGACGGGTCAGGACTGCCGAGCTTCGCCGCCACCGTGATTTCACGCGAGAACTTGGCGAACATCTTGGCACGGGCGGCATCCGCTCGCCCCTTCTTGTGCATGATGTTCTTGAACGCTGAATGGCCGGCCATGTCGGTGTTCCGTGCGTCTGACAGGTGAGAGGAGACCTGCGCGTTATCAAGCGATGCGCGGGCGCCGGTCAAGTACGCTCGGCAGCCGACCCGGAGCCGCATTAACCTTTTATTAACCTTTTTTGACCAAATGTTAACGCGTGAGGGACGAATCCCTCCACCTCCCGGTGACTGCCGGAGCTGCCCAGCAGGCAGTCGCACCCGACAGGTCTGTTCGACCTGTCCCATCCCGATGAAGAGACCCGCTCTTCATCTCGATGCCAACAGAAGAAAAACGTTTCTCTCGCCCACCCATAGCGGCTCGGTTGCTCCCCGGCACCGAGCCGCCAGTATTTTGGGCCCTTGATCCTCTTCAGACGACTTCGGCGGGCTGGTCCCACGGCAGCGGCGCCGACGGCTGCAGCACGCCCCCGATCCGAACACCCCGCGCCCAAGCTGCCAAACCCGTCTTGTCGTCGATCTGAACGGCCAACCCGGACAAGGTTCCCGGCCCGTTCGACGGCTCGAACCGCTCGCGCGGAATGCGCGTCAGGAACCGGTTCAGCGGCTCCTCGCTGTCCATGCCGAGCACCGAATTGTAATCGCCCGTCATCCCCGCATCCGACATGTAGGCCGTCCCTGCCGGCAGCACACGCTCGTCCGATGTCGGCGTGTGCGTGTGGGTTCCCACCACGACGCTCGCGCGCCCATCGACGAACAAACCCAGCGCCTGCTTCTCGCTCGTCGCCTCGGCATGAAAATCGATCAGGATGGCATCCGCCCCCTGCTTCAGCGGACACGCTGTCAATTCATTGTCGATCGCGCGAAACGGACAATCGAGTTCCGTCATGAACACGCGCCCCATCGCATTGACGACGAGCACATCCGCTCCGTTCTTCAACCGCACGAGCGCCGCGCCGCGGCCCGGCGTACCTTTGGGAAAATTGAGCGGCCTGATCAGCCGCGGCTGCCGGTTGATGAAGACAAGCGCGTCCTTTTGATCGAAGGCGTGATTGCCCAGCGTCACCGCATCGGCGCCAGCGTCGATCAGATCTTCGAGAATGTTTTCCGTAATGCCGAAGCCGCCCGCTGAGTTCTCGGCATTGATGATGACGCAATCGAGCGCCCAGCGCTCCCGCAAACCCGGCAGCAGGTCCGCCACCACACGCCGGCCGGCCTTGCCGACGATGTCACCAATAAAGAGAAGCCGCATTCAGGTCCCGCAGCGCAAGGGCCCCGACGGCGTCAGCACCCAATCCACGCGTTCGTCATAGTCCGCGTGCGGCACCGCGTCGACCCTTTGCTCATCAAGCGCCAGCCCGATTGCAACGACAGTCTTAATGCCCCGCAGACGGGCGAGCGTCCGGTCGTAGAACCCGCCGCCATACCCGAGCCGGTAACCTCGGAGATCGAACGCAAGCAGCGGACTAAGCAAAACGTCGGGCTCCACGAGTGGCGCCGTCGGCAGCGGCTCACGAATACCCCACATGACCTCTTCGAGCACGTCACCAGGCTTCCAGGCACGGAACAACAGCGGCTTGCCTTTCGCCTCCATCACCGGGAGACAAAGACCATAACCCTCAGCCGACAGCCGCAACATCAGCGGCGCCGGGTCCAGTTCTTCTCCGATCGGCAGAAATCCCGAAACCCAGGCAGGCGGGGCGCTGTCGGTAAACCCAATCCCATGAGCCGCAATCAATTCCGCAGAGGTCGCCCCATGACGCGCGACAGCTGCGGCCCTCACCTGCTTCATGGCGGCACGCAAAGCCTTCTTTTCCGATTTTGTTTCGTCGGAAAGGGGCGCGCTCGACAACGGGAGTGATCCTTCGTTCGGGGTCGAATTTAGTGCCGCGGTGGCCGTTGGAACGATCGATCTCGCCGGGTCCCTACTTAAGTAAGGTGGGCGCCATGTGTCCGGAACCACGGCTCCAGACAGGGACAGCTCCCTGGCAGATCTTATAGGCCCTGGAGATTCATGTGTTCCTGACGAGCCCCGCAGCCTAGTCAATGTAGGCTGACCGGTCTCAAAAATCGAGCCCCGCAGCGGACTTATCCGCTTTGGTCACATGGCCGCTCCCCCGCCGGCATCATGCCGCACACGGACTTGATTGGCCGTGATGCGCGAGGAGCGCTATTGAAGCGCCGTCACATCAGACATGAGCAACTAAAGGTAATATCAATGAAGTTCTCTCTTTCAGCTCTCATAGCGGCAGCCGCTCTGGCAGTCTCAGCAGCGACCGCCCCGGCGTCCGCCGGCCATCGCGATTGCACCGCGGATATGGCCTATCTCAATCCGGACCACGACGGCACGATCGACTGGCACGAAGCTCGCCGCGCCGCTGTCCGCCTGTTCCACAAGCTCGACCCCGATCACGATGGCACGCTCGATCGCAACGAACTGCGCGGCCGCGTGGGTATCCTCTCGATCGCCCGCTTCAATCCCGATCGCGACGGCACGCTCGACAAGCACGAGTTCCTGGCCCTGGTGAAGCACCGCTTCGAACGAGCAAACCCCGACAAAGACGGCACGATCGATTGCCGCGAACTGTCCTCGCTCGCCGGCCGCAATTTGCTGCGCGTGCTGAAGTAACACGACAGGCATGGGGCGGCATCGGCCGCTCCATGCCTCGATTTCCGTCCGGTCAAAGCCGACGCCGCGTCAGGCGCGCTTTTCGACGGCGGACCCAAGCTTATCGATCAACCAATCAATCCGATTGACCACAAGAGCCCGGGTCTTCTCGAGTTCGGCGATGCGCGCCTCGGCTTCTTCCAGCCGCGCTTTCAGCCGGTCCCGTTCGGCCTCAACGATTTGCAGCCGCTGCGCCGGTTCCGGCATCACGACCGACGATAAAGATTGCTCTTTGCGCGGGGGGGCGCGTTTTGTGCCCGCCCGCGCTTCCCGTGCGCGTTGAACCATCGGCTAACCCATCGATGTGCAAGAGGAGCGGCACGGTTTGCCCTCGGCCACGGCCCCCTCAGTCTTCGTTGACCATAGGTCTTAAGCACGAACCGCGCAACAAACGAGCGCGGCCATCCAAAACAAGCTTCTGAATAGATAGAACTGTGGCCTTAGGACGACTGCCGATGACGCATTGACAGGCAGGGGGTGCCTCCACTTAATGCCGCCGCATCAAGGCACCACCCCGCCAACCGACTCGGGATTGAAGTGCCCTCCACGCAACACCGGATTCGATACGAATTCGACGCGCAATGTCGAAAGGACGGCTGAAATGGCAGTGAAGGTCGCGATCAACGGTTTTGGACGCATCGGCCGCAACGTACTGCGCGCAATCGTCGAAAGCGGCCGCACGGATATCCAAGTCATCGCCATCAACGATCTGGGTCCGGTCGAAACCAACGCGCACCTTTTGCGTTTCGACAGCGTCCACGGCCGCTTCCCGGCCAAAGTTACCGTTGCAGGCGATACGATCGATGTCGGCTATGGACCGATCAAAGTGACGGCGATCAAGAACCCGGCCGAACTTCCGCATGGCGACATGGGTGTCGACATCGCGATGGAGTGCACCGGCATTTTCACAGCACGGGATAAAGCCGCCGCCCACCTCACCGCCGGCGCAAAGCGCGTGCTTGTATCCGCCCCCGCGGATGGCGCTGATCTCACCGTCGTCTTTGGCGTCAACCACGACAAGCTGACGAAGGATCACCTCGTCGTCTCCAACGCCTCGTGCACGACGAACTGCCTCGCACCGGTGGCGAAGGTGCTGCACGACCTCGTCGGCATCGACAAAGGCTTCATGACGACCATCCACTCCTACACAGGCGACCAGCCGACACTCGACACCATGCACAAGGATCTCTATCGCGGCCGCGCGGCCGCCCTTTCGATGATCCCGACATCAACAGGCGCCGCCAAGGCCGTCGGCCTCGTGCTGCCTGAACTCAACGGCCGCCTCGACGGAACGGCGATCCGCGTGCCGACGCCGAACGTGTCCGTCGTCGACTTCAAATTCATCGCCAAGAATGAAACGACCGTCGCCGAAATCAACGCGGCCATCACGAAGGCCGCCCACGGCGCCCTGAAGGGCGTACTCGGCGTCACCGATCAGCCCAACGTTTCGGCCGATTTCAATCACGATAGTCATTCGTCCATTTTCCATCTCGACCAGACCAAGGTCATGGACGGCAAGCTGGTCCGCGTACTCTCCTGGTACGATAACGAATGGGGCTTCTCCAATCGCATGAGCGACACCGCCGTCGCGATGGCGAAGCTCATCTGATGGATTTCCCGGAAGGGCGTTCGCGAGCGAGCGCCCTTTCTCATTTTTGACACCGCTACGACGCGCCGACGGAGGCCCCGATGACCGAGAAACTGGAAGATATTGCCCGCGCCATGGTGGCGCCCGGCAAAGGCATTCTCGCTGCCGACGAAAGCTCCGGCACCATCAAGAAGCGCTTCGACAAGATCAATCTCGCCTCGACCGAAGACAGCCGCCGCGACTACCGGGAGATGCTGTTTCGCTCAACCGACGCCATGAAGAATTACGTCTCGGGCGTCATCCTCTATGACGAAACGATCCGTCAGAAAGCCAAGGACGGCACGCCTCTCGTCGAAATCATGCGCGCCGCCGGCTCCATCCCCGGCATCAAGGTCGACACCGGCGCCAAGCCGCTCGCCGGCCCCACCTCGGAAATAGAAACCATCACCGAAGGCCTCGACGGGCTGCGCGAGCGCCTTGCCGAATACCATGCCCTGGGTGCCCGTTTTGCAAAATGGCGCGGCGTCATCACCATCGCCGACGGCCTGCCGACGTGGAACTGCATCAAGGCCAACGCCCACGCCCTCGCCCGCTACGCCGCACTCTGCCAGGAAGCCGGTATCGTCCCGATCGTCGAACCGGAAGTTCTGATGGACGGCGCCTACTGCACGCATGACATTGACGAATGCTACCGCGTCACCGAATGGACGCTCCGCACCGTCTTCCGCGAACTCTATGATGCGCGCGTTTCGCTCGAAGGCATGATCCTGAAACCGAACATGGTCATCGCAGGCCAGAAGAGCCCGAAGCAGGCCTCCGCCGCCGAAGTCGCCGAAAAGACAGTGCGCGTTCTAAAGGCAACGGTCCCTTCGACGGTTCCCGGCATTGCTTTCCTCTCCGGCGGGCAGTCGGACGAAGCGGCCACCGAGCATCTCTCGCTCATGAATGCGGGTGGTGGCCTGCCATGGGCACTCACGTTCTCCTACGGCCGCGCTCTTCAGGCGGCAGCGCTCCAGGCCTGGGGCGGCAAGTCCGAAAACGTCGCCGCCGGCCAGCGCGCGTTCACGCACCGCGCGAAGATGAATAGCCTGGCTGCTCTCGGAAAATGGGACGCCAAGCAGGAGAAGGCGGCGTAAAGCTCCTGCCCGCGTCTCGATCATCAAAGCGGCCGCTCTGGCGACGGAGCGGCCGTTTTCATGTCTGTTCTTCCTGTTCCTCGTCGGAAAAACGCCGGTCGAGCAAGGCCTCAAGTTCGGCGAGATCCTCCGGCAGGGGAAGGCCGAACGCGCGATATTCGTTCAACTTTCCGCGCAATATCTGCTCCACCTCGTGCACATCCTCCGGCTGCTCGTTCATCCGGATCAGGAGTGATGCAATTTCTGCCTGTAGGTCTTCGAAGGCCATGGCCGTCTCCTCTGCGAAAGCAACACCAACTGGCGCCTGACCACCACCGCCGACATTGATCAGGCTCAAAGTGCGGGGCGTGATAAGGCAGCAAAGTTCAATCCATGAAGATTGGCAATCAGGCTTGTGTCGTCATCGCTGTGCTTTCGCTCCAGGCTTTGCCCGCGAATGCGGCTGACGAAGTCGCAAAGGGCCGCGAACTCGCGCAGCGCCTCTGCGCCACCTGTCATATGGCTCCGGGCCAAGGCGAGAAGAAGTCCCGCGCCGAGATCCCCGGCTTCTACGCCATCGCGCGCCGTCCCAACCAGGACGAAGAGGGCATCATCGCGTGGCTGCGCACTGTCCCGCCGATGATGCCGAACCACCACCTGTCTCAGGACGAGATGGTGTCACTCGCGCAATTCATCATGTCGCTGCGTGATGGACAGCAACCGTGAGCGTCACGCAACCGACTTCAGTTCGCCAGTAGCCCCGACATCGCCTCTGAAAAGCTACCCGGCATCACCACCTGCTTGGCAGGCTTGGCCGACGCTGCATTTTTCTTCTTTTTCGGCCGCGTCTCTTCCGTTCCATCCTCGGCGATTGAGGAGGTCTCGACATCGGCAGCGGGCGACTCGATCGAGCGGACCGATCGACCGCCGAGGGCCTGCGACACGCGGTTATCGAGGCCGTACACGTCGCCGAAGTTCAGCGCCTTGCCATCGTCGTCGATCCACGTGGTCAAGTAGACGTTGTGCACCCAGATATGGTTGTCGAGTGTGACCGTCTCCGACGACCGCCGCGCAGCCCCGGCGCGCTCGCGGCTCCATCCTTTATCCTGCTCCAGCAGAACTTCGGCAAACCGCATCGGATCATTGACGCGAATACAGCCGTGCGAATAAGGCCGCTTCGACTGCGCGAACAGGTGTCGCTGTGTCGTATCGTGCATGTAGACGTCGTGCGAATTGGGGAACATGAACTTCACGAAGCCCAACGGATTTTCTGCTCCCGGTGGCTGAATGAAGCTGTACTGGCGCAGATCCGCGGACGCCCAGTCGACCGAATACGGATCCACCGGCTTGCCGTTGCGGTAGGCCGTGAAGCCATAGGCTTTGATCACCGACGCCCCACCGCCGCCGCCGCCGAACAGCTGATCAAAAAATCCACCCCCGCCTGCTCTCTGCAAACGCGGCTTCAGTTCCTTCGCCTTGATCCCGTCCGGCACGCCCCAAGATGGATTGAAAACGATCGTCTTCATTTCCGCGGAAAACGAGGGCGTCGGCCACTCGGGAAGTCCGACGACGATCTTCTCTTTGAAGATGATTTTGCCATCCTTGAACGTGCGCGTGATGTACTCCGGCACGTTGTTGATCACGTAGGACGCGCCAAGTTCGTCCGGCATCCAGCGCCAGCGTTCCATGTTGATGACGATGCGCTGCGTATCGCGCGAGGTGTCCGGCTGGGAAACGCTCTCGCCCTCGCGGTTGAGAGCCGTGCGTGTGCGCCGGTTGATCTGCCCATTGGCCTTCAGGCCCTTTTCGGTCTGAAACGCCGTAACGGCCGCAGCCAGTTTTTCATCATAAAGCGTCTCCTGACCCGCAAATGATGCCGGTTGCTTCAGGCGTTTGCGTAGAAGTGCGATATCGCCATGCAGTGAGCCTGGCTTGATCGTGGCCCCGTCGGTCGGCAGTTTGACCAGCAAAGCTTCGTCGACGGGCGCAGGCGGCGTCACCGGTCCCAGTCGCTTGACAAGCTCGGCACGCAAACGCTGAAACTGTTCATGCTTCGGATGCAGCCCGACGAGATAGGCCGCCGGATCAGACTGGCCGTCAAGATCCTTCAAGATCACATTCGGATCGCGAACCGGAGGCGTCAGATCGAGCAACTGGCTGATCGACAGAGGACGCACCCGTCCCCCCTTGGCATGTCGCGCATAGGTGAGAGCCGCCAATGACAGTTGTGCCTCAGCTGCACCTTGCGCATCGGCCGCGCTGAAGGCAGCACTCGTGTTCGGTAACGGAAACGCCTTCGGATTGAGCCCCCACTGCTCCGCTTGGCCGATCTCGGCTACGAGCGCCTGACCGCCGGTCGTCAACCCCGACGCAGTCGTCCACAGCGGATCCTTGCGCGCACCGTAAAAAGCCAGAGCGGCCGCCACGTCGTCCTTCGCAAAGTTCTCCGCGAATACAAAATCTTGAAGTTTCGCGACAACGGCAGCGACGACCGGTGAAGCGCTGACAGATGTGGCACTCTCCTCGGCCGCTTGAGCGGTGGGTGCGGGACTGCCGGCAGGCGCCGGTTCGGTCGTTGCCGCCGCGGGCCCGGCCACACACAACATGCTCAGCAGTCCGGCAGCAAGTGCCTGGCGGACAGGAGGGGCAAGGCTCATGGGTGATAGTCTCCGGACCGATCGTCGATTGGGTGTGGCGATACTTATTCCCTGGCGTCATAAACGTCCGGGGTGATCATGGCGATTTGTTGAGCGAACACCAGACAGCAGTTCCACTTGTGCCTGATTTGCATCCCCATGCGCCAGCCACTTTTCCGCCTTAATCAGCCCGGATAGCGCCCTTCCGCGCGATACGAGCCGGCGGGCGACGACCGCTGCCCGCGCCCACGAAAGGTTTCCACCGCCATGGCTCAGGACGATCTTCGCACTCAGCTGGTCCTGGCACTCCCCGCACGATCGGGTGACGGCCCGCTGATGGCCCGCCTGATCGCTGCCGCTGCCAAAGTCGCGCCGATCGCTACGGTCGTCATTGAACCCGATCCTGAGTTGCCGATCCTCCCGCCGGAACTCGCACCCGCCGTCGAGAAAATACAGGCCCTTGGCATCGCAACGCTCATCGCCCGGGATGCATCACTGGCGCGGCTTGTCAAAGCCGATGGCGTTCATCTTCCAGCGTCCAAGGCAGCGCCTGCCGGATACCGCGAAGCACGGGAAACCGTAGGGAGCCGGTTCATCGTGGGCGTCGATGTCGGCCGCACGCGGCACGACGCCATGACGCTCGGCGAAGAGGGCGCCGATTACATCGCCTTCGGCATCCCGGCCCACGTAGAAGACCGCGACACCGCCCGCGCGCGTCGCCGTGAATTGATTGCCTGGTGGTCGGAGATATTCGAGATCCCCTGCGTCGCTTTCGATGTTGAAACACCTGAGGACGCCCACGATTTGGCCGCATCAGGCGCAGACTTTATCGCGTTGCGCGTCCCTGCCGGATTGCTCCCCGAGGACGCCGAGACTTACCTCTCACCCTTCATCGCGCAACTGGCCATCACGGCACCCGCGGCGTGACGCCGTCGCACATGAACAAAGCCGATCGCACATGAACAAAGCTCTGCTCGCCTTTCTCGTGGTTGTCGGTGCTGGCGCCGGAGCCGCAGGCGTCCTCATCGCGACCGGGCAGTTGCAGGTGCCAAACTTCGCATCTGTGCCGTCCGAGACGTCGCCCTCATCAAATCCATCGGCGCAGCCGAACCGGGCAGCCGACGACGATGCCGCGTACATCGCCTTCGATCAGGGACAGTACCTCACCGCGCTTTCGCTTGCTGAGGCGAGAGCGGCTCTGGGCGATCCGCAGGCCCACACGCTCGTTGCGCGGATCTATGACGGCGGCCTCGGCGTCGCCAAGGATGAGATAACTGCGGCCCGCTGGTACGCCCGCGCCGCCGAACTCGGTGATGTGCCGGCCATGCTTACATTCGGCAACATGCTGGCCGAAGGCCGCGGCGTGGGAAAGGATCGCACCGCCGCCGCCGGCATGTATGAAAAGGCAGCTGCCACCGGTGACCCCCTGGCCAACTACAACCTCGGTCTTCTCTTTCTCAAAGGCGACGGCAAACCGGAAAACCCCTATCGCGCTGCCAAACACATCCAGTATGCCGCCGAGAACAACATCGCGCAGGCCCAGTACGATCTCGCCGCTCTCTATCAAAAGGGCGTCGGCGTCGACAGCAATGCACTCGAAGCCGCGCGATGGATGTCGCGCGCGGCCAACCAGGGCCTGCTAGCTGCCCAATACGAATATGCTGTCATGCTTCTGCGCGGGTTCGGCCTCAAGGACGACGAGAAGAAAGCAATCCCCCTACTCCAGACGGCTGCGGAGAAAGGGGTGCCCGGAGCCCAAAACCGTTTGGCGTGGATCCATCAGGAAGGCGCCGGAGGCGTGTCGAAGAACCCGGCCGAAGCAGCAAAATGGCGCATCATCGCCAAAGCTGGCGGCATTCCGGACGAAAAACTCGACCTCCTCGTCGATGCAATGCCCGAAAGCGAAAAGAAAGCCGCTCAAAAAGCCGCGCAGGAATGGCAGGACAAACGCCTCACACTCCGCTAGGCAGAGGACCCGCCTGAAGTCGCCGTCCCCGCCATACTCTTTTTGTGCTTTGCTATGCCCGCTTCTGCACTGATCAATGTCATGACCCAGGCAGCCCGCAAGGCGGCCCGCTCCCTCGTGCGTGATTTCGGCGAGGTCGAGCAGCTTCAGGTTTCAATCAAGGGTCCCGCCAACTTTGTCTCCGCCGCCGACCACAAGGCCGAAGACATCCTGTTCAGGGAATTGAACAAAGCCCGCCCGCAGTACGGCTTCCTCATGGAGGAGGGCGGCGTCGTCGAAGGTGCCGATAAATCCCACCGCTGGATCATCGATCCGCTCGACGGCACCACGAACTTCCTGCACGGCATCCCGATGTTTGCCATTTCCATCGGCTTGGAGCGCGACGGCCAACTCGTTGCTGGTCTCGTCTATAACCCGATCGCCGACGAACTCTTCACCGCCGAGAAGGGCAAAGGCGCCTTCCTCAACGAAAAGCGACGCCTCCGCGTTGCCGCGCGCAAGACAGTTGGCGACGCCGTCGTCGCGACCGGCATTCCGCATCGTGGCCGCCCAGGCCATCCGGGCTTCATGAAGGAAATGTCTACCGCCATGCGCGAGGTCGCCGGCATCCGGCGTACAGGATCTGCCGCCCTCGATCTCGCCTGGACCGCCGCCGGCCGATTCGACTGCTACTGGGAACGCAACTTGAAGCCGTGGGACATGGCGGCGGGCATCGTCATCGTGCGCGAAGCAGGCGGCATCGCCACCGACCTCCAAGGCACCGACAAGATGCTCGATAAGGGCGACGTGATCGCCGGCAATGGCCACATGGTCAAAGCCATGCGCAATCTCGTCACCGCCTGATCGCTCACGGGTAAAGCCGCGATTTCGTCCAGCCGTCGTCTGGCGTGTCCCGGCGGAACACCAGCCGGTCGTGCAGCCGGAACGGCCGGTCCGACCAGAATTCGATCTCGAGCGGCGTCAGCCGGAAACCGGACCAGTGCGGCGGCCGCGGTATCGCGCTGATACCGAACCGGGCGGTCTCGACAGCGACCGCCTTCTCCAATGCAAGCCGGCTCTCCAGCGGACGCGACTGTTTGGATGCCCACGCGCCGATCCGGCTCGTCCGATGCCGCGATGCGTAGTATTCGTCCGCCTCCTCCGCCGACACCGGCGTGATGACGCCCCGTGCCCGCACCTGCCGCAGCAAGCTCTTCCAATGAAACACGATCGCAGCCTGTGGATTGGCAGCGAGTTCACGGCCCTTCGCGCTTTCCAGGTTGGTGTAGAAGACGAACCCGCGCCCCGGCACATTCGGCCCGTCGAGACCTTTCAGAAGCACCATGCGCACGTTTGGAAGGCCTGACGCATCACATGTTGCGATCGCCATGGCATTGGGGTCGTTCGGCTCTTTTTCCCGCGCTTCACCGAACCAGCTCTCAAAGAGGAGAAACGGCTCCACCGCGTCGGCAAAGTCTCCCGTATGCCCGTCGTGGCTCGTCTGGCTCATGTCGCTGCCCTTCTCTCGCGGCGGGATAATCCGTCATCCTCGCCGCCATGCATTCAGTGTCCGTTAACGTCTGCCGCACGCCGCTCCGATCGATACACCCGTTGAGACTTTTTTATCCATGTTCAGCGACGATGGCCTGGATCGGCTCAGTCGAAGCCGTCGCGTTTCAGTTTCGAGTGCGAGTACAGTCATGCGTGAAACACTGCCCTTTACGTCCCTCGCAGCGGGGGGCCTGACAGCCTTTGCCTTGGTGGCTACGATCTTTCTCTCCACCGACGGCGCCGGTGCTATCGAGCCGACAAACACAGCTGAGGAAGCCCAGGCACCTTCGTGCACTTGCCCCGGCCTCTCCAACCGCCGCCAGAAGCCGAAGTTTGCGGACTTGAAAGCGGCTCCCGATGAAGGCGGCCCGCTCGACTCCGGCGATGAAATAGCAGCCCTTTCCAGCGTCCAGCACGCCCTTTCCGCAACGGCGGACGGGTCAACCTACGTCTGGCACCGCAACAACGGCCGGATCTCGGGCCTCGTCCGGCCCACCTCCTCCTTCAAGAACGTCGAGGGCGGGATCTGCCGGCATGTCATCGTGATGATGACGACTGGCAAGAAAACGCGAAAAACCGAAGGAGTGGCCTGCCGGCAGGACAACGGGGTCTGGAACCTCGAAGGCTGAACCGGACGCCCGCCGAACTGCCGGGGCGATCGGCCGCGCCTCGGCCAAGCCGACCTGAACCGACATTTCAAGTGGTAAATCAGACGCTTGATTTCGGATGCTGGTCAGGCGCGGCGCGAATGAGCCCGCAAAGCCTCATCGGCCGAGCCTAGACTGGACCGCACAAGTCTTTTGTGTAGGATGCCGCAAAATTACACGGACAGAGACAAGGAATTGGGGAGCTCATGGCTGAACCAGGGGCAGGAGACGGCGTGCCGGCAGGCAATCTCATGGCCGGCAAACGCGGTCTCATCATGGGCGTCGCCAACAATCGGTCCATTGCCTGGGGCATCGCGCGCGCTGTCGCGGCGCAGGGCGCCGAACTGGCCTTCACCTATCAGGGCGACGCGCTGAAAAAGCGGGTTGAGCCCTTGGCCGCCGAATTGGGCGCAACGGTCGTCCTGCCTTGCGATGTCTCCGACAAGGCGTCGATCGACGCGCTGTTTAACGCAAATCGAAAAGCAGTGGGGCCGTCTGGACTTCCTCGTCCACGCCATCGCCTTCTCGGACAAGAACGAACTGGATGGCCGCTACGTCGATACGACGGAAGCCAATTTCACCCAGACGATGCTCATCTCCTGTTTCTCGCTGACGGCGCTGGCCCAGCGCGCCGAGAAACTGATGACCAGCGGCGGGTCGATCATCACTCTCACGTACTACGGCGCCGAAAAGGTCATGCCGCATTACAACGTCATGGGCGTCGCCAAGGCCGCGCTTGAGGCGAGCGTCCGCTATCTCGCCTCCGACTTGGGCCGCAACAACATCCGCGTCAATGCGATCTCGGCCGGTCCGATCAAGACGCTGGCAGCCTCGGGGATCTCAGATTTCCGCTATATTCTGCGCTGGAACGAATACAATTCTCCGCTCCGCCGTACCGTCACGATCGAAGATGTCGGCGGCGCGGGTCTGTACCTGCTCTCCGATCTCGCCCGCGGTGTCACCGGCGAAATTCATCACGTCGACAGCGGCTATCATGTGCAGGGCATGAAGAACGAAGACGCCCCGGACATCTCGGTCGTGAAGAGCGACGGTTAATTCCGCAGCAGCCGCGAGCGTCGCGCCCGAGCCGGCCGCTTTTCTGCGAACGATATTTGAAAGTTTGCAAGACGCAGCATGCGCCCCGGCCTCACACTCTACTTCGTCCGTCACGGCGAAACCGACTGGAACGCCGAACGGCGCTACCAGGGTCAGACGGACATTCAGCTCAACGAGCGCGGCCGCGCCCAATCCCGCCGCAACGGCGAGGCCTTGCGCGCCTTTCTGCCTCACATTGCCGGTGCCGACTACGTCGCAAGCCCCCTCGGACGAACACGCGAGACGATGGAGATCCTGCGCGACACGCTGGGTCTTAATCCAGGGGATTACCGGCTGGATCGCCGCCTCATCGAACTCTCCTACGGAGCCTGGGAAGGCCAGCTTCAGGCCAACCTTCCCAACAGCGATCCCCAAGGTCTCGCAGACCGCTTCAAGGACCCCTTCAGGTGGCGGCCGGTGGGTGGCGAAAGCTACGCCGATCTTCTGAAGCGCACCATCGATTGGGCTGAAACGCTTGAACGCGACACCGTCGTCGCCTCGCATGGCGGTGTTTCGCGCTGCCTTCGCGCACACGTCCTCGGCCTCGACCCTGAAACAATCCCTGCCCTCGAAAGCCCGCAAGATCGCGTACTGGTCCTGACAGCCGGCAAGATGACCTGGGTGTAAATCGCCGTGAACCAGTCCGCTGTCCACTCCGTTTACCTATGAAGTCGCCACTTCCAAGCACGGCGGCCGGCTTCGTGATAGCGAAGTCGCCGTGCCAATGAATAAAGCACTGCGCACGGCGGCCGGCTTCGCGACAGCGAAGTCGCCGTGCGCAAAAATGGAGAGGTAAATGATGAAGTACGCGATCGCCTACCTCGCTGCGGGCCTTTACATGGCCGTCGTCGATAGCGT
This sequence comes from uncultured Alphaproteobacteria bacterium, assembly GCA_963708775.1. GTDB lineage: Bacteria > Pseudomonadota > Alphaproteobacteria > Rhizobiales > Hyphomicrobiaceae > JAGVSR01. The sequence continues at coordinate 98,120 of CAVPTI010000011.1, read as the reverse complement.
CTGGCTTACCTCGATGATCAACACCTACCGGCAGCACATCGGCGAATTGCTGCTGCCCGACGGCATCCGCATCGCTCCGGCCATTGCGTTCTACCTGCTCTATATCTTCGGCATCGTCTGGTTCGGGGTTTCCCCTGCTCTCGCCAATGGCGGCAGCCTTCAGACCGCGGCCCTCAACGGCGCCCTGCTCGGGCTCGTCTGCTATGGCACCTACGACCTGACGAACCAGGCAACGTTGAAGGTCTGGCCGACCTTCATCACGCTCATGGATCTCGCTTGGGGCGTGTTCCTGACCTCGACGGCAGCCGTCGCCGGCACGCTGGCCGCACGTTGGTATGCGGGATCGGGCGCCTGATGCAGCCTAGCGAACCGGGCGCAGGCGATAGTGCTTCACGCCCCATTCCTCCCCGTTGGCGTGACCGAAGAGGCCCTCGGTCGCTAGATAAAACAACCGCCAACGCCTTTTCCATAGCGCCGCCTTCGGCCCATAGACCCTGCGCAGGATCGGATCGATCTCACTCTGATTGCGGTCGAAATTTTCAATCCATTGCGTCGCTGTGCGTGAGTAATGCGTCCCACTCCAACGCCACTCCTCCTCGACCTCCACAAGATTGGAGAACTGCCGAAAAAGACCGTCGCTCGGCATGATCCCGCCCGTGAAGAAGTGCTGGCCGATCCAATCGGTGGGGTCCGTGTGATCGAAGCGGTAGGGCGTCCCGCGGTGCGAAAAAACATGAATGAAGAGCCGCCCGTCCGGGGCGAGCGCACCGCGAACCTTCGACAACAGCGCGTCCCAATTCGAAATGTGCTCGAACATCTCGACGGACACGACACGATCGAACGCCCCCTCGGGCGAAAACGCATTCATGTCACACGTGATGACGCGCACGTTCGAAAGACCCCGCGCCCGCGCCGTTTGTTCAATGTACCGCCGCTGACTGGCCGAATTCGAAACCGCCGTGATCGACGCATTCGGATACCGCGCGGCCATGAACAGTGTCAGTGATCCCCACCCGCATCCCAGTTCCAGGATCCGCTGTCCGTCGGCCAGCCCGGCGCGATCCGCCGTAATGGTCAACGCCGCCTCTTCCGCCTCCTCCAGCGTCTCATTGCCCGTTGCGTAGTAGCAGCATGAGTACTTCCGATGCGGCCCAAGCGTCAGCCCGAAGAACTCCTGCGGAAGCTCGTAATGCTGCTCGTTCGCCGCATCCGTGTGCAGCGCGATGGCTCGCCGCCGCATGTCTTCCGCGAAGGCCCGATCAATCTCGGGGTCAGGCCTGAGTGACCGCTCGCGTGTCCCGATCAAGGATTGTATGCCGAACCGCAGCAGACTGTCCGGCACTGTCAGGCTTTCGAATGTGCGGATGGCACCTGTGATCAACGGCACCGGCATGATGGTCATCGAAAGTCTCCCGCGAGAGCGGCCCCTTTACGGCCGCATGACCTAGAACAGCTTCGGAAAGAACACTGGCACCCGGGCCTTGTAGGCGGCGAACGCTTCCGGCCGCGATCGCTCCATGTGCGCCTCCAGCGGCGGCACGCCTGAAACATGCGCCAGGAGGTGGTACATCAGCGCCGGCGCCAGCACTGCCAACAGCCCGATCGGATAGCTCACGATGTCGAAGGCGATGATCGGCCATGCACACCACGACAGCCACTCGAAGAAATAGTTCGGATGTCGGGAAAGGCTCCAGAGCCCCACGTCGCACACGCGGCCCTTGTTTCGCGGATCCGCTTTGAACCGAGCCAATTGCCAGTCTGAAACACCGGTCCCGACCACGCCCGTCAGGAGCACGGCGGCCCCGACAATGTCGAACATGTCGATCGGACCCGGACGGTTCGCCGCCAAGGCCATCGCTCCCACGAGCGGCAAGCCTGCGACAGCCTGCGCCTGCAAGAACCAGAATAACCGGCGCGGATGCGCCTCGCCCCACTCCCGTCGCAGGTCGGCGTAGCGCGCATCTTCGGCCTTGCCCTGCGTCCGCCCGAACAGGTACACACCGAGCCTTAAAGACCACAGCGCGGCCAGACCTGCTGCCAGCCAGTGCCGGGGACCGGGCTCTGGTCCACCGAGAATGAAGATCGCAGTCAGTCCCGCCAATCCGACCCCGAAAGTCCAGATCGTGTCGGCCCAGCCACCATTGCCGCTGCGCATGGCAATGATGAACCCGATCGCCATCATCAGCGAGAGGACTGCGAAACTTCCGGCCAGCGCGATCAGGAAATCCAAGCTTTGAACACTTTTCTGTTTTTCATCCGAACTTTGAACGCGTTCACCCGCCGAACGGATCGTCGTGAACCATTGTCAGACTGATTTCGTAGATCAACATAACGTGGGTGGGGAACAAACACTGTGACGCGAATAGCCGTTGTCGGAGCCGGGATCTCGGGGCTGTCGTGCGCCCACATGTTGAGTGGCTCCCATGACGTGGTGCTGTTCGAAAGCGAAACGCGTCCTGGCGGCCATTCCCGAACGATCGAGATTCCCCGCGCCGCTGGTGCGCTGCCCGTCGACACCGGCTTCATCGTCTACAACGAAGTGAATTACCCGCTCCTCACGAAACTCTTCGCCGCGCTTTCCGTACCCACGAAGCCCAGCGATATGTCGTTCGGCGTCCGCTACGGCGACGGCGAGCTTGAATTTTGCGCCAGTTCGCTTGAGGGCATATTCGCGCAGAAGAAGAACATGGTCTCCCCTCGCTATCTTCGCATGCTGGCCGACATCATGCGGTTTTTCCGCTCCGCCAAACTCGTGCTCGAAGAGCCGGGCGACCCGACGCTCGCCGAATTCATCGACCGCCTCGCCCCCGGCGAATGGTTCAAGGATCGCTTTCTGGTACCGATGGGCGCGGCGATTTGGAGCACGCCGCCCCGCGACATGCTGGCCTTCCCGGCCAAGACGTTTGTCCGCTTTTTTCAGAACCATGGACTTTTGTCCGTCAATGGGCATCATCAATGGCGGACTGTCGATGGGGGCAGCGAACAATATGTCCGGCGCATCACCGAGAGCCTCGGCTCACGGGTCCGTACCGGCCATACTGTCGGGCAGGTTCGCGCGTCGCAAGGTGGGTTTGAAGTCGTGACGGCCACGGGGGAGACGGATCGCTTTGACGAGGTGGTGCTCGCCGCGCATGCCGATGCGTCGCTCGCCATGCTCGCCGATCCGACACCCGAAGAACGCCGCATCCTCGGCCAGTTCAAATTTCGCGACAACGAAGGCGTGCTCCACACTGACGCGCGCCTGATGCCAAATGCCAAGGCTGCCTGGGCAAGCTGGGTCTATGCGTCCAACGGCGCTGATGACGGCAGCGACGTTTCCGTCACCTACTGGATGAACAAGTTGCAATCGCTTCCGGGCGAGGACGTCTTCGTCAGCTTGAACCCTGATCGCGAAATCGATCCATCCAAAGTGATCGACCGCCACATCTTCCGCCATCCGGTGTTCTCGCGCGAAGCCGTCGCCGCGCAAGTCGAGATCCCCGCCATCCAAGGCAAGCGCGGCCTGTGGTTCTGTGGCGCCTGGCAGCGCAACGGCTTCCACGAAGATGGATTGTGGAGCGCTGTTCGCATCGCGGAAGCCAAGAAAGTGCCGATCCCATGGGCATGATGGCCGCCACCAACAAAAACACACCGATCGAGCGCGGACTTCTCGAAGCGCGTATCACGCACGCGCGCTTCTCGCCGAAGCCGTACACGCTGGCGCACAACCTCACCTATCTCCACGTCCCCGTGGATGCCCTTCCTGAGTTGAAGCGCCGCTTTCTCGCTCGCAATGGCTGGGGCCTTTTTGCGCTCAACGACCGCGACTATGGCAACGGCGGCAATGATTTTGGCGATTGGCTGCGCACCGCCTTCGCAAGTGTCGGAGCCACGCTGCCTGAAGGCGAAATCACGCTTGTGACACTGCCCCGCGTGCTCGGCTTCGGCTTCAACCCGGTCAGCTTCTGGCTCTGCCACGATCGCTCCGGCGCTCTCGCCGCCGTCCTCGCCGAGGTCAACAACACCTTCGGCGAGCGCCACTGCTATCTGTGCCGAAAGCCTGATGGCAGCCCCATCAGCTCTGACGAAGAGATCGTCGCCGAGAAAGTTTTCCACGTCTCGCCGTTCTTCCCCACCGACGGCGAATACCGCTTTCGCTTCATCGAGAAGCCGGACCGCGTATCCATTCGCATCGATCTCTACCGCGAAGGCGCCCGCGCGCTGACCGCAACCATCGGCGGTCGCCTGTCCACGCTCACCTCGCGCACGCTTTTCAAAAGCTTCCTGCGCCATCCCTTCCCGACGCTGCAGGTCGTGCTGCTGATCCATTACCACGCCGCGCGCCTGTACATGCGCGGCCACAAGATCTTCTCAAAGCCCACACCCCCCGGCCCGCTCGTAACATCCTCGTTCGGCGGTCCGGCAACGACGATCACTCCGGAGCAGACATGACGACGATACCCTATCTCGGCCAGAAAGCCCTTCGCGTGCTGGAAAGTGCCACGCGGTTCGGTACCCTGACCGTCATCACACCAGAGGGTGTCGAACGCACGTTCTCCGGCCCCAACTCCGGTCCGCACGGCATCATTCACATCAAGGACTGGCGCACCATCAACGCCGCGCTTGCAGAAGGCGACATCGGCCTCGGCAATGCCTACATGGCCGGCTGGTGGGAAAGCCCTGATCTGGAAAACTTGCTGACGGTTCTGATGCTCAACATGGATGGGCTCGGCCGCCTCGCCTGGGGCTCGTTCCTGCACCGCATTCGCTCCGTCGTGCTCGAATGGGTGTTCCGCCGCAATTCCGTCAAGGGCTCGCAGCGAAACATCATGGCCCACTATGATGTCGGCAACGACTTCTATTCACGCTGGCTCGACCCCACCATGACCTACTCCAGCGCAATCTTCGGCCAAACCGGCTCTGATCTGGAAAGCGCTCAGAAAGCCAAATACGCGCGCATTCTCGAGCGCATCGGCGGCAATCGCGGCAGCGTACTTGAAATCGGCTGCGGCTGGGGCGGCTTCACGGAAGCAGCCGTCCAGCAGGGCCACGATGTCACCGCGCTCACGATCTCTCCGCGCCAGCACGCCTACGCGACCGAGCGGGTCGGCAAAGCTGCCGACATCAAGCTGCAGGACTACCGCAAACAGGGCGGCACCTTCTCATCCATCGTCTCGATCGAGATGTTTGAAGCCGTCGGCGAGCGCTATTGGCCGACCTACTTCCAGACCGTTCGCGAACGCCTGACATCGAACGGCGTCGCCGTCGTCCAGACCATCAGCATCAGCGAGCAGTTGTTCCCCAGCTACCGCACCTCCAGCGACTACATCCGCCACCACATTTTCCCCGGCGGGATGCTGCCGTCCGTCTCGCGCTTCAAGCAGGAAGCCGAACGCGCCGGTCTTGGCGTGCAAGACGTGTTTTCATTCGGCCAGTGCTACGCCCGCACGTGCCGCGAATGGCTGCAACGCTTCGATGCGGCCCTGCCGGAAATTCGCGCGCTCGGCTACGAAGAAGGTTTCTTGCGCGGCTGGCGATTATATCTCGCCATGTGCGCCGGCGCCTTCGCGCTTGGCCGCACCGATGTGCACCAGTTCGAACTCGTGCCCGTCCGAAGCTGACCGCTTGTCAGGTCCAGGCGAGACCATTCATTGCCGCGATGGGCTTTTCCGCGACGTCGGCGAAAATCTCGGCGACCGTCTCGGAGCTGATGCAGCCGCCAGGACCTGCATGCACACCGCTGGCAACGTAAATGGCGTCGATTCCGGCCGCCGCAGCACCCGCGATGTCCGTGCCGATGCCGTCACCGATCGCCAAAACCTGCGCCCGATCAATCGCCGCGCCGCGCACCTGCGCCAGCCGTTCGAACGCCAGGTCGTACACCGGCAAATACGGCTTGCCAGCATAGGCGACGGTCCCGCCCATGTCCTCGTAGGCTTTCGCCAACGCCCCCGCGCAGTAGATGATCCGCCCGCCGCGCTCCACCGTGAGATCAGGGTTGGCGCAGATCATGTCCACCCCCCGCTTCTTCAGCAGCGCCAGAATCTCAACGTAGGTCTCGGGCGTCTCGCGCTCGTCGTCATAGAGCCCGGAGCAAACAACCGTTTGGGCTTGTCGCAGAGGAACCGGAGAAGCAGCGCCCTCGAACAAGCCCAGATCGCGCTCCGGCCCGATGTGCCCGATTGCATGCCCCGCCGCGACAGTGCGGATGATCAGTTCGCGTGACGCATCGCCGGATGTGAGAATGGTGTCGTAGGCCGACCGCGGCACGCCGATGCGATCGAGTTGATCCACCACCGAGGGCGCCGGCCGCGGGGCATTCGACAGCAAAAGGACGGTGCCCCCAGCCTCACGGAACTTCGCACACGCCTCCGCGGCCGCTAGAGAAAGGCGTGACGCCATTATGAATGACGCCCCAGATATCGACGAGCCACGCCACCCGGCCCTCGGCGAACGGAGCGACAGACGAGATGATAGGAATGAGCGTTCGATCCTGCATGGTCCGTGCGTAATCGCCCGCACTCCGTGGATCAAGCGCCAGGATGTCCCGGTTCCGCCCGCGCGAGTGGCCCCCCAGCCACTTCTTCGAAACGGCATGGGCCCCCATCAACGGCGCCGCACGCGGTCTCAACGATGGTGATCCGGGGATCGACGAGACTGCGGTACAGCCGCGTGAAAGTCCCGGAATAGTAATCGCAGATCGGGTCAGCCGCATGCTCGCCACGGCAGAGCGGACTTTCCGAAATCTGCAGGACCAGCGGAGTGGTCGAAATCGCTCGAAAGATCCCACTCCCGGCGAACGTCCACGAATGCTTCCCGATCGCGGCGGTCAGCGCCTTAGCTGCCAGCCGCCGTGGCAGAAACTTCAGCACGACCTGAGCCGGTTTCGGTATGCGGTTCGCGAGAATGTAATCCCCCGTCAGCAGCCCCGCCTCCCACGAGACCGCGCGACACAGTTCAGCCGAGGCAACGGTCCTGAGCGCGCGATGCAGCGCGATGACCTCGGCTTCATCCACCATCGCGTCCGGCAAGGCCTTGAGGTACCCGGTCAGGCCGGCGCTCCGAAACAGCTCCCGCCGCGCGTCCTCGCCGAAACGGTCGCCGACCACGATCCCCAGCTGAATAATCGCATTCGGCCCGATCCGTGCGGACGGCTCACAAACGCCATCCGCACACTCGGCGGCAGCCTCAAGCGCCAGCGTTCTCATGCGGCACCTTTATCTGCGCAGGCTTCGTGCCGGCCACGGTGAATGTTGTCTTCGGCGGACCGGACTTCGCCTTGTCATCTCCCTTGCAATCACAATCGGACCCGCAGGCCGCAGCATCGTCGCCATCGCACATTTGCTGGCTCGATCCGTGCAGCGCCGACGCACGCAGCGCAATCCCGTCATCCGCCATCTGCTCCGTGCCGCCGCCGCAGGCCATGGCCATCGCAGCTTCGTGCATGGTGTTTCCCTTGCGATTGTGCGTCACCTGCCACTCGACATCCTCGTCGTTGGCCCGCTCGCGTGTCGCATCGAAATTGAAATGAACTTTCTTCTTCGACTGCGGACCCCAGTAGTCCACCTTGCCGAGATCATAGAACTTGCGTTCGAACCCGGCCTTGAGGAACGCTTTCAGGCAACCCCAGAGATACTTCCGCCGGTCGCCCGAGCCCGCAAAGGGATACGAGAACAGCGCCTTCTTCATGTAAAATCGGCGATAGTTGTTCATCACGCGATCCAGCAACTCCGCGCGATCCATCGAATCCGGCTTCATGATCGGCGTTACGAAGTTGTACTTCTCGTAGTCGAACACCTCCACCTTATCGCCGAGTTCCTTGAAGAGGTCGGAGAACGGCCATGGCGTGTACATCGACCAGTTGGCCAGATCCGGTTTCCAATCGCACGCCATGCGATAGGTCTCTTCCAGCGTCTCCGCCGTCTCGTTTTCGAGCCCGACGATGAACTGCGCCTCGACCACGATCCCGTTGTCGCGAAGCAGCTGCACGGCTTTCTTGTTCTGCGCGACTGTCGTTTCTTTGTTGAACAGATCGAGCTTCAACTGCGCGGCGGCTTCCGTGCCCAGCGAAACGTGAATGAGACCCGCCTTCCGGTAGAGCGGCAGCAGCTTCTCGTCGCGCAGAATGTCGGTGACGCGCGTGTTGATGCCCCAGAGCAGCCCGACGTCGCGGTCGATCAATTCCTGGCAGAACGCAACGAACTTCTTGCGATTGATCGTCGGCTCCTCGTCCGCGAGGATGAAGAAGCCCACCTGATGTTTATCGCGCAATTCGATGATCTCATCGACGACCGCTTTTGGGTCGCGAATGCGATAGTCGCGCCAGAATTTCCACTGCGAACAGAATGAGCAGGTAAACGGGCATCCCCGCGCCATGTTTGGAATGGCGACCCGCACGCCCAGCGGAATGTACTGATACTTCGGCCAATCCAGAATGCTCCAGTCAGCCTTGATGGAATCAAGATCTTTCACGGTCGGAGCCGCAGCCGTCGCGATCACCATCCCATCGACGATGTAGGCAAGCCCCTTGATCGAAGCGCGCGCCTCGGGCCAGCGGCCCTCATCGACGGCCTTCGCAACTTCGACCATGATTTCTTCGCCTTCACCGCGGACAATCGCGTCGATGTAAGGCGCTTCGGCCAGAACCTGGCGATACATGAAGGTGCCGTGAATTCCGCCGAGAAGCGTCACGGCCTTCGGACAGACCTCCTTCACCATCTTGAGGACGTTCTCGGCTTTGTAGATCGATGGCGTAATTGCCGTCACGCCAACGATGTCCGGCTGCAACTCCTCGATCATGTCCCGCAGTCGATCATCGGCAATGTCGTGCGTCATCGAGTCGATGAAATGCACGTCGTGAAAGCCGTTCTCCTTCAGCACGCCCGCCAGATACGCGACCCATGCCGGCGGCCAGTTGCCCGCGATCTCGGCGCCGCCGGAGTGATAATTGGGGTGAACGAAAAGTACGCGCATAAGACCGGCCTCCAGTTTGAAGTGTCTAGTGCACGCTACAATCCAAAATGACCTCCTCACTTGACACTTATCAAATCGACCCAATTCCAAACGTCTCTTGATAAGAAAAATCCCGCCGCAGTTGCCTGCGGCGGGATGAAGTCGAGTTCTCATAATCGCTGGCGTAAGCCGGCGCAGGTAGGATCGTTACTCGGCCGCAAGTCGCACGTATTTGCCGTTCGCCATTGGGCATGCATTCCACAGATCGCTCAAGGCCGCGACGAGAACGGCCATCTGCTGATCGGAATGCAGCGGTCCGGGTGTCAAACGCATGCGCTCGGTGCCCTTGGGAACCGTCGGATAATTGATCGGCTGCACGTAGATGCCGTAGTGGCCGAGAAGCGTATCGGTCACGGCCTTGCAGTGCACAGGATCACCCACCATCACCGGCACGATGTGGCTTGGATTGGCCATGAACGGAATGTTCGCATCTTTGAGCTTCTGCTTCAGTGTGCGCGCCCGCTCCTGGTGACGCTCGCGCTCCAGGGTGCTCGCCTTCAGATGCCGAATGCTGGCCAACGCGCCAGCCGTGATCGCCGGCGCCAGCGATGTCGAAAAGATGAAGCCCGATGCGAACGAACGGATCGCGTCGCAGATTTCGCGCTTGGCGGCGATATACCCGCCCATCACGCCGAACCCTTTGGCAAGCGTTCCGTTGATGATGTCGATACGGTCCATCAGACCGTCACGCTCGGCGATGCCGCCGCCGCGCGGACCATAAAGTCCGACCGCGTGAACTTCATCGAGATAGGTCATCGCGCCGTACTTCTTGGCCAGATCACAGATGGCGGCCATGGGAGCGATGTGACCGTCCATCGAATAGACGCTCTCGAAAACGATCAGCTTGGGCGCGCCGACCGGCGCCTCTTTCAACTTCTTTTCCAGATCCTCGACATCGTTGTGACGGAAAATCTTCTTCGGCCCGTTGCCATGCCGGATGCCCTCGATCATGGATGCGTGGTTCTTCTCATCCGAGAAAACCATGACCCCCGGGATCAGCCTCTGGAGCGTGGAGAGGGTGGCTTCATTGGCGACGTAAGCCGATGTGAAGAGCAGGGCCGCTTCCTTGCCGTGCAGATCGGCGATTTCGTGCTCCAATTCGACGTGATAACGCGTCGTGCCGGAAATGTTTCGCGTGCCACCAGAGCCGGCGCCGGCTTCATCGATCGCTTGATGCATCGCGGCCAACACAGCTGGATGCTGCCCCATGCCGAGATAATCGTTGGAGCACCACACCGTAATCGGTCGCGCCCCTGCATCCGTGTGATGGATCGCCGTCGGAAAGGATCCGCACTGCCGCTTGATGTCCGCGAACACTCGGTAGCGTCCTTCGGCCTTCAAGCCGTCGAGTTGCTCGCGGAAGATCGACAGGTAATCCATTTTGCTCTCCGGTTCTTATATGCGTCGGGCCGTTTCTCTCTGCCGGCCTGTTTCAGAAGATGGTTGCACTTACGGGCTGTGGTGGATCGGATTGAACGGGCACGCTTGCCCGTACGCGGACGGGCGTGGCCGTTGTCTCCATGCTTTGTTCGTTTTCCCTCGACCAAAGCCCCCATGACCACAGCGAAGCGGAAGGCAGCGGCACCACGAGGAACCAATGCTCGATCAAAGCCAGCGCCATGAGAGTTGCGAGGAACGTGAAGCTGGTGGTGTCGAAGGCGTTCGTTGCAGTGCTGGCTTCTCCGATGAGCAGCCACGTCGCGATTGTCGACAGCGTGACGGACAAAGGAAAGAAGAGATTCATACTGCGCCGGCAGAAGTACGTTTTGAGATAGGTCAGGTGCGCCGGCAAAAACTCTTCCGTCAGGTTAGGCACGCCGAGATAGACGTTGAGCTTCGCACTGATCCGCATGACCCAGAGGATAACGAAGGTCCACAACCCGACTTCGTTGGGCGAACCGGCGAGCATTGCGTAGAGCAGAAGGCCCGTCACGAGAATGGCCGCTTCGTGATAGAGCAGCGTCTCGACGGCAGGCCAAAGACCGGCGCGGCCGCGCGTGTGTCGCGGCGCTTCCGATGTGCGCGGCCCCGTCACCAAGCCGGTGAGGAAGCTCATCTCGTGCCAGCCCCACACCAGCAAAGCTGCGAGAAATGCCGTGTAGGCGGCGGCCGGCGATGTATCGCCGGCCGTCTGCCAGAGTGTTGCCAACGCTCCGAGAGCAACGAGTGTCGCGCCAGCCATTGACCAGCGCACCGTCGTCCGCGGCAGCCCGATCAGCCAGAGCACCGCTCCGGTGAGGAACCACCAGGAAAAGAGGACGAACAGAACGGGTAGGCCGTAGGACACCAAGGTCGCTCCTCGAACGCTTGCGTTACCAGATGGGCTCGAGCCGGATCTGCTGCGGAAGCGGGTTTTCCCGCGCTTTCAGCAGATAAAGCCGCGCGAATGTCCCGACCGCCGAAGCGCCCAGACCGAACCGCCGCAGACGTGCGCCGATCCCCGTCTTGCCTTCCACTTCGCCGAGCTTCTCGTTGATGACCCGCAGCTTCTCTAGCCCCTTCAGGAATTTGGGGTTCTCGATGTCGAGTTCGACCGGGAATACCTGGCGCGCGATTTCAGACGTCAGGCGGAAGACCTGCATGTCGTAATCGGTGGGGTTCATCCCGATCGCCTTATGGAATTCCGGCCGCGCATGGTCACGCACGTACATGGTCGAGTAAACCGCAAGCACGAAGAAGCGCACCCAAAGCTTGTTCACGCCCTCGAGCAGATGCGGATTGGCCCGCATCAGGAGCGCGAAGGCTTCCCCGTGGCGGAACTCGTCGTTGCACCACTTCTCGAACCACTTGAAGATCGGATGGAAGCGTTTGTCGGGATGACGCTCCAAATGACGGAAGATTGTAATGTAGCGCGCATAACCGATCTTCTCCGACAGATACGTCGCGTAGAAGATGAACTTCGGCCGGAAGAACGTGTACTTCTTCGCTTTCGTGAGGAAGCCGAGATCGATGCCGATATCAAAATCCCGCAGCGTATCGTTGATAAAGCCGGCATGACGGGCCTCATCGCGGCTCATGAACTTGAAAAGCTCGACAAGATCCTTGTTCTTGCCCCGCTTCTTCATTTCGGCATAGAGCACGCAGCCTGAAAATTCCGACGTCAGCGAACTGACGAGGAAGTCGATGAATTCCTTGCGCAGGCCTTCGGGCAGCGCGTTGAGATCGAAATCGTCCCAAGCATCCGTCCGCCGGAAGTGCCCGCGGTTGGTATCGGCCCGCATCTCAGCCAGGAGCGCATCCCACTCGGATCTCAGCGACGACACATCGATCTTGTCGAGTTCATCGAAGTCCGTCGTGTAGAAGCGCGGGCTCAAAAGTGTTTCCGTCGCAGCTGCCGCCGTCGTCTCGTTCGGCGCGCGGCCGAAAGTTTCAATCGTCATAGCTTCCTCCCCGAAGAAAAACTCACTTCGTAGAGCTCAGTGAACTCCAACCGCGCCGCGATCTTCGTGATCAGCCGCTCGATCGGCGACGCACGCGTCACCGTCGCCTGGCGTTCCAGTACGACCTTCTGGCCGTAAGGCACCCGGATCGGATCCCCATGCACGAGCACTTCATCGCCGGCCTCGACCGGTGCGGTGCCATGCAAGTCGACGTGGGCATGCAAACTTTCAAATGTGTTTTCGATTTCGATTGTGCAGGACACCACCTCGGGTGGCGGCCCGCGAAACGCTGCAAGCATCATGGTTCAGTCCTTCCCCTTGGCGAGAAATTGTTCGAAAGCCTTGCGATTCATGGTCCCGAACGCGTTCAGCATGACGACCTCGCCAGTCGCCAAGTCTGTGAGTGACAGCACGTCGTCGGTGTGCCGCGCCAAGCGGAACGGCACATCGCTACTCGCGCCGAGCAACGCCCGGTCGCGAGCCATGCTGCGCATGACGACGCGGACAAAACCATCGTGACCTGGTTTCACTTCCGCGATCTGTTGCTTGAGGCCGGCATCGACGACGCCGACCGAACCGTTGTCGAGATCCTTGAAGATCAGCTCTCGCTGTTCCGTCACCGGTGCGTACTCCACCCGTGTCGCTCCAAAGTCCCAGAGCCGCGCTGAAATCGCGAAGGCGATCGACAGGCCGATCAGAGCGGCGCCCGCGATCAGGAGGGCTCTCGGAAAGGGTTTGGCGTCGATGGCGTCTTCGTGCACGGCGATCACTCCTTCTAGGTTCAGGCCGCGGCCGGGGCAGCACCGCCCGGAGCCGTGGTTGTCTCTGTGGGCCGAGCCGCAGCGACGGGACGTGTGGCCTTCTCCGGCGAACCAGCCGCCGTATGCAGGGCACGCGAGAGCAGAGCACCGACGTTTTGCGCATCAGGCACCGCCCGGAGCGAGGGCTGCGGTTTGCGCAGGTGCCAGGCTCGTGTGTTCGGCCACAGATGCAGGAACGTCAGCTTGCCCAGGTCATCGACCGCCAGCGCAATGTCGCCCGAGCCATCCGCACGCAAGGCAACATCCGCGCTATGGATCGACTTGAACGGAACGTTGACCGTTATCGGCAGGGCCACGCCGTAGCGCATCACCACCCGACGGCTGGTGATCGTGTAGATCGTCGTACGGGCCATGAGACTTGCCAGCCCGGCCAGGATCGCAAGGCTTGCGGCCGACATTCCAAGAAGCGGAATGCTGTCGATGGCGATCTGCGACAGCGCATGGCCGTCATAGAGACCGGCGACCAGCCGCCACGTGAGGAGCGCCGCAAAGTACGCGGCGACCAGATCGATGTGCAGCACCCGGCGAGCGGTGGCCGAGGCGGAGGGCGATCCCTGCCAGAGGAGCTGTTCGCCCTCCGGCAGGTTCGCGGGCAGCCCTGGAACGGGCTCGAAGTCGTACTCGTGGCTCACAGGAGCGGCTCCGCACGCTGGGGATCAGAGTAAAGAGTACCGGCGCCGTAGTACGCCGTCACCTTTTCTTCTTCGAGGAACGTGATTTGGTCGGGATTCTTTAGTCCAGGGACGTTCCCGAACTGCGAACCCATCAGCGCCTTCACCTTGACGACGCCACGATCCTGGTCAATCCGAAGAAAATTCATGGGCACCAGAACCGAGCGACCCGGCTTGCCGCCGGCGGCATTGAGTTCGGCTTCCAGGTACCGGATGATGATTTCCGACTTGTCGATCCAAACATCCTTGATCGTGCCGACAGCAACGCCGTTGGCTCCCACCAGCGCGAAGCCGCGCGGATCGCGATCGTTGATGTTGATGTCGAAGGCGGGAGCAACGCGGAACGGGACGATCTTCGGTGCACCTGTGACCATGAGATCGGGGACATCGGCGCGCAACGCATAAGAGCCCGGACCGACTTCCGCAAGCATCGGATCACCAATTGGCTCGATGGGTGCTCCTGGCCAAACCGCCATCTTCTCGGCATTGCCCAGTCGCGTATCGATGCGCGCGTCGTCCGGCGCCCGCGCCTCGCCGCCATGCGGCAGCTTGAACACCTTGGCTTCGGGAATGAAGAATGGATCGCCCGGCTTCAATTTGTTCGACGGCTCGGAGAACAGCGGATACCCCTCGCGGCGCGTTTCACGTTGAAGATAGAAAACGAGCCCGACAAAGAAGATAAGGAACACGTACAACGTGATCTGGGCAACATCAAAGATGCCCATAATTTCGCCCTTCATAGTTTCACCTCCATGGATCCTGAAGTTAACCGGGGAATTCGGCGAGACCGAACTTCCCCGACCTGCGTGACGTGTTGACCCGCTCCATGCCAACGAGCGGGCCGATTGCCACGAGCGTTGCAAAGAGCAGAACAATTTCGATGTGATAGACCGCCGTGTACCCAGTGCTCGGTGTGGCCAGCGCCTCTCCAAGTTGACCCGACGTGGCAAGCGCACCGACGCCGTCGCGAATGATTCCTCCGAATGCGATCGCGATCCCGGCAGCGGTAGCCTGCACGGCCCCCCACACGCCGAGAGCCATGCCGTTGCGCCGGCCCTTCGACATGTTCATGACGGCCGTGAGCGTGCCGACGGAGAACAGCCCGCCGCCAAATCCGATCAGCAAGGTTCCGGCGCGGAAGATTTGCGCCGACTCGACATGCGCCGACAGGATGACCAGCGGAAATGCGGCAAGGCCCGCGATGGCACCAAGCGCGGCAAGTCGGAAGGGATCGAACCCCGACGTCAGCACAGACGAAGCGATGACGAAGCCAAGGAGAGTCCCGCAGGCGAGAAATCCGGTCAACGCCGTCGTCTGCCCGACCGACAGATGCAGAATCTCGCCGCCATAGGGCTCGAGTAGAATGTCTTGCATGCTGAACGCCGCGGTACCGAGACCGACACTGACGAGCACGCGCATCCACGGCCCAGTGGCGGCCATGGCCTGCCAGGATTCCAGAAATCCGGGGTCGTCAGCGGCAGGCCCGCGGGTCCGCGAAGGATCGCGCACTTCCTGCTTCCACAGTGCGATGACGTTGAGGATCATCGTGACGGCGGCGGCGCCCTGAACCACCTGGATTAAACGCAGCTGACTGAAGTCCGAAAGCAGCCAACCGAACACGATCGACGTCGCCACCATGCCGACGAGGAGCATGACGTAGAGGAATGCGACGACGCGCGGCCGCGACTCCGGCGGCGCAAGGTCTGTCGCGAGTGCGAGACCTGCCGTTTGCGTCGTGTGCAGCCCTGCCCCAACGAGCAGGAATGCCAATCCCGCCCCGGCATAGCCGATCCACGCCGGACCGTTGGAATCTCCTGACAGCAGGATCAGCGCGAATGGCATGATCGCCAAGCCGCCGAACTGCAACATCGAACCAAACCAGATATAGGGCGCCCGTTTCCAGCCGAGCGCCGACTTGTGGTTGTCCGACTTGAACCCCACCAGCGCCCGGAAAGGTGCGAAAAGCAAAGGCAACGACACCGCGATCGCGACGACGAATGTCGGCACGCCCAATTCCACGATCATGACCCGGTTGAGTGTGCCGTTCAGCAGTACGACCGCCATGGCGACCGAAACCTGAAACAGCGACAACCGAAGCAGACGGCCAAGCGGCAGCTCTTCGGTTGCTGCGTCCGCGAACGGCAGGAAGCGGGGGCTCACATTGGCCCAGGCTTTCACCAGTTTATCGCTGACGACGTTCATACCTTTACGATCTCCATCGCTGAGGAAACGTAAAAGCCGCTATCGACACGGAAGGTGTGCCCCTCGCGGAAGGTCGAAAGTGCCGGCTCTGCCGCGATATGCCGGCGGAGTTCGCCGGCATCGACCGGCTCAATGGCCGGGGCTCGGTCTTGCCTGGGGAAGAAACGGCCGACCGCATGCATCAACGTCAGAGCCGGCGTCCGGGGAGCGAAGGTGAAGATGATCCCCCGCTCGACGTTCGCTGACAGCCGTCCGAGCATGGCAACCATGTCGGCCGACCTGTAGTGAATGAGTGAATCCATCGCGACGGCGTAATCGAAGCGGCCGAGAGCCGGATCGAGCATGTCGCCGACGTGAAACTGGATCGAGCCGTACCCCTCGCTGAACGGCAGCTCTGAACGCATCTTGTCGGTCCGCTCGCGTGCGAGTGAAACCAACGTCTCGGCAAGATCGATCGCGACGACGTCTGCGCCGCGTCGCGCAGCTTCGAACGAAAGCGCCCCCGTCCCGCAGCCGGCGTCGAGAATACGCATGCCCTTGAGATCAGCCGGCATCCAGTCGAGCAGCGTCGCTCGCATCCGATCGCGGCCGGCACGCACCGTGCGGCGAATGCCGCTAACCGGTGCATCCGATGTCAACCGTGCCCACGTCTCGGACGCCGTCCGGTCGAAGTAGGTCTGCAGCTCGCTGCGGCGCTGGCGGTAGGAGAGCGTGTGCATCAATCATACCCCAGGAAATCGAAGATATCGCGGTCCTTCATCGGGCGCGCATCGAGCGGAACCGTGCCGGCCCAGAGGCTTGCCGCAAGCCGCAGGTATTCCTGCTGCACGGCTTCCAGTTCGGGCGACGGCTCCATTTCGAACAGCGTCGACTTCTTCAGCCGCGAGCGGCGGATCACATCGAGATCCGGGAAGTGTGCCAGCCTCGCCAGCCCGATCTCACTGTTGAAACGGTCGATCTGGTCGGTTTCCTTCGACCGGTTGGCGATGACGCCACCGATGCGGATGCCATAGTTCTTGGCCTTCGCCTGGATGGCCGCAGCGATGCGGTTCATCGCGAAGATGCTATCGAAATCGTTGGCGCAAACGATGAGCCCGCGTTCGGCATGCTGGAGTGGCGAGGCAAAGCCGCCGCACACCACGTCGCCCAGCACGTCGAAGATCACGACGTCGGTCTCGTCGAGCAGATGATGCTCCTTGAGGAGCTTCACCGTCTGACCGACGACATACCCGCCGCAACCTGTACCTGCCGGCGGACCGCCCGCCTCCACGCACAGAACGCCGTTGTAGCCCTCGTACACGAAGTCCTCGACGCGCAGTTCTTCCGTGTGGAAGTTCACCTGCTCGAGCACGTCGATAACGGTTGGAACAAGCTGCTTTGTCAGCGTGAAAGTCGAATTGTGCTTGGGATCGCACCCGATCTGCAACACGCGTTTGCCGAGCTTGGAGAACGCCGCCGAAAGGTTCGATGACGTCGTGCTCTTGCCGATGCCGCCTTTGCCATAGACCGCGAACACCTTCGCCGTCGTCGGTATGGCAACCCGGGGGTCCATGTGCACCTGCACACTGCCCTCACCGTCGCCGGTGCGCCCCCGCTCTTTCAGCGCAGCGCTTTTGAAAATCGTAGCCGTCATGCGGCAACCTCCACTCCGACGCCTTCGAGACGGTCCTCGAGATCAGCGCCTGCATTCCTCAGGGCTTCAAGCACGCCCGGTTCCGGCGTCCAATAATTCCGCTCGTGGGCTTCGAGCAGCCGGTTCGCGACCTTCGCAGACGCCGTCGGGTTCAAAGCCGCGAGGCGTTCGCGCATTTCAGGGTCGAGAACGAAAGTCTCCGTGATCTGGTGATAGACCCAGGGCGCCACTTGTCCCGTCGTCGCCGACCAGCCGAGCGTGTTGGTGACCTGCGCCTCGATCTGGCGCACGCCTTCGTAGCCATGCTTCAGCATGCCCTCGTACCATTTCGGATTGAGGGTCCGCGTCCGCGTCTCGAGCGCCACCTGTTCCGACAGCGATCGCACGAGACCTTCCCCGCGCGTCTGGTCGCCGATGTAGACCGGCACGTCGTTTCCACTCGCGCGGCGCACCGCCCGACTGATGCCGCCGAGCGTATCGAAGTAGTGATCGATGGTCGTGATCCCGACTTCGACGGATTCGAGGTTCTGATAGGCGAGCTTCACATTTGACAGCACGCTCTCGAGCAGCGCCGACTGCTGTTCCGGCTTACCGGTGCGGCTGTACGCGAAGCTCTTGCGGCGGGAGTAGGTCTCCGCCAGCTCGTCCCCGTCCTGCCAGGTGCCCTCTTCGATGAGCTGGTTGACGTTGGCCCCGTAGGCACCGTCCGCGTTGGAGAATACGCGCAGCGCCGCCGTCTCCATGTCGACGCCCTTCGCCTGCATGTAGGCCAGCGCATGCGCACGGATGTAATTCATCTCTGCTGGCTCATCCGCCATCGCGGCGAGCCACGCTGCCTCCGCCAGTAACTTCGTCTGCAGCGGCAGCAGATCGCGGAAGATACCTGAAAGCGTCACGACAGCATCGATGCGCGGACGCCCGAGTTGCTCCAACGGAATGAGATCAGCGCCGCACAGACGACCATAGCTATCGAAACGCGGCTTGGCCCCCATCAGCGCCAGCGCCTGCGCGATCGGCCCGCCCTCGGTCTTCAGGTTGTCTGTCCCCCAGAGCACCAGCGCGACGGTCTCCGGCAGCGGATTGCCGTCGAGACGATAGCGTTCGAGCAAGCGGTTCGTTTGCCGCGTGCCGTCTGCCATCGCAAATGCGCTCGGGATGCGGAATGGATCAAACCCATGCAGGTTACGGCCCGTGGGAAGGATAGCCGGCGTCCGAATGAGATCGCCCGACGGTGCGGGACGAACAAAGCGCCCATCCAGTGCATGCACCAGCGCACCAAGCTCATGCTCTTCCGACAGCAGCCGGTTCAGCTCCGACATGGCCACCACGGCTTCGATTGCCTCGGGGCTCTTGTCGCGCGTCGTCTTCGCCAGCGCGTCTTCAGGCCGAGCGCCCGCAACGATCGCTTCCAGCGTCGCATCCGCCGGATGATAGTCGGGACGCGCTTCCGCAGCGGCCTTGAGCAGATCCAGCCGCTCACCCGCCGTCATCGGCTCGCCAATCACATGCAGCCCGTTCGGGATCAGCGTGTATTCAAGTTCGAGAACCGCCGCCCACAACTTGGCGACATGGCCTTCGCCGTCGGCGAAAGGCCACTCCGGCTCAGCCGCAGCGAGTTCCACCTGCGCCGCCTGCGCCTGGATCACCGGCAGCAGCTGCTCGCGTTCTGCATCGGCTTCCGGCTCCAGACCGCGCCAGCGCTCGATCGAGGCCTTGAGGTCGAGAAGGCCGCGATAAAGACCGGCTGCCGAAATCGGCGGCGTGAGATAGCTGATCAGCGTTGCAGCCGAGCGCCGCTTCGCGATCGTGCCTTCAGATGGATTGTTCGCTGCATAGAGATAGAAGTTCGGCATGTCGCCGATGAGCCGGTCCGGCCACGACGAACCGGACATACCTGCCTGCTTGCCAGGCATGAACTCCAGCGCACCGTGCGTGCCGTAGTGCAGAAGTGCGTGCGCACCGAAATCTTCGCGCAGATAGCGGTAGAAGGCGGCGAACGCATGCGTCGGCGCGAAGCTCTTCTCGAACAGCAACCGCATCGGGTCGCCCTCGTAGCCGAACGCAGGCTGGATCGCGACCAGCACATTTCCATATTGCGCGCCGAGCACGAAGATCGATTGGCCATCGCTCTGCGCGCGGCCGGGAGCAGCACCCCACTGGCCCTCGATTTCCTTCAGCCACTTCTGCCGGCGGACGTGCGTATCGGCCGGGATCTTCGCGACCACGTTTGCGATCGACCCGTGTGCCGCCGCATTCCCGGTGATGATCTGATTGCGCAGCGCATCCACGCTCGCCGGAACATCGACCGAATACCCGGCCTCCTTCAGCGACTTCAGCGTGTTGAAGAGAGACGCGAAGACCGACAGGAACGCGGCTGAACCGGTGGCGCCGCTGTTGGGCGGGAAATTGAAGAGCACGATCGCCAGTTTGCGCTCGGCCCGCTGGCTGCGACGAAGCGCAACGAGCTTCTCGATGCGTGCGGCCAGCATTTCTGCGCGATCGATGCACACGTGCATGTTGCGTTCGGCATCGCCCTTCGCCAGCACGCAGCGCCGATCACAGCCGGTGCAGGCTTCACCCGTTCCATCTGACCGACCGCCGAACACCATGGGTCCCGTGGACCCGTCGAGCTCGGGAATGGCGACCATGATCGTCTGCTCGATCGGCATCAGGCCACGCTCGGAAGCGCCCCACTGCTCGAGCGACTGGAATTCCACCGCATGCGCCGCCAGATACGGCACGTCGAGGCCCGCAAGCATCTCTTCCGCGGCCTTGGCGTCGTTGTACGCGGGCCCACCTACAAGCGAGAACCCGGTCAGCGACACGACCGCATCAACCGTCACGCGCCCATTCTGCAGGAAGAACTTGTCCACCGCTGGACGCGCATCGAGCCCGGTCGCGAACGCCGGCACGACATCGAGCCCGCGCGCTTCGAGCGCCGCCAGCACACCGTCGTAGTGAGCCGTATTTCCGGCCAGCAGATAGGACCGCATGACGAGCACGCCGACCCGGCCGCGTGTGCCCTTCACCGGTAGATCGGAAAGCTTTTCCGTCATCCGTTGCGGCAGAGAAGGATGATAAAGGCCGACATCCGGATAAACCATCGGCGGCTGCGCCTTCAGCGTGCCGCGCAGCCCCTTGCGCTCGCCGTCGGCATACCGGTCCACCAGATAGCGGACCATGTTGACGACATTCTCTTCCGAACCGGCCAGCCAGTATTGCAGCGTCAGAAAATACGCGCGCACGTCCTGGGCAGGGCCCGGGATGAAACGCAGGATCTTCGGGATCCGCCGCAGCATCGCCATCTGCGACTCGCCCGACGAATGCTTTTTGTCTTTGGAACTGCCGCGCAGCCGCTTCAGGAGCGCCATGGCGCCGCCAGGCTCGCCATTCATCGAGAAGCTGCCGAGTCGCGTCAGCTTGATGACCTCGCCCGCCGACAAACAGCCGATCATCGCATCGCAGTTGTCACGGCGCGCCTGCAGATCGGGAAGAACCGCACGGATGTGGTCTTCCATGAACAGCATGTTGGCGAAGATGATATCGCCCTTGGCAATGTCGTCCTTGCAGCGCTGCAGCGATGCGGGATCAAGTTCCCAATCCGCTGCCGCATGCAGGCTGATCTTGAGACCCGGGATGGAGCGCTCCAGAGTACGCCGCGCGCGATCGACCGCGGCAGCCAAATGGCTGTCCATCGTCACGATCACCACCCGGATTGAGCCCGGGTCAGCGGCTGTAATGGGCCTTAGCATCATACAAAGTCTCAATGGTTATCGTCGTGATGCCGCGTTCTGCGGCGTAGCGTTCGGTGTTGCGCCGTGCCTTGCCCCGCACGAAGAACGGGATTTTTCCGAGTTCTTTTTCTGCTTCCGCAGCCCAACCCTCTGGCTTGGCTGCCACCGGCGCCGCCGGCTCCTGCAGCACGATCGCCTCCGAGGTCGCGACGGGTGCCAAGGCAGCCACGGACGCATCAGCTGAGGCTTCGCGCGCCCCACCGTGACCGCCCAGATGCGAAGGCCCGGCGCCATCGTGAAATTCGAAGTCGTCGCGGAACATCTGCAGAAGATGTTCTTCAAGACCCATCATCAGCGGATGAACCCAGGTATCGAAGAGCACGTTGGCGCCCTCGAAGCCCATTTGCGGAGCGTAGCGCGCCGGAAAATCCTGGACATGGATCGGGGCGGAGATCACCGCGCAGGGAACGCCCAGACGCTTGGCGATGTGACGTTCCATCTGCGTGCCGAGAACGAGTTCCGGATGCAGATCCCGCACCGCCTGCTCGACTTCCAGATAATCGTCGGTGACGATCGCTTCCAATCCGTACTCTTTGGCGGCTTCGCGGATATCGCGGGCAAACTCACGCGAATAGGTGCCAAGCCCGACAACCTTGAACCCCAATTCGCTCGTGGCGACCTTGGCCGCGGCGATCGCATGCGTGGCATCGCCGAAAATGAAGACGCGCTTACCGGTGAGGTAGGTTGAATCGATGCTGCGCGAGTACCATGGCAATCGCGACCGCTCGCGCGAAAGAAATGCCGTGCTGTCGACGCCGGCCAGTTCGCACACTTCCTTCACAAAGGCGCGGGTCGCTCCCACACCGATCGGAATGGTCTTGGTGAACGGCTGCCCGAAAGTCCGTTTCAGCCAGTTGGCGGCGTTCTGCGCCACTTCCGGATAGAGCACGATATTGAAGTCGGCTTCCGGCAGCCGCGCCAGATCGGACGGCCGCGAACCCTGCGGCGCCACCACGTTCACTTCGATCTTGAGATCGGCCAGAAGGCGCAGGATTTCCGTTACGTCGTCCCGATTGCGGAATCCCAGCGATGTCGGGCCGAGAACATTGCAGCGCGCGCGCTCGCCGGCAGCCCGCTGAGGGCGCGTCGCGCCGGGGGCCGGCGCCTGGGCGCCCGTATAAGCGCGCACGAGCTGATAGAATGTTTCCGCCGCGCCCCAGTTCTCTTTCTTTTGATACGCAGGCAAATCGAGCGGAATAACGGGGCAATCCAGCGCAAGCGCCTTGGCGAGCCCGCCCGGATCGTCCTGGATCAGTTCCGCCGTGCACGAAGCCCCGACGATCATCGCTTCGGGCTTGAAGCGCTCGTACGCCGCCCGCGCCGAAGACTTGAACAGTTCCGCCGTATCGCCGCCGAGGTCGCGCGCCTGGAAAGTCGTGTAGGTCACGGGCGGGCGCACGTTATTGCGCTCGATCATCGTGAACAGGAGATCGGCATACGTGTCGCCCTGCGGCGCATGCAGCACGTAATGCAGCCCATCCATCGAGTTCGCGATGCGCATCGCGCCGATGTGCGGAGGTCCTTCATAGGTCCAGACGGTCAATTGCATGGCTCAGACCTCCAGCCGCGTGCGCCGCAGAAGCGGACGCGTGAAGAGTTCTGCCAAGTCACCGGCCTGTTCGAAGCCCTGCACCGGCGTGAACAGAAGTTCGATCGACCACTTGGTCGTGAAGCCTTCCGCCTCGAGCGGATTGGCAAGACCGAGGCCGCAAACAATCAGATCGGGCTTGGCATCGCGGCAGCGATCGAGCTGACGCTCCACGTCCTGGCCTTCGCTGACGAGCGTTTCCGCCGGCAATTTGTCGAGATCGAACGCCATCTGCTGACGATTGAGATACGGCGTCCCGACCTCGACCGGAAACATGCCGAGTTCTTCGTGCAGGAACCGCGCAAGTGGGATTTCGAGCTGGCTGTCGGGGAAGAAGAACACGCGCTTGCCCGCGAGCCGGAATTTGTGTGCATCGAGTGCTTTGCGAGCCCGCGCTGCAGCAGGTGCAACGACCTCATCGAAGCGCGCCCGCGGCACGCCCCAAAGATCTGCGGCCTTTGCGAGCCAGGCCATCGTCCCTTCGACACCATAAGGGAACGGCGCGGCCAGAATTTCACAGCCGCGCTCCTGCAGGCGAGCGCTGGTATCCGTGAGAAACGGCTGTGCCAGAAGCACTTTCGTCCCTGGCCCGACGGCGGGCAATTCGCGCGACTTGCGCGGCGGCAGGAACGCGACATCGGTCATCCCGAGTTCGGTGAAGATCCGGCGGAACTGGTCCTCGACGATATCAGCGAGCGCGCCGGCAACGAGAAGCTGCGGGGCCGCGCCCTCTTCACGGGCCGGCAATTCCGGCACCAGAGACGCGAGGCACGCATCTTCGCCCTGGGTAAATGTGGTTTCGATACCGCTGCCCGAGTAATTCAGCACGCGCACATTCGGCGCATGCTGCACCGAGAGACGTTCGGCAGCCCGCGAAAGGTCGAGCTTGATCACTTCCGACGGGCACGACCCCACCAGGAAGAGCATGCGAATGTCGGGGCGGCGCTCCAGAAGTCGGCCCACGACCCGGTCGAGTTCTTCATTTGCATCTGCCAGACCTGCGAGATCCCGCTCATCGAGAATCGCCGTGGCAAAGCGCGGCTCTGCGAAGATCATCACTCCCGCAGCCGATTGAATGAGATGAGCGCACGTCCGCGAACCGACGACGAGGAAGAACGCGTCCTGGATTTTCCGGTGCAGCCAGATGATGCCGGTTAATCCACAGAAAACTTCCCGCTGCCCGCGTTCGCGCAGCACCGGCCGTTCGGTGGTGGCGCACGCTTCCTTGGTGAGCGCCTTCGCGCTGGCGAGTACGCTCGTCATTGCGCGACCTCCATTCCGGTCGCCGGCTCTGACGCGGACGCACTTTGCAGACGCGCCGCACGTAACTTCAGAATGAATTGTGCGGCATTGACGACGTAGGTGGCATAGGCCGCGAGCGCGAGCAGCATCTGCCCTTCGACGCCAAGCCAGCCAGTAAAGAGGGCGTAGAGGTAGGCGGTATGCAGCGCCAGCACGAGCATGCTGACGACGTCTTCCCAAAAGAAAGCCGGAGCAAAGAGATAGCGCCCGAAGACTTCTTTCTCCCAGATCGAGCCGGTCACCATTATGGTGTAGAGAACGAACGTCTTAACCACGACGGAGACGGTCGCGGCGTATTCGCCCTCGCCCGTGAGAAGAAACCGCACGACCAGCCACAGGCTGACGAGGAAAACCAGAAATTGAAGCGGTGCGAGGATGCCCTGCACAAGGGTCCAGGCGGAGGCATCGCGCCGGCGACGCTCGTCCGCTGTATAGAGCGGTCGAATGGCCGAAGTGTGGGTATCTGCCGTGCCCTTCACGATCGTCTCGCCCCGCGCTGGTGCAGTTAGCCTGCGACCTAGCGTGCCGAGATTACGACCGCCCTCGAATGAATGTCAACCTAAGTTGACGTAATTTTCGCTTTACATTTTTTCGTCCAGGGGCTTTGAATGATCAACTTCGTGATGGTGCTCGTGGATACAAAGTGCTTAGATCAGCCTGGATCGGCATAGCGACACGGCAATTAGCTTAGAGCGGGTCCATCCTCGAACGGCCATAGCAGTTAGACACACCTCTTCCAGGTGTCATGCGGCCAGTACGGGAGGAATACGCCCCATGCCCGGGTCGAGGCAACTCATTGAGGCTTTCGGGGAATGGCAGTCCTGTGAGGACCAGCCTTCCGGAGACGCAATAATATCGAGCGGCTCCACGCCCGCCATCCAGGAATTCAACCGCGCCATGCTTGGCCGGACGATCGAAGCTGAGGTGATCCCCCGTTTGATGATGGCTCACCGCGGTTTCGCGTATACCGAAACCTCGCCGTCGTCGATGCACATTACGTCGGAAGATATCTCTGAGCTGGCGCGCATCGTGGTCGAACATGACACGTCCGTGGCCTCCTCTTACATCGATGCCCTTCGCAACCAGGGCGTCCCCATCGACTCGATTTTTGTGGAACTCATGGCGCCAACGGCTCGTTTGCTGGGCGAAATGTGGAAATCGGATCAATGCTGCTTCACCGATGTGACGGTCGGCATGGCCCGCCTCCAGCAAATCGTACACGAACTGAGCCCCGAGTTTGAGCGCGAGGCAGCGCAGGCTTTCGATGGGCGGCGCATTCTTCTCCTCACCATGCCGGGCGAACAGCACACACTGGGTCTCATGATTGTCGAAGAATATTTTCGCAGGTACGGATGGGATTGTTGCAGCAGCGCCCCGAAAGATGTGCGCGACATGACCCGTCTGGCCCGTAGCCAGCACTTCGATGTCGTTGGCATATCGGTTGGTTGGGGCGCATTGGTCGAGAACATAGCATCTGCTATCCAATCGATACGGCGGGCATCGTTGAACAAATCCGTCGTCGTGCTGGTCGGCGGAAATCTCTTTCTTGAGAACCCCGCATTCGTTTCTCGCGTCGGCGCCGACGGTACGGCTGAAGATGGTCGCCAGGCCATCTTGCAGCTGCGCTCGCTGCTGAACGTCAACATCAAAACCTTGTAGCCACGCGGCGGAAGAGCAAAGGTTGCGGTAGCGGTATGGAAATTCGAGTGCCGTCCAAGCGCGTCGAACCGTTCCGGGCCCCAAAAAGGCACCTGGGCGAAATCGATGCGGAATCGGCAGCGAAATTGTTGACGGCGGCGGCTGATATCGCCCTCGTCATCGACAGCAAAGGCGTCATTCGCGACGTCGCACTCGGCAGCGAAGAGCTGTTGCGGGATGGCTGCGCCAATTGGGTCGGCCAGCGCTGGATCGACACCGTGGCTGAAGACAGCCGCAACAAGATCGAAGATCTTTTGAGCGATCAGACCGGCGTGCCGGTCCAGCCTTGGCGGCAGGTCAACCATCCCGTCGGGCGCAGCGGTGAAATTCCCATCCGCTACTCCGCCGTGCATCTGGGCTCCTCCGGCAAGATCGTCGCCATTGGCCGTGACCTGCGCGCACTGGCCTCTCTGCAGCAGCGGCTCGTCGAAACGCAGCAGACCATGGAGCGCGAATACGCGCGTCTCCGGCACGCGGAGACCCGCTATCGTCTCCTGTTCCAAATTTCATCCGAAGCCGTCCTCATCATTGACGCCGGCAGCAACCGGATCTCGGAGAGCAACCCTGCCGCCTCGAAACTCCTCGGCCGCTCGTCGCGCCGTTTGTCGGGCCGCACGTTTTATGAATTGTTCGATGCCGAAGGGCAGCGCAAGATTCAGGCTTTCCTGGCAGCGCTTAAGACCAGCGGACACGCCGAAGAGATCGTCGCTCGCCTCGACGACGCGAAGGTCGACCTGATCGTCGGCGCGTCTCTGTTCCGTCAGGAAAACTCGGCCAATATTCTGATCCGCCTCTCGCCGACCGCGGCCAATGCCACGGCCTGGATGAAGTCGCGATCGAGCCTGTTCGACGTGGTCCAGCGCCTGCCGGACGGCTTCGTCGTCACAGACCCCGAACGACGCGTCCTGACCGCCAACACAGCCTTCATCGAACTGACGCAGCTCGCCACCGAAGAGCAACTGCGCGGCGAATTGATCGATCGTTGGGTCGGCCGCCATCCGATCGACATGGCTGTTCTCGGCAAAAACCTGAAAGAGCGCGGCGAAATCCGCAATTTCTCAACCGTCGTGCGAGGCGAATACGGCTCGGCCGAAGATGTCGAGGTCTCCGCCGTCTCAGTCGCCGCCGGCGAACAACCCTGCCTCGGCATGACACTCCGCCGCGTCACCCGCCGCCCGGACACCACGATCAATGGCCGCCGCGCCCTCCCCCGTTCCGTCGAGCAGCTGACCGAACTCGTCGGCCGCGTGCCGCTCAAGGAGCTCGTACGGGAGTCGACGGACATGATCGAACGCCTGTGCATCGAAGCCGCGCTGGAACTCACCGATGACAATCGCGCGTCCGCGGCCGAGATGCTCGGGCCTCAGCCGCCAGGGCCTATACTCCAAGCTCCGCCGCCACGGCATGGGCGATCTGGACGGCGAACGGGACGAGTAGAAACCGCGCTCCCACACAGCAAGCGCCACGTCAACCGTCCTTGACATTCCGCAATCGGCTCAGCTGACGCGCAACTAAATTTCAGATTTTTTGACAGTCGGTAGTGTAATCCTGAATTGACACTTAGCCTGTGCGGCATTAGCGTCTGAGGCATGGCAACGCCCGCGCTCACAGTGTCGCGTCTCGATCCCTCGGCGGTACTCGAGCTTCTGAAACCAATCACCTGGTTTCCACCCATGTGGGCTCTTGCCTGCGGCGTTGTCTCTTCCGGCTTCGATGGATCCCTCGAGCGCTGGCCTCTGGTCATCGTTGGCGTCTTGCTCGCGGGCCCTCTCGTGTGCGGCACATCACAGGCCGTGAATGACTGGTTCGACCGTCATGTCGACGCCATCAACGAACCGAACCGTCCCATTCCGTCAGGTCGGATCCCCGGCCGCATGGGCCTCTACATTGCGATCGCCTGGACGATCCTTTCCCTGGCCGTCTCCACGTTCCTTGGAATCTGGGGCTTCCTCGCCACCTGCCTCGGCTTGGTGCTGGCATGGGCCTACAGCATGCCGCCCGTGCGCTTGAAGAAGAACGGCTGGTTCGGCAATGCCGCTGTCGGCGCCTGCTACGAAGGTCTGCCGTGGTTCACCGGTGCACTCGTCATGTCGGCGGCGCTTCCCAGCACGGAAGTTCTCGCCCTCGCGCTGCTCTACAGTATTGGCGCGCACGGCATCATGACGCTCAACGATTTCAAGTCGATCGAAGGCGACATCAAGCTCGGCGTCCGCTCGCTGCCCGTCCAGCTCGGCCCCGATCGCGCCGCACGACTGGCCTGCATCGTCATGGCCCTTCCGCAGTTCGCCGTTGTCCTCCTGCTCACCCAGTGGGGCCATCCGGGAGCGGCCATCCTTGTCGGCCTCGTCCTGCTGCTTCAACTCGGCCTGATGACGGTCCTCGTTTCGGACCCGCGTGGACGCGCGCCTTGGTACAACGCCACCGGCATCAGTCTCTACGTGACGGGCATGATGATTTCCGCCGTCGCCATTCGCCCTGAGATTGGACTTCTCCAATGAGACCTGCGCAGTCCGACGCTCCGCATCTGGGCTGGCTCGGCATCATTCGGATGGGCCTGGTACAAACCGCCCTCGGCTCCATCATCGTCTTGACCACATCCACCATCAATCGGGTGATGGTCGTGGAACTGGCCCTGGCAGCAGCCCTCCCGGGTGCCCTTGTGGCCTGGCACTACGCCCTGCAATTCTTGCGTCCGCGATGGGGCTACGGTTCCGACACCGGCGGCCGGCGAACACCCTGGATCATCTTCGGCATCGCCACACTCGGCCTTGGCGGAACAGGCGCGGCCCTGTCGGTCGCTCTCCTGGCGACGAGCTTCTGGCCCGGCATCGCGCTCGCGATCCTTGCCTTCACTCTTGTCGGCATCGGTGTCGGTGCCGCCGGCACATCCCTCCTCGCTCTGCTCGCAACGCAAGTTCATCCCGACCGCCGCGCGCCTGCTGCCACCATCGTGTGGATGATGATGATCGCGGGCTTCGTCGTCACTACGATTGTCGCCAGCGGCTACCTCGATCCATTCTCGATGACGCGCCTCGTTGCTGTTACCGCGTCAGTCTCCGCCATCGCACTCGTCGTAGCCACACTTGCTTTGTGGGGTATCGAACCCGCCCGCAAGGCTGACCGCACGGTCGAAGCAGATCCAAAAGCCGGCGCTGAAGGTGCCACCGCCTTCCGCACGGCGCTTTCCGAAGTCTGGGACGAACCGCAAGCCCGCCGCTTCACGATTTTCGTCTTCGTCTCCATGCTCGCCTACAGCATGCAGGACCTGATCCTGGAACCGTTCGCCGGGTTTGCATTCGGACTGAGCCCCGCGGAATCGACGAAGCTCGCAGGCCACCAGCACTCCGGCGTCTTTATGGGCATGGCGCTTGTGGCCATCGCCGCCCACCCACGCGTCGGCTTTGGATCCCTGCGCACCTGGGTCGTCGGGGGCTGTATCGCGTCGGCCGCGGCCCTTCTCGGCCTCGTTCTCGCGGGCCTGTTTGCTCCCGCTTGGCCGCTGACTGCCACCGTCGTCCTTCTCGGTTTCGCCAACGGTGCCTTCGCCGTCGCCGCTATCGGCACCATGATGGGATTGGCGGGTGCCGGGAAGGAAAAGCGCGAAGGCATCCGCATGGGGCTCTGGGGTGCCGCCCAAGCGATTGCCTTTGGCGCGGGCGGATTTGTCGGCGCCGCCGCCGCCGATCTGATGCGCGGCTTCGTCACCGAACCTGCCGATGCCTTCACCGTCGTCTTCGCCGCCGAAGCGATGCTGTTCATCGCGTCCGCCATCCTTGGCACCCGCGCGATTATCGAAACGAGCACCACACAGAAGCCTGTCTTCGCGCAGCCGGTCCCCGGTGATGCGAAGGCCGTCACGACAGTTTAACTGGAAAAATGATGGGTACCGCGATGGAAACTTTTGATGTGGTGGTTGTTGGAGGCGGCCCGGCCGGCGCCACGGCGGCATGCGATCTCGCCGCCGACGGTTACTCCGTGCTTTTGCTCGACCGGGCTGGCCGCATAAAGCCATGCGGGGGCGCCATCCCGCCGATCCTCATCAAGGAGTTCGATATCCCCGACGAGTTGATTGTCGCTCGCATCCAATCCGCGCGCATCGTCTCGCCGAAAGATCGCAAGGCCGATATGCCAATCGACGGCGGTTATGTCGGCATGGTCGACCGCGAACATTTTGATGAATGGCTGCGCGAACGCGCCGCCCGCGTGGGCGCCCAGCGCCGGACCGGCACCTTCGAGACATTGCGGCACGATAACTCCGGCACCGCCCTCATCACGTTCAAGAAGCGTCTCGATGACGGTTTTGAGACGAGTGAAACGGTTCGCGCCCGCTTCGTCATCGGTGCTGACGGCGCATCCTCCGGCGTCGCGCGCGCTGCTCTCCCGAAAGAGGAAGCGCCGCCCTTCGTCTTCGCCTACCATGAGATCGTCAAGAGCCCGAAACCGGCGGATGGCGCCGTTTTCGAAGCTCGCCGTTGCGACGTCTACTATAACGGCCGCTTCTCTCCCGACTTCTATGCCTGGGTCTTCCCACACGGCGATACCACCAGCATCGGAACCGGTTCCGCGCACAAAGGCTTCTCGCTGCGCGGCTCCGTCGCCGATCTGCGCCAAGTGATCGGCATGGAAGGTCACGAGACCATCCGCAAGGAAGGCGCACCGATCCCGCTTCGCCCCCGCCGCACTTGGGACAACGGCCGCGATGTCATCGTCGCCGGTGACGCCGCCGGCGTCGTCGCTCCCGCCTCCGGCGAAGGCATCTACTATGCGATGCTCTGCGGCCGGATCGTCGCCGAAAGCGTGGCCGAGGCCATCCGGACGGGCAACCCCCGCCACCTTGCCTCTGCCCGCAGGCGCTTCATGAAGGCGCATGGACGTGTGTTCTGGGTTCTCGGCATCATGCAAAGGTTCTGGTACGCCAACGACGCCCGTCGTGAACGCTTCGTCACCATGTGCAAGGACCCGGATGTGCAGATGCTCACCTGGCAAGCCTACATGCACAAGAAACTGGTTAAGGCGAAGCCCATGGCGCATATGCGCATTTTCGTGAAGGATATGGCGCATCTGCTTGGCATGGTCCCGCCCTGATCCCGGAGGCGGTCGCAATGTTCGCGGCAGACCAGACAGAAAAAGACCGGGCCGACCCGGCACAGTTGAGGTCGAGGCAGCATGGCAGATGCATTCGCGGACGGCTGGATCATCGACATCATCCTCGGATTGATGGCGCTGGAAGCCGTTGCGTTGATAGCCCTGCGCCGCACCTTGGGCCGCGGGCCCTCGCCGCTGGAAATCCTTGTCTCCCTGGCCGCCGGCCTCTGCCTTCTCATCGCTGTGCGCCTCGCACTCACAGGTGGTCCGTGGCAGCTGATCGCGGTGGCATTGGCTGCGTCTCTCGTTGTCCACCTCACC
The DNA here is from genome assembly GCA_963708775.1 of uncultured Alphaproteobacteria bacterium. Taxonomy (GTDB): domain Bacteria; phylum Pseudomonadota; class Alphaproteobacteria; order Rhizobiales; family Hyphomicrobiaceae; genus JAGVSR01. The sequence goes on along the minus strand of CAVPTI010000011.1, from coordinate 66,634 downwards.
GATCTGCGCCTGCGCTGGTCCCGCTCCTCCGCTCCCTCACCCGAGAGGAGCCCATGACCCTGCAGGGCATCATCATCCGGGCCGACGGCGTCATAGCCGAAACGGATGGCCTGGAACGCTCCGTTCTCAATCAGGTCATCCAATCGGCCGGCTTCAAGTGGACCTGTTCGCGCGATGCCTTCGCCTGCCTGCGCCGGTATCCGCGTCGCCGCGATCGCTATCGCCACTTTGTCCGCCAGAACCTCGGTTTCGACCGCAGCTCGGAAGATTTCGAGCGCCTCATCGATGTCATGACGCGCCACTCCGGCACCGTCGCGCGCGAACTGATCGAAAAGGACTACCTTGATCCACGTCCCGGTGCCCGCGAACTGGCATCGGCCGCCCGCCAGGAAGGCGTGAAGATTGCGATCGTCTCGGCCCTTCCGAAAGGCGAGGTCGAGCACCTGATGGCGCATCTCTTCGGCGAGGGCTCCAAGCGTCTCATCGCGTGCATCACCGCACCGGAAACAGAAGCGGGTGAAGAGAACCTGCTCGCCGTCTATCAGCAAGCCATCGAGAAACTCGACATCGATCCCGCCTCCTGCATGGCCATCGAAGCCACGCTGCAGGGCGCTAAGACCGCCCGCAAGGCCGGCGTTCCCGCCGTCATTCTGCTCGGCCACCATGAGCCCAGCGAAGATGCTCTCTTCGCCATAGACGAACTGCCCGACCTCATCGGCCGCGACCAGCGCGAAGCTGCGATCGTCACGCCAGGCGACGGATTTGAAATTCTAGCAGCCCTACGCCGGGCACATTCCGGCTACTTTGACGTCTTTGGAGGTTTGCACAGGAGCTACGCCATGAAAGTCTCCGACATTCTGAAAGACAAGGGATCCGCTGTGAAGGCCGTCAAAGCCTCCGACTCGATCCTGGAACTCGCACGCAAAATGAAAACCGACGCCGTCGGCGCCATGGTCGTGATCGGCGGATCCGGCAAGCTCGAAGGCATCATCTCCGAGCGCGACATCGCCAACGGCCTTGCCTCCCACGGCGATGGCCTCACCCGCATGCTCGTCGGCGACCTGATGACACGCGCCGTTGTCACATGCTCGCCCGAAGACCCGATCGCCAACGTCGCCAAGATCATGACCCAGCGCCGCTTCCGCCACATGCCGGTACAGCAGGACGGCGAACTCATCGGCGTCGTCAGTATCGGCGACGTCCTCAAGCATCGCCTCGACGAACTCCAACTCGAAACCAACGTGCTGCGCGACTTCGTCATTGCGCGCGGCTGATCCTTTTGAACTCCAAGCCGGAAGTCAGACCCATGCCTGCCATATTCCCCTTCTCCGCCATCGTCGGCCAAGACGAGATGAAACTCGCCCTGCTCATCGCGGCCATTGATCAGTCGGTCGGTGGCGTCCTTGTCTTCGGCGATCGCGGCACGGGCAAATCCACAACTGTCCGCGCACTTGCAGCCCTGCTGCCGCCGATGCCGGTTGTGGCTGGCTGCCGCTTCAACTGCGCACCCGGCACCGGCTGCACGCATACCCCGACGCCGAGATCGCCGCCTCCGCTCCTGTCCCCGTGGTCGACCTGCCGCTCGGCGCCACCGAAGACCGCGTCGTCGGCGCCCTCGATCTGGAACGCGCCCTCGTCCACGGCCAGAAGGCATTCGAGCCGGGCCTGCTCGCCCGCGCCCACCGCGGCTTCCTCTACATCGACGAAGTGAACCTGCTCGAAGACCACCTCGTCGATCTCCTGCTCGATGTTGCCGCCTCCGGCGAAAACGTCGTCGAACGTGAAGGCCTCAGCATCCGCCACCCCGCCCGCTTCGTCCTCGTCGGCACCGGCAACCCCGAGGAAGGGGAACTGCGCCCTCAGCTTCTCGACCGTTTCGGTATGTCGGTCGAAGTCCGCACACCTGAGGACTTGAAAACCCGCATTGAGGTCGTTCGGCGCCGCGACGACTTCGAACGCAATTCGGACGCCTTCATCGCCCGCTTCGCCGAAGACGAAGATCGCCTGCGCAGCCACATCATCGCCGCCCGCGAGCGCGTCCCCGGCATCCCCACGAGCGATCACGCCCTCGAACGCGCCGCCCAGCTCTGCGCCGATGTCGGCACCGACGGCCTGCGCGGCGAACTCACCCTCGTCCGCGCCGCCCGCGCACTCGCAGCCCTCGAAGGCGCCTCCGCCATCGAAGACGCTCATCTCCGCCGCGTCGCCCCGATGGCGCTCCGCCACCGTCTCCGCCGCACACCCTTATCGAGCCCGGATAGCGGGGCCCGTGTCGAACGCGCCGTCGCCGATCTCTTCGGCGGTTCCGGAGAACGCCTCGTCATATGAGCAACGACGCGCCACACACGAATGCGACCTGGAACGACGCGTGCCTCGCGGCGGCAATCGTGGCCATCGCACCGCACGCGATCGGCGGCATTGTGCTGCGGGCGCGCTCCGGCCCCGTGCGCGACGTCTGGCTTGCCCACCTCAAGTCACTGCTCAGCGAAACGATGCCGCTCCGGCGCGTGCCCCTGAATGCCGGCGACGACCGGCTGCTGGGTGGCCTCGATCTCTCCGCCACACTCGCGCAAGGGCGCCCCGTCGCCGAGCGCGGAATTCTCGCCGAAGCCGACGGCGGCCTCCTCGTCATCCCCAGCGCCGAACGTCTTGACGGCGGCCGAACCGCCCGCATCGTCCGCACGCTCGACTACGGTCGCGTCGAGATGGAACGCGACGGCCTGTCCGCCAAACTCCCCGCCCGCTTCGGCATCATCGCCCTCGATGAAGGCGTCGAGCCGGACGAAACCGTCCCCACCGCACTGCGCGATCGCCTCGCCATCTGGCTCTCGCTCGACGGGCTCAGCCTGCGCGACACCGCAATCGAGCCCGACTGGCCGAGCCGCTTGGCCGCCGCCCGCCGCCTCCTGCCCGAGACAACTGCAGACGCAAACCTCGCCACCCTCTTCTGTGAAGCGGGATGCGCGCTCGGCATCAATTCGATCCGCGCACCCATCCTTGCCATCGCCATCGCCCGCATCAACGCCGCCCTCGACGGCCGCACACAGGCAACAACAGCAGACGCCGAAGTCGCCGCTCGCCTTGTGCTCGGACCGCGCGCAACGCGCCTTCCCACAGAAGCCCCGCCCGATAACCCCGATGGCGCGGAAGACGAACCACAACAGGCGCAAGCGCCCGAAACCACCGACCCCGGCGGCGAAGACACCCAACCTGAACAGGCGATCACGCCGGAAGACATGGAACTCGTGCTCGCCGCCGCTCAGGCCGCGATCCCCAATGCCGTGCTCGCCACGCTCGCCGAGCAGAAGATCACGGGCCGCGCACCGCCCTCCAGCGGCAAGGTCGGCGCCAGCCAAGCCTCGAAGCTGCGCGGCCGGCCCGCCGGCGTCCGCCGCGGCGAGCCGCGCAACGGCAATGTCCTGTCTCTCATCGAAACCCTGCGCGCCGCCGCACCCATGCAGCTGATCCGCAAGCGTCTGCGCGGCGGACCACAGCTCCTCGCAGATGGCCGCGAGCGCATCGAAGTCCGCGCCGATGATTTCCGCATCGCGCGCTTTAAGCAGAAGACAACATCGACCACCATCTTCGTCGTCGATGCGTCCGGCTCGAGTGCGCTGCACCGCCTCGCCGAAGCCAAAGGCGCCGTCGAGATCATCCTGTCGGAATGCTACGTCCGCCGCGACAGCGTCGCTCTCATCGCCTTCCGCGGCACCACCGCCGACACGCTCCTTCCTCCCACGCGATCACTGACGCGTGCCCAGCGCAGCCTCGCGGGTCTTCCCGGCGGCGGCGGCACGCCGCTCGCCACCGCCATCGACACCGCCGTTCAGCTGGCCGCCACACAAAAGCAAAAGGGCATCAGTCCCACCGTGGTCATGCTGACCGACGGCAAAGCCAACATCGACCGCGCCGGCAAGCCCGGCCGGAAAACGGCCATGGCCGATGCCTTAGCCGTCGCCGAAAACATGCGCGCCCTCGGCATTAACGCCCTTCTGATCGACACCTCTCCGCGCCGCAATGCTGAAGCGGAACAATTGGCCGCCGGAATGGGCGCCCGCTACCTGCCGCTGCCGCATGCGGACAGCACGCGACTTTCACAGGCCGTCTTCGCCTCCCGCCGCGATCAAGACGGAAGCGGAACGCGCAACTGATCTCTTCCGGCAACGGCGGGAAGGCCCCGGCCTTGGACCCAGTGATATCGACGATGCCGGAACCCTTGGACTTCAATCGTCACGCTCAAGACTGGCCGAACCGCGCCGCAAGTCGCCTCGTCGAAACACCCGGCATCCGCTGGCACGTGCAGGTCATGGGCGAAGGCCCGCCGCTTCTGCTGCTGCACGGCACCGGTGCCTCCACCCACTCCTGGGCCGGCTTGATTCCAATTCTTGCCGAGCGCTTTACCGTCATCGCGCCCGATCTGCCCGGTCAGGGCTTCACCACCATCTCCGGCAGAAAAGACCTCTCGATGCGCGGCATGGCTACATCCATCCGCCACCTGCTCGATGCCTTGGGGCTCGAACCGCAGATCGCGGTCGGACATTCGGCTGGCGCTGCCATCCTCGCCCGCATGAGCCTCGACCAGCAACTCGCCCCACGATCGATCATCGCCCTGAACGGCGCCTTTGTGCCTTTTGGCGGCTTCGTGACGCGAATGTTCTCGCCGCTCGCCAAACTCCTGACCCTGAACCCTCTCGTGCCCCAACTCTTCGCCTGGAGCGCCAGCGACGGGACGTCCGTCGAGCGGCTTTTGAAAAGCACCGGCTCCACCATTCCGCAGGAGAGCCTCGTCTTGTATCAGCGGCTGTTCGCCTCTCCTCCGCACGTGTCGAGCACGCTTGCGATGATGGCGTCCTGGGACCTCGACAGCCTGCTGCGCGATCTACCCCGCCTGAAGCCCCCCCTGCTCCTCGTCATTGGCGACAACGACCTCACGATTTCCCCCGACGACGCGCACCTCATCGCGCGCGTGGTGCCCTCTAGTCGCACCGTTCGACTGACCGGCGTGGGGCACCTGGCACACGAGGAAGCCCCCACGCGCATCGCCGACGTCATCTTTTCCGCCGGCGGACCCGAGAAGACCGTCTGAATTTCGCTCCAGACCCAAGTTCAGACTTGCGCAACCCAGCTTTACACTCTTAAATGTCATCTTATGTTGACACATTCCGCCCGCTCCAGTGCCGCCTATCCCGTTCCAGAGGCACGGCCGCATGCGGTTGTCATCGGCAGCGGCTTTGGTGGATTGGCAGCAGCGGTGCGTCTCGGCGCTCGCGGCTACAAAGTGACCGTCCTCGAAAAACTCGATGCCGCCGGCGGACGGGCTTATGTCTTCCGCCAGGACGGATTTACGTTCGATGCCGGACCTACGATCATCACCGCGCCATTCCTTCTTGAAGAACTCTGGGCGCTCTGCGGCCGCAAGATGTCCGACGATATCGACCTGCGTCCATTGTCGCCGTTCTACACGCTCCGCTTCCACGATGGCGAAACGCTCACCTGCTGCGCCGACCCGGAAGCCATGCGCCGCGAGGTCGCCCGCATCTCACCCGGCGACGTCGCAGGCTACGAGCGCTTCATGGCTCAAGCCCAGCAGATTTACGCCGTCGGTTTCGAGCAGTTGGGCGACGTGCCTTTCGACAGCTGGACCGATATGGCCAAGCTGTTGCCGCAGCTCTTCAAGCTCGAAAGCTACCGCTCGATCTACAGCCTCGCCTCTAAACACGTGCAGGACCCGCGCCTGCGGGTGTTCCTGAGCTTCCATCCACTCTTCGTCGGCGGCAATCCGTTCAACGTCACATCGATCTACGGCCTGATCACATTCCTGGAACGCCGCTTCGGCGTCCATTTCGCGATGGGCGGAACCGGCAGCCTCGTCGAAGGCCTGGTCAAACTGATCGGCACCCAGGGCGGCGACATCCGCTACGGCGCGGAAGTATCCGAAATCACGCTCGATGGCCGCCGCGCCACAGGCGTACGCCTGGCTTCCGGCGAAATCCTCCCCGCCGATGTCGTGGTCTCCAACGCCGACGCCGCCTGGACGTATCGCTATCTTCTGCCCAAGAGCGCGCGCCGCACCTGGACCGATAAGCGCCTCGACAAGGCCCGCTATTCGATGAGCCTGTTCGTCTGGTATTTCGGCACCAACAAGAAATACGACGATGTTCCCCACCACACGATCCTGCTCGGGCCGCGCTATCGCGAACTTCTGAACGACATCTTCGAAAGCAAACGCCTCGCGGCCGATTTCAGCCTCTATCTGCACCGTCCAACGGCAACCGATCCCTCGCTCGCTCCTGCCGGCAATGACGCATTCTATGTCCTCTCGCCTGTCCCGCATCTGGAAGGCGACACCGATTGGACGACCGAAGCCGAACCCTATCGCCAGCGTATCGCCAAGTATCTGTCTGACACCGTGATGCCGGGCTTCGAGAACCACCTCGCCACCTCGCGCATCATGACTCCACTCGACTTCCGCGACCGCCTCATGTCCTACAAAGGCGCCGCGTTCAGCCTGGAACCTGTGCTCACTCAGAGTGCGTGGTTCCGTCCGCATAACCGTAGCGAAGATATCGAACATCTCTACCTCGTCGGCGCCGGAACCCATCCGGGTGCTGGCGTGCCGGGTGTTCTTTCCTCCGCTCGCGTCCTCGACAGGATCGTCCCCGATGCGTCAGCTTTCGCCTGAGGAACAGCGGCTTGCAGCTGCAGACCTCGACGCTTGCCGCGAAAAACTCGCGAACGGCTCGCGCACGTTCCTCGCCGCATCCCGGCTCTTGCCGCGCCGCGTCCGCGATCCGGCAATCGCACTCTATGCCTTCTGCCGCGAAGCCGACGACATCATCGACATCGGTGGCGCCACCGCGGGCAATCTGGCGCTCCTCAGAGACCGCGCTGGACGCCATCTATCGCAATGCCCCGTATGCCTCATCGACCGATCGCGCCTTCTCGGCCGTGGTGCACCGCTTCGACATCCCCCGCACCCTGCCCGACGCACTGATCGAAGGCTTCGCGTGGGACGCCGACGGCCGCCGTTACGAGACCTTTGCCGAAGTCCTCGCCTATGCCACGCGCGTCGCCGGCAGCGTCGGCGCCATGATGGCCTTGCTGATGGGCACGCGCGATCGGGCACAGCTCGCCCGCGCCTGCGATCTCGGTATCGCAATGCAGCTTTCCAACATCGCCCGCGACGTCGGTGAAGACGCCCGCGCCGGCAGGATCTACCTCCCGCTCGCCTGGATGCGTCATGCCGGCCTCGACCCGGACGTTTGGCTCGCCGATCCGCAAGCCTCGCCGGAGATCGCCGAGATCGTCGAGCGTCTCCTGGAGGCGGCCGACAGCCTCTACCGCCGCGCCGCGCGCGGAATTTCCGCCCTTCCCGTCGACTGCCGCACGGGCATCTTCGCCGCCGCCTACCTCTACGGGGAAATCGGCAATGAAGTCCGCCGCAACGGCCACAACTCGATCTCGCAGCGCGCAATCGTGCCCGCCAAGCGCAAGATCGAACTCGCCGCGAAGGCCGCCCTCTCCGCCTCTCTTTCGCTGACGCAGACACCGGTCATCATTCCAGATCGCGTCCGCGAAGCCGCCTACCTTCTGGATGCCGTGCATCCCCACGCGATCGAGCCGGTCTCACCCGCGTGGTGGAACCTGCCCGCGCGGACCGCTCGCATCATAGAAATGTTTGAACGCCTCGAGCTGCGCGAGCGCGAGGCCCAGATTGCGCGCTTATCCGGCACGCAAGCTCAGTCGTCGACGCGTGCAGAAGCCTAGAACCGGAGAACCGGCCATGAACGCACATATCGGACAGCCCGTGCCATCACCCAAGCCCCTGCTGGACAAGGTCCGCGTGCCCGCCGATCTGCGCGCGCTTCCCGAAAGCGACATGAAACAGCTTGCCGAAGAGCTGCGACGCGAGACGATTGAAGCCGTCTCCGTCACCGGCGGCCATTTGGGTGCCGGCCTCGGCGTCGTCGAACTGACCCTCGCCATCCATCGCGTCTTCGATACGCCGCGCGACCGGCTCATTTGCGATGTCGGCCACCAGTGCTATCCGCACAAAATTCTCACCGGACGCCGCGATCGCATCCGCACACTCGCGCACCGGCGGCGGCCTTTCCGGCTTCACCAAGCGCGCCGAAAGCGAATACGACCCCTTCGGCGCCGCCCACTCCTCCACCTCGATCTCCGCCGGCCTCGGCATGGCAGTCGCCCGCGACCTCAAGGGCGGCAACAACAACGTCATTTGCGTCATCGGCGACGGCGCCATGTCGGCCGGCATGGCCTACGAAGCCATGAACAACGCCGGCGCCCGCGACGAGCGCCTCATCGTCATCCTGAACGACAACGAGATGTCGATTGCCCCGCCCGACGGGCGCGCTCTCCAACTATCTCGCCCGCGCCACCTCGAGCAGCACCTATCTCCACCTGCGCGACTTCGCCAAGCAGCTCGCCAAGCGCCTGCCCAAGAAGTGGGAGCGCCGCGCCGCCCGCGTCGAGGAAATGTCGCGCACCATCATGTCGGGCGGCACGCTGGTTCGAAGAACTGGGCTTCTACTACGTCGGCCCGATTGACGGCCACGACCTCGACCAGCTCCTGCCGGTCCTGAAAAACTGCCGCGACGCCGAACAGGCCCGATCCTGCTTCATGTCATCACGAAGAAGGGCAAGGGCTACGCGCCCGCCGAAGCCTCCGTCGACAAGTATCACGGCGTCGCCAAATTCGATGTCGTCACCGGCACCCAGGTCAAACCGAAAGCCGACGCGCCCAGCTACACCAATGTCTTCGCCAACAGCCTGATCGCCGAAGCCAAGAAGGATCGATCGCGTCGTCGCCATCACCGCCGCCATGCCCGAAGGCACCGGTCTCGACGTCTTCGGCCGCGCCTTCCCCGATCGCATGTTCGACGTCGGCATCGCCGAGCAGCACGCCGTCACATTCGCGGCGGGCCTGGCCACCGAGGGCCTGAAGCCGTTCTGCGCCATCTACTCCACGTTCCTGCAGCGCGGCTACGATCAGGTCGTCCACGATGTCGCGATCCAGTCGCTACCCGTCCGCTTCACGATCGACCGCGCCGGCCTCGTCGGCGCCGACGGCCCGACCCACGCCGGCTCCTTCGATCTGGCCTACCTCGGCTGCCTGCCGGGCTTCGTCATCATGGCCGCGGCCGATGAATCAGAACTCGTCCACATGGTCGCCACCGCCGCGTCCATCGACGACCGCCCCTCCGCCGTCCGCTATCCGCGCGGCGAAGGCATCGGCCTCGATCTCCCCGCCGAAGGCGTGCCGCTCGAAATCGGCAAGGGCCGCATCGTTCGCGAAGGCTCGACCGTCGCGATCCTTTCGCTCGGCACCCGTCTCGCCGAAGCCCACAAAGCCGCCGACCAGCTCGCAGCCCAGGGCCTCTCGACGACCATCGCCGATGCGCGCTTCATGAAACCTCTCGATGAAGATCTCATCCGCGATCTGGCCCGCAACCACGAGGTGCTGATCACCATCGAGGAAGGCAGCGTCGGCGGTTTCGGCAGTCACGTCCTGGAATTCCTCTCGCGCGAAGGCCTGCTCGACCACGGCCTCAAGGTGCGGACCATGACGTTGCCGGATACCTTCATCGACCACGACAAACCCGAGGTCATGTACGCAGAAGCCGGCCTCGACGCCGCCGGCATCGTCACCAAAGTCTTCTCCGCCCTCGGTCGCACCGAAAACGCGGGCGGCGCCCTCCGCGCCTGAACCGTCCTGAACTGCTCAACGTAGTCTTACAAATGACGGCCCCTCATCGGGGCCGTCGCCGTATCTAATCCGCCAAACAACGAAACGCCGACACGGAGCGCATCCATGCTGCCCATCATCGCCGTTCCTCTGGAAACCAGTATCGTCGCCTACATGGAACTCATCATCGTGCTCGCCTTCTTCGTCGGGTGGTACATCCTCGAAAAAGTCGCCAACAGCTACGACCGAGACAAGGCAAAACCAGACGACGAAACACGACCCTCGAAGAGCGATGGAGAATAAAGACGCGACCTCGATAATACGTTCACGTTGAACAAATGACCGAGTTTGGAACGCTACCGCTTTGCAAGCGTTCTTCAATCAGTTCACAAGCTGATTTGGAGATACAAAATGCCCGTAATCATGTGGCTTCTAGGCGTACCGCTGTCTATTATCATCCTATTGGCGTTGTTCGGCGTATTCTAACGCTTAGCGCGTCGCGGCATCCGGAACGGCAGCATCAACTGCACCACAGGCGAGACGAAACGATCGAGCGACAAACTCTCGTGCATGGCCGTTACCGGACGTCCCCCCACCCGCGATGATACGATCGAGCGCGCGTAAAACGGCGTGTCCTCGAGCGTTTTGACCACCGCCCCTCCCACTCCGCCATCCGAACGCGTTCCTCGCTCAACACGCCAGATCGGTGCCCTCGGCAGCCTGCACAATTCTGGCGCTTCCAACTGCTCGATAGAGCCATCAGGTCGGATGAAAAGCGATAGCCCTTCGTCGCGACCATCTTTCAACGTCACATCGTAAAAGATCGTCGCGCCGTGCTTGTCGCTCGCTCGCGACCAGTCCCAGCACCTGAAACTATCCTCCAGCGGAACCATGCCACTGTTCCAATCGAAGTATCCATTCCCGGTCCACTTCAATCCGTTCTCAAACCCCACCTCCACCCGCGAGACCGGCGCGATCGGCCGCCACGCATGTTCGCCCTTTGCATCGAGCAGAAACGATTGATCGTTGAGTGCGGACGGAATGACGCGCACGCGCCCCTTCAATCGCGACGGGATCGGCACCGTCATCTCATCGAGGTCGAAAGTCAGTCCGTCGCCATCCCAGCTCAGCGAACTCGGCCCCACGGCGAACGAATTCGCCGTACGCGACAACTCCCGCCGGCCACGTTCCGTCATGGTCCAACGGTGCCCGCCAGCACCATAAAGCGCGACGTTGATTGCAACGTGGTTTTCAGGATCCGCATCCGCCTTGCGCCGCGCGAACTTGTAGTACGGCGAGAATACGCTGCCGACGAACGAGATGATTGACAGCCCGTGCCGCCCATCGTCACTCAGCGCATCGACGTACCACCAGACATATCCGCGAGGGCCTACAGCCGCGTCGAATTGAGGTCCACCGCCAGCTGCGCGGCGGCCAGCCATCCCGAAAGCGCTGCCATCGGCACGCCCGGCCCCGGATGTACGCTGCCGCCCGCCAGATACAATCCCGGAATGCGAGTCTTGCCCCCCGGTCTGCTGAACGACGCCATCCAGCCATGAGATGCCGCGCCGTAAAGCGCCCCGCCCGTCGCGGGAAAAAGATCGTGAAACCCCGCCGGCGTCGTCAGCACCGTATCCGCCGAGGCCCGGTCCACTTCGAGACCCAGCCGCTGCAAAAGTGCAAATGTCCGTTCCTCGCATTCCGCGACCTCCGCGCCGGTGTACCGATCTGTATCGCCCGTTGCGGGCGCATTCACGAGCACAAGCAGCCGCTCCGGGCCGCCTGCGAATTCCGCGGGATCATCGCTGCGATCCTGCGCACAGACATACACCGTCGGCTCGCGCGGCAACCGCGCGCGACCGAAGATGTCGTCGAACTCCGCTTGATAGTCGGTGGAGAAAAACACGTTGTGACGCACGAGCGGAAAGCCGCTCGTTTTCGCGTTCATCACCCACGTCATCGCCGAAAGCGATCGCTGATCGCGTCGCAGTTGCGGAACGGTCGTCGCCACGTTGCGACCGAACAAGCCCGCAGCCACCGCCGCTGAATCGGCGTTGACGATCACGCTCTCCGCTTCGATGACCTCACCGTTGCGCAACCGAACGCCTCCGATGCGTCCATTGCGCGCGAGAACTTCTTCCACCTCTACGCCGTAGGTGAACTGCGCGCCGTTTTCCTTCGCGATTGTCTCGATCGCGCGTGCAAGCGCGTGCATGCCATCTTCGATGATCCACACACCATCCTGTTCCACATGCGCCACCAGCATCAGCGTCGCCGGCGCATCGAACGGCGAGGATCCGCAATAGGTCGCGTAGCGTCCAAACAGTTGCCTCAACCGCGGATCATGAAAATGATCACCCAGCGCCGACCACAGCGTCGAGAATGGGGAGATGCGCCACATATCGCTGAGCCCCTTCAAGCCCGAACTGAAAGCAAGCGAAATCGGCGTCGGCTGTGGCGAGCGAATGAAGGGCTCTTCCAGCGTTTGATAAACGTCCCGCGCCCGCGCACAAAAGGCGCGAAACCCTTGCGCCTCGCGCGGCCCCGCGAATGCCCCGATCGCATCGGCCGATTGCTCCACGCCGGCAAAGAGATCGAGACGTTCGTCCGCGGTCCACGCATGCCGCGCCAGAATAGACAAGGGCTTCAGGCGCACCTCTTCAGCGAACACGCGCCCTGCATCGCCGAAAATGCGCTCGAAAACCCAGCGCATGGTGAATACTGTCGGCCCCGCATCCACAGGCCGGCCGCCCGCCGTCACCTGTCGCATTTTCCCGCCCGGAGCCCCCTGTCGTTCGACGACATGAACCTGAAATCCCGCCCGTGCGAGCTCCAGAGCCGAGACCAGCCCCGCGATGCCCGCACCGACGACCACCACCTTCCCCTTCAACATGACTGTCCGGATTGTTCACCAGCGACACCCTATAGCGCCGCCTCGAAGTGTCTATTTTACTAGACATTCAAAAAAGACCAACTAGGATTACACATCTGTCCTGAAAAGGGGTCTTCCATGGATGCCACTGCTCGTATCGAACAATCCTTGGAAGCCATCCTGGCGCGGGCAGAAACCCCAGGCTCTCCTCCTAAACTCGCTGCGGCGCTGCGCTATGCCGTCTTTCCGGGCGGCGCACGCGTTCGGCCGCGGCTTTGTTTAGCGGTTGCAGACGCCTGCGGCGATGATCAGCCGGCGCTTGCCGAAGCAGCCGCCGCGTCGATCGAACTGCTGCATTGTTCGTCCCTCGTTCACGACGATCTGCCCTGCTTTGACGACGCCGCGCTTCGCCGCGGGAAACCCTCGGTTCATATGGCTTTTGGCGAACCCCTCGCCGTGCTCGCGGGCGATGCCTTGATCGTCATGGCCTTCGAGTGCCTGGCCGTTGCAGCTGCCGGTGCGCCGCTCCGCCTCCCCGCACTCCTGACCAAGATTTCAAGCTCTGTTGGCATGCCGCATGGCATCGTCGCGGGCCAAGCATGGGAATGCGAGCCGGAAGTCGAACTCGCCAAATACCATCGTGAAAAAACCGGATCTCTTTTCGCCGCCGCCACCGAGGCCGGTGCGCTCGCCGCTGGCCAGTCGCCGGAGCCGTGGCGCCGCCTTGGCGAATGCATCGGCGAGGCCTATCAGGTTGCCGACGATTTGCATGACCTTCTCGGCAAGGCCGCCGATATCGGCAAGCCATCCGGACAGGATGCCGCCCACCATCGTCCAACCGCCTGCAGCCTCGGCATCGAGGGCGCCTCCAAGCGCCTGAAAGGCCTGATGAAAGAGGCGATGGATTCGATCCCCGCCTGCCCCGGGTCAGACGAGCTGCGGGCCATCATCCTCGCTGAATCGACGCGCTTCGTTCCCAAGGAACTGGCGCGCCTCGCAGCATGACCCGGCCAGCGGGCGGGCCAAGCGCCGGCTTGCCTGCCGCGGGCCGCGGCCAAACTCGGCCCGCCACCGTCTCACCGGCTCTTCATACAAACGGAGCATCGCGCATGCTGTCCCTGGCAGAGCGCTGGCTCTCCTTGCGCAACCGGCTGATCGCCAGTCCGCGCTTCCAGAAGTTCGCTGCCGCAACACCCGGCGTTCGCACCATTGCCCGCAACAAAGCCCGCGGCGTCTTCGATCTTCTCTCAGGCTTCATCTATTCGCAGGTTCTGCTCGCGTGCGTTCGCCTGGACCTCTTCCGTCTCCTTGAGAAAACACCTCTCGACCTCGACGCAATCGCAGCACGAACGAATCTGCCGCTCGATCCGGCCCGCCGCCTGCTCGATGCCGCCGTCTCCCTCGATCTCATGTGCCGTTTGTCTGACGGCCGCTACGGCCTCGGCATGAACGGCGCGGCGATCCTGGCTAATCCCGGCATTGAAGCCATGGTCGAGCACAACGCCATTTTGTATCGCGACCTTGCCGATCCGGTCGATTTCCTGCGCAATCCGCAGCGTGAAACCAATCTCTCGCGCTATTGGGCCTATGCCCAGGCCGGCGATCCCGCGCAACTGACTGATGAGGCCGTTCGCGATTACAGCGCGCTGATGTCGGCATCCCAGCCTCTCGTTGCCGGCGAAATCCTCGACGCCTATCCATTCCAAGAACACAAGCGCCTTCTCGATGTCGGCGGTGGCGAAGGCCGCTTCATCTGCTCCGCTGGCGCCCGCTATCCGCACCTCGATCTCATGATGTTCGACTTGCCGGCTGTCGCCGCACGCGCGGAACAAAGAATTGCTGCAAGCGGACTTGCAAGTCGCGCGAGGGCGCTCGGCGGCAACTTTTTCACCGATGAGCTGCCGAAAGGCGCCGACATCGTGACCCTCGTCAGGATTCTGCACGACCACGACGACGAAAAAGCACAACTTCTTTTGGACAACATCCATCGTGCGCTCCCGCACAATGGGCGCCTGCTGATCGCCGAACCGTTGGCCGAAACGCCCGGCGCCGAACGCATGGGCGATGCCTATTTTGGCTTCTATCTCATGGCCATGCGTTCCGGCCGCCCCAGATCTCGCGAAACCATCACGGCCATGCTGCATCGCAGCGGTTTTGGCAGTGTACGCCCAATTCGGACGCGGGTGCCGCTCCAGACGAGCCTTCTCGTCGCACAAAGATGACCAACAACTGTTCATGGCGCTTGACACTTTCTACTGTCCGCATAGATTGACAGTTGAAGAAGGAGGCAGGCACCGGGATCCCCCAGGTGCCCTGGCCACCCGTAGATCGCGAGTTTTCCTCGGATGAACACCCTCGCTGTCGTGCTCGAAGAGCCGGAGCGCCTTGTGCTCAGCCGACTTCCATTGCCGGAGCCGGGCGAGGAAGACGTTGTGGTCGATATTGAATGGAGCGGCATCTCCACAGGCACCGAACGCCTGCTCTGGTCGGGCCGCATGCCCCCGTTCCCCGGCCTCGGCTACCCGCTCGTCCCCGGATATGAATCCGTCGGCCGCATCCGCGAAGCCGGATCTCGCTCGGGCGCTCAAGTCGGCGATCGCGTCTTCGTTCCCGGCGCCCGCTGCTACGGCGAAATCAAAGGCCTCTTCGGCGGCGCCTCCTCACGCGTCGTCGTCCCCGGCGCCAAAGCCACCCGTTTCGATGAAGCACTCGGCGAGCAGGGTGTCCTCCTGGCCCTTGCCGCCACCGCTTACCATGCCCTCGATGTCGGCCGCTCTACGCTGCCGCAACTCATCATCGGACATGGCGTCCTCGGCCGCCTCATCGCCCGCCTCGTCCTCGCCGTCGGCGGTGAAGCGCCCGTCGTTTGGGAAACCAACATACGCCGCGCCGCCGGCGCGAAGGCTACACGGTCATCGATCCCGCCACGGACACCCGCCGCGGCTACGCCTCGATCTGCGATGTCAGCGGCGACTCGAAACTGCTCGATACGCTCATCGGCAAGCTCTCGCCTGGTGGCGAAATTGTCCTCGCCGGTTTCTACAGCGAGCCACTGTCTTTTGCCTTTCCGCCAGCCTTCATGCGTGAAGCGCGCCTGCGCGTCGCCGCCGAGTGGAAAGAAAACGATCTCACCGCCGTTCGCGATCTCATCGAGCGCGGCGCCCTATCACTCAACGGCCTCATCACTCACCGGGAACCGGCGACGGCGGCAGGTAACGCCTATCGCACGGCATTCACTGATCCCGATTGCCTGAAAATGATCCTCGATTGGAGAAACTGCTCATGAGCGCGTGCGGAACAACGACGACAGTGAACGCTCTGAAGCCTTCGATGAAGGATTTCCTGCGCGATGAAGCCGCCCAGGAGCCCGATCCCGTGCCGAAAGCCGGTTCGGAAACCAAGGAAACGCAGATCATCGCCATCTATGGCAAGGGCGGCAGCGGCAAGAGCTTCGCACTCGCCAACCTGTCCTACATGATGGCGCAGCTCGGCAAGCGGGTTCTCCTCATCGGTTGCGATCCCAAGAGCGATACGACGTCGCTCCTCTTCGGAGGCCGCGCCACACCCACCATCATCGAAACGAGCGCAAAGAAAAAGCTTGCCGGCGAAGAACTCAAGATCTCCGACGTCTGCTTCAAGCGCGACGGCGTCTTCGCGATGGAGTTGGGCGGACCGGAAGTCGGACGCGGCTGCGGCGGACGCGGCATCATCCATGGCTTCGAAACGCTCGAGAAGCTCGGCTTCCACGAGTGGGGCTTCGATTACGTGCTCCTCGACTTCCTCGGTGACGTCGTCTGTGGCGGCTTCGGCCTGCCGATCGCTCGCGACATGTGCCAGAAGGTGATCGTCGTCGGCTCCAACGACCTCCAGTCGCTCTACGTTGCCAACAACGTCTGCTCGGCGGTCGAATACTTCCGCAAGCTCGGCGGCAATGTCGGCGTCGCCGGCATGGTGATCAACAAGGACGACGGCACCGGCGAAGCCCGCGCGTTTGCTCAGGCCGCTGGTATCCCGGTCCTCGCCGCGATCCCCGCGAACGAAGATATTCGCCGCAAGAGCGCCAACTACGAAATCATCGGCCTGCCCGGCGGTGAATGGGCTCCCCTCTTCGAGGAACTCGCCCTCAACGTCGCCACGGCCCCGCCGGTTCGCCCCTCACCGCTCACGCAAGACGGCCTGCTTGGTCTCTTTGCGAGCGATGTCGTCGGCCGCGACGTGGTGCTCCAGCCGGCAAGCTTCGAAGACATGTGCGGCGGCACGGCAGTGACTAAGCCCTCGCTCGAAGTCATCTACGACACGGTCTGAGACTGCCAATCGGTTTAGCAGGACTGAACTTCATGACGGCGTTGGACGAAAAAGTGGCCGAAACGACGACAGCGATGGACCCCATCGCCGACGCGGCTGCCTGTGCGCCTGACAAGGCTCCCGGCCTCGACGGGCTTGGCTGCCACTCCGGCAAAGACGACCTCAAGAAAGCGGCCATCGCCGCAGGCAAGAGCGAAACGCTCGAGCGCTACGCCGCTGATTATCCGATGGGCCCGCACGATCAGCCGCAAAGCATGTGCCCGGCATTCGGATCGCTGCGCGTCGGCTTGCGCATGCGCCGCACGGCAACCGTTTTGTCGGGTTCCGCCTGCTGTGTGTACGGCCTCACCTTCACGTCTCACTTCTACGGTGCGCGACGCACGGTCGGATATGTCCCCTTCAACTCTGAAACGCTCGTCACGGGCAAGTTGTTCGAGGACATCCGCGACGCCGTCTACAAGCTCGCTGATCCCGAGCTGTACGATACGATCATCATCACGAACCTTTGCGTACCGACAGCCTCCGGCGTACCGCTCCAGCTACTGCCGAAGGAAATCAACGGCGTTCGCATCGTCGGCATCGATGTTCCCGGCTTCGGCATTCCCACGCACGCCGAGGCAAAGGATGTGCTCGCCGGCGCGATGCTGAAATACGCCCGCTCCGAAGTCGAGAACGGTCCTGTGCAGGCCCCGCGCGGCGGCGTCAGCATGAAGCCGACTGTCACGCTTTTGGGGGAGATGTTCCCCGCTGATCCGATGATCATCGGTTCGCTGCTCGAACCCCTCGGTCTCGCCGCCGGCCCCGTCGTGCCGACACGCGAATGGCGCGAACTCTATGGCGCACTCGACTGCGCCGCCGTCGCCGCAATCCATCCATTCTACAAGGCCAGCATTCGCGAGTTCGAAGGCGCCGGCCGCAAGGTCGTCGGTTCCGCCCCCGTCGGCCATGACGGCACCGCGGCCTGGCTCGAGAATATCGGCGCCGCATGCAATATCGCCGCCGACAAGATCGATGCGGCAAAAGCCAAGTTCCTGCCGGCGATCCGTGCGGCGCTTGCAGCCAAGCCGATCAAGGGCCGCATCACGATGTCGGGCTATGAGGGCTCCGAGCTGATCGTTGCCCGCCTCCTGGTCGAGAGCGGCGCAGACTTGCGCTACGTCGGCACCGCCTGCCCGCGCACCGTCTGGTCTGATGCCGACCGCGAATGGCTTGAAGCCAAAGGCGTGCAGATCCAGTTCCGCGCCTCGCTGGAACAAGACCTCGCGGCCTTCCACGAATACAAGCCCGATCTCGCGATCGGCACGACGCCCGTCGTGCAGAAAGCGAAGGAAAGCTCAACACCGTCGCTCTACTTCACCAACCTCATTTCAGCCCGTCCGCTGATGGGCGTTGCCGGTGCCGGCTCACTTGCGCAAGTCATCAATGCTGCGATGGCCGGCAAGGACCGCTTCGACACCATGACGGAGTTCTTCGAGGGCGTCGGCACCGGCCACACCACCGGCGTCTGGGAAGATACGCCCGTCGATCGCCCGGAATTCCGCTCGGAATACAAGCGCCGCATCGAAAAGGAAGCCAAGAAGCGCAAGGCGGAGGAAATGCTATGACCCTCGTCTTGGATCACGATCGCGCCGGCGGCTACTGGGGCTCGGTCTACGTCTTCACCGCCGTCAAAGGCTTGCAAGTCATCATCGACGGCCCCGTCGGCTGCGAGAATTTGCCCGTCACATCGGTGCTGCACTACACCGATGCCCTGCCGCCTCATGAGTTGCCGATCGTAGTCACAGGTCTTTCCGAAGAAGAACTCGGCAAGACCGGCACCGAAGGCGCCATGCGCCGCGCCCACAAGTCGCTCGATCCGCACATGCCGGCCGTGGTCGTCACGGGTTCCATTGCCGAGATGATCGGCGGCGGCGTCACGCCCGAAGGCACCAACATCCAGCGCTTCCTCCCGCGCACGATCGACGAAGATCAGTGGCAGAGCGCCGACCGCGCCATGACATGGCTGTGGACCCAGTTCGGGCGCAAGAAGATCCCCGAACTGAAGCCGCGCGCTGAAGGCCAGAAGCCGAAGGTCAACATCCTTGGACCGATCTACGGCACCTTCAACATGCCGTCTGACCTGGCCGAAATCCGCCGCCTCGTCGAAGGCATCGGCGCTGAAGTCAACATGGTCTTCCCGCTCGGCTCGCATCTGGCCGACGTGCCCAAGCTCGTCGACGCCGAAGCCAACATCTGCATGTATCGCGAATTCGGCCGCTTGCTCTGCGAAACACTCGAGCGGCCCTACCTGCAAGCCCCGATCGGCATGCACTCGACGACGCTGTTCCTGCGCAAGCTCGGTGAAATTCTGGGTCTCGATCCGGAACCCTTCATCACGCGCGAAAAGCACACCACCATCAAGCCGATCTGGGATCTCTGGCGCTCGGTTACGCAAGACTTCTTCGGCACGGCCTCGTTCGGCATCGTGGCCAACGAAACCTACACCCGCGGCGTCCGCCAGTTCTTGGAAACCGAACTCGGCCTGCCCTGCAATTTTGCGGTTCCACGCAAGCCCGGCGCCAAGACCGACAACGACGCCGTGCGCGCGGCCATCAAGCAGACGCCGCCGCTTGTCATCTTCGGAAGCTACAACGAACGCATGTATCTGGCGGAAGCCGGTGGCCGCGGTGTCTATATCCCGGCGTCGTTCCCCGGCGCCATCATTCGCCGCCACACCGGCACGCCCTTCATGGGCTACGCCGGCGCCACCTATCTCGTGCAGGAAGTCTGCAACGCGCTTTTCGATGCGCTGTTCCACATTCTTCCGCTCGCCACCGACATGGACAAAGTCGATCCCACGCCCGCCCGCCTCCACGCGGAGCTGCCTTGGGACGACGACGCCAAGGACGCCTTCGATCGCATTATCGAAGAGCAACCCATTCTCATCAGAATCTCGGCCGCCAAGCGTCTTCGCGACGCAGCCGAGCGCACGGCACGGCAAGCCGGTGAGACACGCGTCAGCGCTCGTCGCCTCGCACTGTCTCAACCGTTCATCAAAGAAGGGCACGCCGCATGACAGCCGCATCCATCTCAGGACACATCGCACGATCCGATTACGTTCGCGTGCGCGCGCTGCCGTCCGTCACGGCGCGCCGGACTGTCTCGCCCGTCGCAAAGGCCCGCAAATCGTCTGCATCGAACACCGCAGGCGCAGCGGCCGTATCGCGTGCATTCGCCAATCACGCCGCGGCATCACGCGTCGCAGCCAAGCCCAAAAAGAGCGAAGCCATCGAGTTCCGGCTGATCTTCACGATCGCCTTTGCCGTGTTCCTCTTCACGTCCGTCATCGAACGCGCGCTTCCCCACAAGTGGGCCCAGCGCGCAGGCGAAGGCGAAATTCGCAAATCCGTTTTCGAGCAGGCCAGGGAAGCCGCGCACATCAGTGCCGCGTACGCTTTCATGGGCTGATCTCGACCCGAATTCGTCGGGCCCTGCCGGCCAGGCGAACACGAAACGTGGTGTCCAAAGCCACGGACTACCCCCTGCCGCGCGGGTCGATGCGCGGTAACGGCCGCAAGGCCAATTCACGGAGAGTACCAACATGGCTGCTGATAACAGAAGCGGCTCGGTGTCGGGATTGACCGAAACGGAAGCGAAGGAGTTCCACGGAATCTTCGTCACTTCCTTCATTATCTTTACGGTCATCGCGATTATCGCGCACTTCCTCGTGTGGCAGTGGCGTCCCTGGTTCCCGGGGCCGACCGGCTACGCGTCGTTGATTGACGGCGCAAACTACGCCCTGAGCTACCTGCCGTCGCTCAAGGCATAACCCAGAGGGAGTTGAGAATATGTGGAAGATTTGGCTTCTCTTCGATCCTCGCCGGACCCTGATCGCACTGGCAACATTCCTGTTCAGCCTTGCGGTTCTGATCCACTTCATCCTGTTGAGCACCGATCGCTTCAACTGGATCGAAGGGCCGCGCGCGAAAGCCGCTGCCTCGATCGAAATGCCTCTGATCAAGGCGGTCTGACCGTCGACACCATGGAGCCGGACGGACGTTTCGCCCGTCCGGTTCCAAAATCACTCGGCACTGCACGACAAAATTAAAAATATAACTCGCAGCCGGCTGTGTGCCGACTGAGCGGAGAATCCAGCCATGGCTATGCTTAACTTCGAGCGTAAATACCGTGTTCGTGGCGGAACGCTGATCGGCGGGGATCTGTTCGACTTCTGGGTCGGGCCCTTCTACGTCGGCTTCTTTGGCGTCACGACCATCTTCTTCATCATCGTCGGTGTCGGCCTCATCTGCTGGGGCGTTTCACTTGGCCCGACGTGGAATCTCTTCCGCCTCTCGATCAACCCGCCTCCGGCCGAATTCGGTCTCAGCTTCGCACCGATGAAGCAAGGCGGAATTTGGCAGGCGGTCACGATCTGCGCCACCGGAGCGTTCGTCTCCTGGGCGCTACGAGAAGTGGAAATCTGTCGAAAGCTCGGCATGGGCTACCATGTACCGTTTGCTTTCTCGGTTGCCATCTTCGCCTACGTCACCCTTGTGATCTTCCGTCCGATCGCGATGGGCTCATGGTCTTACGGGTTCCCGTATGGCTTCTCGAGCCACCTCGATTGGGTGTCCGGCACGGGCTACACGTACGGCAACTTCCACTACAACCCTGCCCACATGATCGCGATCACGTTCTTCTTCACCACGACACTCGCGCTCGCACTCCACGGCGCGCTGGTGCTCTCATCGGTTAATCCGCCCAAGGGTGAAGTGGTCAAGACCCCGGAACACGAGAACACCTACTTCCGTGACACCATCGGCTACTCCATCGGCACGCTGGGCATCCATCGCCTCGGCCTGTTCCTGGCATTGTCGGCTGGTTTCTGGAGCGCGGTGTGCATCATCATCAGCGGACCATTGTGGGCCGAGGGCGATCCTTGGGTCGACTGGTGGAACTGGTGGCTCGAACTGCCGATCTGGTCGTAAGGGGAGGACAAAAACATGACCTACTACCAGAACATCTTCACGCAACTCCAGGTGTCTCCCCACCCGGAGCCCGGCATTCCTTTGCCGGAGAACAACTCCGAGCGCCGCGGCCCGCCGCGGTTCTCCTACTGGGCGGGCAAAATTGGTGACGCTCAAATCGGTCCGATCTACCTCGGCACGCTGGGTTTCATCTCCCTCGTCTGCGGTATCGTCGCATTCGAGATCATCGGCCTCAACATGCTGGCGTCGGTGAACTGGGATCCTATCCAGTTCATTCGCAAGCTGCCCTACCTTGCTCTCGAGCCGCCGAAGCCTGAATACGGCCTCACCATTCCGCCTCTCAAAGAGGGCGGCTGGTGGCTGATGGCAGGCTTCTTCCTTACAACGTCCATCCTGCTCTGGTGGCTTCGCATGTACCGCCGCGCCCGCGCGCTCGGCATGGGCACGCATGTTCCATGGGCTTTCGCTTCCGCCATCTGGCTATATCTAGTGCTGGGCTTCATCCGCCCGATCCTGATGGGCAAATGGAGCGAAGCGGTGCCGTTCGGGATCTTCCCGCACCTCGATTGGACGAACAACTTCTCCATCACCTACGGCAACCTGTTCTACAATCCGTTCCACATGCTCTCGATCGCGTTCCTCTATGGCTCGGCTCTGCTGTTCGCCATGCACGGCGCTACGATCTTGGCCGTGACACGGTACGGCGGCGAGCGCGAGATCGAGCAGATCACCGATCGCGGTACGGCGTCTGAACGAGCTGCCCTCTTTTGGCGGTGGACGATGGGCTTCAACGCCTCGATGGAATCGATCCATCGCTGGGCGTGGTGGTTCGCGGTGCTCTGCACGCTCACCGGCGGCATTGGCATCCTTCTCACCGGAACGGCCGTCGACAACTGGTACGACTGGGGCGTCAAGCACGGTGTTGCACCCGCCGCTTGGCCATAATCGGCAACGGCTCAGACACCCGAAAAAATGGCCCGGCGAGTTTCCTCGCCGGGCCTTTTTGTCGATAGAGACGAACCGTGTCGCCAACCTGATGCGCCATGCATCACCTGGCTGACAGCCACCGACGCGATGAAGCTGGCGCCTCGCGAACTCCTAACGCGGATGAGCTTTGAGCGGCACCAGCGCACACCGGCCGAAGGCCAATCCAGCGCATCACAAACGCAGCACGAAAGAAAACTTATCCCCGCACAAATACCGCAGCCTATCTTTGCTTCACCCGCATCACTCGGGGGCGCCAGCCGGAGGCGTCTTGTTGGTGCGATGCGGGGACGGGTGCTGGAGGACGACGCGGCCAACGCAGCCAACCCTCCCGACGATGATCCCTGCCGCCCGCCGTAAGGATGGGTCCCGGATGTTGTGCCGGAGAATAGTGGGGTCTGCAGACTGGGGTAAGAGCGAGCCCAGTTCGAAACCCGTGACAGCGGGGCGCCGTGGCGCCTGACGACACGCCCCATGCGGAAGACCGCGGCACCGCCGCGCCCCGCCCCCCGACTATCTTCGCGCCCGCTGCACCTGCACGCGGGTGGGATCACGCACGCCCAATTCGAGATTACGCTGCGGCCTGCCCCGGCTTACCCGCAACATCGGCTTTCACCGGACGCCGACCGCCGAACAGAGTTCCCTGACCCATGAGCACACCGAAACCGAACACCCGCGCCAGCGTCTCCTCGCTGTCGATGCCTTCCACGATCAGGCCAAAACCCTGATCGGCTAGAAAGCGGCACACATCGCCCGCCGGAATGTGTCCGCCTGGATGCGGCAATCCTTCCATCAGCACCGAGGCGTCAAGCTTCACGAAGCCGAACCCGGCTTTCGCCATCGCGCTGAAATTCATATCGAGATCCGTCAGCGCCGATATCGCGAAACGGAAACCCAGCGCCGAAAGCGCACTCACGGCTCGCTGCTCGGCCGCGCGGAACGACCGAATATCGGACTGCGCAAACGTGAGGATCAGCTGCCGCGCCGTCGCGGGCCTCGCCACGAAATCCATCTGCATATTGCGCGTGAACTCGGGCTCGATCAGCGCCTCTCCCGATGCACGCGAGAATACGGCGCCGGATTTTCCGCGGCTGGCAAGCCGCTCCGCTACGATGGCACTGCGTTCGATGCGGACCGCATCGAACAACGGCAGCAGTCCGCGCCCGGCGAGCACGCCGCTTTCGCCAAATTCCAGATCCTGCGCGTGGAGCCCGCGCAGTTTGATGCTGACTTCATAATGCTGCGCAGTCTGATTACCGAGGCCGAGGATCGGCTCCAGAAATACATCGACACGGCCGGCGGCAATCGCATCCCGCACCGCCATCAGCTGAGGATCGGCGGCTGGGGAGGACGGCATCTCGGGCGCAATGTGCGGCCCGTCTGGCAAAACCGCACCGCTGGTCTTCCTCATCGATTGCACCGCCGCGTTCAGCGCATCGAGCGACGTCTCGACGTCCAGCGCCGGAGCAGCGACCGCTAAAGCGCGTGGGTCCGGCAGCGCCGTGCCGGCAGACGCAAGATCGCGCGCCTGTTCGGCAGCAGTCACCTGCGAGAGCATATCCTTGATGCGCCGCTGCAGCATCTCCACGTCATCTTCGCGAACGACTGACGCTGCCACCGGAACAGCCAGCTCAGGTCCGACGTCCGGCGAATGCTCCTCGCCACGCGGGCGAGCGGCATTCGCAACAAAAGCCGGCTCGGGTCTCGTCGCAGCAGGAGCAGGAGCAGGAATTGGCTCCTGCCAATAATCTCCAAGCGACTCGCCCTGCGGTACGACTGGAGCGCGCCGATACGCTTCGAACTGCGGTGCCTCCACCTCTCCACTATAGGCCCGCGCCAGAGCTTCGGCATCGTCGAGATCGACGGCTACGAGCAAATCCGTGTTGTCTGCCGGAATGTGCGCCTGAGCCGAATTCATCGTCGCGGCAACCGCCGCGGGTCGCTCGGCAGCCGGAGCTGTGGAGCCCGCCGGAACACGGCCGCGCACCAATTCCGCCTCGAGCCGGTGCAGTTCGCTGCTCAAGACAGCCCGCTCCGCCTCACCACGGCGCCATGCCTGAAAACCAATGAGACCGATGAACAGCGACATGCCGGCAATTGCCGCAGCGCCCAATGGTGCCCCCAGCTGGATATGCAGCCCCACAACGAAGGCCGCAACCACCAGAGCCATGCACACGAGCACCAATCCATCCCCGCCCGAAGGTGTGGTGCTAGACTGAGCCCTGGCCCGCTTGTGAGTGCTCGGCATAATAGATCGACCCTCGAATGATACGAATCGTATGGGGACAGGATCGGTGGGGTGGGGCCATTCAAGCAATTCGGCGCAGGTCTTTTTCACCAGCTTTCCAAAGCCTGGGCAGAGATTGCAAGCTGCCGCGTGTCTGACACGCATCATCTTGCGTAAGCAGACAAATTTCACGCGTGCAGCCGCGGCACAGTCATATGGGCGATGGAATAAATCACCTGCTTAGATGCCGCGACCCATGGCCCCCCTCCGGCCCCACCCATCCGCGCAAGTGATTCGATCGCGCAAGACAAGAGGCCGCACAACAAAAAATGGCGGCGGTGCAAAACTACGCCGCGCCGCCTTTTGGCCATCGCACGGCCCTGGCGCGAGCCCGAATCGACCCGCTGTTTAGATGTCGTTAGGCGAATCGGCATGCTATCGTTCAGGCCGGTCCGCTCATTCACTCCGGCGTAATTTAGGAGCATGCAGTCCATGTACATGAGCGTCATCGCGCGTGAAGCAGGTACCGAAACCTATCCCGAATTGGCAGGTGCCCGCGTTGTCGTGACAGGCCTTTCGACCGTTCGCGGGGTAGACCTTGCCCGCGCGTTCGCCGACCGCAAGGCAAGCCTCTGCCTTCAGACGGACGAACGCACGCCCGAAATGGTTGAGCTCGTGGCACTTCTTGCCAGCACCGCCGGGGATGTGAAACTCACCGACTTTGCATTCTCGAAATCCTCCCCTCCAACCCGCTTCGCCCAGCGCGCGGCGGAAGACCTGGGCGGCCTCGATGCCGTCGTCAATCTCGCATCAGTAACGCACGCGGAAATGGCCGCCGTCGATACCATGGAAGAGATTGAAGACCTCATCGTCGCCAAGCTTGGCCCCCTGCGTGAGATCACCGAAGTCGCGGCCAACCGGATGGCGCTGACTTGGTCGGAAGGCACGATCCTGAATGCCGTCGTCGCGCCCGCACCCCAAACCGATCGCGACGCGGCGATCCTCGGCATGCTGCGCCAGGCGCTCGCCGCCATGACCGTCGATCTCGCCCGCCGCTGGTCCGGCGACGTCGTTCGCATCAATGCCATTGGCCCAAAAGCAACGACGCTCGACAGCATGAGTGGCGCCTGCCTCACATCCGAGCCCGACATCGCCGCACTCGCACTCTACTTGGCCAGCCGCAAAGGCCGCACGCTCACCGGCCACGTCTTCGACGCCGAAGGGGTCTCCCGCCGAGGCTGCTGATCTGGACGTCCGAGCCAGTCAGCATTGCAGGGTTGTGAAATTATCCCCCGACGCTGCCTCTGGGCTAAGATCAAACACGTGAAGGCGGTGTGCCCTACTCCCCGGGTTGCAAGGCCGGTTCACCCACATCCGTGAGCTTCACTTCGCGGCGGCCGAGATAGCTGTAGACGGCCGGCACGACAAACAGCGTCAAGAGCGTACCCGCAGACATGCCGCCTACGATGACCCAACCAATTTGCTGCCGGTTCTCCGCGCCGGCGCCATCCGCCAGCGCCAGAGGCAGGGCACCCAATACCATCGCACCGGTCGTCATGAGGATCGGCCGAAGCCGCTGCACGGCTGCGTCAATGACCGCGGCCCCCCGCGCCTCACCTGCGAGCTGCTTCTGATTTGCGAACTCCACAATCAGAATTCCGTGCTTCGTAATCAGCCCCACCAGTGTCACGAGACCGATCTGCGAATAGACGTTGAGCGTCCCCCCCGCCAGCCAGAGTGCCGCCAGCGCGCCGGTGATCGAGAGCGGCACCGTGATCATGATGATCAACGGATCGCGGAAACTCTCGAATTGTGCCGACAGAACGAGATAGATGAACGCGAGCGCCAGCAAGAACACGACCAGCAGACTGTCAGCCGAACTCCGGTAATCGCGGCTCGCGCCATCGAGATCCGTCTGCACCGTCGCCGGCAACACCTCACGTGCGGCCTGCTCGAGAAAGTCGAGGGCTTCCCCGACTGCATATCCGGGCGCGAGCGACGCCTGGATCGTCACCGAACGCAGCTGGTTGAACCGCTTCAATTCCTTCGGCGCAACCGACTCCGTCACCGTCGCAAGATTGGAAAGCTGGATCATTTCTCCTCGCGGGTTGCGCAGAAAAATCGTCGAGAGCGCCTGAGGCGTGGCACGATCCTCGGCAGCCAACTGCACATAGACATCGTACTGCTCGCCGTTCTGTTCGAACCGGGTAACTTGGCGTCCGCCGAGCAGCGTCTCGAGCGTTCGACCGACAGCAGTGACTTCCAAGCCGAGATCCGCCACCTTCGAACGATCGATGTCGATCTTGAATTCCGGCGAATTGAGCTTGAGATCCGTGTCGAGGTTTTCGAGCCCCGGAAACTCTCGCGCCTTCGCGAGAATGGCATCGGCATACTTTTGCAGGTCTTCATACGTGCCCGAAGACTGCAACACGAACTCGATCGGGCGTCCCGATCCGCGCTGACCGAATGCACCGGGGGTTTGCACCACCGCCTGCACGCCAGCAATCCGCCTCAGCTGCGGATTGATCTCCGCGCTGATCTGCTGCTGCGATCGCGATCTCTCGCTCCAGTCCTTGAGCGGCGCCACCACCAGCGATGCCGAAACATCCGGATTGCCGGCGATAGCCAGCCGCCCGCGAACCTGCGGTACCTCGGTCAAGACGTTGTCAATTTCCGCAGCATACCTAGCCGTATAGCTGACCGTTGCTCCTTCAGGTCCCGTTCCGCGCACGCGGATGACGCCGCGATCCTCGAGCGGCGCCAGCTCCGACTTCAATGTCATGAACAGCACGCCGCTCAGTCCCGCGACGCCAGCCGCCAAAATCAGAATGAGAGGACGCATCTTGAGCGCCGACTTGAGCGCCGAACGATAACCGTTCTCGAAAGCCACGAACGCTCGTTCGAGTATGAGGTAGACGCGGCCGGGCTGCGGCTGGTGACGCAAGAGCTTGGCGCACATCATTGGCGTCAGCGTCAACGCGACCCAGCCCGATACGATCACCGCACCCGCAAGCGTCAATGCGAATTCGAGAAACAATTTGCCCGTTTTACCGGGCGCAAACGCGATCGGCGCATAGACGGCGGCCAACGTCAGTGTCATCGCGATGACGGCAAAGCCGATTTCACGCACGCCCCTGATTGCGGCCGGCACGGGCTCCATGCCTTCTTCGATGTACCGATAGATGTTCTCCAGCACCACGATCGCGTCATCGACGACGAGGCCAATGGCGAGGACCATCGCCAGCAAGGTCAGCGTATTCACCGTGAAGCCGAACGCATACATCAGCGCGAACGTCGCAATCAGCGAAATCGGTATGGTGACGATGGGAATGATCGCCGCCCGGAACGAGCGCAGGAAGAACAGAATGACCACGACCACCAGAACGATCGCTTCCACGATCGTTATGAACACGGCCTCGATGGAGCGCTCTATGAAGACGCTGTCGTCGTTGCCGATCGCCGCCTGAAGTCCCTGCGGCAACGACGAATTGATTTCCGGCAGCACCGCTTTGACTGCTTGGGAGACATCCAGCGGATTGGCGGTCGACTGCCGGATAATGCCCACCGCGATCGCCGGCACACCGTTGAACGTGCTGGCCCTCCGCTCGTCCGCCGCGCCCAATTCCACTCGGGCCACATCGCCGAGCTTCACCTGATAACCGGCGGCAAGCTTCACGACGATGTTGCGGAACTCCTCCGGCTTCGTCAGGCCTGTTTTCGACAGCACCGAGAATTCGCGATCCTGGCTCTCGATCCGTCCCGATGGAATTTCTGCATTCTGCGCCCGGAGTGCAGCCTCGACATCCTGGACCGTCAAGTTGTAGGCAGCCAGCCGCTCGCGATCAATCCAGATGCGCATGGCATAGCGTCGCTCGCCGTAAATCTGGACATCCGCAACGCCGGTGAGATTCTTCAGACGATTAACGATAAACCGATCGATGTAGTCGCTGATTTCGAGCGCCGACAGCTGCGGGCTCGTAAAGACCAGGAACATGATGGCCTGCGCGTCGGCTTCAACCTTGGCGATGATGGGCTCGTCGATTTCATCCGGCAATCGCCCGCGCACCCGGCTGACGCGATCGCGCACGTCGCTCGCCGCCACGTCCGGGTCGACCTCCGGACGAAAGCGAACCGTAATCCGGCTCGTCTCAGATCGGCTCGACGACGACAGCACATCGATGCCTTCGATGCCGGCAATGGAATCCTCCAGGATCTGCGTCACCTGGCTTTCCATGATCGACGCTGAGGCGCCGGGATAGTTCGTGGTCACCGAAACGATCGGCTCGTCCACATTGGGGAACTCGCGCACCGTCAGCCGCTGGAATGCAACGACACCCACGAGCACGAGAATAAGGGACATCACCGTCGCCAGAACTGGACGGCGGATGCAAAGCTCGAACAGGTTCATCCGCCGCTCCCCTCGCTCTCGCGCTGTGCGGATTGATCGCTATGGGGATGGCTGGCCACGACCTCTACGGCCGCGCCGTCGCGCAGCTTGTGCTGCCCCGCCGTGACAACGAGATCACCGGGCGTCACACCTTCGGTGATCTCCACAGTCGCATCCGACCGTTCGCCCAGCTTCACACCGACTTCTCGCGCCTTACCGTCAGAAACGCGAAAAACAAAGTTGTCCCCGGACCGCGGAAGAATGGCACTCTCAGGAACGACGACTACGTCGCGCTGCACCGCGCCTTTGATGAGAATACGAGCGAACAGCCCCGGGCGCAGTACGAGATCTTCGTTGTCGAGGCGCGCCCGCACCTGCAGCGCGCGACCGTTCACGTCAATCAAAGGATTGATTGCATAGATTTTGCCTGCGAACGCGCGACCCGGGATAGCGTCCACCGCTACATCCACGACCTGTCCCACGGAGATTGCGGTGAGATAGATTTCAGGAACTTTGAAATCGACCTTCAAACCGTCGATCTTCTCAATGTTGACCACTGGCGTTCCGACAGCAACGAACGCGCCGACGGACACATTGCGCACGCCCGCGATCCCGTCGAACGGCGCCCGCAAAAGATGCTTGTCGAGCCGGGTCTTTGCCAACTCCAGCGCAGCACTCGCCGTTTCGAAATTCGTCACCGCCTCGTCGCGGCTGCGTTCCGTGACGTTGCCGGTGCGAGACAATTGACGCGCACGTTCGTTGTTGGCCTGCGCGAAATTGAGCCGCGCTTCGGCGTCGGTCACTTCCGCCCGCACCAGCGCGTCATCGAGCCGAACCAGAACATCGCCGGCCTTGACCCTGGTTCCCTCGACGAAGTCGATCTCCGAAACACGCCCGGCGATTTCCGGCGCCAGTTGCACCGTCTCGTCGGACTGCAGCGAACCGATGGCACGAATATCCGTCGAAGTCCGGGCGGCGCGCGCTTCGGCCACCTCGACGGCGATCGCACGGGTCGCCGGACCCGAACTGCTGCCGCGTTGGGGCGCAACGTTGGTCGGTGGCGCAGCCGAGATCGCTTCCCGTCCGGGCATGCCTGCATACACCCACGCTGCGGCAGCAGCGCAAAGGACGAGCAAGACCAGAAGCGTACCCGCGCTTTTCATTCCATCCTCGATATTGAAAGCAGTTTAGTACGGCGGCACGGCCGTGTCGCTCGCTGCGGCATACCACCCGACGAATACAACGGCGGCACGACGGAAGTCCGTCGGCACAAATCCGCGCATTTCCGGCGCTGCGCATTCAGCGGGTATCAGGTATCGGCGAACCCCCTCGGACAGGAACGCCTTGAAATACATCCGGTTCCTGCGGCCACCGTACGAGAGCCGCTACTTCCGGATGCGGGTGATCTTCGTGCCTTCCAGCGTCAAATTGTACATCAGCCCCTTAGGATCGAGAATGAACCCAACCACCGGACTGATGATCTTATTGGTGTCGATCGATCCACCGACCCCCACGGTCACGATGGCCACAGACCCATCGACACCGACCTTCCAGCCGTTAGAGCGCCGGAATTGGTCGAGCGCTTCCGGTGTCATGAACATGATGATTACGGAGCGAGCCTGCACGCCGAGCTGAAAGCCAAACGAGGCGCCGACCGTGTTGTAGTAGGTGGTGGGCTGCCCGCGCACCATCAATGCGCCTTCGCCGTATTCGCCCCCAATTCCGAAGCCGGCCTTAACGACCGAGGGGAAAACCAGGATGCCATACGATTTGCCGGCGAGTTCACGGGCACCTCCAATCTGCGCATAGAAGCGGTCGATCGTGGACCGCACGTCGGCATCGATCGCCCCCGCAGACGCTGCCTCGGCACGCGGCATGGACACGCCCGTCAGCAACAGCACGGAGCACAGCGCAAATGCGAAAGCTTTCAGAGACATCGCGGCGGGGCCTTCCACAGACTAGAATCGGTGAACACCGTCGGGACGAAGTACGGCAGGACGAAGGCCGCGAACCAGCCGGCGCGTTGCCGCGCTGCTGTCCTCTCAATGATGATGGGCGTGAGGATCGGCCTGTTTGCCAGCGCCCACCTCACCCACCGTCACCGGCACGATGATGGTCCCGGCCGTCTTGAAGGTCAGCGTCAGATCGAACGTCTGTCCCTCGGTCAAAGGTGCAGGCAAATCGAGGAACATGAGATGCAGTCCTCCAGGCGCAAGCGCCACCGTGCTCCCCGCCGGGACCTCGAGGCCATTGGAAAGCGCCCGCATCCTCATGACGCCGTCCTCGTCCTTCATCTCGTGAATTTCCACTCTGCCGGCAACCGGCGCGGAAGCCGACAGCAACTGGTCTGCCGCCGCAGTCGAATTGACCACTTCGAGATAACCCGCGCCGACCTTCGCCCCGCCCGGCGTGGCGCGTGCCCAAGCCTTGCCAACCGTCAACGCGGCCTTCCCACCTTTGTCCGCCTTGCCGTCCCCCTTCTCGACGATCTTCAAAACGGGTGCCGGATACTTCAGGCTGCGCGCTTCCGCGCCGGGCGCCGCAACTTCCGTCCACGCCAATTGCCCCTTCTCGCATTCCTGCGTGACGGGGAAGGCAACCTGATCCCCGGGGGTGAAAGCATCCGAGACGAACCCGACGAAAATGAACTCGTCATAAT
Source organism: uncultured Alphaproteobacteria bacterium (assembly GCA_963708775.1). Lineage (GTDB taxonomy): Bacteria > Pseudomonadota > Alphaproteobacteria > Rhizobiales > Hyphomicrobiaceae > JAGVSR01. Next base: position 34,527 of record CAVPTI010000011.1, on the reverse strand, counting down.
GCTCATCGAGAAGCGGGCCGCCCCGCCAGACGATCTCCTTCACGCCCTCCGAAACCTTGCCATGAAAATGATCGTAGGCCCGCGCGTACGGCCCCTTCGTCGTAGCGACGGACCATCCGGCCTTCGGCGCCGGCTTCACGCCGATGACGCCTTCCGGAATGGTAAGCTTCACCGCAACCGTCGGCGATCCCTCGCATCCGTGCGGCACGCGGAGTGCGGCGCGCAAAGACCCCCCCGGGGCCGATTTCACATCGAGCGAGGCGTGGGCGAGGGCCTCGGCGCCGGGTACCGCAGCAGCAAGCGTCAAAGCTGCTGCGAACAGGGAGTGTTTGATCATCTTTGCGTATCCTTTAGACGCAGGAAAAAGGGGTTGGATGGCGCCCGAAAGCGCCATCCAGGCCGAAGCCGTGAACGGACGACGGGGAAGTCGAAGAGATCACATCGCACGGCTCCGGCTTTCTCATCGTCACCAGCGGTATTGAATACCGCCGTAAACGGCACGGCCGTTGCCGGGTTCGAACAGTGTACTCGTAGGCAGCGCCTGCGTCGTAATACTGGCGCTGGCGATGTAGGCCTCATCCGTCAGATTGCGGCCCTCGATGTAGGCGGTCCATGTCCCGCCGTTGTCGAAACCAATCTTTGCCCCGAGCAAGGCATACTCTGCCGTCTCCAGTGTGTTGCGGCTATCGACGAAGAAGGCTTCAGGCACCCACTCGATGTTGGGACCCGCATAAACTCCGCTGGGATGCTTGTAGAGCAATTCCGCCCGCAGATAGTGACGCGGCGCGCCCGGCAATTGATTGTTCCCGTAAGCGGGATCGTCGACAAACCGGAAGTCGCTGAAGGTATAGGCCGCCTGTAGCCAGATTTCGTCGCTGGTCGGACCGGTCTCGAAAATGCCGGAGAAGACCCGCGCCGCAATTCCTGCTTCTACGCCTTGGTGCAACGTCTTGTTGAGGTTGATTTGATCGCATGTCCCAATCGCGCTTCCGTCTGCAACCGTGTTGCACTGGAACTCGTTCTCGATGTCCGATCGGTAGAGCGCGAGGTCCCAGCGCAATCCAGGCAGATTGCCTCGCGTACCGATTTCGTACGTTAGAGCTTCCTGCGGCACAAGCTGCGGAACGATCGCGCCAGGTGTCGGAAACTCCGTGAATGTCGGTGCTTCCGAACTTGTAGAAATGTTGCCGAAAACCTGAATGGCGTCCGTCACATCCCAGATGAAGCCACCTTTCGGATTCCAGAAGTCGTACGTCGCGGCACGGTTCCGATCGAGCGGATTGGTCGTGAACTTGATCGAATAATCACGATCAATGGACGAGAACTGGACGCCGCCGACGAGTGCGAAATCAGGCAGCACGAAAAGCGAGTTTTCCGCGAACACTGTCGTGACCTGAGACCCCTGATCGACGTCCGACGTCAGCGCGCCACGGTTGCCCAAGATATTCAGGAACCGGCGTGCACGAATATCGCCGTCCTGGTAGTTGATGCCGCCGACGAACCTGTTACGCACGCCGCCGTAAACGTTGTCGTCGACCATTTTGGCGAAGCCTCCGAATTCGTTGTGATCGTTATCGATCACCTGGAAGATCGGATGGTCGAGGCGCCGGTCCATGAAGTAACCGCCGAATTCCACGAGCGTACCAGGCTGCACGCGATAGGCAGTCCGGTTCGCAACCCGCAAAGTTTCAAGGTTGCGCTCGTAGTCCAGCCTGACGTTAGTGGGGTTCGGTGTCTTCGGAGCGCTCAGTGCAATAGACCGGCTAACCGTGCCGGGGATCTTCTGCTCGATGTCGTTTGCGTTGAGATAGAAACGCGTCTCGAGATCTGGGCTCAGTCGAAAACCGACATTTGCGCTGCCGCGCAGGCTTTCGCCCTCGCTGTGTTCACGAAAGCCGTCGAACTGTTGCCAGGTGCCGGTGATGAAATAGTCTGTGTTTCCCGACACCGCTCCTGACGCTACCGACGTCTTGATCAGTCCGAAGCTGCCCACATCCACGCGCGCCCCGAAGAGATCGCTGTTGTAGCCAGTCGGCATCACGAAGTTGATGGCGCCGCCAAGCGAGTTGGCGCCGAACTGGAGCGCGTTCGCGCCCTTGAAAACCTCTATGTACCTGTAGGCTGTCGGATCGATTTCCTGGAAGTCGCTGGCTCCGTCCGCCGTCGTGATTGGAATGACGCCGTCCATGAGCAGGAAGACGCCGCGCCCGTGATTGTTGCGCGATAACCCCGACCCGCGAATGGAAAGGCGGCTGTCCTCGCCCCACTTCGGCTGGATGAAGACGCCCGGCACGTAGTCGAGTGCATCCTTCAGTGTCACAGCCGGCGTGCTGTCCTTGTATTCTTCGGCAGGGACGACCTCGACGGCACCGGGCGTCCGATCGATGTCAGCGCGCGCCTCTGCCGCAGTCGGAACGGTCAGACTTCCCGAACGCGTCCCGGGCGGCACGATGGCATAGGGGTTATTTGGATCGGCAGCATCACTGCTGTTTGCAGGGGATACATCGGCAGCCGCGACGGGATCAGCTTGGGGTTTCGCAGCAGGCGCGGGAGCAGGCTTTGCTTTCGCCTTCTGTGGCTTCGGCTTAGCCGCGCTTGCCGGCTGCTGCACCTCGACCGGTGGCAACTCGCCGTCCTTGGCCTGCTGGGCGAAAGCGGCGGGTGCAGTAACAGACAGAAGTGCGGCAGAGAGAGCGGCGGTGGGCGCAACCGCGACGGAACGGCGCAAAACTTTGGACGACATAAAAGGAAAACTCCCGCGATGAACACGATACAGGGGCGCTGACAACGCACACTGGCTTGGATCACGTTCAGGCGAGGAAAGGAGGAGCCCGCGAACCGTTCGCGGGTCCGGCACGCGCCGGCGGAAGCGAAACAGCGAGATGAAGGGGCGCAAGCGACGGCGCTTCGATCGAGGGGCTTGCCACAGTCGCAAGCATGTCCGGCAGCGTGAGAGCCGCAAGGGAGCCGAGAGCACAGGGTTCGCCCATGTGCTTGGCGAGAGATCCGTCGTGCGGAGTGCCGTCTATACCCGCGTCGACGATTTTCGTGCCGTTAGCCGTGCAGATGACGATCTTGAAAGACCCGCCATCCGCACCCGAGAACTCCGGCATGAAACCGGCCGGAATGAGAGCCTTCAGCAAGAAGGCCACGAGCAACGCGTGGCCGAGCCACACGCGCACGCCGCGCAATGCTGAAATGGTCCCTTGTCCAGACATATGTCCAGAATAGGCGAAAGACATGTGAGCGGGCAAGCCCACGGCCACATCAATCCAGATGCGGGTCCGCCGGGCCACAGTGATCCGTGCGAGCATCCCCGGGAACCTGCAAACGGTTGCACCGTTCTTCGCCATTCATGCCAAGGGAGACAACCCATGCCCGCACGATCGAAGAAACAGCAGATGGCCGCAGGCGCCGCCTTATCCGCAAAGCGCGGCGAGACATCGAAATCCGAGCTGAAGGGGGCCTCCAAGCAAATGGCCGACTCGATGTCCGAAAAGGAACTGCACGATCTCGCCAGCACCCCGCGAAAGAAACTACCGGCAAAGAAAAATGCCTCGCCTTCGAAAACGTCCCGGGCATCACCGCGATCCAGCACAAAGCGCTCCAGCCGCTCCAAATAGTCCGGCCGGACGACCACTTAGGATCACAACACGTAAAAGCCCTTCATACCCAGCTTTGACCTTCCTGCCATCGTTTCGCCGAAACTTGATGACGCCTCTACAACGAGGAGGGCTCACACATCCCTGAGGGAGTGAGCCATGGCAAGCCGATCACGACACGACGCGTGGGACGAAGCAGACATCGATTTCGGCGTTGTGCACCACGAGGCTCAGTCTCGCGCGCTCGCTTTCGACCACGCGGACGAGTTTTATCCAGGCGAACCGATCGCGGGACCGGTTCGCCAAAGGAGCCGCGTCCGCACGTTCTCTTACTTTGTTATGCTCGGGATCGCCGGATGGGGCATGATTCAAACCTCGGCAGTGTGGCGCCCATGGTTGGACACGGGGGTAGCCATCGTTTCCGCCGAGCTTGAACGCAGAAAAGTGACCGACCTGGCAGCGGTGACAACAACGGCAACTACCCCGCCACCCGCCACTGCACCCTTGGAACCACTTTCGATGGCCAAGGACGTCGCCGAAGTTGCGGGAACAGCCCTCAATCCTCCAGGTGCCGAACCTGTTGCGCAGCCCGGCGCGAGTGACGCAACCGCCTCCCCGGCAGCACCGGACGCGGCAATCGAGACCCCGCCCCAGAACTCCCAGCCAGCACCACTGCCGGAACCGCAGATCGATCCGGGCGATCCCTACCAGAAGCGTGCGGCCGCGATCGGCCTTCATCCGCAGTTATCTCGTGCACTTCTCTCGAGTTTCTCTGACACCGACTACCGCAATGCAGCCACCGCGATCCGCAAAGCCCTTGCAGAAGCAGCCGACGCCGACAAGTTTATCTGGCCTCGCCAGGCGAACGCCAAACGCGCCGTCTTTCAAGTGCATTTCGTCACGGGCGACCGTCCCGATTGCCGCCGCTACATTGTGACCGTTTTGATGAACGGCTGGACTACCACGGCTTCGCCCATGGAAAAGTGCGGTGTCACTCCACCTAAGCGGAGCGCACAAGTCGACGACGCGAAACATCGACAGATGCAGTGAGTATCCAGGTTTGCCGCTCACCAAAAAGAAAGCGGCTTCTTGCGAAGCCGCTGAAGGCAAGTCATCGACGAGGTCGACCCGTTTTATGGGGTCTGACGGGGCTGCATCTTTTCGCTGCCGCTTCCCGGGCTCTTCATGTCTGAAGAACCAGAGGTTCCTGAGCCCGACGAGCCAGAACTGGAACCCGAGCTTGATGATCCCGAACCAGACGAGCCAGAGTTTGCCGCGCCGGGTGAACCGGTTCCCGTTGTGCCAGAACCGGTTCCGTAGTCATTGAACTGTGATCCGGCAGGTTTATTGCTCGGTGACGTCTGGTCTGACGGTCCTTTCGGTCCGGGACTACCGGAGCGCTCGATATTCGGATCCGTCGAATGGGATCCCTTTCCTTCCGGGCCTTCCAGAGCCTTATTGTCGAGCCGGTTTTCACTGCTGGCACCCGCCAGAGCCGGCGTAACACCGCAGAGTACGAGAACGGGAATAATCCAAAGTCGTTTCATGCTGACCTCCTGTGACTGTCGCAGTCTTTGAACCGGCCATGGCCCCGAGTGGTTCCCGATCGAACGACGCTGCACTGCGGCGAAGCGGGCGCACGTTCAAGGAATAGGGTATTTTGGAAAGGCGGTTGACCCAGAGAACGAGGGCTTCCTGTTGCCAATAAGCGCCGTCGGGCCTATTCGAAGAAAAGGGATCGTGATTGCACGTTGACCGGCTCCATCCGGCCGAGGCACGTAGATCAAAGCCGCGCGAGACTGTCGGCCGAATTCTGTCATTGAGGTCGAGATGCGTCGCAGCATAGGGGCTTGGCTATTCCTCATTCTTCTGATGAGCGGGATCGCCGGCGGACTGGGATACTACAAATACTCCGAGATCATCGCTGGAATGGCGGCTGGAGCCTCACGGCCCGAACCGAGCGACGCCGTTGCGACTGTTCGCGTCTCGAAATCAGAGTGGGCGCCCACAACGCGCGCGATCGGTACCGTCGTCGCCCGGCAACAACTTGAGCTGCGCAATGAAATCGCCGGGTTGGTGGCCGAACGTGGCTTCTCCTCTGGCGATACCGTTGAAAAAGGCCAACTCCTGATCCAGCTCGATGACCGTCAGGAACAGGCTTCACTTGCCGCTGCGGAAGCCGAGGCCCGCCTGGCCCGCGCCAATCTCGATCGCCGCGAAGCGCTGCGCAACAGTCCCGCGTTCTCGATCCAGGAGTTCGATAAGTCGCGCGAGGACTTCGCCGCCGCGACGGCGCGCGCCCTGAGCCTCAAGGTCGTCATCGAGCGCAAGCGCATCGTCGCGCCCTTCAAAGCCCGCGTCGGCATCACAGACTTGCAGCCCGGCGCCTATCTCGAAATCGGAACCCTCATCGTGCGCCTGCAGGGCGTCGACGACGACGTGTACATCGATTTCGCACTGCCGCAGGAAAACGCGGCACTCCTGCATCCGGGCGACGAAGTAGCCGTCACGAGCCCGGCACTCCCGGACGGTCCTCGCCGCGTCAAGATCCTTGCCGAGGACGACAGCGTCGATCCCGGCAACCGAGCGGTCCGTTTCCGCGCATTGGGCAAGGCCCTTGGCACCGTGCTGCGGCCTGGTGCCTTCGTCGACGTGATCGCCAACACGGCTGTTCCTCGACAACGCGTCGTCGTACCCCTGACCGCGGTGCGCCGCTCGCCCGCAGGACAGCATGTCTTTGTTATAGAGACGAAGGACGGCAAAAGCCGCGCCCGTGAACGGATCATCGAGACCGGCGCGGTGGTCGGCGGCAACATCGTCGTGGAAAAGGGACTGGACGAGGGCGAACTCGTCGCCGCCGCAGGTTCCTTCAAGCTTCGCGACGGCCTTCTCATAACGACCGATCCGCAGGCCGAAACGCCCGGTCCGGCTGCCATGAACTGAGAGTACGGCACACGATGAAAGCGCTCGATATCTTCGTTCGACGGCCGGTCATCGCCATCGTGCTCAACCTCGCACTCGTGCTGATCGGCCTCAGAGCCGCATCGAACCTGCCCGTTCAGCAGTATCCGCGCATCGAGAGTTCCTCGATCGTCATCACGACGATTTACGTCGGTGCCTCCGCCGAAACCATTCGTGGCTTCGTCACGACCCCCATCGAACGCGCCGTCTCATCGCTGACCGGCATTGACTATGTGGAATCCTCGAGCGTCCCCGGCCTCAGCACAGTCACCGCGCGTCTGAAGCTCAATCAGCCGAGCACGACCGCACTCGCCGAAGTCGGCAATCGCCTGGACCAGATCCGCAGCGAACTACCCCTCGAAATCGAATCTCCGGTCGTAGAAGTCCAGCGCGCCGACAGGCCATACGCGACTTTTTATGTCAGCGTGACGTCGGATGTGATGAAGTCGGCGGAAGTGACGGATTACCTCATCCGCAATATTCAGCCTCGCCTCAGCACGATCGCCAACGTTCAGCGCGTCGGCCTCGAAGGTTCGCGCCCGCAGGCCATGCGCATCTGGCTCGACGCTGAACGTCTATCCGCTTTCGGACTGAACGCCACGGACGTAGAGGCCGCGCTCCGTCGCAACAATTTTCTCGCAGCCGTCGGCCGCGCGAAAAGCAACGAGATTCAGGTCGATCTCCTTGCCGACACCGACCTCAGAAAAGCCGAAGAATTCGAACGCCTCATCGTTCGCGAGGACGGCGACCGGATCATTCGCATTTCGGACCTCGGCCGCGTAGAGCTGGGCGCCGAAGAAGAAATCTCCAACGTTCGTCACAACGGCAAGGACGCGGTGTATCTCTCCGTCTGGCCACTGCCGGGCACGAATGAGATCAAGGTCGCCCAGGACCTGCGCCGCGAGATCAAGCTTATCGCGCCCGACTTGCCGCAGGGCATGGAGATCGCGCTCGCCTATGACGGCGCTGTCTACATGGAGAATTCGATCAAGGAGATCCTGACGACCTTCACCGAAACGGTGGCGATCGTAGGCCTCATCGTCTTCGCCTTCCTCGGCTCGTGGCGCAGCGCACTGGTTCCTCTCGTGACCATTCCCATTTCCCTCATCGGCGCAATGGCCGCCATGATGGCGATGGGCTTCTCACTGAACCTTCTCACCCTGCTGGCGATCGTTCTTTCGGTCGGCCTCGTCGTCGACGATGCCATCGTCGTCGTAGAAAACGTCTCGCGCCACATGCGTGACGGCATGAGCCGCACCCAGGCCGCGCTCGTCAGCTCCCGCCAACTCTTCGCACCGATCGTCGCGATGACGATCACGCTTGCGGCCGTCTATGCCCCTATCGGACTGCTCACGGGTCTCACCGGCGTGCTGTTCAAGGAGTTCGCGTTCACTCTGGCTACCGCCGTGATCGTGTCCGGCATCGTCGCGGTGACCCTCTCACCCATCATGAGCGCCTATACGGCACCGGAAGGCGGGCACGAGAGCCGTTACGCGCGCTTCATCAATCGTCAGATGGACCGCCTCGCAACTGCCTACGGGCGTTTGCTCGACGGCATTTTGACTCTACGCGGCCCGATCATCACGTTTGCAGCGTTCCTCGGCGTGCTGGCCGCGCCCCTCTACATGTTTTCCGGCAAGGAACTCGCACCCGTGGAAGATGAAGGTTTCATCCTCCTGATCGTCAATTCGGCACCCGACGCGTCACTCGCGTACACCTCCGGCCACATGGACAAAGTTTACGCCGTCGGAAAGGCACTGCCCGAGTTCGACGCGATGTTCGAGATCGTATTCCCCTCAACCGGCTTCGGCGGCTATCTCCTCAAGAACTGGCACGAGCGCGACCGCAGTGCGCATGCAATTCAGCCCGAGATCTTCGGCGGAATCTCCCAAATCAAAGAACTGCAGATCTACCCGGTGTTGCCGCCTCCATTGCCAGGTGCTGGAAACTTCGACGTTGAACTGGTCCTGAAGGGTCCTGGAACGCCCGAGCAGATGGCCGGTTATGCCCAGCGGCTCGTCGGCGCCGCTTTTGGTAGCGGCAAGTTCATGTTCGCCGACACGGACCTGAAAATCGATCTGCCGCAAGTGCGAGTGAATATCGACCGCGAGCGCGTTGCCGATCTCGGCCTCGATCTCGCCGATGTCGGTCGTCAGCTCGGCTTCCTTCTCGCCGGCAACTTCGTCAACCGGTTCACGCGTGAGGGCCGCGCCTACAAAGTCATCCCGCAGGTCGAACAGGCGGCCCGCGCATCAGCCGCAACCCTGCTCGATTACAAAGTTCGCACGCGGTCCGGCCAGCAGGTCCCGATCTCCTCGTTCGCCACGCTGGAAACGACGACCGCCCCTCGAACGCTCGCGCGCTTTCAGCAGGCCGACAGCTTCCGCGTCTATGGCGGCGTCGTTCCCGGCGTGACCAAAGCCGCCGGCCTTGATGCCCTCGAAGCCGCAGCCAAAGATATCCTTCCACCCGGCTACACCGTCGATTACGCCGGGGAGTCCCGCCAGATCCGGCAGGAAGGAACCACGCTTGCAGGAACGCTCGGTTTCTCGATCCTGCTCATCTATCTCGTACTCGCGGCGCAATTCGGCAGCTTCCGCGATCCGCTCGTCGTCCTCTTGGGCTCCGTTCCGCTCGCATTATCGGCGGCTCTCGTTTTCACCTTCCTCGGCTTCACGACGATCAACATCTACAGCCAGATTGGACTGATCACCCTCGTCGGTTTGATCGCAAAGAACGGCATCCTCATCGTCGCATTCGCCAACGAACTGCAGGAGATGGGACACAGCAAAATCGCCGCCATCCGTGAAGCATCCATGACGCGCTTGCGGCCCATTCTGATGACCACGGCTGCGACCGTCTTCGGCCATCTGCCGCTCGTCTTTGTGACAGGAGCGGGCGCCGAAGCGCGCAATAGCATTGGCATCATGCTTGTCAGCGGCATGGCCATCGGCACGCTCTTCACGCTGCTCATCCTCCCAGTGATCTACCTCGTTCTTGCAGCAGAGCATCGCCCCCGCACGGAGGACGAGGACGTCGATATGTCAAAAGTGAAACCTGCCGTCGCCTGAGAACCGGTTTCCACGCAAAAACTGATAGGGCTGGACCCGACCTGTTGGCCGGGCCCAATTGGTGGTCTGCTCGTCAGTTGATCGAAGCTGGGATCTCGCTGCTTTCCTCGACAGCTGCGGGCGTTGGGGTGGCATCGTGATCGCTCGGCAGTTCGCCGGGCTCTACGGCGTCTGGCTCGACGGTCTCCGCGGCAAACTCGCTGTCTGCTGCTTCTGCTGATGCCTCCACTGCCACGGACTCGGCGGAGATCTCTTCGACATTTTCAGCAATCGCCGCAGTCTCGCTTTCGGCGGATGATGCGACCTCAGCTATTGCGGCTTCTTCTGCTTCGGCGGCAGCCGGCAGCGGATCTCCCGTTGCGACCGCATCTGCCAACTCACCCCCCTCTTCCATGATGAGAACCGTACCGCAGGCGGCGATCGGGTCAGGCACGGTTTCCGCTGCGACGAGAGCATCAGTCACGGGCTCTTCCGCATCGGCCTTTGTTTCAACTTGAGGCACGGGTCCTGAAAGGAAATCGAGAAGTTGCTGCGCCGCGGAGAGAACCGCTTCCGGTTTACCTCCGAGGTCGAACGCCATCTTCAAACACTGCATACGCTGCTCGTGCAGGTCCATGGGACGCTCCATAAGATGTTGGGGTTCGGTACCGTCGAGTGCCACGTCTATACGCGTGACATGCGTATCGTACGCTGCTTCGGTGTGGCGGCATCGACCTGCTGCCTGTTTTGACAAGAATATATTTTGCTCGCGCTTCTCCGTAGGCGCTGCATGATAGTTTTGCCGTTGTGAACCGGTGCTTGAGGCCTCACATCGAACACGCTGTGAGAAGTTGCCCCCTCTTGACGAGCTTCAAATCAGGCTCACGGTCCAACAGCGAAGTTCAAGCTGGTTACGCGAGAGTCCGCCTGGTGACGCAGAGAGAAGAGGAACTCGTCCCAATCCACGGCAACGCAAAAGCAGCGCAGTTCTTCTTGGTTTGCACGCTCGCCGGATCAGTCTTTGATGATGGCGTTGGCGGGTTCATCCGTCAGCCGCGGTGATTTCGATGCGACTTGCGCCGCGTCATCAAACGCTAAGGTGTCCCGCCATGCGGGATCTCCGAAAAATGGAGAGCGCTATGACAACCCTTACTCCGATCCTGACCAGCACCCTTCGTCGCTGCTGCTGTCCCTGTTGCTGTTGACACGGCTTCTCGTCCACCACCCGTCAAACACAACATCTGAGGACCGGTCGCGACACCGGCAAAGGATCACCCATGTCTCAATCCTACATTATCGAGGTCGGCGACGACCAGATCGGGCTCGTATTGCGCGATACCGGCGAAAGCGAATTCCGCTTCCACGCTGCATCGCCGGCCTATCAGCCGCTCGACGGAAGGCGCTTTGCCAGCGCGGCGCTTGCCGAGAAGGCAGCACGCGCGCACCGCGCTCAGGCGCTGTCGCGCCGGCCAGCGCGGCAGCATTTGCGCAGCGTGGAACTCTAGCGCAACGCGCAGCACTCCTCCCCCAGACGCGACCATTCTCCTGGATGGCGTCTGACGCCTGGCCGGTGCATCGATGCACCGGCCATTTTTTTGGCAAGCAGAGCGCAGATCGGTCGATAAGCTCAGCAGCTCTTCTTCGTTCACGTGATGCGCTGGATGGCGAGTATTGGCTTCTCAGTCACTAACGAGGGCTACGATGACGATCTCCCGCATACTGTCTTGGATGGGCACGTTCGCCGCATTTCTGATCATCGCGTCAGTCACTGTTCTTGCACAGGGCGCGTCAACGAGCATCCTGAACGCATCGTACGACGTGTCGCGCGAACTCTACAAAGATATCAATCCAGCTTTCGTCGCTTACTGGAAGAAGACGAATGGCGCCGATATCGAACTCAAGCAGGCGCATGGGGGTTCGACTAAGCAAGCTCAGTCCGTCGCCGAGGGACTTGAGGCGGACGTCGTGACGCTCAATCAACCGACGGACCTCGATTTCCTCGCCGGCAAGGGGGTCGTCAGCGCCGACTGGCGCAATGCATTCCCCAACGGTGCGTCTCCATACACCACGACGAGCGTGTTCTTGGTGCGCAAAGGAAATCCGAAAGGCATCAAGGATTGGGACGATCTGGTGAAGTCCGGCATCTCGGTCGTCATCCCGAATCCCAAGACTTCGGGAAATGGCCGCTACACGTACCTCGCCGCCTGGGGATATGCGCTGGACAAGTTCGGCAGCGCCGAAAAGACCCAGGAATTCGTAACTCAGCTGTTCGCGAATGTCCCTGTTTTCGATGGGGGCGGACGCGGCGCGACAACGACCTTCACCCAGCGGGCCATCGGCGACGTACTCGTGACCTTCGAAAATGAAGCGGCGCTCATCAAAAATGAGATCGATGGCGACAACTTCGAAGTGATCTATCCCACGCTCAGCATCGAAGCCGCTCCTCCCGTCGCGCTGGTGACTACGGTGACCGCAAAGGGAGGGTCGCAGGCCGTCGCTAAAGGCTACCTTGACTTTCTATTCACCGAGGATGCGCAAGCGATCATCGCCAAGCATAACTTTCGTCCGCGCAGCGAGGCAGTGCTGAAAGCGAATGCCGCCCGCTTTCCGCAGATCAAAACCTTTCGTGTCGAAGATAAGCTCGGACAGTGGGGAGACCTGCAGAACGCGCACTTCAAAGACGGCGGCATCTACGACCAGATCACAGCGCGGCAGAACTGACGGGCGGACAGGCGGGATGGTATGCAAGATAGTGAAGAGCTTATCAGTTCTTCTTCTTTCCCGTCCGCCAGCCAACCCTCCTAAATTACGGGTACTGAATTCTCCTGCCTAGGCTGTTGCATGTCGGTTCATCAAAATCCTCTCGCCGTTCCCACCCTGTCGAGCCTCATTATCCCTCTCGAAAAGATCGTCTCCGACCTCAAAGCGTCGCGCAGACGCGCTCGAACCGTTACCGCCAAGAGCGCCTATGCGCGTGATCTTCCCAACCCCGAAATCGCCGGGCGCGTGTTGAAGGATCTCTTTGCGGCTCTGTTTCCCCGTCACGGGGGCGGACAGGACGGAACGGACGACGGTATCGACTTCTTTGTGGGACACACGCTCAACACGGCACTGCGGCAGTTGCGCGGACTGCTGCATCAGGAACTGCGATTCACATTTGCTCTGGAGCAGCGTGACGACGCCGCATTAGACGGTGCCGTGGCATCAATCCTGCGGGATTTTGCCGATCGGCTGCCTGATGTGCGCGAAAGCGTTCTGCTCGATGCGCGTGCCGCATTCGACGGAGACCCGTCCGCGCAGAGCATCGAAGAGATTCTTCTCAGCTATCCTGGCATCAAGGCGATCTACCATCATCGTATTGCGCACCAGTTGTTCCGGCTTGGCGCACCGATCCTGGCGCGGATCATCAGCGAGATTTCGCACTCCAGCACCGGCATCGACATTCATCCCGGTGCACAAATCGGGTCCAGCTTCTTCATCGATCATGGCACCGGCGTCGTGATTGGCGAAACGGCCCAAATCGGAGAGCGCGTGCGCCTCTACCAGGCGGTGACGCTTGGAGCCAAGCGGTTCTCGATCGACGACAGCGGCTCTTTGGTGAAAGGCGTGCCGCGGCACCCCATCGTCGAAGAAGACGTCGTGATCTATGCGGGCGCGACCATCTTAGGCCGGATCACGATCGGTAGAGGCTCGGTCATCGGCGGCAACGTCTGGCTCACGCGCAGCGTGCCGGCCGGTAGCCACGTCCTGCAGGCGCAGGCGACGGCGAACTCCTTCGAAATCCGGCTCTGGTATCTGATTCTAATATCGTGGCATTGACCGCCAATCCTGTTCTGTGAATACCGTTATTCGCAGCAATGATATTCGCCATCATAACGGAAGCAGGAAACTAATATGGCAGACGAAACGCAAACGGCCTTAGGTGATATCGCGGCCAGGCAACTTGCCAACGCGACCAAGACCGTACCGCAAATGTCGAGCATCACGCCGCGTTGGCTGGTGCATTTCCTGAATTGGGTTCCCGTCGAGGCAGGTATCTATCGCGTCAATAGGGTCAAAGATGCCAGCAGCGTTGAAGTCGCCTGCTCGCTGCGAGACGAGCGCGTTCTACCCCAGACCTACGTCGACTACATCGACAACCCGCGTGAATATCTGCTCAGCGCCGTGCAGACCGTCCTCGACGTGCATACGCGCGTCTCTGATCTCTACAGCGTCCCGCACAACCAGATCAAAGAGCAGCTGCGTCTTACTATTGAAACGGTGAAGGAGCGCCAAGAGAGCGAGCTCATCAACAATAAGGAATACGGGTTGCTCGCGCACGCCGCTGCCGCGCAGAAAATCAAGACTCGGTCGGGCCCGCCGACGCCCGATGATCTGGATGAACTGATCTCCAAGGTCTGGAAGGAGCCGGCCTTCTTCCTCGCCCATCCGCACGCCATCGCCGCTTTCGGCCGCGAATGCACGCGGCGCGGTGTCCCGCCGCCGACTATCACGTTGTTCGGATCGCCGTTCCTCACTTGGCGCGGCCTGCCTCTCATCCCGTCCGACAAGCTCGAAGTGAAGGGCGGCAAGACCAACATCCTGCTCATCCGCACAGGTGAGGCCAAGCAAGGCGTCGTCGGGCTCTATCAGCCGGGCTTGCCGGGCGAACTCACAAAGGGCCTCTCGGTCCGCTTCATGGGCATCAACGATCAGGCGATCGCCTCCTACCTCGTCTCGCTCTACTGCTCGCTCGCCGTTCTGACGGACGATGCGCTCGGTGTTCTGGAAGGCGTCGAGGTGGGCAAGTACCATGTCTATAGCTGATCTTGGACAGCCGCACGGGCCGGCAGATCTCGACGCGCTGGCCCGGGCGGCCGGCAGCCAGGGAGGCGGCGGTCTGCCGCCTCCGGGCCTGCCCGATCCCGCAGTGCTGACCCGTCTGGCAAACGCATTCTTCGCCGCTCTTCCAGGTGAAACCGTGCCGTCGTTGCCGTCGTTGGACGCCCCTACAGTGGCAGGCCCATCGCTCCCTGGGCTCGGTTCGACGCCCATCGGCGTAGTGGGCGCGGTCCCCAATCCAGTGGCACTTCCTTCGTCTGCTCCGTCGATCCCCCTCGTCACGCCGATTGCGCCATCGGCATTCTCGGTGATTGATCTCCCGGGCACGCAAGCGCACGTCGATCCAAGCTTGCCATCCGTCCCATCTAACCTGGGGGCAACTCCTTCAGCCGGCGGCTTCGGCATCGCGCCATCCGTCGTCCCGAACACCACACCGAATATCCTGCTCGGTAATCCGGCAGGTTCCGCTGCGCCGGACGCGACCTCGGCTGGCACCACATCTATTCCGCAGAACGCCAATGCCCTCGATGCGCTTGCAATCCAGGCGCTCGTGAATGGCACCCATCCGTCGCTACCCACATCACTTGATACGGGTGCATTGCCCGGGCAACTGGGCGCCATCAGCACACCACCATCGAATGCCGGCAGCGGAGACGCAACGGGCGTCAAGAATGGTGCCGATCATTCGTCGATCCCGCAGCCACCGCCTTCCAATCCTCCAGCTCAGGTGCTGGTCGATAGCTCCGGCATCGCCACGCCGCGATCGGGCGGAACGGGCAACACCGGCAACCCAATTGCCTTGCCCTTCGAGAAGGAACTGCACGCGCTGTTAGCACCTCTATCGGTCGTGACGATTCCATCCGTGCCGTCCAGCCCGAGTGTAGCCTCAGATAGCGGGCTCTACTTCCTCAACGGCCTGTCGCTCCCCGGCTCGTCGCATGAAAAACGGGTGCGGGCGCGGCTCCGTTTCATCAGTCAGAGTTTCAGTCGGCCCATCCTGCTTTCGACATCCACAGCATCCGCCGCGACTTCCCGATCCTATCCGAGACCGTGAACGGCCGGCCGCTAATCTGGTTCGACAATGCTGCCACGACGCAGAAGCCGAGATCTGTGATCGACCGCATCACCTATTTCTACGAACACGAAAATTCCAACATCCATCGCGCGGCACATGAACTTGCAGCCCGCGCCACGGATGCCTACGAAGGTGCTCGCCAGAAAGTGGCGCGCTTTCTCGGCGCCGGGACCCCGGACGAAATCATTTTCACGCGGGGCACCACAGAAGCAATCAACCTCGTCGCAGCAACCTTCGGGCAGCAGCACATCGGCCCTGGCGATGAAATCGTCATCACGAACCTGGAGCATCACGCCAACATCGTTCCCTGGCAGATGCTGTGTCTGGCTAAGGGCGCGAAACTGCGCGTGGCTCCCGTTGACGACAACGGCACGCTGCTGCTCGATGAACTAAACAAGCTTTTGACCAACCGCACCAAACTGGTTGCCTTCACGCAGGTCTCGAATGCGCTCGGCACCATTACGCCGGCCAAGACGATCGTCGAAATGGGGCATCGTGTCGGTGCAAAGGTCTTGGTCGACGGCGCGCAGTCGGTCTCGCACATGAAAGTCAACGTCCTAGGATCTGGACGCCGACTTCTTCGTGTTCTCCGGACATAAGCTGTTCGGCCCCACGGGAATTGGCGCGCTCTACGGCAAGAAGGCGCTGATGGACAGTCTGCCGCCGTACCAGACCGGCGGCAACATGATCCGTGACGTCACCTTTGAACGGACGGAAATTCACGCCTCTCCGTCGCGCTTTGAAGCGGGCACGGGCAACATCGCTGACGCGGTTGGATTGGGCGCCGCCATCGACTATGTCGAACGCATCGGGCTCGAAAATATTGCGCGCTACGAGCACTCGCTGCTCGTGTACGCAACGGAGCGCCTGCGCCAGATCCCCAACCTCACGATCATCGGCAACTCGCCGGAAAAGGCCAGCGTGATTTCGCTGGTCATCAAGGGCTTGCCGAGTGAAGACGTCGGCGCGCGGCTGAACAAGCATGGCATCGCCGTGCGATCGGGCCACCACTGCGCCCAGCCGATCCTTCGCCGGTTCGGCCAGGAGACCACCGTGCGCCCGTCGTTCGCCTTCTATAACACTTGTGGCGAGATCGACGTACTGATCGCCGCTCTGAAGGAGATCCAGGCCGAAACTGGCATGCGCTGATGCTGTTCATCGTGCGACGTGCAATCGGAACGAATCCCATCTGACGGCGAAGGCGCGAGCGCCTTCGCCGCTACATCATCGTCGCCGAGATCGCGATTCAAACAAAAAGGTCGCTGGAGAAATAGCGTTCGGCCGATGATGGCGCAAACGTCACGATGGTCTTGCCTGCAAACGCCTCGCGAGCGGCGACGACGAGTGCGGCGTAAACATTGGCGCCAGATGATATCCCGCCTGGAATGCCTTCCACATTGGCCAAATGCCTCGCATATTCGAAGGCCTTATCGTTTGGGACTGTCACGACCTCATCAATCAGGCCGCGATCCAGCACCGCTGGGACGAAGCCCGCGCCGATGCCCTGGACTTTGTGAGGACCCTTCTGCCCCCCGAGAGCACGGGACTATCCTCCGGCTCGACAGCAATGATTTTTATGCCGGGCTTGCGCGCCTTCAGGACCCGCCCGACGCCGGTCAAGGTGCCGCCGGTGCCTACGCCCACAACAATCGCATCGACATTGCCCGCCGTGTCGCGCCAAATCTCTTCCGCCGTTGTGCGCTCGTGGACGAGTGGATTAGCCGGATTTTCGAACTGACTGGGGCTGATTGATCTTGGAATGGTCTTGAGCAACTCGGCAGCCCTGGACAGCGCGCCGCCCATTCCGTCGGCAGCCGGCGTTAGCTCCAATTCAGCGCCGAGATGCTTGAGGATCTTGCGCCGCTCCAGAGACATCGATTCCGGCATGACGAGGATGAGCCGGTAGCCGCGCGCAGCAGCCACGAACGCAAGGCCGATTCCCGTATTGCCCGATGTCGGCTCAATCAGCGTGGTATCCGAAGGTGAAATCTTGCCTTCCGCCTCCAGCGCATCGATCATGGCAACGCCAATGCGGTCTTTCACGGACGACAGCGGATTGAAGAATTCGAGCTTGAGCAAAACTTCGCCGAGCGTATCGGCCCGCCGCTGCAGACGATTGAGCCGCACGAGGGGAGTATGCCCGATCGTCTCCGCGATGCTGTCGTAAACTTTGCCGCGACCCCAACTGGTGGTCGCCGACAGCGTCTTCAGATCAATGATCTCGTTCATGGGAAATCCTCGAAGAAGCCGCGCCCAGAACACGTGGGCCTGCGAGCAATCGAGGGAGTAGAGTTACTCCTCAGGTGCTGCCGCACGAACGAAGGAGTTTCGATTAGCTTATTCCGCCAAACAGAGAGAGCGGCTTCCATCTGGCTCATCCAGGAAGAGAGTCGAAAAAGGCTCTTTGAACGGCCTAAGATCAAGCTCGTGCGTCCAGGCGGAGCGGGGTTGTGTGTGAAGGAACCAATATGACTGCGCAGCTTCATCAATGTTGATGAGTTCGTCTCCGCCCTTGGCGATTGTGAAGTCAGGGAACTTGGTTCGAGCATAGTCGCCGTCCAGCACTCCATCGATGACGACATGCGCGACATGGATGCCCTGTGGGCCGAATTCACGAGCAAATCCCTGCGCCACAGCTCGCAGTGCGGCTTTCGCCGAGGCAAAAGCAACAAACGGAGGTTTAGCCCGCAGTGATGCTGTTGCTCCAGTGAAGATCAAAGTTCCGCGCTGCTGAGCCAGCATGAGACGGATCGCTTCGCGACCAACCATGAAGCCGCCGAGTGCGTTCTGTCGCCAAATGCTCTCGAACGTGGACTTCTTTACCTCCAGCGACGGTATCATCTCGTTGTTTCCAACGTTGAAGACAACGAGTTCCAGGCTTTGTGGGGATTTGATCTCGAGAAAGAGCCGTGCGACGTCCTTGTCTTTGGTGACGTCGACAACGACCACTTGCGCCTTGCCGCCGGACTTGCGGATCCCTGCGGCAACATCTTCGAGTTGCGATCTCGTTCGGCCCGCCAGGACAACCTTGAGACCTTCCTCTGCAAACCGCCGAGCAAGTGCAGCACCTAGACCCGATTTTGAGCCAACTCCCACAACAAGCGCCGTTCTGTCACTCATTTTCCATCCAGTCAGGCTGCACATTCCGCGACAGCTTTGTCATACCGAGACTGCATACACGAAGGTAGGCTGCGACTGTGGTCGCGCCTACCTTCGCTACGATCGGTATTGAGTTTGCGTCTAAGCTCGCCCAAAAATCAGGATAAAATTATTGGCGGGAAGGTCCAATCGCTTCTTAAGTACGATACCATGTCTGGCAGCCGCCTTCTCAAGGTCCCCAACGTCCTTCAGTCCCCATTCTGGAACGCCAGCTGCCAAGATCTCCTTGTCGAACACTTCATTGGAAGGTGTTGTATACGTTCCACTCACCTTGAATGGCCCGTAAATGGCGATAAAGCCGTTATCCTTTAACAATCGTGCGCCAATATCTGCAATGCCATCCGCGATCGACACGGGCGCTACTTGGAAGATGTTGATCACGAATATTGCATCGTAGCGGCCGTCGGCAGCTGACGGCCAGGACGAAGAATCCGTTAAATCGATCCTTATCGGATCGGTGATGTTCTTGTTCCCTTTGTCCGCTCTTGTTGCCTTGATCGTATCGAACACGCTGGTGTCATAGTCTGAAGGCTGAAACGTAATTTGCGGGAAATGAGGCGCGAAAAAGTTGAGATGGGCCCCGCTGCCAGTCGCCAGCTCGAGCACGCGCCCACTCGGGGGGAATATCTGTTTGAAGACCTGCAGGATCGGCTCTCGGTTCCGACGTCCAGCCCACGCGACGTAGGGACTTAGCGGATGTGGATCAATCGCTGGACGCGGCTCTTCGACTACAGCTACTTTTGCTTCAACGGCGGACACGGTGCTCTCCTTTTTCAACGCACTGGTAAGTGATTGCCAGATACCCATGACTTGGTTGTCCTATGGTCCGATGGTTTAATGCGCCGCGACGACCGGAACCTGGCGTGGACGCGCGGTCGCTTCTGTCGGCAGGACGCCGAGCAGATCTCGTAGATGCCGATCGATTTCGTCGTTGAAGACAGGATCGAGTTCAAAAAGCGCGAGATGACCCCACGGGGAGGATATCCGCCGCAGTTCACTATCTCGAATCAGGGACTGCTCACGTTCAAGATCAGCAAAGGGGAAGAACAGGTCTTCATCGATGGCGATGACGAACACCTTTGCTGAAATGGCACCAAGAGCCGCTTGCAGTGTATGAAAGCCAGCCCCTGCTACGTCCCCGTTTTTCCACTTTGTGAGGAGGGTCAGCAGATTATTCGGATCTTGCTGAACAAAATGTGCCTCAACGAAACCTGTGACGAACTCGTCGACAGTCTGAAAGCCGAGAGCCGTGTACAAACCATGATTGAACAATCCAGCTGTGAAGCCAGACACCGCAAACAACCGCGCATGTCGACGAAGCCCCTGCTCGACATCCGCGCGGTCCTTGTAGCGCCCGCCTTCGAAGCCCTCATCACTCACAATCGCATCAATGAATGACTCGACCAGAAGCTTGTTATGCTTCGTTGCCTGCGCTGTGCCGGCGATTGGAGCAGCTCGCTTGACGAAATCCGGATAGCGGACGGCCCATTCGAACGTCTGTTGAGCTCCCATTGATCCTCCAACGACGAGTTGGAGTTGGGATAAGCCAAATCGCTCCGTCACAAGGCGATGCTGCGCCCGGACGTCGTCACCAATGGAGATCTCAGGAAAGTCTGCGCCAGCATTCTCAAGATCGGCGTTGCTCGGGGCTACAGACAGACCATTACCAATTTGGTTGACGAAAATAATGAAGTAGACCTGCGGATCGAGGGCGCGCCCCGGACCGGCGTAGGCCTGCTCGAGAATCTTTGATGTTCCTGAGTACCAAGAGGGGAACAGTATCGCATTGTCCCGCTTCTCTGAGAGCTGGCCGAGCGTCGAGTATGCGATGCTTGCTCGACGTAGCGTCTTTCCGCTTTCAAGCGGAAAATCACCCAAGTGGAATGTTTCATACGGACCGTGAAGATCCTGAGTATAGTACCGCTCAACCAAGCCCGCAGACATTGGAACGATGGTCCTTTTTAATTACTACCATTGAGATTGAAAACGCCTTCCGGCGATGTCGTCAAAAGCGCTAACATCGCGCATAAATCAGGGGAACGAAGAAAAAACTATTTCTTTAGAAGAAACTGTTTCTTGCCAGCCTATTTGCCCAGAATTATGAGAAGCCACGCAGCGGGGAGCGCTGCTAAAACAGTATCGAAGGAGGCCAGGACCATGAGCGTCAAAAAAGTGTTTCTCTACGCAGAGATACAAGTTGCCATCCCGTTCGCAGAGATCGACTGGCCGAATATCAACACCGCCATGAAAAAGAACCCAGGCCTCAAGAGCAAAACGTGGCTCAGCGGCATCAATAATCATACCATTGGCGGATTTTATGAATTTAACTCTTTAGAAAATGCCCGCGCCTACGCCGAAGGCTACCTCGCGTCGGCCGCGAAACAACTGGGCGGCACGCTTTCTGTGAAGTTGTTCGATGGTGATGTCACCGAGCAGGCAAACCGCGGAATGGCATCTCCATACTACGACGATAAGCCCATCAAAGCAGTGAAGGCTGCTTCGCGCTAAACGCAGAAGTGAGGCGCAATACGCCTCACTTCCAATGCCTGCCAGAATGGGCCCCCGGACCGTAGGGCATTATTTCAACGGATCTGACTGGCTTCGGCGACCGAACAGATCGTCAGAATTGAAGCGGTAACCCAGAGATGCAGTGACCCAAAGCGGATCGAGCTCCAGATCTGCTTCGATGTCCGCGCCGCCGGCGAGCACCGTATCTTTCCAAGTGATCGTGGTGTCGATCCACGACTTCTTGACATCAAGGTTCAACGACCACCCGTTCCAAAGCGCGTAGTCGATGCCAGCTTGCAGAACCAGACCAAAGCTATCGTCAATATCAACACTTCTCGCGCCCAATGCATTGTCGCCCCGGTCGGCCCAGTAGTGCACCCACTGGAAGCCTGCACCGACATAGGGCTGAAACCCGGCGCGACGATCAAAGCGATATTGGGCTGTAATCGCGGGGGGCAGTACCCAGGCTTCAACGAGATCTCCTGCTCCCTCAAGGCCGTTCGTCCCTTCAGCCTTTACCTGTAGCGTGCAGCAGATTCCTTCGATCGCGATGTTCGGTGTTAGAAAATAAGTAACGGTCAAGGTCGGCACGACGACATCGCCGATCTTTGCATCTGCGCCCTGTGCACTTTGCAGATCGACACCAGTGCTCGTCTTTACCGACGTCACATCGTCATCGAAGATTACGCCCGTCACACCGGCACGAACTTGCCACTTGCCATCTGGATCGCCAGCTCTGGCTGGATTGGATATGACAAGCAGCCCGCAAGCAAGAACTGCCATCACTCGAATTTCCGGGCATCTGCTCATTGCTTGAATTCCTGCTGATGGTTTGCAGCTGAAAGACTCTTTCTCCGGTTAGTTGGTTTGAGTCCCCGCCAGTAGGTCAAAGAAGATAATGTGATTAAGATATGCTGATGATATTCCCCATAATATGGTCAGCATTGACGCGATAAATATCAAGATGAAGATATGCAATTAGTCTTCTACCTTTGCACGACACACAGACACCTCTCGGCGGGAGACACGTAAATATCGAGCGCGCCATTCAGATCAGAGGCCCAGGACCATTTTGGGGAACACGGGTCGTGGCCGGTCTCGGTCTGCAAGCAGAGATGAGACAGGCGCTCGATACGCTCAGCACCTATGATGTTTATGGGCTGCTGTTCGATTTTGACAGCGCCGCATTTCGTCCCGAAACGGCGCAGCTTGTGCGCAAAATGGCGGTCATGCTGCAGCAAATCCGAACTGAACCATTCTTATTGCGGTCCATACGGATTCGATCGGCGGGGCTGAATACAACATGCGGCTCTCCGAACAGAGGGCGGCGTCGGTCAAGCAAGCTCTAATCAGCACTGTGTTGCCCTCAATCGCTTGCAGTCGATTGGTCATGGCATGACTAAGCCCAAGGCGGACAATTCAACACTGACTGGAGGCGCCATCAACCGCCGAGTCAAATTCCGCCGGCTGGATCGGTAGTCGTCTATGTTGTGGTACAAGACGCGCCGATGGCCGCTATGGGTCAAAAGCGAACCACTTCTAAGTCGAGCAACATGTCCGGTTGGAACTTAATCGACCGAACGAACGAACAAATCAAAATGAACTACGAAGCCGCTTTACTCGCCCTTAGCATCACATGTTCATTGCCTTTCTGGCCGCGTATCGGGTAATTCTGAATGACTGACCTCAAGGATCGAGTGATGCGCTTCGCCTATCAAGCCTAGCCGCCGATTACTTCATCGAACTTAGAACCTGTTCCAAGAAGCGATCAAAATAGGCGACCGTAATTAGACCTTGGCGCGGAAATTCGATATCTGTAATGATGTAAAGTGCGATCGACATCGCGGCTCAATGTCACCATTGAACGGCACTGCGCCTCTTTGCAGCTCCCATCCCAAAGCCACCCAGCACAGAACCTCCCAAGCCGAGAGCGAATAGCATGATGTAAATGATGCGCGGTGGATGCCGTTCGTTCGCCCCTGCTCGATCTTGAGCGGCTTCAAACGCCTCATTCAGTGCAGGCAAAATCAACGTGCAAGGTGCCGTCGTCGGCATCCGCTCGCAAGCCGCAACAGCTCCATCAAACACTTGCGACCTGATCTCCGCAATCTTCCTCTGCTGATCAGCGTCGTAAATCGATGTGTCTTCGACGATAGAGAACCCAATCGGCAGTTTGTAGAGGTGCAGGCGCTCAGACAGGTAGGACTTGAGCTTCGACCTCAGGTCGATTTCGCTGGCCCATCCAGCATTCCAAGGCGGGCATAGGCCGTGCTGATAGCATTAGTCTCATGCATGATGAGGGTTCGTTGTTCGTCAAATCGCTGGAGCGCGCCTGAGAGCGTAAAGGCCAGCAGCAATCCCATAAGGGCGAAAACAGCACCTTCAACGGCATTGAGCCCCGCCATTGCAGCGGTACCCTCCTCCGCCAACCGTCTCGCACCCATCCGCCGTCCAAACTCCATCAGTGCCAGCGACCCGACAAACATCGCTAGCGCAATCCCCACCGCGAAGAACAAGAAAAACATGCGAACGAACTCGGCATCCATGACTTCACACCCACGACCTGCAAATATTGCAAATTACTCGTGCGGGCTATGCCCATTTCTGCCAGTTCTGTCACCGATATTGCAAATTACGCTTTCGCCCTCGGCATCACACTCGATTTTGCGTTTTACGCCAGGATCTTGTCCCCGCTCTGACCGCTGCGCCGACGCGATCGAACGTTGCTGCCAAAGCGCAGATGACGGCGTCCTGATTGACGCCATGCTAGTGTTGGCGCAAAACTCCCGAGCCTTGAAAACTTACTCCAGCCCACCGAACATATGAATCGCGGCAGCGGGCCGAAGAAAAAAATCGGAGATCACAATGGCAAGCGTCGCCAAGATAGCAAATGTGGCAATGTCGACGTTCGCAGCGATTACTGACGGTTGCTCGGAACAAAGGAGTGAGGAAAAGGCAACAGAGCCAGCAAAGCCCAAGGCACCTTCATCCGCTCCGGCAGCTGCGCCTGATGCGGCGGCTCCAACGACTGAACCGACGACTACTCCAACACCCTAGAACCTTCAATTTCATAGGGACGCTAAGTCCGCTTTAAACCAGACGCCCTATGAGGTTTCCGACCGTTGTGGGCTTTAGCTTCTAATCAAGCAGTCTGCTTGGCCACACAACCAGCAGCACACCCATGAAAACTCCAAGCAATTCCTCCGCGATCCCAGCTCAACATCAACCGCTAAGCCAGGCTCGCTGCGTATGACTGATCAGCAGAAACAGAAGCTTGTTGCTCTCATCAACAGTTCAAATTCCGCCAAGCTTGATCAGCACATTATGCACAGTCCAGTACATAACCTTATTTCACGCAGAGATTGTTGCGCATCGCGACCAAGCCTGTACAAACCACCAATCACAAACAGGACAGGGGAATGCAAGAATGACTGCCGTTAATGTTGAGCGTATGTCGCTGAAGCAGATTGAAGACCTGGAAGCCCGGATCGCCAAGGCTAAGACACAGGCACGCGAGACCACCAAAGCCGAACTGAAGGCAAAGATTGACCGCCTGCTCAATGGCTCAGAATTCTCTGTCCATGAGATCTACGGCCTCAATGGCAAACGTGGCCGCGCTGGCAAGTCTGTTGCCAAGTACGCCAATCCAAACGATGCCTCACAGACCTGGACTGGCCGCGGTCGCCGGCCAGACTGGCTGATTGCTCGCCTTAAGAAGGGTGCGAGCTTGGAAGACTTCGCCATTTAGACAAGAAAAAGCGCCCGTAGCTTCCTGCGGGCGTTCTGCTCATCTGACAAGCCTCACTAACAATTTATGAACCCTTCCAACGCTCGGCAGTGAGTGCGGCGTCCATACTGGCAAGACCCAAAATTTTCGGAGCTACAGTGGCTAGAGTAACGCGCCACGAGGCAATCTTCTCCAACAGAGATAATCGAACAGAACACTAAAAAGTCAGCAACGGTTCAAAAGTGACCTTTGGCAGCCGCGGTCGGTGGATCCGGTATCCGGTTTAAACCAGACGTGATCACCGCTCACGGCCGCTCGTCACTCGGTTGCCGACATCGAGTGGCTTGCAACACGAGGCAGCTCAGGGCCAATAGTGAACACAGACATCTACTCTGGTGAGACGACAACCATCAGGAGCGGCATGGCGGCGCCAATTGCAAACGTGGCCGCTGACGTAAGAGCAGCTTGAATGGGACGAGCCGTGCTAATTTCTGAGATGCCGAGTTCATCTCTGGCATGCGCTCCCAAGGCATCTTTGGCCATCAACTGCTGAGCCACCTTGACAGCCAACGCATAGTCAAGCCCGCGATTGACGTAGATTTGCGCCAGTTCCTCACGCTCAAATTCTACGTTATCGGTGAGCTCCTTGCGCTCGCGTGCGAGATCGGCATGTTCTGTGTCAGACTGAGAACTCACCGACACGTACTCTCCTGCGGCCATTGACATCGCCCCAGCGACGAGTCCCGCCACCCCGGCAATCAAGATATCACTAGGTTTGGCCGCTGCTGCGGCCACGCCGACAATGAGACTTGCGGTTGATACGATCCCATCATTTGCACCCAAAACCGCTGCGCGCAGCCAACCGATACGCTTAACGAGGTGGAATTCAGGATGAACATGCATTCTACGCATCACACTCTCAATTTGATTTCGACATTCCATCATAGGCCGGGTGGTTTAGAACGATCATCGCATCTCAAACAGTTCCTGGTGAAACTGAGCCCCAGGCAGCCCCTGTTCGATCATGGGATTTCGAAGCGCCGCTGCAAAACCTGAAGGTCCGCAGAACCATATGTCAGACTGCTTCCATTGAGGCACCAGCGCTTCGATGCGTTCCACGGTCAATAGGCCATCACTCTCCTGCAGCACATGGAATTGCACGTCTGTCTGCTCGGCGAGTTGCTGGATGCTGTCCGTGAAGACCGGGTCGGTCTTGCGGGTTGCGTAGAACAAGTCGACCTCCAAAAGCTGGTCGTGCGTTGATCGCGCCTTGAGAGCGGCAATGAATGGCGTGATGCCAACGCCTCCACCGATCCAAATTTGACGGCTCTGGGTGCCTCGAAAATTGAAGCGTCCATATGGGCCTTCCACGACGACGCCTTGCCCTAGATGGAGGCTCTCTGCCAGCGTCCGTGTGTAGTCGCCAAGTGCCTTGATGGTGAACATTAAATGTCCATCGTCCTTCCAAGCGGAGCTGATTGTGAAGGGATGGGCGAATTCCGGGTCGTCGAAGTCGACGAATGCAAACTGGCCGGCTTCATGTCCGGGCCACGCCGTATCGAGCTGAATGCCGACATCCAGCACTTCCTGATCGTCATGTAGTTTGATCCGTGTGACTTTTCCCGAGGCTCGTCGACGATTGCCGATCCTCTGCAAGAGTGAGACGAGCGCGGCTGCGAGAGCCAAAATCAATAGTAGCGCAAGCACCGGACCTATTGGCTTTAGCCAGTAGGATTGGTCCACAAGAATGAATGTATGAAAGACGAGGAGCAGGTAGAGGGCCGGCATCAGCTTGTGCGTCTTGAAGAAGTACTTGTACGGAAATCGCCTCCAGAGCGCGAGCGTGACCAGAACGGCGAGGACATAGAAGGTCCACTCACCGATCTGAGCCGCCGGATGTTTCAGATCCCGAAAAATGTTGAAATCGGTGGATGTGTCGGCGGTCCGAGGCGGGCGGGCTGGCAATGTAAGGAGATCAAAAAAGCTGATCCACGATGGTCCCATCCGAAGGACCCAATGAGCCGTCGCAAAGGCGAAAGCGGAGATGCCGAGCCATCTGTGCAATCTGTAGAACTTGTCGAGCCCACCTAAGGGAGTCTCGAACCACACCGGCCGCGCCGCCAGGATGACGCCAACCGACATAAGGCCAAATGCGAGAACGCCTGTGCCCATCACCAGCGTCCTGCGTGTCAGCCAGAAATCTCCGGTGAATGCACCGGGAGCCAAGCTGAGCCACCAGAGCCCCGTAAGTGAAATGACCAGCGCGAGAAAGACGTACCAGAGTCGTGCGAGCTGCATGGTGTGTCGCCTCGGTTGACTGCTTTTGAGATTTCGCCGCCTGAGTTGCACGCGCGCGACATCCGGGTCTTTTTGGTAAAGCCGACGGTCCTGGGTTTATCCGCCCAAATTTCGAATGGCTGAGTGCTTCCACCCGAGACAAAAATCCTTATGGTGGATTTATCTCGCGGGCTTGTGTCAGCCGCTCCACCAGCATGGACTGTTCCGTGGGGCGGCGCGAGGCCCAGATGGCCACGACAATCACGCCAGCGATAAATCCAATGGAGATAAAGACCGATAAGGTCATCGTACAGGAAGCGATCATGGCGCTACTCCTGCTAGTCCGTCCTTCGGCGTCGCAGCTGCCGTTCGCCCGAACTCGATGACAGGCTCAATCCAGTAAGCCATGTGCGGGATTGGCGCCTTTCGGCCAATTTCATCCACCAGAGACTTCGCCCGGCTCAGTCCCATAACTGCGATGAACACACTGCGCTCGACGCGGCCGCGCACGCGCTCGCCAAGGTTTGCGGTTTTGAAACTCTCACCGTGACCATCGGCTTGCCACATGGTGAAGCCGTTGACGGGCGGGTCCGACGCCAGCATCAATTCGATGATGCGGTCTTGCGCATCTGACGGCACTACGAGAGTGAGTTTGCAGAAAGTCGATTCCACGTGAAGCTCCGCTTCTCAGGTTGTGATCCGGCACCGGCGGGGACGCCGAAGCGGCGGAAGAGGATCGGAAGAAGGATGAGGGTCAGGGCGGTCGAGGTCACCAGTCCGCCGATTACGACGATGGCGAGCGGTTTCTGGATCTCGGACCCTGGGCCCGTAGCAAACAGAAGTGGAACGAGTCCGAGTGCAGCGA
This sequence comes from uncultured Alphaproteobacteria bacterium, assembly GCA_963708775.1. Taxonomy (GTDB): domain Bacteria; phylum Pseudomonadota; class Alphaproteobacteria; order Rhizobiales; family Hyphomicrobiaceae; genus JAGVSR01. The sequence goes on along the minus strand of CAVPTI010000011.1, from coordinate 6,482 downwards.
TGCTCGCTGTCATTAGAACCGGGCGAAGCCGGCGTACGGCACCTTCGAACACGGCCCTCTCGATCGGAACACCTTCGGCGAGGAGCTGGTTGAAATACGAAACGAGGACGAGACCGTTGAGAACCGCGATGCCGAGTAGCGCAATAAAGCCGACAGATGCGGGAACCGAGAGATACTCGCCGGATAGAAGCAAAGCGAGAATGCCGCCGACAAGTGCGAACGGCACGTTCGCCAGGATGAGCAGCGACTGGCGGACCGATCTCAGCGTTGCAAAGAGAACGCCGAAGATCGAAATGATGGCGATCGGAACAACGATCGCCAGTCGCGTCGCCGCCCGGCGCTGGTTCTCGAATTGCCCGCCCCAGACCAGTCGGTAGCCGCCCGGCAGCGTGACCTTCTCTGCTACGGCCTTTTGCGCCTCTTCAACAAAGCCAACGAGATCGCGTCCCGATACGTAAGCCTGAACGATCGCGAAGCGAGAGGCATTTTCCCGGTCGATCTTCACAGGCCCTGCGGTGCGGCGTACGCCGGCCACATCCTGCACCCGGACGAGACCGCCATCACCTGCTGCGAGCTGCATCCGCTGGAATTCCTCAGGCGAGCGGCGAACGCTCTCGTTGCCTCGGATGACGATCTGTGTGCGCCGTCCGGTTTCGGCAACAATACCGGCGGATGCGCCTTCAACCATGGCCCGCAGCTCGTCCTGCACGCGTGTGACATCGAGACCAGTCCGGCCAGCGGCAAGCCGATCGACGGCGACTTCCAGATAATCCACGTTGTCGTTGGCGACAGTTGAGACTTCGGAGGCTCCGGTAATCCCGCTGAGTGTGGTCTGGACTTGTCCTGCCAGGTCAGACAAGACATCGAGCTGCGGGCCGAAGATTTTTACTGCCAGATCACCGCGGGCACCGGTGAGCATTTCGGATGTCCGCATTTCGATCGGCTGCGTGAAGGCGAACTCGAAGCCCGGTAACTCGCTCATCGCTGCTCGGAGTTCTCCAACCAGCCATTCTTTGTCTTGAACGCGCCATTCGTGCTTCGGCTTTAAAACCAGAAACGCGTCGGTCTCGTTCAATCCCATCGGATCGAGGCCCAGTTCGTCTGATCCGACGCGGGCGACGATCCTCTCGATCTCCGGAACCTTTGCCATGAGGCGCTTCTGGATCAGAAGGTCGCCTGCAATACTCGCGTCAAGATTGATCGAAGGCAACTTCGTCACCTGCATGATGACGGAGCCCTCGTCCATCGTTGGCATGAACGACTTGCCGACCGCCGTGTAGGCCACGACCATTGCGACCAACCCGGTGAGCGCCACCCCATACACGGGTGCGGGAAAGCGGAGGCAAGCGGCGAGCGCGGCTTTGTAGCCACGTGTGAGAACGCGCATGAGCCAAGGCTCACCATGTCCGCCTTGTTTCAGGACAAACGACGACAGAACAGGGATCAGCGTCAGGGAGAGAATCAGAGAGGCGCTGAGCGCGAAGACGATCGTGAGGGCGACCGGTCCGAACAGTTTGCCCTCAAGGCCCTGCAGCGACAACAGCGGCAGGAACACGAGGCAGATAATTACGATGCCCGACGTGACGGGCGTCGCGACCTCGCTGGCCGCGCGATAAACCTGATGCAAAAGGGGAATCCGGCCGTCACCTGCATGCAAGCGTTCGACCGTATTCTCGACGACCACGACAGCGGCATCGACGATCAGGCCGATCGCGATTGCGAGACCACCAAGGCTCATCAGGTTGGCCGACATACCGAACGCCCGCATCATCGCGAACGTGACAAGCGCAGCGAAGGGGAGCGTGACCGCGACGACGAGGGCCGCGCGGATGTTACCGAGGAAGGCCAGCAGGAGAACGACCACGAGCACCGTTGCCTCAAGAAGCGCCTTAGTGACCGTGCCAACGGCCTCCGTGATGAGGTGGGAACGGTCGTAGAAGACCTCCAACCTCACACCGTCCGGCAAGCTCGGCTTCAGTTCTTGCAAGCGCGCACGAATGGACGCAACGAGGGCACTCGCGTCGGCGCCGCGAAGTGACAGAACGAGACCTTGGACGGCTTCGCCCTGTCCGTCATGCGTGACGGCTCCGTAGCGGGTCAGGCTCCCAATGCGAACAGCGGCGACGTCGCCCAGACGCAAGACGCGTCCGTTGACTGTTTTGAGAACGATCTGCGAGAGATCGTCTGGCGTCACAATGGCCCCCTGGCTTCGAACGACGAGGGCCTTCTCGCCTTCAGAAATACGACCTGCGCCGTCGTTGCGATTGTTATACTCGATTGCGCGGATGATATCGGTGACCCCGAGACTTGCGGCCGCGAGTTTCGACCCATCGGGAACCACTTCGAAGGTTCGAACGAGCCCACCCAAGGCATTCACGTCCGCAACGCCGGGAATGGTGCGCAGTGCAGGCCGGATGGTCCAATCGAGCAGGCTGCGGCGTTCCTCAAGCGTGAGGTCGCCGCCTTCAATTGTGAACATGAAGACGTCAGATAGTGGCGTCAAAGCAGGTGCAAGCCCACCGCTGACACTCGCTGGGAGATCTGCTTGTACGGTCGCAAGACGCTCGGCAACTTGCTGCCGGGCCCAGTAGATATCTGTACCGTCTTCGAAATCGAGCGTGATATCGGCGATTGCGTATTTCGCGGCAGAACGCAGAATGGTTTGGCGCGGAATCCCGAGAAGCTCCATTTCGAGCGGCGAGATTACGCGGCTCTCGACCTCCTCCGGAGTCATACCCGGCGCCTTCAGGATCATTTTGACCTGAACCGGCGAGACGTTCGGAAAGGCGTCGATCGGGATTGTCCGGAACGCATAGCCGCCGATAGCGGCGACCAGCCCCGCCAGAAGAAGCATGAAGACCCGTTGTGTCAGCGAGAAGTCTATCAGGCGCCTCAACATGGATCATTCACCCTGCAGGAGGGCTTCGAGCTGCGGCAAACCACTGGCGGCTATTTGCTGATCGGGCGTAAGGGCGCCCGTCACCGTGGCGGAAGTCCGCGACTTTCCCTTGAGAATCACGGGTGTCAGGGCAAATCCATCCGCGCTTCGCGTGAAGACGACATGGGCGTTGTTGACCCAGGCAACGGATGACGCGGGAACTTCGTAGCTACCCGTTTCGGCGGGACGCTTCAGCGTGATGCTGACAAGCTGACCTGCGATCAGATGGGAGCCCGCCGGAATAGTGGCGAGCAGGGTTGCGGACCGCGTCACGGAATCAAGCGTGCCGCCAACAGACAGGACGGTGCCCTCAAGTGTGTCTGAGATTTGCACGGGATCGCCTGGGCGAACCTGCTGCACGAGATCGGCAGGTAGTTGCGCTTCGATCCATAATTCGTCGCTGGTCGACACGGTGACGGCTGCCGCCATGGCCGCGACTTGCGATCCGGGCTGTACGGATGCGATGACAATCTTACCCTCCTCCGGCGCGACGATGATGTAGCGTCCGCCTTCACCCATCGTGATGTCGCCGATCGAGAAGGCCCGCTTCTGAGCGGCAATGGCCGCCTCCGTTTTGCGGACATGCGCCTCGGCCTCCTCGGCGATGGACATGCTCAGGATCTTTTTGTCGGCAAGATCGCGCTTCCAGCCTGCGACGGCAGCCACGCGTTGGAGTTCTGCCTCCTGCTGGGCGAGGTTGCCGTGAGCTTCGACCAGATCCCGGCTGAGGACCGTGATGAGCGGGTCGCCTTTGCGGACGACTTGCCCCGGAAGGGCGTCGACCTTCAACACCGTTCCCGCGAAGGGCGCCGCCGCCGTGATCCGCGCGTTCGAGGCCGGCACGACCGTACCGGGCAAGACAGCTACGGATTCCTTTGTGGCCGGCTTCACGCGGGTCAGCGCGATGTCCAACTGCTCAACTTGCGAAGGGGAGATCACGACATCGTTCGCCGACGCCCCGGTCGTGCAGCACGCGAGAGCAAAGGCGAGAGCGCATGACGGGACGGCATCATCGTGCGGGCGGATTTCAACTTCGAGTTTACTTCAAGAAACATGGCGGAGCCTCAGTGCCGACGAAGCCTTTAAATCTGGAACCCGGACAGGCAAGTTTTCCTTCGTGTGGCAGTACGTTCGCCGCGGTGTGTTGTGGCAGTGCCGTGCGTCCCGCACGTCGACGAATTGAAGTTGGCGAGGCATGCCGGTTCCCGCGATGTCGTGATGGTCAATCGTCACTGAATTGGTGCCAAGACTGAATGCGCTGGTCGTACTGGCGAGGCTGCTCAGGACGAGTATTGCCAACAGGGTCGTTGTGGCTCTGGCCCCCATCAGTATTCGAAAGTCATCCATGGCTCGGTTTTCCCTCAATCTGACCACCGGAATCTTCGGCGGGGGCATTTTGTCGGCAGTCCAATGACGGCGGCCTGACGTCTCGTCGATGAGGACTGAGCCATGCGAACCTGAAACCAACCTGAATTCACCTGCGGCGTGATGTTCGGGGGCTTTTCAGCTGGCTTTCAGCTTCGACATGTTATTCAAAGCCGCGGCAGCAAATGGGAGGCGGCCATCAGGATCCTACTGGTGGAAGACGATCGAGAAATCGCGCAACGGCTTGGCGAGGGTCTTGCCGAGGCGGGCTTTTCCGTTGAATACGCCTTCAACGGTCCGGATGGTCTCGCCCTCGGGATGGACGACACATTCGACGCCGTTGTCCTCGATCTGGGCTTGCCGCAAATGGAGGGAGTTGACGTTCTGAAGGCTTGGCGGCGCGAGAACCGGAATTTTCCGGTCTTGATCCTCACTGCGCGAGGGACTTGGTCGGAAAAAGTCGACGGATTGAATGCCGGCGCCGACGATTATGTGACCAAGCCATTCCATGTTCCGGAGGTGGCAGCGCGCCTCAAGGCCTTGATCCGCAGGACAGCCGGCATGGCGTCTGCGGAGCTGACGCATGGACGCCTCACGCTCGACACCACGACGGGCAGGGCCACGTACGATGGATCGCCGATAGAACTCACGGCCCTCGAACTGCGCATGCTCGATTACTTCATGCACCGGATCGGCCGCATCGTGTCACAGAGCGAACTCATCGAGCACCTCTACACGACGGAGGACAACCGCGAGTCGAACACGATCGAAGTCTACGTGGGCCGTCTTCGCCGCAAAACGTCGCCGGACCTCATCAAGACAATCCGCGGCCTCGGATACCGGATGGACTAGCCATGCCCGTGCTGCAAAGTCTGAAAACACGATTGATCGTCATGGCGGCCCTCTGGATCCTCGTGGGCATCATTTCCGCGGGGCTCGTGCTGTCAGCGGTTTTCCGCCATCACGTGACGGCGCAGTTCAAAGAAGAACTCTACGTTCATCTCTCCGAGCTTGAGCGCCTTGCCGACCTCAAGGATAGCAAGGCGGTTCTCACCCGCCCCTTAAGCGACCCCCGATATGACGAAGTGCTTTCCGGTTTCTACTGGGAGATACAGCGCGGCGACGCGGTGCTGGCCCGGTCGGCCTCGATGCAAGGGCCAATGCTGCGGACGCCGATTGACGAGCCAAAGGACGTCGGCGTTCACACGCATTTGACCGAGGGGCCGACGGGTCCCATCCTTGTCGCCGAGCAGGGCCGGTGGCAGACGCCATTTGGACCTGTGGTGCGCTTCATTATTGGGACCGATCAGCGCCACCTCGATACGGTGCTGGGCGAGTTCAACCGGACGCTTGGACTCTCTTTAGCAACTTTCGCCGGGGCCTTGATCCTAGCTGCGGGCTTGCTCATCGCGTTTGCGCTGCGCCCGCTCGACCAGCTTCGTGAAGCTTTGGGATACGTGAGAAATGGACAGCGCAAACAGATTTCCGACCCGTTTCCTTCCGAGGTCCAACCACTCGTGGATGATCTGAACGGGCTTTTGGCATCCACCGGCGACCTCGTGCAGAGAGCCCGGACGCAGGCGGGGAACATCGCTCACGGTCTAAAGACCCCGTTGGCAATCCTATCGGACGAAGCCCATCGTCTTGAACGTGATGGTCTCTCAAGCTCGGCCACTACGATCGTCTCGCAAGTCAAAAAAATGCAGATCCACATCGACCACCAGATCACGCGCGCTCGGGCCGCGGCGGCTCAGGTCACACTCGGAAACTCAGCCTCGGTTGCCGCCGCAGCAGACGAGGTGACGTCGGCCTTGCAGCGCCTCTATCGAGGGCGGGAGATCAAAGTGAAGATTGCGCTCAGTCCCGAGATCCGCGTCGCATGCGATCGCCAAGACTTGAGAGATCCTGGCGACACTGCTCGATAACGCTTTCAAGCATGCAAATCGCCGAGTAGAGATCTCGAGTGGTGCCGCGACGACAGAGAAGCGCGTGACAATTCTGATCGATGATGACGGGTCGGCATTCCTCCTGAAGCGCGCGAGATCGTCTTCAACGTGGGCGAACGCTGGGACAGCCAGCAAGCCGGCTCAGGATTGGGACTTGCGATTGCACGGGACCTCACCCGCCTCTATGGAGGCGACGTGGCGCTATCAGAAAGCCCACTCGGGGGCTTGCGCGT